>JAKFDK010000130.1:0-15751 GCA_036676195.1 Clostridia bacterium | reverse complement strand
GGACTCCTGAGTCTAACCGAATGCTACCACACACTCCGTCAATCTTGGCGAACCGCCGGATGCGGACCCGCATGTCCGGTGGTGTGAGAGGACGGGGGCTAGCCGCCCCCTCCTACTCGATTGTTCGGCCCTGGCGGGGGCCGGTTGCCGAGTGGCCGACCGGCACATATGGTATTCTGGGCATCTGCGAAGTCTGGAACCTCTATACTGGCGGCGAAGAAAGGGGCGACTCATCGCCATGTCGTACGGGCTGCCCGTTTACCCGGCCGGCCGGCCGCTGGCCCTGCCCCCGGGCGCTTATCTCCCCGCTGCTCCCAGTGGCCTGCCCTACGGAGCCCTACCCTACGGAGCCCTGCCCTACGAAGGACTGCCATACCGGGCGCTGCCGTACCGGGCGCTGCCATACCGGGCGCTACCATACCGGGCGCTGCCGTTCGAAGCACTGCCGTATGGAGTACCGCCGTACGGAGCACTGCCGTATGGAGTACCGCCGTACGGAGCACTGCCGTATGGAGTACCGCCGTACGGAGCTCTGCCGTATGGAGTACCGCCGTACGGAGCTCTGCCGTATGGAGTACCGCCGTACGGAGCACTGCCGTATGAAGTACTGCCCTACGGGGTATTGCCCTACGGCGCGCCGGTAACCAGGGCTCCGGTGGTGTTTTAAGCACGCGGCCTGGCCCGCAATGGTTTTTACCCTGGAGTGGTGACTCCAGGGTGTACACACGCATCATCCGGTTACCGTCCAGAATCGGCAGAGCGGAGGGGCCGCCGGGGCATGGAGGTGCGGGCTCCGCCGTAGGCAGCCAGAAGTGTGCCGGCCAGGTAGAGCATGGTGCCGGCGCTCACGCCGGGGTAAATGAGATTGGCAAAGGCATTCCAGGTCAGCAGGGCCAGGCCCAGAAGGGGAAGTACCCTGGCAGCCATGGGCGGCAGCCGTAGGCGCAGGCCTACAAAGCCGCTGACCAGATAGCCAACAATCAGCAGGGTGAGCCCGCCCTGTTCAGCAAAGCCGTTGCTGCCTTCGGCGTACTGGACCTGGAAATCGGGAGACAGCCAGGTACCATCGTGGCGTCCTACCACCGCGCCGCTGCTGTTTTTATAAGTGGTAACAGTTCCCTTAGGCACCCAGTTCTGCTGCACGCCGGACTGGGGTGCGCGCCACGGCAGGAACAGGGCAACCAGGCAGATGGCCATGCCAATGACGACCCAGCGATAGGTGGGGGTGAGTGAGCGCCTGTACACCAGGCTGGTGGTGTTCGGTTGAACAGCATCGGCCGCCGCGGTCGGCGTGGCGACCTGGCCGGCCCCGGACCTCAGCAGCGGCTGCAGCCCGGCTCCGGTCCAGACCAGGGCAGCCGCCAGGGCCAGGCCTGACCACAGGCCGGACACCCCGTCAATGGCCACCCCGGCACCCAGAAAAACAACGCCGCCCAGCACTCCTGGCAGCCAGGCTGCCAGGGCGAGATAGCCGCCGGTAATCGCAGTGGTCAGGCCAAAAGCGGCCATCACCAGGATCAGGAGCAGAACGGGGATATCTGCTTCGCCGCTGGCCAGAGCCCCCAGCAAGCCAAGCACAGTGATAGCGGCGGCAACGTTGGTGGTACGAATTCTTCTGCGGTCAGACATCCGGAGGTCTCCTTGGCGACAGAATAACTTTATCTTATCCAAATGGACGTTACCATAGCGTTACCGCCCGGCTTCCCCTCCGTGGGGGCGGGACGCGGCGTGCCAGATCTGCCGGGTGACTTCAACAAAGGCCTGCGCAGCCTGCGGCAGGTAGCGGTCGCGCCGCCAGACCAGCGACAGGGTGCGGGTGGGGCGCGGCGGGGGCAATTCCAGGAACACGGGGGCCGGAGTGCGGTCGCGCATCAGGATCATGCGGGGCACCAGGGCCACCCCCATGCCCACCGCCACCAGAGACTGCACGGTTTCCATATGACTGCTTTCAAACACCGTATCAGGCAGAAAGCCGGCGGCGGCACACGCTGCCAGCACGACGTCGCGGAAGCCCATCCCCTCCTTCAGGAGAATAAAGGGTTCCCCGGCCGCCTCGGCCAGTTCAACTATGCCGGCGCCGGCCAGGCGATGGCCTGGCGGCACGGCCAGCAACAGATCCTCGGTGATCAGGGGCAGAACCTCCAAGTCGAGACCCGTCACGGGGGCGGTGACCAGGCTCATGTCAGTCTCCCCCCGGTGGGCCAGGTCCAGCAGGGTGGCGGTGTTCTCTTCTCGCAGGATAACGGTGACCCCGGGGTATTGCCGCCGGAAGGCGGCCACCACCGGTGGCAGCACGTGGGAGCCGGAAATGGGGGTGGTGCCCACCACCACCCGCCCCCGGCGCAACCCCAGGGACTCGCGCACCTCCTGAACCGCTGCCTCGACCTCGGCCAGAATCCGCTCGGCCCGGGGCAGGAGCACCTCGCCCACCGCGGTCAGCCGGATCGGACCGGTGCGTTCGAAGAGCGGCGCGCCCAGTTCTTCCTCCAGCCGGCGAATTTGCTGGCTGAGGGAGGGCTGGGCCACATTGTGTTGCCGGGCGGCCCGGGTAAAGCTGCCGTGCCGGGCCACTGCCACAAAATAGCGCAGGTGATGCAGTTCCATAGCCGAAATCTCCTATATGCAGAACCTATGGCATCCATCGTAAGTATATCTTTGACATCTCGAACATGCCAGTGGTACATTAATTTTAAGGTGAATGATTTGTGTGTGGAGGCTGATGCCATGGCGCCGCAGACGATGTTCGAGAAGATCTGGAACAACCACGTGGTGCTCCAGGAGCCGGGGAAGGCCACGGTCCTGTACATTGACCTGCAACTGGTGCACGAGGTGACCTCGCCCCAGGCATTTGACGGCCTGCGCATGACGGGACGCAAGGTACGGCGGCGGGATCTGACGGTGGCCACCGCTGACCATAACGTGCCGACCTGGAGCCGAGATCTGCCGATTACCGACGAGATCTCGCTGAAGCAGATCGAGACCCTGACCAAGAACTGTGAAGAGTTCGGGATTACCCTGTACGACCTGTACAGCCCGAACCAGGGCGTTGTCCATGTGATTGGCCCGCAGATGGGCTACACCCAGCCGGGCATGACCATTGTGTGCGGTGACTCCCATACCAGCACCCACGGCGCTTTCGGGGCCCTGGCCTTTGGCATTGGCACTTCTGAAGTGGAGCACGTGCTGGCCACCCAGACCTTGCTGCAGCAGAAGCCCAAGACGATGGAGATCCGGGTGAACGGTCAGCTCACCCCCGGGGTGACGGCCAAGGACCTGGTGCTGGCGATCATCGGCCGCCTGGGCACCGACGGGGCCACCGGTTATGTGGTGGAATACACCGGCGAGGCAATCCGCTCCCTGAGCATGGAAGGCCGGATGACGGTCTGCAACATGACCATTGAGGCCGGCGCCCGCGCCGGCATGGTGGCGCCGGACGAGAAGACCTTTGCCTACCTGGAGGGCAGGGAGTTTGCCCCCAAGGGCGCTGCCTGGGAGCAGGCCCTGGCCGACTGGCGCCAGTTGCCCTCTGATCCCGGTGCCACCTATGACCGGCTGGAGATCTTTGAGGCGGCCGATCTGGTGCCTTATGTGTCGTGGGGTACGAGCCCGGGCATGGTGGCGCCGGTGACCAGCCGGGTGCCGAGCCCGGAGGAGTTCAGCGACCCCCTGGTGCGCAAGGGTGTGGAACGGGCCCTGCAGTACATGGGCCTGGAGGCTGGCACTCCCATTGAGGAGATCAAGATCGACCGGGTGTTCATCGGCTCCTGCACCAACGGCCGCATTGAGGACCTGCGGGCTGCTGCGGCGGTGGCCAGGGGCAAGCAGGTGGCCCCGACCGTGAACGCCATGGTGGTGCCTGGTTCTTACCAGGTGAAGCTGCAGGCCGAGGCCGAAGGGCTGGACAAGATCTTTAAGGAAGCTGGCTTTGACTGGCGTGAGGCTGGTTGTTCCATGTGCCTGGCCATGAACCCGGATGTGCTGGAGCCCGGTGAGCGTTGCGCCAGCACCTCGAACCGCAACTTTGAGGGCCGGCAGGGCGCGGGCAGCCGCACCCATCTGGTGAGCCCGCCCATGGCTGCCGCTGCCGCTGTGGCCGGACATTTTGTGGATGTCCGGTCCTGGAAGTAAATCCGGGGGGAATAGAACCATGCAGGGTTTTGTGAAGCATACCGGCCTGGTCGTCCCGATGGACCGGGTCAACGTGGACACCGACCAGATCATGCCCAAGCAGTTCCTGAAGCGCATTGAGCGGACCGGCTTCGGCGAGTTTGCCTTTTTTGACTGGCGCTACCTGGCCGATGGCAGCCCGAACCCGGACTTTGAGCTGAACCAGCCCCGGTATCAGGGCGCCACTGTTCTGGTGGCGGGGAAGAATTTCGGCTGCGGCTCCAGCCGTGAACATGCCCCCTGGGGCCTGGCCGACTACGGCTTCCGGGCGATCATTGCGCCATCGTTTGCGGATATTTTCTATAGCAACTGCTTCAAGAATTTTATGCTGCCGGTGGTGTTGCCGGAAGAGCTGGTGGCGGCGCTGCTGGCCAAGGCGGCCGCTACCCCCGGCTATAAGCTGACGGTGGACCTGGAGAACCAGACGGTGTCCGACGAGTCTGGCTTCAGTGCCAGTTTTGATCTGGACCCCTTCCGCCGGCACTGCCTGCTGAATGGGCTGGACGATATCGGTCTGACCTTGCAGAATGCCAATGCCATCGCCGCCTATGAGGCGACCCGGCCGGCCTACCGGCGGTAGGCTGCCCTGAGAGGTTATACCCTGGTGATACCATAAGGAGACCACCGCCATCTGGTACCATACCAGTTGGAGGTGGTCTTCTTGCGCAGGGCCTGCCTGGCGGTGGCGGCGGTGCTGGTTCTGGCTGGCTGGGGGCCGGCCCCGGCGGACACGGTTCAGGTGTATGTGGATGCCGTTCCGGTTGTTTCCGAGGTGCCGGCCCGCATTGTCAGCGGCCGCACCTTCCTGCCCTTGCGGGGGGTGGCGGAGGCGCTGGGGCTGGAGGTGGGCTGGGACGATGCTGCCCGCACGGTGCTGCTGGTGGACCCGCGGGCTCCCGGCCACCACAGCGGCCCCGATCTGCCCCTGGTGCCCCTGGGGCGGGAGGCGGGTACTGTGCAGGTGCACGGCGGGCCGGCTCCGGCGGTTTCGGCCATGGTGGCTGGGGTGCGGGTGGCCCTGGCGGCGGACGGGACGGGGCTGACGGCCTACCGGGGGACCATGGCGATCTGGCGTCTGCCGCTGCGGATCGTGGCGGCGGATGTGCTGACGGTGGCCGAGGATGCCGTGTACCTGGCCTACCAGGATCGCCAGGGTGCCCGTGTGCGCGCGGTGGACCTGTTTACCGGTGATGCGCTCTGGCGCCGGGACTTCGCGGCGCCGGCTACTGCCCTGCTGCCCTGGGGCGAGGTCACCCTGGTGGCGGCTGGGCGGCAGGTGCACGCCTTTGCTGGGGCGCTGGGCACGCCGGTGGCGTGGGCGTCGGATGCGGGGGAGTTTGCGCAGCCGGTGGCGGCTCTGGCCCGCCGGGGGGATGCGCTGGCGGTGACTCTGGCGGACGGGCGCACGGAGCTGTACGGCCCGCAGCAACCGGCGGGGGACATTCGCATTCGCCTGGGCGGGCGCCTGCTGTATCCGGATGTCGCCCCGTTTGTGGAGGACGGCCGGACCCTGGTGCCCCTGCGCGTGATCAGCGAGGCCCTGGGCGCGCAGGTGAGCTTTGATGCGGAGGCCATGACGGTGCGGATTATGCGGCTGAGCCAGGAGTGAGGGTGGGGGCGGTCGTCCGGGGCGGGCTCTTGGGCCGGTGGCGGTGGACCATCTCTAAGCTGCATGAGGGAATCTGAGGGATGGTAGCATTGTGATACCTATGGCTACGAATATACCGGTCTGATGGGTGCCAGAGTGACGGAAGCGCAAACGCACGGGACTTAAAATCCTGCGGTCCGAAAGACCGGGTCGATTGCCACCACTTCCTGGGATACGATCGTGCGAGCCAGCATCAAACAAGAACACGAAGGACAGGCTAATAAGCAGTGGCAGCCGCCCCCGTATGTGTGGTGCTAGATCAGGGCTGTGACGATCGCAAGGTTGCCAGGTTCGGTGTGGACGGAGCACTGAGGCAACGATCCACAAAACCATCAGCAATTTTTCTACGGTCAGTTGCACCGAGAAAGTCATGATTTGTGCCACCTCCGGGTGGGGGCAGAGCCGCTACCCAAACCAAAACCCCCTTCCCGACAACGGGAAGGGGGTACTGTTGCTATGGCATCAGGCCCATGGCCCGGGCCTTCTTCATGCGCTCGCTCATCTTGTCCGGCGTCCACGGGGGGTCGAAGGTGATATCCACCTTTACCTCCGTGATGCCCGGCAGGTTCTTCAGCACCGACTCGGCCTGGCCGGTGATCATGGGGCCGACGGGGCAGGCGGGGGTGGTCAGGGTCATGAGCACATGGCACTTGTCATCCTCAACCGTCACATCATAGACCAGGCCGAGGTCGACCACATTGATCCGCAGTTCCGGATCCTTGACCACTTCCAGGGCCTTGAGCACTTCTTCTTTGGTTGCCATGCGGGCTACCTCCATTTATACCCGTGCCGCCGGGCCAGTAACAGCCCGGCGATCTACAGTTCCACAAAAATCTCGCCGTTTTCCACCTTCACCGGGTAGGTGTCCACCGGGGTGACAGCCGGGCGGGTCAGGGCGGCGCCGGTGGTCACGTCAAAGCGGGCGCCGTGCAGGGGGCAGATCACCTGCTGTCCTTCCACACAGCCCTCGGTCAGCGAGGCATCGGCGTGGGTGCAGGTATCATCAGTGGCGAAAATCTTGCCATCCACATGGAACAGGGCAATCTTCCTGCGCTTGACCAGCACGCACGTGGCGCTGCCCTCGGGCACTTCGGCCAGGGCTGCCACCCGCACAAAACCTGCCACCGCCATGTCCCCTTCCTGCTTGCTGCCGCCGCAACGGGAGCGGCCGGCACCAATGGGTGGCACCGGCCAGAAAATTATCCGACAGAGCCTTCCATCTCCAGCTCGATCAGCCGGTTCAGTTCCACCGCATACTCCATGGGCAGTTCCTTGGTGAAGGGCTCAACAAAGCCCTGGACGATCATCTGCGTCGCCTGCTCCTGCGACAGACCACGGCTGCGCAGGTAGAAGAGCTGTTCCTCCGACACCTTGGAGACGGTGGCCTCGTGCTCCATGGTGGTGTCCTGTTCCATGATCTCCATATAGGGGACCGTATCGGTCGAGGAGCGGTTGTCGAAGATCAGTGCGTCGCATTCCACCTTGACCTTGCAGTCGGTGGCACCCCGGGCGACGTGGACCAGGCCACGGTACGAGGCCTTGCCGCCGTCCTTGCAGATCGACTTCGAGGTGATCCGGCTGGTGGTGTTGGGGGCGAAGTGCAGCACCTTGGAACCGGCGTCCTGGTGCTGGCCCTTGCCGGCGAAGGCGATGGAGATCACCTCGGCCCTGGCGCCGGGCTCCATCAGATAGACCGCCGGGTACTTCATGGTCACCTTGGAGCCGATGTTGCCGTCGATCCACTCCATGGTGGCGTCCTGGTAGGCCATTGCCCGCTTGGTCACCAGGTTATAAACGTTGTTGGACCAGTTCTGGATGGTGGTGTAGCGGCAACGGCCGCCCTTCTTCACGATAATCTCCACCACCGCGCTGTGCAGAGAGTTCGAGGAGTAGGTGGGGGCGGTGCAGCCTTCCACGTAGTGCACAAAGGAGCCCTCATCGACAATGATCAGGGTCCGTTCGAACTGGCCCATGTTCTGGGCGTTAATGCGGAAATAAGCCTGCAGGGGGATCTCCACGTGCACGCCCGGCGGGACGTAAATAAAGGAACCGCCGGACCAGACGGCACTGTTCAGGGCGGAAAACTTGTTGTCTTCCGGGGGGATGACGGTGCCGAAATACTGCCTGACCAGTTCGGGATGCTCCCGCAGAGCCGAGTCCATATCCGTGAAGATGATGCCCTTTTCTTCCAGGTCCTTGTTAATGTTATGGTAGACTACTTCGGATTCATACTGGGCCGAGACGCCGGCCAGGAACTTCCGTTCGGCCTCGGGGACACCCAGGCGGTCGAAGGTGTTCTTGATATCCGACGGGACCTCTGCCCAGGAACGCTCGGCCTTTTCGGTGGGGCGCAGGTAATAGTAGATGTCGCTGAAGTCGATGTCACCGAGTTCAGCGCCCCAGGTGGGCATGGGCTTCTTCCAGAAGGTGTCCAGGGACTTGAGCCTGAACTCGGTCATCCAGGCCGGCTCCTTCTTCATGAAGGAGATTTCCTTGACAATATCCGGATCCAGCCCCTTGCGGGACTTGAAAACGTAGTTCTCCGGGTCGTGGAACCCATACTTATAATCCGATACGATCTCAAGGGCTTCCTTGGTTGTCATGGCGATGGCCTCCCTCCGTCAGACTGCTGGTCGAGTCCCATCTCGGCTGCGTTCCAGGCCAGGGTAGCGCACTTGATGCGGACTGGGAGTTTCGCAACGCCGGACAGGCTCTGCAATTCACCCAGGTCTTTGAAGGGCCCCGGTTCGCCGCGCATCATGGCTTTGAAGCGGGTAAGAATTGCCTTGGCCTCTTCCACCGGCTTGCCCTTGACGGCTTCTGACATCATGGAGGCACTGGCCATGCTGATGGAGCAACCCCGGCCCGCCCAGTGGACCGACTCCACGTGCCCGTCCTTGATCTTGAGTTGGACGTCGATGGTGTCGCCGCACGTGGGATTGTCCAGGTGGACCATCATGTCCGGATCGTTCACCAGGCCCTTGTTACGGGGCTTGGCAAAGTGGGACATGATCACCTGCTTGTAGATCTCACTCAGGTCGACCTTGTGTTGCTCCTCAAGCGACATGGCTGAAGAACTCCTTTACCTTGGCCAGGGCCGCCACCAGCCGGTCGATCTCTTCTTTGGTGTTATACACATAGAAGGAAGCCCGGTTGGTTGCCGCCTCGTCCAGAACCTCACGGTGCAGGGGCATGGTGCAGTGGTGCCCGGCCCGCACCGCCACCCCTTCGCTGTCCAGAATGGTGGCGACGTCGTGGGGGTGGATGTCGCCCAAGTTGAAGGCGATCAGGCCGGCCCGGGGCTGCCGGGGGCCGTAGGTGCGCAGGTCGCCCAGCTCGGCGAACTTCTGGAAGCAGTACTCGGTCAGTTCCTGTTCGTGCCGGTGAATCTTTTCCACGCCGCCGATCACATCGTTGATATAGTCGATGGCGGCCGCCAGGCCCACGGCCCCTTCCACGTTGGGCGTGCCGGCTTCAAACTTGTACGGCACATCGTTGAAGGTGCTCTTTTCGTAGCTGACGGTGCGGATCATTTCACCGCCGCCCATGAACGGCGGCATGGCATCCAGCAGTTCCCGCTTGCCCCAGAGCACACCGATGCCCATCGGGCCCATCATCTTGTGGCCGGAGAAGGCCAGGAAGTCGGCGCTCATGGCCTGTACGTCTACAGCCATGTGCGGGACGGACTGGGAGCCATCTATGCAGACGACGGCGCCGGCGGCGTGGGCTGCCTGAATGATGGTTTCCACCGGGTTGACGGTGCCAAGGGTATTCGAGGCATGCACCACTGACACCAGTTTGGTCCGGGGGCCGATGACTTCATCCAGGTTGCTCAGGTCCAGCGTGCCGTCGGGGTTGAGCTTGAAGAAGCGGATCTTTGCTCCGGTCTTCAGGGCGGCCATCTGCCAGGGCACCAGGTTGGAGTGGTGCTCCATGGGGGACAGCACAATCTCGTCCCCGGCCTTGAACCGCTCCATTGCGTAGGAGTGGGCGACCAGGTTCAACCCCTCTGAAGCGTTGCGGACAAAGACGCATTCAGCCGCATCCGCCGCTCCGATGAAGCGGGCCACCTTCTCCCGGGACCCCTCGTAGGCCGCCGTGGCCGCTTCACCCAGCCGGTGGATGGAGCGGTGGACGTTGGCGTTGATGGTCTCGTAGTAGTGGCTGATGGCCTGAATCACCTGCCGCGGCTTCTGGGTCGTCGCGGCGTTGTCGAGATAGACCAGCGGGTGGCCGTTGACTTCCTGGTGCAGGATCGGGAAGTCCTGGCGGATGCGCTCGATATTCATACTTTCAACTTCCTGTCAATCAGGTTCTGCAGCGTCTGCTGCAGGGTGGGCAATTCCACGGCCTGCAACAGCGGCCGGAAGAACCCGTCCACGATCAGTTTGGTGGCCTGGGCCTTGCTCAGGCCGCGGCACTGCAGGTAGAACAGTTCATCCTCGTTGACCTTGCCGGTGGTGGCGGCATGGCCGCCGCGGGCCACGTCGTCGTCGTCGATCAGCAGGGCCGGGATGGAGTCGGCCCGGGCCGTCCGGCTGAGCATGAGGGTGTTCTGCTTCAGAAAGCATTCGCAACCCCTGGCGTTGCGCTGAATCCGCCCCAGCCCCCGGAATACGCCCCTGGCCTTGTCGTCCAGCACACCCCGCCCGGCGATGTCGCCGACGGTGTGGTGGGCGCCCGCCACGTGGATATCATGGGCCGTTACGTCAATATGCTGGCGGCCGGTGCCAAAGAAGGCGATCTTCAGCAGACCCTCGCCGCCGTCTTCGTGCAGAACGGTGTATTGCTCGGACCGGACCAGTTCACCGCCGAAGTCGCCGGCCAGCCAGTGCACCTTGCTGTCGCGTCCGACCATGGCCCGGCGGGTGGTGAAGGTCCAGACGCCTTCGCCGAAGTTCTGCAGGGCATGGTACTTGAGGTTGGCGCCCGGTTTGGTGAAGATTTCGACTGCGCCCACATGGACGACCGGGTCGTCAAAGTCCGGGCTGGCGAGATATTCCACCACATGGCCGGCAGCGTTGCGATCGGCCACGATCAGGGTGTGGCCGAAGGCGCCGGCGCCCTGGCCGTCGAGCCAGTGCACAATCTGGATCGGCTGCTCCAGAGCGGCATCCGGGGGTAGATATACGAAGGCGCCACCCCGGAACAGGGCTGCATGCAGGGCGGTAAAGATATTCGTGTCCGGTGTGACGGCGCTGGTCATGAAATGCTCACGGACCAGGGTCTCATATTCCCGGACAGCCGTTTCCATGTCGGTGGCGATCACACCGGCGGGCAGACCGGCGGGCCGGTGGACGACCTGGCCGTTGCGCAGCACCAGGGTGTGGCCGTCTCCGATCATGCCGGCCAGGGCGGCGGGCACGGCGTTTTCGTGGCCGGCGGGCAGGTCGGGGGTGAGGGCGCCCAGATCCAGGCCGGCCAGGTCGGTCCGGCGCCAGGCCTCGTCGGTGCGGGCAGGCAGGTCCATGGTGGTGTACAGGTCCCAGGCCTGCCGGCGGAATTCCGTGACCCAGGCCGGTTCCCCGGCCACACCAAGGGCTTCCCGGTTGAGGTGCGCCACAAGCTGCGCCATTTACACCACCTGCTCCCGAATCCAGTCGTAGCCCTTCTCTTCCACTTCTGTGGCCAGTTCAGGGCCGGCGGTATATACGATCCGACCGTTGACCATGATGTGCACGATCTGCGGTTTGATATGGCTGAGAATGCGGTTGTAGTGGGTGATGATCAGCGAACCGAAGGTGTCACTGCGCATGGCGTTGACGGCCTTGCCCACCACCTTGAGGGCATCGACGTCCAGACCGGAGTCGGTCTCGTCCAGGATGGCAAACTGGGGCCGCAGGAGGCTCATCTGGAGCATTTCGTTGCGCTTCTTTTCGCCGCCCGAAAAGCCTTCATTTAAATAGCGGGCTGCAAAGGACTCGTTCATTTCGAGTAACTGCATTTTTTCAAGTAGTTCTTCCTGGAAGTCCCACACGCTGATCTCTTCGCCCCGGATGGCACTGACGGCGGTGCGGAGGAAATTGGCGACGGTCACGCCGGAGACTTCAACCGGGTACTGAAAGCACAGGAACAGTCCAGCCCTGGCCCGCTGGTCTGGCGACATTTCCAGAATGTTGACGCCGTTGAGCAGTACCTCACCCCGGGTGACGGTGTAGGCCGGATGGCCCATCAGAGCCTTGGAAAGGGTAGTTTTGCCGGAACCGTTGGGTCCCATCAGGGCATGGATTTCCCCGCCCTTGATCTCGAGAGTGAGGCCCTTGAGAATGGGCTTCTCTCCGATTGAGACATGCAAATCATTGATTGTTAAGGTAGGCTGTTCAGCCACAGAAACTGTCCCCTTTCCGTTGACCGTCTCAGATAGTTATGTCACCACCAGGGGCCGTTCATCCGGTCGGTCGGTGCGGCGGCAGGTACCAGGCAGGAAAGTCAAAATCGTGAGGTGCTTCATGTCCCATTGTATTTACCCGGTTTTCACCGTGTCAACAGTGAAAACCTAGTTTTCAGGACCCTTTTATCGAGGTATAATGAAATGCAGATTATTTACGCCTGAAGGCGGTGGTGCAGGTGAAACAGGACCCGCTGAAGGTAGCCGGTGTCCTGGGTGATCCCACCCGGTATGCCATTTACCAGTCCATCATGGCTTCCAACAAGACAGCGGTAACTGCCCAGGAAGTGGCGGAACAGTTCTCGCTACATCCGAATGTTGCCCGTATCCACCTGAACAAGCTGCAGGAGATCGGCCTGCTGGTGTCTCAACCGGAAAAATCCGGCCGGGGCGGACGCCCGGTGCACACCTATGCGGTTACTGGCCAGGCCGTGAGTGTGACCGTTCCTAACCGGGACTATGAACTGCTGGCCAATCTGATGTCTGAAGCACTGAATCTGGTCGGTCCGGAAGGGCTCCGGGCGCTGGTCAGTGTCGGGCGTAACTTCGGTGAAAAACTGGCGGCGGAAGCGGCCGGTTCATCCGGGCTGAATCCGCTGTGGGCCAGTGAAGCAGACCTGGTTGACCTGGCTGCTCAAGCCCTGACGATGCACGGAATCGGCGTGGAAGCCGTGCGTGACGACGACGGGGCCAGGCTGGTGCTGCGCAACTGTGGCTTCCGGGAAGTGGCCCTGCGGCATCCCGGGCAGGTATGCCACCTGTGTGAGGCGGTTGTGGGCGGAGTGATGGAAACTTTGTTTTCGGTCCGGGGCGTTGGCGCCTCGGCGACGCTGCCCACCGGTGGCAAGCACTGTGTTTATCAGGTGCCGCACTTCCGGGTTGATCTGCACAGCCGCAACGGTCAGTGACGGCCGTTTCGGCAGGTCGGGCAAATCCCAAATAGCTGGAGCACGTGCCCCTTGAGGTGATAGCCAGTGGCGGTTTCCGCCTCGTGCATGACTTCAGGGGGCATGGTGATTTCGGCTTCGGCCAGCCGCCCGCAGGAAGAACAACTGACATGCAGGTGGGGGTCCAGCCGGCCGTCGTAGCGGCTGGCATTATCACCGAACCGCAACTCGCGGACCAGGTCGTGTTTCACCAGGTAGCCCAGGGCGTTATATACCGTAGCATAGGCGATTCCGGGGTTGCTCTCCCGGACCCGGTTGTAGATCTGAGCCGCCGTGGGATGGTCCCTGGCCCCGCGGATGACCGTTAGCACCGCTTCCCGCTGGGGAGTCAGGCGGATTTCCCGGTCTTCTGCCACGGCTTTCACCTCCTGCTAATATTCTCATTGAGAATACACACTAGTCATTCTCAATGAGAACTGAACTTAGACTAATTCTAAAATGCCACAGCAGCCTGTTGCTGTCAAGGGCAGACCCAGGGTCTGTACAGATTTCGTTTGTGGCATCCATTCGCCGGTTGCGGCTGATGGCAGCTCCTGGTCCGGGGAAAGCTGGAGCCAAGGGGGCCTTACAGTGGCGCTCAACCCGATCCAGGATGCCAGGCAACTCGTGGCGGAGATGACCCCGGCCGAGCAGGTGGGGCAGATGTTCATGGTTGGCTTTGCCGGAACCGTGGCCCCGGCCTGGCTGCTGGACCGGGTGGCACAGGGAAACCTGGGCGGCGTGATTTACTTTAGCCGTAACGTCGCCGGTCCCCGGCAGACGGCGGAGTTAAGTGCCAGTCTGCAACACGGGGCTGCCGCCACCCGGCTGGGCATTCCGCTGGCCATTGGGATTGACCAGGAGGGCGGCACGGTGGTGCGTCTGCCGGCGGACGGTGGCTTTACCCACTTTCCCAGCCAGATGGCCATGGGTGCAACCCGCTCCGCCGCGCTGGTTCGACAGGTGGCAGCCGCCATGGCCCGGGAAATGCGGGCGGTGGGAATCAATTTTAACCTGGCCCCGGTGCTGGATGTGAATCATAACCCCGACAATCCGGTGATCGGGGTACGGTCTTTTGGGGCCGACCCCATGCTGGTGGCGGAACTGGGGGTTGCCGCCATTTCCGGTTACCGGGAGGGTGGGGTGGCGGCGTGTGGCAAGCATTTTCCCGGACATGGCGATACCACGGTGGACAGCCACCTGGCTCTGCCGGTGATCCCCCACAGCCGCCGCCGCCTGGATGCGGTGGAGCTGGGGCCCTTCCGGGCGGCACTGCGGGCAGGGGTGGACGCGCTGATGACCGCCCATGTATTCTTCCCGCAGATTGAACCGGAAGCCGGCTTACCGGCGACCCTGTCGCCGCGGGTGATGCAGGGGTTGTTGCGACAGGAACTTGGCTTTGATGGGGTGCTGTGCACCGATTGCCTGGAAATGCGGGGGGTGGCCGGGGGCTTTGCCCCGGATGAACTGGCCCTGCGGGCGGTGGCGGCGGGGGCGGACCTGCTGTTGGTGTCGCATTCGCCGGACGTTCAGCAGGTGATGCTGGAAACGCTGCTGCACGCTGTTCGTACCGGCCGGATCAGTATCGAGCGGGTGGCAGCCAGTGCCTTCCGGATTCTGCGCATGAAGCAGCACCGGCAGATGGGGGTGGCGCCGGCGCCGGCATTGGCTCCGGAACTGGCGGGGATTGCCGCACACCGGGCGCTGGCGATTACCGCTGCCCGCCAGGCCGTGACATTGGCGTGGGACCGGGGTGTCCTGCCCCTGCAGCCGGGTCGGCGGGTGGTGGCGGTGCTGCCGCGCTCAGGCCGCCTGACCCAGGCGGAAGACTCCCGGACGGTATTGGAGCCGGTCCAGGCGGTGCTGGCGCGGGAATTGGGCGCTGTGGAGTTGATTGCCTGCCCGCCGGATTTACAGGGCTTTTCTGCCGCTGATCTGGCCGGGCGGCTCGGTGCCGGTGCCACGGTCCTGTTTGGCGCTGTGCGCAGCGGGGCCTATCCGGCCCAGATAGAAGCAGTGCGGACGCTGCGGGCGGCCGGGTGTGCGGTGGTGATGCTGGGTCTGCGCCTGCCCCAGGATCTGGAGTACTTTCAGGGTCTGGCAGACGCAGCCGTGGACTTGTATGATGACTCGCCCGCCATGTTGCAGGCCGGGGTTGAGGTATTGCTGGGCCGGCGGGCACCCGCTGGGCAATGGCCGGTGCCGGTGGCGTTTCAGTTGGGTGGTAACCAACCGCCAGAGACGGGTGACTTTCTCTGCAGTAGCGGTGGGGCAGGCAGTAAACAATAATGACGTCCGCTGCTCCGCTGATAAATGGAGGTGGCGACGCCGATGAACCCGATTAATCAGAATGCCAACCCGGGTGCCACCGGGGCAGGCAGCCTGGGTATCCAGAGCTTCACGGGGGCCGGTGCCGAGCAGGAGGATAACCCCCAGTATCGTTCCTACCGTGCTCAGGAGAACGCCCAGAACGCAGCCCGGGCCGGTCTGACCGGAGCCCCGGGCGCCCTGGCCGGTGCTGCGGGCGGCCTGGCCGGTGCTGCCGGTGCCGCGGGCGCCCTGGCTGGCGCTGCCGGAGCCCCGGGCGGCCTGGCCGGCGCTGCCGGTGCCGCGGGCGGCCTG
>JAKFDK010000129.1:0-58332 GCA_036676195.1 Clostridia bacterium | reverse complement strand
CCGAGGTCGTGTTTGGCATGCACGTCATCCTGCCCCCGGGCAAGTGGGACATGCCCCGACCTGCTTTTCTTAGAGGATCAAAAAATCAAAGGGTAGTGAACGCAGAGGCGCGGAATGTGGGCTTCTACACCACCCGCACCCGCGGCCGGGACGGTTGTGGGTCACGTCCCGGGAAGTGGTGTAAAAGTGGGGATTCCATAGTGGTTATGGTCAGGCGTTAGTCTGCCGCCAGGAGCAAAGGTTCATTAGCCGTTGTCTGTCGCGATATCAATTTGTTCATGGACTCCTGGCTGAAGTAACGCCGGCCCGTGGACCACTCATCACTCTGCTCGGCCAAAATGGCCCCTACCAGCCGGATGACAGCGGCCCGATTCAGGAAGACGCCGACAACGTCAGTGCGGCGCTTGATTTCCCTGTTGAGCCGTTCCGGGGTGTTGGTGGAGTGCAGTTGCCGGCGATGTTCGGCCGGAAAGCCCATGTAGGCCAATACATCGTCAGTGGCTTCGTTCAGTAAGTCAGCAACCTTTGAAAACCGTGGCTGCAGGCCGTCTGCCACCCGCCGCAACTGGTCCCGGGCGGCCTCCTGGTCCGGTTGTGCGAAGATGGTGCGGACAGCGGCGGCGACAACATCTTGCGAGCCCTTGGGCACCTTGGCGAGGACGTTGCGCATGAAATGGACACGGCACCGCTGCCTGGTTGCCTGGCCAAGTACGGCACTCAGGGCGCCTTTGAGCCCCTCATGTGCATCACTGATGACCAATTGGACGCCCTTGAGCCCTCTGGCCACCAGACTGCGTAGAAAGCTGAGCCAGAAGGCCCGCCCGGACCGGCTGGCAACGAAAGAACCCAGAACCTGACAGTCTCAGGCTCTGGGTTCTTGTTCATTTATTCAACCTATACGATCCCGCCATCACCGGATCACCCCATACCGCCTGGCCCGTTCCGCCACGGCACCCCAGTCCAGGTTGGCCAGGAAGGCATCAATGTACGCGCCACGGTCCCGACCGTGGTCCAGGAAGTAGGCATGCTCAAACACATCAATGCCCATGAGTAACACGGTATTCCACACGGCGTGGTCATGGCGGTCGCCGCCGAACAGGTGCAGGCGCCCGTCGTCCAGGTCGCACACCAGCATCACCCAGCCGCGCACCGACTTGGCGGCGGCCTTCAAGTCGGCCAGGAACCGCTCCACCGAGCCGAAATCCCGGACGATCAGATCCCGCAGCGGCCCGGAGAGCGGCTGCGGCTGGGCAGAAACAATTTGAAAAAACATCTCATGGTTCTTCACACCATTCCAGTTCCAGATCTCACCGATGCGCTGGTCTCGGGGCGGGGAATAGTTCGAGTCGGCCTGATCATAGGCTGGCTGGCGCCACAGGTCGTTGCGGGCTTCGTTAGTATTCTGAACGTAGCCGCGGTACAGGGCAAAATGCTGCTCCTGGGTGGCCCGGGAAATCCCCTGCAAGTCCTGGGCGGTGAACTCCCTGGCCTTGTGTGGCTGATAGGCCGGCGGCGGGGCCTCTTGCGCACCACCGATCAGGGGCAGTGTCAAGGAGCCCGCCCACGTGCGCTGCTCCGGCCACGGCTGCCAGTTACCCTGCTCGTACAACCGTTGGTTCCCCCTTCGCCTGGTTGGTCCCGAGCAGTGTATGCAATACAGGAGTGCACGGGTCCGGAAAAATGCCGCCGCCCCGGCGTCCGGGGCGGCGGCGGTGCTACTTTACCAGTGGGCGCCGGTGCGGGAGGTCGGCCAAATTGGTTCATAGCCGGGACCGGCGGAAGCGGCGGTACCGATCGCGGCCATGGTCAGGACCAGTAAGAGGGCAGCCAGGGTCTTTTTCACGCAGGGATACCTCCTTGAGAATTCTCTGCCAGCGAAATTAGCTGGCAGCAAAGGGCGCCCGCGCGGGCGCCGCTGCACCCTATCCCTCAACACCAATGCTGCTGCGGAGGGTGGTGACCAGGTTCATGAGTGCCGGGTCCTGACATTCGGGGGCATACTGCAAGGCCAGGCCAAGCATGGCTCGGGCCAGGTCAGGCCGTACCTCCCTGGCGGCAATGGTTGCCGACAGCCAGGCGGCACACGTGCGGGTCCAGGCATTGGCGCCGGGGGTGCCCGGCGGGGTGAGGACTTCTTCCACCAGGTCCATGGCGTCACTGCTGCGGCCAATCTGGTGCAGGCGCACAGCCTGCAGGGCCAGGTGATCGGCGCGCTGGTGGGGCTGGGCAGCAGAGAGCAAGGCGGCGGCATGGTCGAGGTGTGTGGCGGCCTGCTCGGTCTGGTCCAGACGCAGGAGCAGCCAGGCTGCGTTGTGGCGGGCATTCAGGGCGTCTGGCACATGGCCGGCCGACTCATGCAGCACCGCACTCTGGCTGTACAGCGCAGCGGCAGCCTCCTGGCGGCGCTGACGTTCGTAAGCGAGGGCCAGGTTATACAGTGCAGCGGCCCGGTGCTGCGGCCAGAACTGCTTCTGTTCCACCGCTTCCAGAAAAGCCAGCAGGTGTTCTTCGGCATCTCCCGGTGCGCCTGCCCGCAACAGGGCGCAACCGGTATACATACGGGCCAGAGCAACTCGTTCGGCATCCCCCATTTTTTCGGCCAGTTCCATTGCCTGCACCGCAAAGCCATGGGCATTGGCGTGAAGTTCCCGCCACGCGGCACAGCGGCAGGCGAGCAGCAACGCATCCATTCGGTCTGCTGTCGGCTGGTCCAAATCAGCGGCCAGCAGCCGGGCGCCCTCCATGGCCCGGAGCAGGAGTCCGCGCTGCACCAGGCTGCGGAGTTCCGCGAGATCCACCGGTCTGTCCCCCCTGTCTCACCTCTGGTAAATTCTTATTTCCGATTTGAAGCACCTTCCATATGGTGCAGAAAAAAGAAATTTCCGTGCCTGGGAACGAAAAAACCGCAAGCCAGGCGGCTTGCGGCGGGGATGTAAGCAAGAAGGGTGGGGGGTGGCGACAGGAACAGACCGGTCCGGACGGTCTGCCCCGTCCTCGGTGGGCGCGCCGATGTTCGGACCGGGCCACGGCTCCCTGCGCGCCCCGACCGCCAGTCAGTCCCCGGCCGGGGACGTTTGCCACAACGGGAGGTGCCGGGCGTCCTGTACGGTGGGCCAGAGTTGCGTGGCCACCCGGGTGAAGCGGCCGGGGTCGCCGGTGCAGAAAAAACGGTAGGCAGCGCCGCCGGCCCGGGGGTTCAGCAGCCCGCGTTCGGCCAGCCAGTTGCGCACCTCGGCCGCCGTGGCCACCGCCGGATCGACCAGGCGGATGCCGGGACCGGCCACCTCGGCGATGATATTCTGCATGTGTGGCAGGTGCGTGCAGCCCAACACCAGAGTGTCGGCGCCGGATGCCAGCAGGGGAACCACACAGGCGGCTACCTCGGCCCGCACCTCAGGGCTGTCCAACTCACCCATTTCCGCCATGGTCACGAGCACGGGGCAGGCTCTTTGTTCCACCTGCAGGTCCGGGGCCACCCGGCGGATGGCCAGCGGGTAAACGCCGGCCCGTACGGTGGCCTCGGTAGCAGCCACGGCAATGCGGCCGTTACGGGTGGCCAGAGCGGCGGCGCGGGCACCCGGCTCCACCACACCGATTCCCGGCAGCGGCGCAACGGGTGAGTTCTCGGCCAGGAGGGTGGCGGCGGTTGCCGTGTTGCAGGCAATCACAACCAGTTTACACCGGGAAGCGGTATAAAAATCCATAAAGCGGGCATAAAACCCGGCCACCTGTTCCAGAGGTCGCGGGCCATAGGGGAAATGGGCGGTATCGCAGGCGTATAGCAGGTCCTCACCGGGCAGAAGCGCCGCCAGCTCCCGAGCGACCGTGAGACCACCCTCACCGCTGTCAAAGATACCGATGGGCCGGGTGGGCATATGTTTTTTAGCCTCACTTGTTTCGATGGTGATACCCCAACCAGACTATGCCACGCCATGGAAGAAAATCAAGGGCTGTCCGCAATTACAGTCTTCGTATTCCCTTTCTCGATTCCGGCGGTGGCTACCTGCCGTTATACTGGCGCACCCCCTGCAAGTCTTGCGGGGGGTGCCCGGGCCTGCGTCTGTCTCAGCGCGGTGCGCTCCGGTCCGGATCGGATTCGGACACGGCCGTCGGTGAGGACGGCGATAGTTCTGCCGGCGGCCGCCATGCTCCGCCCGGGCCTGTACCAAAAAAGGGACCGCCCCGGCCGGGCTGAGCCTGAACCGTCAGAACGCCCTGGACATCCAGTTCAGCCAGAAACACGCCGGCCGGGTCCCGGTACCCCTGCTCCTGCAGCCGGTCCTGCAGCCACCGCTCGTTGACGCCGGCATACCGCAGGTTAGGGTGAATTACGGTGCCGTCCATCACCAGCGGCAGCGATAATCCCTCGTACGGCATGGGCAGATGCAGGTCCCGCGGTTTCACGGGCCGGGCCTGGGCAGTCGGAATCACACTGACTTTGCCCGATGGTTCCAGCAAGGCGTATTCAACGTCGGCGATACTGTTGCATTCCTTCAGCCGCAGTTCGGACAGCAGTTGTTCCAGGCTGATCTGCGACTGGCGCAGGGCAGCGCGGTCGATCTGGCCCTGGCGGATCAGCAGGGTTGGCTGCTGCTGCAGGATCGGCCCCAGCCGGTTTTCCAGGCCCAAGAAGCTGAAGGCGAGCTGCAGCGCCACCACCGTGCCGATCCCGAAGACGGTCTTGATCGCCGAGGAACTGACCAGGGGTTCGGCGGCCATAGCGGCGATGATCACCACGCCCATCAGGTCCACGGCGGTCATCACGGAGATAGTCTTCTTACCGCTGATCCGCAACACCCAATAAATCAGCGTAAACAGCAGACCAATCCGCAGTGCGTACGCCAAGATCTCGTTCATCCGGACACCTCGCTCACTTGCCGTCGGGATAGGCGGCTTCCAGGCCACGCCAGTGAACGCGCAGACCGGCCAGTTCCATTCGAACCGGCCCGGAATCCTGGGCGGCCATTCCGCCTTCCAACCGCCCCATGGCCAGGTCGAAGTCCTCAAGCAGCATACCGCCGTGATTCAGTTCAACAATGGGACGCGCTGCCTCCCACCGGTTCAACAGCCGGTCCACGGCCTGCTCGGCCTCGGCCCAGTTGCCGGCTGCCACCGCCTGATCCACCCGGGCCAGATCCGGTTCCAGGTCATAGCGGCCAGTCAGTGTGCCATAGCCCCACCACAGTCCGACCAGGGCTACGATCCAGGCGCCGGCCAGCAGCAGACGAATGTGCAAGGTGTTAAACATACATCCACCCCCGGAATGTCGGCTTACACTACAAGGGTTTCCAGCCCACCGCATTCTCACCCGCCGGTGTCCTTTACATAGTCTGGAGTGGCGATGTCTCGCACCTCCGACACGACCCGGAGATTCAAAAGGGGGTTGCGGACCTTGGCTGTCAAGACTGAGACGGCCATTCCGTCCTGTAGGCCCCGCGGTGCGGTGGTCATCGCTGTCCGGTCCGGCGCGGTGCCGGCGGGCGCAGGCCCCGGGGGCACAAATGGTCCACCCCGGAAATCGGACACCTCCGGGGCCGTACTTCCCGGAACGATGACGGCGGCGGCATGGTCCGCCAGAACCTCTGCGGCTGCCCCGGTTACCGTCATTTCCGCTGAAGCGGCTGCTTCCCCTACCGCTGCCATGGCCGCCCAGTTCGCGGTATTGAACCCGATGCTGGCCCAACTCGTGCTCAGTTCACCGCCGTCGCCAACACCTCCGGGTACCCCATCGGCTGCCCATCCAGCCCGCATGACAGAGCTGGTTCCCGCACCTGCTCTGTTGCCGGCGGCGCCGGCCGATTCAACCCCGGGGGCGGCCGCCGCAGGGAGCATGTCCAGCACGCCACTGCAGGTGTTTACCGATCCCATCGCCCAGTTGAGTGCCTTCAGCCCGCTGGCCGCTCTGGCAGCCGAGAACCCGGTGGCCGCTCTGGCGGCCCTGAGCCCGGCCCTTGCTACTGTTAACCCGGCCATCAATCCGGCTGCGACTTTGCTGGCCTTTAACCCGGCGGCAGCCCCTGCCCTGGCAGTCACCAGTCCGGGGCTGGCGGCCGGGGGTCCCACGGCTTTTCAAGCCGGCCTGGGTCTGCCGTTTGTCTGGTAGGAGAAACGTGAAGGAGGATGTCACACATGGCTTTCCCTCTGCCTCAGGCTGCGGCCGCTGGCGCTCAGATCAATCCGGCCCTGCAGGCCTTTACCAATCCCCTGGCCCAGCTCGGTGCCGTAAACCCGTTTGCCGCTTTGGCTGCGAGTAACCCCATCGCTGCCCTCACGGCTTTGAGCCCGGCACTCAACGTGGTCAATCCGGCCCTGAACCCTGCCGCGACCCTGCTGGCTTTTAACCCTGCGGCGGCGCCCACGCTGGCCATCACCAACCCGGCTCTGGCCGGTGCGGCGTTCGCTCCCCTGGCCTTCGGCGGCCTTGGCGGCCTTGGCGGCCTTGGCGGCTTTGGCGGCCTTGGCGGCCTTGGCGGCTTTGGCGGCCTTGGCGGCCTTGGCGGCTTTGGCGGCCTTGGCGGCCTTGGCGGCCTTGGCGGCCTTGGCTTCGGCGGACTGGGCGGCCCCGGCGCATTCGGCGGCTTCCCTGTCGGGATCATTTAAGTTTCCCCAAGGAGGGACCGAATCATGGCTGTACCAGGCTTGCCGCCGGCAGCAGCGGCAGCACCGACAAACCCGGCTTTACAGGCATTTACCAACCCCATTGCCCAGTTGGGCGCCCTCAACCCCTTCGCCGCCCTTGCCGCTGTCAATCCCATTGCCGCCCTGACCGCCCTCA
The DNA here is from genome assembly GCA_036676195.1 of Clostridia bacterium. GTDB lineage: Bacteria > Bacillota > Sulfobacillia > Symbiobacteriales > ZC4RG38 > JAKFDK01. The sequence continues at coordinate 51,557 of JAKFDK010000129.1, read as the reverse complement.
GCCCGGCACTTAACGTGGTGAACCCGGCCATCAACCCGGCAGCGACCCTGCTGGCCTTTAACCCGGGCGCCGCGCCAACCCTGGCCATCACCAATCCGCTTGCGGCGGCATCCGCCCTGGCCCCCACCGCCCTGGGGCGGACCGGCCTGGGTGCCGCGGGTTTCCCGGGCGCTGGCTTCGGTTTCCCGGGCGCTGGCTTCGGTTTCCCGGGCGCTGGCTTCGGTTTCCCGGGCGCTGGCTTCGGTTTCCCGGGCGCTGGCTTCGGTTTCCCGGGCGCTGGCCTCGGTTTCCCGGGCGTAGGCCTTGGTGTCCCGCCTGTCGGCTTTGGCGTCCCGGGAATCGCCGTCGGCGGCTTCCCCCCGGTAATCGTTACGGGCCAGCCTGGCTTCGGTGTGATCTAGATCAGGTAGTGGCGGCACCGGCCACCCGTGGCCACGGGGGCCGGTGCCGCCGTGTACCGGCGGACCTGGTAACAAGGAAGAGGGGGTAGTCTGTGTGCCTGCGTCAAAATGTGCCCGGGAAAGTCCGCCGATGCTGACATTTCAGGACCCAATCCACATGCTGGCCGCCATCCATCCGCTGCTGGCCCTGGCAGCCGTGCACCCGACGGCTGCCGTGGTGGCAGCCAGTAACCTGATGGACTTTTTCAACCCGGCCCAAAATCCCGCCGCTGCGCTCATGGCCTTTCAAATGGGGTGGGAGGCGGCTTGCCGACACCAGCAGGGGCTAATTGGCGGGGGATGCGACCCGGGCGGGCTCCTGACGCTGGCCTTACTGGGGCGCGGGCCGGCCGGCTCCACCTTTCCGCTGTCAACCCCGGCAACACTGTCCATGCCGTGGGCGAGCGGATGGATGCCCTGGTAGGGCGGTGACTGACCGACAGGCGCCGGAGGTGACCGTATGTCCCATGTGACCGATCCCTGGGATCTTTCACCACCGGAGCTGGCGGTGCAACACAGCCCGTTCGTCCAACTGGCCGCCATCAGTCCCCTGGCCGCCCTGGCCGCCCTGGACCCGGCAGCCGCGGTGGTGGCCCTCAGTCGGCAGTTTGACAGCCTGAATCCGGCCCTGAACCCGGCAACTGCCCTGGACCTGTTCACGGCTGGCTGGGTCCTGGCGCACGGGGTCGCCCATCACGGGACATACCAACCCGCTCCGCCGCCTGCCCAACCTTCGCCCGCCCCCACGCCCGCCTGGCCGCGGCTGGTGGCCGAGTGGCTGTCATGCATCGGGCCGGCGCTACATATCTTGCCCGGCCACTGCGAATGGCGGGGTGGCCCCAAGATTGGCACAACTTCAGCCGCCGTTACGCCGGGTAAGAGGAAAATCCCGACGTATAGCGAATCAATGTAAGGTTAGTCGTGCATTGCGGCCCTCGATTGGCCCTGAAATCAACCAAACGGTAGGTAGAGCTTGCGGGGCTGAAAGGAGTGGGGGGTTTATGGCCGACCAGGAACGCAAACAACGCTTTGCCGGTGTGTCTGACCGCCCGGTGCAGCGGTGTTACCGGCCGGAAGATACCGGCGGTCTGGAATACGACCGGGATCTGGGGGACCCCGGCGTATATCCGTTTACCCGGGGCGTGCATCCCACCATGTACCGGGGCAAGCTGTGGACCATGCGCCAGTTCGCCGGGTTCGGCAGCGCCGAAGAGACCAATGCCCGGTTCAAATATCTGCTGTCCCAGGGGCAGACCGGATTGAGCACCGCCTTCGACATGCCGACCCTGCTGGGGTATGACTCAGACCACCCGTACGCCAACGGCGAGGTGGGCAAGCTCGGGGTGGCCATTGATTCCCTGGCCGATTTTGAAATCCTGTTTGCCGGCATTCCCCTGGACAAGGTCAGCACCTCCATGACCATCAATCCGCCCGCCAGCATCATGCTGGCCATGTACCTGGTACTGGCGGAGCAGCAGGGCGTAGGGTGGGACCAGGTTTCCGGCACGATCCAGAATGACCTGCTCAAGGACTATATCGCCCAGAAAACGTACATTTACCCGCCGGGCCCCAGCCTGCGGGTGATCGTGGATATTATGGAGTTTGCCGCCCGGCATGTGCCCAAATGGAACACCATCTCCATTTCCGGTTACCATATCCGCGAGGCTGGTGCCACGGCCGCCCAGGAACTGGCCTTCACCCTGGCCGACGGCATGTGCTACGTGGAAGAGGCGATCAGGCGTGGCCTGGATGTGGACCAGTTCGCCCCCCGGCTCAGCTTTTTCTTTGATGTGCATAACGACTTCTTCGAGGAGATCGCCAAGTTCAGGGCCGCCCGCCGCCTGTGGGCTCGCACGATGAAGGAGAAGTACGGGGCCAAAGACCCGCGTTCCTGGCTTCTGCGCACCCACGCTCAGACGGCAGGCGTTTCACTCACGGCGCAGCAGCCGGAAAACAACATCGTCCGCGTTGCGCTGCAGGCCCTGGCGGCCGTTCTGGGCGGCACCCAGTCGCTGCATACCAATTCTTACGACGAAGCCCTGGCCCTGCCCACCGAGGAGGCCGTACGCCTGGCGCTGCGCACCCAGCAGGTCATTGCCGAGGAGTCCGGGGTCGCCAATGTAGTGGATCCCCTGGCGGGTTCCTATTATGTAGAACATCTGACCAACCAGTTGGAACAGGAAGCCCTGGCTTACTTTGACAAGATCGCCGCCATGGGCGGGGTAGTGCGGGCCATCGAAAAGCAGTTCTTCCAGATGGAAATCGCCGACTCGGCCTACCGCTATCAGCGCCGGCTGAAGATGGGCGACTACAACGTGGTGGGGGTCAACCAGTATGTGGACCCCAATGAAAAAGTCCGCACTAACCTGCTGAAGGTCAATCCCGAGGTGCAGCGGCGCCAGATTGAGCGGCTGCAGGCGGTGCGGGCCGGGCGGGACCCGGAGCGGGCCAGACAGGCCCTGGCCAACCTGCGGGAGGCTTCCCTGGGCCAGGACAACCTGATGCCCCTGATCATCGAATGCGTCCGGGCCTACTGCACCAAGGGTGAGATCTGCGGGGCCTGGCGCGAGATCTGGGGCGAGTGGCGCGAGGAAGCCGCGTACTGAACCGATCACGGCGAACGGGGGTAAAGGGGCGGAATGGAACAAAAGATCCGCATTCTGGTGGCGAAACTGGGGCTCGACGCCCATGACCGCGGGGCCAAGGTGCTGGCCCGGGCCTACCGGGATGCCGGCTTTGAGGTGATTTACACCGGGCTGTACCAGCGACCGGCGGGGGTGGCCGAGGCGGCCATTCAGGAAGACGTGGATGCCGTTGCCGTTTCCTCACTGGCCGGGGCGCACCTGACACTGGTTCCGGAACTGCTGGATCTGCTGCGGGGGCAGGGTGCCACCGACATCGTGGTACTGGCCGGCGGGGTGATCCCGGAAGAGGACATTCCCGCCCTGCAGGCGGCCGGAGTGGCAGCGGTCTTCGGGCCCGGCTCCGACCTGGACGAGATCATTGCCTTTACCCGGAGCAGCGTCGGCACGCGTTCCCGCCAGGGATTGCCGGGGGGACCTGTCGAAGAGTAAACGGTATCAACCGACTAAAGGAAGATCACCACGTGGAGATACTGGACCGTTTCCTCGCCGGAGACCGCCGGGCGCTGGCCCGGGCCATTACCTGGGTGGAAAATGGCGCTGCCGAGGCATACGAACTGATCCGCCACCTGTACCCCCGCACCGGTCAGGCCCACATCGTCGGCATCACCGGCCCCCCCGGCGCCGGTAAGAGTACGCTGGTCGACCGCCTGGCCGGGTACTTCCGCAGCCAGGGCAAATCGGTCGCTATCATCGCCGTCGACCCGTCGAGCCCCTTCAGCGGCGGTGCGATCCTGGGAGACCGCATCCGCATGCAGCGCAGCCTGTCAGACCCCGGCATTTTCATGCGGTCACTGGCCAGCCGCGGGCACCTGGGGGGAGTCTCCACGGCCACCAGCGACGTGGTCACCCTGATGGACGCGTTCGGTTTCGAGGTAATTCTGGTCGAAACTGTCGGGGCCGGCCAGTCCGAAGTCGAGATCATGGGCCTGGCCCACACCACCGTGGTGGTGATGGTGCCCGGCCTGGGCGACGATATCCAGGCCATCAAGGCCGGGATCCTTGAAATCGGCGATGTCTTTGCTATCAACAAGGCCGACCGGGACGGTGCCGACAAGACGGCGACCGAAATCGAGATGATGCTCGACCTCGGCCACATGGGTCAGCCGGGCATCAACCACTGGCCGGCTGGGGGCGGCGCGGCAGCCGGCCCGCATAGCGAGGGCTACCGGCGGCTGATCCAGACCGCCGACCCCACCGGGCACCATGCGGACCCGTATGCCCTTCCCGCCGGCGTGCAGCAGGCGGTCACCACCAGCGCCGGCGGTTGGCTGAGTCAGGCCATGCAGGCAGCGGTGGCCCGTCACGGCACCGCCAACCCCGGTGACATGTCCTGGCGGCCGCCGGTGCTCAAAACGGTGGCCAAGGACGACAACGGTGTGGCGGCCCTGGGTGAGTCCCTGCAGCAGCACCTGCAGTTCCTGCAGGATACCGGGCGCTGGGAGGCACGCAAGCGTCTGGACGCCGAGGCAAAGCTGCGCGAACTGGTTTCCCTGCGGACGGCAAGGATGGTGCTGGACCGGGCCACCGCCGGCGGCGACCTGGACACCCTGTCCGGTGAGGTGGCCGGGCGCAGCGTGGACCCGTACACGGCGGCAGAAACGATCCTGCGGAAATACTTTGGTAGCTAGTGCCGGGGACCCTGTATAAGTGGATCAGAGAGAACACGGTTCTCTCTGATTTTCTGGTCTAACAAACGGTTGGTAGGCGGGAGGTTGCTGTGAATGAATTTTTCCCTGAGTGAAGAACAGAAACTGATCCGACAGGCGGTCCGGGAGTTCTGTGACCAGGAAATTGCCCCCCGGAGTGCCGAGTACAACCGTAAACATGAATTCCCATGGGACAACTTTCGCCGGTTGGGCGAACTGGGCTACCTGAATATGCACCTGCCCGAGCAGTACGGTGGGCAGGGGATGGACTTTCTCACCTACGCCATGGTCATTGAAGAGCTGGCCCGGGCGTGTGCCGTGACCTCGGTGATCTATGAGGTGCATAGCTCTCTGCATTCAGAAGCCATCTACCACTTCGGCACCGAGGCGCAGCGCCAGAAGTACCTGCCCCGACTGTCCAGGGGCGAGATTCTGGGCGCCTACGCCCTCACCGAACCGGGAGCCGGCTCCGACGCCGCCGCCCTGACCACCCGGGCGGTGCGCGACAGTGACGCTTACGTAGTCACCGGTGAGAAGATTTTCATTACCAACGGCGGTGTGGGCGACAGTTACGTGGTGTTTGCCCGCACCAACCCGGACCCCAGCCTGGGGCACAGGGGCATTTCTGCCTTCATTGTCGAAAAGGGCACGCCGGGGCTGAGTTTCAGCCAGCCCATGGAAAAGATGGGCCTGCACGCCTCTCACACCGTTTCTGTCTACATGGACCAGGTCCGGGTGCCCGTCGACGCCCTGCTCGGCCAGGAGGGGGAGGGGTTCCGCATCGCCATGGCGATCCTGGACCGCGGTCGCATTGGCATTGCCGCCCAGGCGGTGGGGATTACCCAGGCGGCGCTGGAAGACTGCCTGGCCTACGCCCGTGAGCGGCAGACGTTTGGCAAGCCCATTGGTGAACACCAGGCCATTGCCTTCAAGCTGTCGGACATGGCCACAGAGTTGGATGCCGCCCGGCTCCTGCTCTACCGCGCCGCCTACCTGATGGCTATAGGCCAGCCGGCCAGCAAGGAGATCTCCATGGCCAAGCTGTTTGCCTCGGAAATGGCGATGCGCCAGACGGTGGAGGCGGTGCAGATCTTCGGCGGTTACGGCTATATGCAGGAGTATCGGGTAGAGCGCCTGATGCGTGAGGCCAAGATCACCCAGTTGTACGAAGGGACTTCGGAGATCCAGCGCATGGTGATCAGCCGGCAGTTGCTCAAGGAAGCCATGCAGACCGGCGGGACACGCTGATACCGCCTGCCGGCCATCCATCAGGCGCCCCCCACCGGCAAGGGGGCGCCTGATTGGCCTACTACGAACCTTCCCCCGCCAGGGCACGCGTGCTCGGCCGAAAGTCTGCATGGCCCCCCTTGATGCGCCCCTTGGCGGCATACATGGCGATATCGGCATTTCGGAGCAGATCCTCGGCCGTTTCGTTTCCGCCGCTGCTCACGGCAATCCCAATGCTCACGTGAACCGAGAGTTCCCGGCCCTGGATGACCATGGGCACCTGCAGCGCGTCCGAGATCCGCTGGGCCACCAGCGTGGCACCGGCTGCATCGGTATCTGGCAGCAGGACGGCAAATTCGTCGCCACCGAACCGGGCGACCACGTCCATTGGCCGGACGCAGGACCGCAACCGTTCGGCCACCACTACCAGCAGTGCGTCGCCGACGCTATGGCCAAACTGATCATTGATCGGCTTGAACTCGTCCAGATCAAGGAACAGCACCGCCAGGCCGTTGTCGGGACGGTCCGGGCCGGGGAGAATCTGACCCACCCGCTGGTTGAACTGGGCGCGGTTGGCCAGATTGGTCAGGGAATCGTGGAAGGCCAGGTGGCGCAGGCGAGCCTCCAATTCCTTGCGCTCACTGACGTCGCGCAGGTTCAGGACCAGTCCGCCCACGTCCGGATTGTCCAGCAGATTATCAACGGTGGCTTCCACATTGCGCCATAGGCCGTCGCCATGGCGCAGACGCCATTCCCCCACTCGCTTCGTCCCGGGAGAGGCGGTCACCTCTGCCAGCAAGGCCAAGGCTCCTGGAGTGTCGTCCGGGTGTACCAGATCCAGGAGCCTGGTGCCGACCATACTACCCACAACATGGCCGAAAACCTGTTCCCCGGGTCGACTCTGGTAGTGAATGCTGGAGTCGGCCCCCACCACCATGACCACATCGGAGGAATTCTGCACCAGCGCACGGAAACGCGCTTCGTTCCGGCGCAGTTCCTCGCCGAGCGCGGCGCTGATGGCCAGCAGCCGTTGGTTGTCGCGCAGAACGACAACCTGGCGGACCACGGCCAGAACCATCACGCCAACGGCTCCCCAGACCAGGCCCTGCATGGGATAAACCGTTTCGTAACGGACCACTGCCAGGAGCACGCCGCCACCCAGTACCACACCGGCGTAGGGGAGCAGGCTGAAGAAACCACGGGCGCGCCGGGTTTTTCCCTCGCTGTCCGGCACGCCGCGGCTGGTCTGCCAGTACTGAACCTGGCCGCTTACCACCATCAAGAGTTGCGCGGCCATCCACAGGGAGTCCGTCCAGCTTCCACCTTCGTATGAATTCCGAAGCACGAGATAGCCGTAAGAAAAGTCCCCCACGACAGTCACAAGCAGCCCGGCGGCCAGGATGGACAGTGCCCGGCTGCCCATGGTGGCCCACTTGCGCAGCAGAAGGGTTGCCACCCCCTGGACCAGGATCAGATCTCCCACCGGGTAGGCCACAGCCAGGGCGGTGGCCAGCAGGTCCACATCCCCGAACTGGCTGGTGGGTCCAATAATGAAATACCACATCACCATCCAGGCAGCCAGGCACACGGTGCCGCTATCCAGCCAGAACTTGACCTTTTCCATTTGTGTGGCCTGAACTGTCGGCAAGGTCAACAGTCCCCACAGCATGACCGGATAGAACAGCAAATAAAAAATGTCTGCTGCCGATGGGTAAGGGGAGACTTGCAGTACCGTTTCATGATAAAACCAGAGAACGTCACCAAACCACCAGAGCAGGTAAGCCAGAGCAATCGTTTGCCAGGCCCGGCGCGCCGGAGGGGCGGTCGCCGGGTGCCGGGCGGCCCGCCACGTCAACAGCGCCGCCAGCGGATTCATGGGCAGGAAGGCCATGTCGGCAATCAGGGTCCTGTAGGCAGGCCCGCCCCAACCGAGAACTTGCCAGAGGAAAAAAACCAGTACATATACACAGGTAGAGAGGGCGAGGACTGTTCCCCAGTCCTGGTTCCATCCGGACCACGTCCAGCGTCGGGTTAATGGCGCCTGGTGATGTTCTTTCATGGCAATTCCCCTCCGCCTATCAGTACAAAGTACAGTGGTCTTTCACTTTGCTATTTAGATAAGCGTGATATCCATTGTGTAGTAGCAAGTTGCACACTGTCAAATCCCCGGAACGCCGGTTTACGGCGCCTGGTGCTTCACCAGTGCATCATTGAACTGATCACGGTGAAAAATGCAAGAACTGGGGAATACCTCTGGTCAGGCATTCTCCAGTTCCTGCACCGCTTTGTGCGGCCTGGGGGCGGGTGGTGCTCAGGGTGTGATATGCACCGCAGCCTCGCCTACCTTCTGATAGTTCATGTAGACTTCCACCTGCAGGTCGGTGCCGGCTGCCACGCCGAACTGGCTGGGGACAAAGTCCTGCCCGTACTCCCCGGACGCGGCATGCATGGTAATGTCGGCGCCCAGTACATAGGCGGCCACCGGATACCGGGAGTCTGCCTGATTCCGAATCACGATCTGTACCGTGTCGTTCAGCACGAAACCGTTGCAACTACCCCAGTTAAAGCGGATGGGCAGGGTGTCGCCGGCCGCCAGATCAGTCGGGGCCGCCGGGCTGAGCGGCAGGGCCCAGACCAGCGACGGCTGTGGGGTGCAGGGCCGCAGCGGTGGGATCTCGTCGGCCAGTTCAGAGGTCAGCAGGTCAAGCTCCGTCTCCACGGGTAGATTCGGATTGACCCCCGCCAGCCCGATGGCCCCACCCTTGAATTGGATGTTGGCCCAATCGTCGTAACTGGTCAGCACCTCAACGGCGCCACCGCTGTTGTTCACGTTGTAGGAGATGCCGGCGTCGGTGGCGGCGCCGTCGCAGTTCCAGTCGATGGGGGCGTTGGCGTCGGCAATGGCCCGGTAACCGAGGCCGGGGCAGTAGCTGCGGGTGCCGTAACCGGCGGCCCCTGCCCCCAGCCCGGGCGCCTCGTCCAGGTTGGCTTCGTCGAGGTTGCCCAGGGTCATGCGGGAATAGTCAAGGGTGCCCTCGACACCACCCTGAATCAGACCGCCGAGCTGGAAGGCGTAGTTCATCACGCTGAGGTAATTGGGCTTGAAGTTCACGTTATCGCTGCCGCCGTGGCGCAGGGAGAGGTTATGGCCCAGTTCATGCATCAGCGTGCCGGCCTGCTCGGCCATAGAGCCGACGCCGCCGGTAAAGGAGCCCAGGCTGACGATCAGGTCACTGGCGCCAATGCCTCGGGAAATCCCGCTGGAGGTGGTGGAGTCATAATTGTGGGCGGAAATCACGTAGTGGAAAATCGGTGTGCGGCCGCTCTCGGTAAAGCCGCCGGGCTCATCCTTAATGGTCTGGAAGGCGCTCCAGTTGTAGCCGCCGCCGCTCGTGCCCAGATTGTTCACGTGTGTGAGGGAGCGGGCCTGGCTGAGGGCGCCCCAGGTGGCACCGGTGGTGAAATCAAGGATGCTGTCCGGCCCCTGGTCCACATGCAGGTTGATCCCTACCGAGCCGGTCGGACTGACATAGGACGAGCTGGCAAATGCCTCTGCGACCTTGCGGACGGCATCCTGCCGCAGCTTATGGCTGTGACCGGCGTCCTCCATCCAGTCGATGTGCAGGAAGATGTCGGGTTTCCGGATGTCGGCCCCCATGGCCTGCAGGTCGATGAATTGTGGCGGGATCGGGCCGTTGCCATCAGGGTCAATGGTCACGCCGTTCTGCTCCCATTCGTCCAGCAAGCCGTCGCCATCGGTATCTACGCCGCCGCCGGTGGCGCAGGTACCGGGGGGAACCTCAAAGGCAACCGCCCGGCGCGGCTCGTACGCTTCGATGGACCACATGACGGTTCTGGGTGAGAAGGTGACGCTGTCGCATTCCAGGTCTTCGTCCCGATAGTTGGTATCGCCCGGGATGTTGGTGGCAAAGTTGAAGACTGGGCTGTGGTCCGACCGCCGTACCACCCAGACACGGTTGCAGCCGTTGGAGCCCTGGTACATCAGCTCACCACCGATCGCGATCCCGCTGTTGTAACAACCGGTGCCGCCCCAGGCAAAGTCGTTCAGGTGGCTGCCGCCGGTGGAGTAGTGGTGGATGACCCGGGAGCAATCGGGGCTAATGTAGAGGGTATCGTCCTGGGCATCGTAGGCCAGTCCATCGTCCAGGCCGCACATCCGGGCGTCGGCGGCATTGAAGCGGACGGTGGCAGCCCCGGTGGCGGGATTGATCAGGCGCACGTCACCTTCGGCGCCGGCTCCGGCACCCCAGCCCGCCCAGAGCATCTTGCGGTTGCCGTCCCAGGCCAGTGCGCCCAGACCACTGGCAACGTTATAGCTGGCGACAATGGCACCATCGAGGGTCCTTGCCTTATACAAGTCAGGATTGGACCGGTAGCAGCTAAACCAGAGGTATTCACCGTCAAAGGCAATCCCGACTCCCAGCCCCGAGGAGCAGCGGGCCTGGAAGTAGGTACGGTGGATCCAGTCCCCGTTGGCCGCAGAGGCAACCGGAACCTGAAGCCTGGGCAACCCGCTTACCACTACCAGCAGAACCAGCAGTGCAGAAAGGGTCAAGCGGCAGAACCGACGGGTAGACATCATGCACCCCCCAAGCGGAATGGTTGATCATCGCAGTAGGCGGACATCTTGTGCCACACAAGTCCAGTGTGCCATTAGAATCAGAAAAATTATACAAATTAAGTCGTTTATTCCTACTAGCGAAGAGCGTGGCCCGCAAAACACCGCCCCAGGTAGCTTTGCACATGCCCTGCACCCGTGGTTGGCCGTTCATGTCTGGGCGAGGGGCAGGAAACCAGAAATTTTGCCTGCTGCAAAGAGGGGAATGTCCATAATATAGGGAAAGAGGCAGTAGTTTCCGAAGGGGTGGTGGATGGGATGCGCAAGGCGCAAGCAGGGCTTATCTTGCGATTTGTGTTGGCGGTTTTACTGGCACTCAGCGGTGGCCTGGCGGGCTGCATGACGGCATCGGAACAGCCACCGGCCCCGTACCCGGCCGAAGCGACCCCGGCCCTGGCCCCGCCCCCGCCCCCAGCAGCATTGCCGGCCGGGGCGGCCCCAACCGCCCCGCCTGCGCCGGACAACGGGGGGATCACGCCTGATCAGGCGCGGCAAGTGCTGCCCCTGCCGCCCCTGGGGCTGAAGGTGGAAGAGCGTGCCGGGGTGCCGGTGATAAGCTGGTCGGCCGCAGGCAGCGACATCGCCTATTTCGCCATCTACCGCCGGGGCGCCGGGCGCGACTGGGAACTGGTGGCCAGGGTGCCGGCCGCGGCCGCAACGGGCGGACAGTACCAGTGGCAGGACTCCTCTGCGCCCGCGGCGGCTACTGCCGTGTATGGTGTGGCGGCAGTCGACATCCGGGGCGCCGGCAGTGAGATTGCTACCCCGTAGGCTGGGTCTGCCACGTACCGTTCCCGGCGACAAGCACCCACCAGAGTTCCCTAGTCGCTGTTCCTGGTCGAACCCAGACCACCCAGGAGCTGGCCAAGCCAGCCCACCGTTGTGTCCGCATTTGCACCGGTCGCGGCGTCCCAGTAGCAGACAGCTACTCCCCCGATCTGCCATTACGCTGAGATCGGGCTTGAAGTTTACGTTATTGGTGTCGCCATAGCGTAGGGTCAGATTATGGCCCATTCGTGTGTCAGCGTGCCCGGATGTCGATAAGCTGATCCGACATTAGCAGCCAAATGAGCCCTTTCCGAAATGGAAGGGCTCATCTTCATGGCCCGGGAAAAATAAGCCTATTGGGACAATTTGCTGTGAGAAAACTGCAGTGATTTCTGTTCCAAAAGAAGGAAATAAACAAGTGGCGCGGAATGGGAAATAGCAGAACGAAAGGGTAGAAATGTAAAGAGAGAGATTGCGATGAACTCAAAGAAGGTACTCACCGTGCTGAACCTGGAGATCGAGGAATTGGAAGATCGGTTGGTCATGTCTGCTTTCGCTGCAGCAGGTTCGTGTTCTTCGTCCAGCAGCTGCAGTTGCGGTTGCAGCAGCACCAGCACCTCAACCTCCTGCTCAGCAGGTGCGTAAACACCCAAAGAAAAAGCGAGCTTGGAGTCGAACCTCCGGGCTCGCTTTTTCGTTTTTCAATAATGAATACCTAAAAGGTGGAGGAATGAAATTGGCCCACAACCTCCCTTTGCATCCCAAACTGAAGCGGGGGTTTGCTGTGGTTCCAATAGCTGATGGGATTGTGTTACTGCGATCTGCAGATCGCAGTCTCGTATTACGTGGGGAAGCGGCTACTGAGGTGGTTCCTAGACTTTGCCCACTCCTGGATGGCAACCGAACGGTGGCTGAAATTGCAGCAGCGTTTGAGGATGTTGCTGCACCGGTTATTGAGCAGGCCGTAGGAGTATTTGCTGAAAGAGATCTACTTGAAGAGGTTAACGAGGCCGCTCTGGAACCAGACCTGGAACTGGGGGCCTTCTTTGCTGTCCTTAATAATAATTCTATCGATGCTGAGGCCATGCGTAAGGGCCATGTACTTATTATTGGTGGACAAAATGAAGGGAAACTAACACTGGGGCGCCTGTACCGGGAGGCGTTATCCCGTACAGGGGTTGGCAGCCTGACTGAGGCGCCGGCAGAAGCAGACCTACCATGGGGGAACCTGGTCGGGGCCAATTGTGATCTTGTCATGTTTCTGCCTGATCGGCCCCTATTACCAGCCCGGGAAGCAGTGCACAAGGCTTGCCTGGAAGCTGGGGTCAAACTTAGTACCGCGGGTTTCCTCAACTCAACAACCTTGGTAGTTGGGCCGACAGTTGTGCCGGGTGAAACGGCTTGCTGGACATGTCATGAGCTGCGCGTCAAGGGTGTGCAAAATCACTACCCGGAGTTCGAAGCGTTCCAACAATTTTTGCAGTCCCATCCAGAGGTAGACCCCGTTGGTAGCCGGTTGCCCGCCTTGGCCCAGGCATTGGCTGGACTGGCTGCATTTGAAACAATACGCATTCTGACCAACGTTATGCCACCTGTGACTTACGGAGCCATGGTGACCTTGAATTGCATGGATATGGCGGTTGAAATGCATGACGTGTTGAAGTTGCCTCGCTGTCCCGTCTGTGGCCCTGTTCGGCATGATCCGCAGAGGCGGATATGGGCGTGGTGAGTCGGCTTGACGATTTTCTAAGACGCGCCGGGCGGTTTGTTAGTCCTCGTTGTGGATTAATTAAGCAGGTATATGAACTGTGTGCCGAACCAGACGATGCCCGCCTATTCTTTTCTGCCACCGAAGTGTCCAAGACCTCCCGATATGGGCTCCCAGTGGACTGTTTTGACCATAACGGTGGGGCAGGTCTTACCCGCGAGACGGCTCTGGCAGCTGCTCTTGGTGAAACAATTGAGCGGTACGCCTGTAGCGTTTATTTCCCTGACGATTATATCCTTGCAACGTGGGCTGATTTACCCGAACGAGCTGTACATCCCAGGCGCATAACACCTTATTCGTTATTACAGTATCAGCAACCTGACTTTCCCTTCCGACCCTTTACCGATTCGACGCCGGTACGTTGGGTCAAGGGGACCACCATGTCGGACGGGGAGCCCATCTGGTACCCGGCTGGCTTAACCCACGTACCTTACCGCTATGGACGGGACGAAGTTCCCATCGCCCCTTCAGTGTCAACTGGCGTCGCCCTGGCCTTAACTCCGGAGGATGCGGGGTTATCCGGGCTCTGTGAAGTGGTCGAACGGGATGCCGTGATGATCATGTGGTGGAACCGGCTACCCGCGCCGGAGATTCAAGTGCCGCAGAAGTCTTGGCTTGGGCAGATCATATCCGAACGATTTACAGTCCCAGGCGTAACCTTCCGTCTGTTCGACATTACCACCGACATTCGTATTCCCACCGTCTTTTGCGTTGCCGAGGAGGAACATGATTACGGCTGTGCCGTCGCCTGTGGGGCGGCTACCCGTCCAAACCCAACTCAGGCCGCCTTGAAGGCACTGATTGAAGCAGCTCAGACCCGAGCCTGGGTCCGCTCCATGAGCCGACAGTACGGTCCCGTTGAACCGGGCGATCAGTTCGCGGCTATCACCAGTTTTGAGGAGCATGTCCGTCTGTACGGTCAGCCGCACATGCGGCACGCGATCCGCTTTTTAACTGATCACGGGCGGGTTGTCCACCTTGACAAACTTCCCAACCAGGATACTGGAGATGTGATCGACTCCACTCGCCGCTGTGTGGCAACTTTACAAGCGGCTGGGCTTGAGCCCCTGGCCATAGATCTCACGCCGGCGGATGTGGCGGCACAAGGGTTGTGGGCCATCAAGGTGGCGGTACCCGGAATGATGGAATTAAACGGCAACCACAACCAGCGTTTCCTGGGCTACCAGCGGCTCTACGAGGTGCCAGTTCGCCTTGGCTACCGTAGCCAGGCTGCTACGGAAGCAGAGTTAAATCAGTTGCCGCACCCATTTCCATAGAGGAGGGGCCTGGGTGACGCGCGAGAACCAGGACATAGGCAGCGCCCATCTGATTCGGCACCGGCTGGATTCGCTTTACGAGGTTTTTCACGAGAACACAAAAATCCGACGAACTAATGAAGCGCTACTTGGGCTGCGAATCAGCAAACTCCGAAAGCCTGCCATGGTGGCCATGATGTCCAAAGGCTACAATTATTTTCCTCAACTGCAGCGGGTAGAGCTTCCCCGGGAAGTGCCCCCTACTCGCTGTAGCCTGGAAGAGGCTATTTGGCGGCGTCGATCTGTACGTGACTTTACCGGTGAGCCGCTGACCTTGGGCGAGTTAAGCCAACTCTTGTTGTTAACTTATGGAGTGACCGGTGCTTACGAGTTTGCCGGCGGGAACATACAGCAGGTTCGTGCTGCTCCGTCAGGTGGTGCGTTGTATCCAGTTGAGCTATATGTTATTGCCCAGCAGACAGCAGACTTGCCAGTTGGTGCATATCACTACTGCGTCTCGGACCACGCACTGGAACGCTTGCCTGATCCTGCTAACCTTGCTCAGGAGATTGAAACACTTAGCCATTACAAAAACATTTTGGTGAATGCCTCGGCCCTGTTCGTATTTACAGCGGTGTTTGCCCGCAACACCTTTAAATATGGCGACCGGGGCTACCGTTTCATCCTGCTTGACGCCGGACATGCGGCTCAGAACCTATTGCTGGTAACAGCGGCCCTTGATCTGGGGGCCGTAGCCCTCGGTGGCTTTCGTGATGACCAGCTAAGTGCCATGGTGGGCGCCGATGGGGTAAATGAAGCGGCGGTTTATCTGGTTGCCGTGGGGCGACCGACACGTGAGGCCATGGAAATTGCCCAGCGGCAGCGACAATTCCTGGAAAAAGGAGCAACGTGCGAATGAAATCATCGGTAGGTAAGGGCCTGGTTTTCTGGGTCTTCCCCATGGCTGCACTTCTTTTGGCCGCCGTGGCAGCAGGTGGTTTGCAACCCTGGTTTTTCTATTCCCTGGCGGCCGTGGGCGTGGGTGGAGTGTTTGCCATGCTGGGTCCAAGGGTATTCAGCGCATTGGCGCGCTCCATGGGGCAGCGGCGGGCCCTGTTACTGGGTTCGCTTATGGGTTGGATTCTGATTGCCGGAGGTCTGGCAATCATCAATCTGGCAGTGGAGCGGCGGGTGTCGTGGGCCATCTACCCCGGGCTAGGTCTGGCCATGTGGCCGCTGGCCGTCTGGCTGCATCCTACAGACGAGGGGCAACAACACGGCCGCTGAGGAGGAATCAGGGTGGGGGCCATCATCCGGGTGGCGGATGTGAAAAAACGTTACGGTAAGGTGGAAGCAGTCAAAGGGATCTCCTTTTCAGTGGCACAAGGAGAGGTCTTTGGCCTGCTGGGTCCAAACGGCGCCGGCAAGACTACGACCATTGAAATGGTGGAGGGTCTGCGCCAGCCGGACAGCGGCAGCATAGAGGTGTGCGGTCAGGCCGTGCGGGGTTCGGCTCAGTCAATCCGCGAACAGGTGGGGGTCCAACTCCAGTCCACCGCCATATACCCACGCATGAAGGTCAGGGAAGCTGTCGAGTTTTTTGGCGGGTTTTATCCCCGCCACTTGCCCACGGATACAGTGCTCGATCTGGTGGGGCTGACCGGCGAAGGCAGCCGGAGTTACCGGGCCCTGTCCGGTGGACAGAAACAGCGGCTGGCGCTGGCACTGGCCATTGTCCACGACCCTGAGGTGGTCTTCCTGGACGAAGCCACGGCTGGCATGGATCCGCAGGGACGCCGCAGCGTCTGGGGCATTCTCGACCGGCTAAAGCGCGAAGGGAAGACGATCTTCCTTACCACGCACTACATGGAGGAAGCCGAGCGCCTTTGCGACCGAATTGGGATCGTGGATCAAGGGCTGCTGGTGGCTCTGGGCGCACCGCGTGAAATCATCCAGGCCGCTGGGCTGGCGGAACGGATCACGTTCGAAACCGACCGCGACGACCTCACCCATGCCATTGCAGAAATGTCCGGCGTCACCCGGGTGGTCAGCGACTATGGTCAGGTGACCGTTTTTACCAGTGATGGTCAGTCCGCTTCCAGGAGCCTGGGTGAAATGGCAGCCGCCCGCGGTATTGGTCTGCGCAATGTGGCCGTGGGTCCGGCCAACCTTGAAGACGCATTTCTGGTACTCACAGGAAGGAGGCTGGGGTAATATGGCACACCTCTGGCGCATTACAGCCATGGAGGCACGGCTATACGCCCGGGATATCCAGGCCATGATAATGTCCTTCCTGGTGCCCATCTTTTTTATTGTCGTCTTCGGGTCCATCTTCGGCCGGAATGAGGGCTTTATGGAATTCTTTGTCCCCGGCTTGCTGGCCGTTACCATCATGTCGACGACTCTGTTCAGCATTACCGTAAACCAAGCGGAACACCGACAGGTGGGGCTGCTCAAGCGCATGCGGTTGCTGCCTACCAACACCTTGACCGTGGTGCTGGCTCAAAGCATGGTGCGCATTCTGGTAGTGCTGCTTCAAACGGCCCTGGGCTTGGCCTTTGCTACCTTGGTATTTCAAACCAAGTTGACCGGCTCCGTAGGCCCCCTGTTGGTGAGTATTGTACTAGGGACGCTCACGTTCTTGGCTTTGTCGTTTGCCTTGGGGAACATGGTGCGCAGCACACAAGCGGCCATTGCGGTTGCCAACGTACTCTTTATTCCGATGATGTTTCTGAGTGGTGCCTATTTTCCGCTCTACATGCTGCCCTCTTTCCTGCAGCCGATCCTGAAGGTATTGCCCCTGACCCCCCTGGTGACGGTCATTCGCAGTGCTTTTGTGGAGGGCGGAACCCTGTTTGATAACCTGTCCAGCAGCCTTGGGCTCCTTGGATGGCTTGTCATCGGGCTGGTGGGAGCCATCCGGACCTACCGCTGGGCAGATTAAAATGCGGCCGTCCACGAAAGGTGCCCGATTCCCCCGCCTTCGGGACGATTTGCAGGTGGTGGAACAGGTGGAAGGCGCCACTACCACTTTTATTCTTAAGGATCCATGGTCCCATCGGTTCTACCGCTTGCGACCATTGGAGTATTCGGTTGCACGCTCCCTTACCGGGCGGACAGGCCTCGCCGGGGTAGAGCAAGTCCTGTTGGAGCAGGGGCTGGCTGTTAGTCAGGAAACTTTGCAGCAATTTGTCGAGCGGCTGCGACAATTGGGTCTGTTGGAGGATACGATCAGTCCGACCGATGCGGCTCGCTGGGACTCTGTCAAGGCCGGTACTGGCTGGGCAGGCTTTCGTACCAGCCCGACATTTGTCAAGTTTCCCCTCGCTAACCCAGGACCGATTTTGGAACACCTGGCGCGGTTGGCGACACCTCTGTTTACCCGAGCTTTTGTCGTCGTTGCTTTGTTGGCCATCGGTTGGGTAAGCTTCGTTCTCGCCATGCACTGGCCCCAACTCGCGCAGGAATCCCCGTATTTGGTTACTCCGGCCGGAATCGTGATGTCGATACTTACGTCATGCCTGGTCATCACCGGGCATGAATTTGCACACGCCATAGCCTGCCGGAAGTACGGCGGCAAGGTTTCGGATATTGGGTTTGCCCTCTATTTGTTCCAGCCCTATTTTTACACCGACGTCAGTGATGCTTGGCTGTTGCCCCGAACACAGCGGCTATGGGTGACTCTAGCCGGCCCGTTTATTGAGGCAGTACTCTGGGCTGGCGCTGTGCTCCTTTGGCTTCATTCTGTGCCGCAAACTGACCTCCACCGGGCAGCTTTAACCGTTGTGGTTAGCAGTGCCATCAAACTGATATGGAACTTGAACCCCCTCCTGAGGCTAGATGGGTATTATTTGCTAATGGATCTGCTGGAGATCCCCAACCTACGCATCAAAGCCCAGGTTTTCTGGAGTAACCTTATACGGGGCGTGCTCCGGGGGCGCCTCGACCTGCCGCCTGGCCGAGATACTTTTGTATTTGGGGCCTATGGGCTGCTGTCGGGCGGTTTTACGGTTTTACTTTTCGGCTGGTTGGTCCGGCGCCTGTGGATCATGATTCAGTGGGCCTATCCCGCTCAGTATCCTTGGATCTTTTCACTGTTCCTGCTGGTTCCCACCATTGCTGGCGTGGGGCAGAGCATTTATGCGCGTTGGGTCAGGGCCAGGGTCAGGCAGATTGCACGTGAATCTGCTCGAGGGGGAGAATAGCTGTGTCCAAGTGGACATGCACTGAGTTGATACAGCAATCGGTGGAATATTTTGACGCAAATGACGTTGCCGGTGTTACAGGTCGAATTGGAATCGTACTGACCGGTCCCGGTGGCGGTACATGGACCTATGTGATTACGGAGGGCCAGCTAGAGGTGCTGACTGGTCTGGTCCCTCCCTTGGATGGCTCCATGCAAGTGGCGGCAGAAGATTGGCTCCGCCTGCATACCGGGGAGTTGAGTGGTGCCGAGGCATTCCGCCAGAGCCGGATCCAGATGCAGGGTGACGTGGCACTGTTACGCGTGATGGGCGGGATGTTTCATCACCAGCGGTGAGGGGTGAACCCGCTTGCGGTTGAGAAAAGTGGCTCTGGTCGCGGTGGTTGTTCTGATTTTGGACGGATGTGCTTCCGCGACCCATTCGGTGCGTTCGGTCATGGCCCAGCACCAGCAGTGGCAACAGCTTAGCGTCGAACCCATTCAGCAAGCGGTGGCAACTCTGGCCAGTGATGAATTCTCCGGCCGAAGGGCCGGTACCTCGGCTGCGGTTAAGGCATCAAACTGGCTGGCACAGGAGTTTCAGTCCATTGGGTTGATTCCGGCTGGCACTGACGGTTATACATGGCCGTTTACCTTCACCTACACGGAGCATTCAGCACTACCTGAGTTAGAGATAAGTCACATCAGCCATCAAACCTTACGGTACCGCCGGGACTACGCCGCGACCCTTGTTTCCGGCGCCGGTTTGGCCGAGGCTGAGGTAGTCTTTGTCGGCTACGCCATGGTTGCTCCCGAACTGAATTACGATGACTTTGCCGGTGTAGACCTGACCGGCAAGATTGCGCTGGTGGTACGGGGGGCTCCTGGGGTGGGAGCGGAGGTGAAGCCTGAATACCGCAGTCAACAGGTCAAGGATGCCAACGTAGCGGCGCGAGGTGGCGTTGGCATCCTGTATGTTGCCCGGCCAAAGGAGTACCGGGGGGATGAATTACAGCGTAAGTATAGTGTTATGGCCCCGGTCAAGCTTCCTGCTGTCGAGATCAGCCGGGAGGTGGCGGATAAACTTTTGGGCACCCGTGTTGACCTGGGTGAAATCGTTAACGAGATGGACCGCAGGCGCAAACCCCACCCCTTTGCCACCGGCTGGCGGGCAAAAATCAAAACCCAGGTCACGGTGGACCCTGAGCGGGCGGATCTAAATGTTCTTGGTCTGTTAAAAGGCAGCGACCCGGCCCAGCAGGACCGAGTGGTGATTATTGGAGCTCATTATGACCATATGGGTACGGACGTGGACGGAGCCATTTTTCATGGTGCTTATGATAACGCCAGCGGCGTAGCTACTTTACTCACAGTGGCCCGCATCCTTGCGGCTGACCCGCCCCGGTGCAGTGTCTTGTTTGCGGCCTGGGGCGCGGAGGAAAGCGGTATGGTTGGATCCAGTGCTTACCGTAACGCACCGGGGTTTAGAGGAGACCGGTTGGTGGGAGTCATAAACCTCGATACCATTGGTAGATCTGATATCCTTACGATCGAACTGAGCCGCACGGACCAGGGTGCTGCACATATCCTTGATTTCGCTCAACAGCTAAAAGTTAAAGTGAAGGAAATGGGTCATGTCGGCCCGAGCGATGGCATGACCTTTGCCAAGCTCCCCGTGCCCGTCATTCAGGTGGTGGATGAGGGTAGTACTAATCATATTCATACCTTGGTTGATCAGGTGGAAGGTGTGAATGTGCAGCGATTGGCGGCTATAGCCCGGCTGGTGGCGCTGCAGACGTGGTGGTGGGGGGATTGGGGAGTATCCAGCCATGTACAGCAATAGCATTCTGAATCGGCCCTTCCCGTGTGGGAAAGGCCGATTCAGCCGACTTTGGCAGCCATCTGCCACCTCCCCGCCGGCCAGGCTGACGGGGGTTTGCGTGCGTGATATAGATACGGGAGACCCCAGATAGCCCTGGTGGGTGATAGCGTTCTTGCGGCAGGAGCGTTAGTCTGGATCAGGATGCGCATGCTGTGCCAACACGCCGTTGGAATGCGATGCAGTGGAGTCTCCAGATTGGGGGCATATCAAATGGGGCAACGCTGGAACCGATCGAAGCCACCTTCCGTTGGACGGTTGTTGGGAATCGTCCTGGTCGCCGCTATGGCTCTGGCGGGGGTGATGATTTGGGTGAACGTAAATACGGGCGGCGGCCCCGGTATTGCCCAACTCCCAAACGTGGCAGTCAACGGGATGGCAATGGGCACGGCCGGCAATCCGGTCAAGGTCGAGATTTTCTCCGATTTCCAGTGCTCCCACTGCCTTCGGGCCGCTGCAAACTGTGACACCGCTGGTCAGGGACTACGTGGCGACCGGAAAGGTCCAACTGGTCTACAAGCCGTTCCCCAGGCTGGGTATAGAATCGCACGCAGCAGCCAGGGCGGCTTTCTGCGCCAGCGAACAGGGCCAGTTCTGGCCCTACCACGATAAGCTCTTTGCCAACTGGCGCGGGGTTCAGACCGGCGCTTTCGCGCCGGACAGGCTGCTCACATTTGCCGGGGAACTGGGGTTAGATACGGCGGAATGGTCGCAGTGCATGCAAAACAGTGCAGCCGACCAGCACGTGGCCGCCAGTTTGGCGCAGGGTGAGCAGTTGGGCGTGCAGGGTACCCCCACATTCATCATTACGGCTGGCGGCAAGTCGGCAAAGCTGGTGGGAGCAGTTCCATACGCCGATCTGCGCCGGGTTGTGGCAGCCGCACTGGAGCAGCCGTGATGCGTGCAGGTGGATACGGGACGGTCGTGGCCGGTTTGGCGGCAGCGGGAGTGGCTGTCTCCGGATATCTGAGCTGGCACAAGGTATTTGGCGGAGTCTTGTGGTGCATCGGCGGTACCGGCTGTGATGTGGTCAACGCCAGCCCTTACGCAGAAATTATGGGCATTCCGGTGGCAGTTTTCGGGCTGGGTACCTACGTGGTCTTGCTGGGGCTTGGACTGGCCTGGAGGTATAACGGGGCGGCAACGCCAATCTGGGTACCACTGGCCAGTTCCGGACTCAGTTTGGCGGGATGGGTCTTTTCAGTTTATCTGACCTGGGTAGAAGCATTTGTGCTGCGCCGTTACTGCATGTGGTGCCTCATTTCCCTGGGGATGCTGACCCTGTTGATGGCGGTGAGCATCTGGGGGACGTTACAGCACCAGACTGATACCATGGGGGATTAAGGCGCGGAGGCGGTCACCGGCGGTCCGGGAGCATGACCACGCGAGGAGAAATAACATGGTTGAAAGCAACAGTCCCTCGGCACCGTTCAAGAAGCACTTCAACCTGGCAGATCTGGATGAGGCGAAGCTGGCACAAAAGCGGCAGCAACTGGACCCGGACCGGGCTCTCCACCTGCTGGACCTGGCCCCTGGCCAGCATGTTGCCGATGTGGGGGCTGGTATCGGCTTCTTCAGTCTGCCGGTGGCGCGCCGGGTCTTGCCGGGGGGCCGGGTGACCGCCTACGACATCGCCCCGGAGCATCTCACCATGCTGATGGCATACGCCGCACGGGAAGGCGTGACCGGCATCACCACGGCCGTCAACAGTGAAAACCACCTGCCCGGTCCCGATGGAGATGCCGACGCCGCCCTGGTCTGCAGTGTTCTGCATCAGGCCGTGGACCCGCCGGCTCTGGCGCGTGAAGTGTATCGCATCTTGCGCCCCGGCGGCCAGCTCCTGGTCATCGACTACCACCAGGGCGCTGCGGTCGAAACCGGCCCGCCAGTGGCCCTGCGACCTGGGCAGGAGGCCGTCGCCGGGTGGCTGGAAGGCGCCGGTTTCGCCATCGCCAGGCGCACAGAGATCGCCCGCGGCAAGTTCGCCCTGGTTGCCCGTAAACCGGTACCCAGCGGGGAGTAGTCGGAAAGTAAAAGAGGCCGACCGGTTCATACCGGTCGGCCTGGAACCGCGAATTTTTCGGACCGCCCGGCCCGGCGGGTCAGCCTGCCACGCCCACGGTCAACGGCAAGACGGTGACGCTGTCAGCGGCACCAGTACTGCACGGCGGCCGGACCATGGTCCCGAGTCACGCCCTGGCCGATGCCATGGGTCTGGTCACCGAGTGTAACGCCGCGGAAGGCGCAGTCAACTTCGCACAACACTAGGCCAGGCCGCACCGCCGTCGGGGCGGCCGGACGGTGGGCGCCTGCATGCTAAGGAGAGGAGGTCTCACCCTTGCTGATCGGGCTGAATCCGTTTTATGCCATGGCGACCCTCTACCTGACACTGGGCGCGCTGGCTACCGTGGAGATGGTCCTGTCCAACTTTGGCGTGGTGAACCCGATTCCTGGTTTGCTTTGGATTCGTGTGCACACCATTGTTCTCGGAGGCATTACACAGGTAATCTTCGGCACCTTGCCCAGGTTTCTGGCTGCCCGGGCGGGTGTTCCTGAACCTGGCCGTGCAACGCAATGGCGCCTCTGGGCAGTCCTGAATACCGCGATCGTATTGGTCATGCTAGGCATGGTGGGAAATCAGATGCATGTGGTGGGGGCGGGGATTGCGGTCGCCCTGGTGGTCGACCTCCACCTCCTGAAAATTGTGTGGGAAACGGGCTCCCGGGCAGAGGGTGAAACCCGGCTCATGGCACGCTTCTACGCCGCGGCACTCTGGTGGTTTCCTGGGTGGCCCTGATCGCCAACAACGTGGGCGCCGCTCTCTTCTGGGTTGCCGGTCTAGCCGTACCCGAGCATCAGTACGGGCCGGTGCTGGCCACCGGTTACGCCCTGGTTTTGGTCGCCTGGATTCCCTTCCTGGCCCGGCTCTGGCAGGCACTGGTGAGTTCGGCCCGGGTCGTGGAACCGGCAGTGAGGTGAACGGAATGGGCGTCTTTAGTTTCTTCAGGGGAAAATCGGCACAAGAGCCACCGGCCCCGACTCTGGCACCCGGTCCAGGGGAGAAGATGGTTATGTTCGCGGGGCTGGATATGCACTGAGGCGGTTGCAAGGCTTTGGTCAAAGCCGAATTGCAACTGGTCGGTGCCCGCCAGATCAGCGTGGATCTCAAAAAGCAGACGGTCAGCGCCGTCTTTGACCCGGCCCGGACGGACCTGGCCGCCATGCGGACGGTACTCGACCGGATGGGCTACCGGCACAAGACGGAAACCGTTGTAGAGGGTCCGGGTGCGCTGTGATCAACCGCCTGCGCATGAAGAACGAGGGTAGCGGTGTTTGGCCGCTACCCTCGTACTCTGTCTTTTTCAGTCCTGTACCCGGTAGGGGCAGGCCACCGCCCCAGCCTGGCGGCAGGGAGCCACCTCGGGGTCTGCACAGTGGGCGGTACCGAAGGCAAACCGGCCGGGGTCGAAGGCCTGCAGGTCCACCGCCGGGGTGCGGCCGGTGCACAGATCGGCCACCACCTGACCGGTCACGGGCGTCAGCAGCACGCCGTTGCGGAAGTGGCCGGTGGCGGCCACCACACCTTCCCAGCCCGGCAAAGGCCCCAGGTGCGGCAGCCGGTCCGGGGTGCCCGGGCGCAGGCCGCTCCAGGTGGCCACCAGGGGCGCCCGCTCCAGATCCGGGATCAGGGCAGCGGCCGCCTGACCCAGCCGGGCAACGGCCCCCACGGTCACCCGCCGGTCAAAGCCGGCCTCAGGCTCCGCCGTGGCACCCACCACCACACGGCCGTCACGCTTGGGCACCAGGTAGCAGCCGGAACCGTACACCGGCGTCAACCGGGCAGTCCAGGGTCCGGTGCCCGGGCCGTCCGGGCGCAGGGCAAGCATCTGCCCTTTCACCGGAAACATGGGCAGCCGTACCCCCAGCCAACTGGCCAGCGCGCCGGACCAGACACCGGCAGCCAGCACCACGGTGCCGGCGCTGATCGGCCCGGCGGTCGTGTCCACCCCGACAACCCGCCGGCCTGTCGTCTGAAAGCCCAGCACCTGCGTACCCACGTGAAAGGTCACACCGCGGCGGACGCAGGCCAGGTGCAGGGCCTGAACCGCCCGCGGCGCCTCCACCTGGCCGTCGGCCACGGCCCACAGGGCCCCCCGGGTGGCAGCGGCCCCGGGCAGGTGGGCCTGCACCGCCGCAGGGGTCCACCAGCGTACAGCCTGGCCGCCGGCGGCCTGCCAGGTGGCCTGCAGCCCCAGGTGGTCCTCGGCATCCGGCGTGTCGGCCAGCGACACGATGCCGCCCCGGGCCAGTTCCACGTCGACCCCGGTTTCGGCTAGCAGATCCCCGGCCAGCTCCGGCCAGAGGTCGCGGCTGTGCACGCACAGCCGGTAGAAGGGACCGTCGGCCTCCGGTTCATGCTGGGCCGCCAGCATCCCGGCGGCGGCCCCCGAAGCACCACTGCCGGGGGCATCCCGTTCAACCAGCGTCACCCGGACGCCGGCGCGGGCCAGGGTATAGGCCGAAGACAGGCCCGCCAGGCCCCCGCCGACGACCACGACGTCCGGCGCGTGCATTACTCGACCTCCCCGGTGCGGCGCAGGCCGGCCACCGGCACCCCGGTGGTGGGGCTGGACGGGTTGGCGCACTCCTGTTTGGCCATCCGCCCGGACAGATAGCTCTGGCGTCCGGCCACTACCGCCCACTTCATTGCCTCGGCCATCAGGGCGGGGTTGTCCGCCTTGGCAATGGCCGTGTTCACCAGTACGGCGGCGGCCCCGGTTTCCATCGCCTGGGCGGCATCGGTGGCGCAGCCGATGCCGGCATCCACCACCACGGGCACCCCGGACAGGCGCTCCACCACCCGGCGGATGGCCGGCCAGTCCACCAGCCCCTGCCCGGTGCCAATCGGGCTGGCCAGCGGCATGATGGCGGCGCAGCCCAGGTCGGCCAGGCGCAGGCAGGTAATCAGGTCGGCTGTTGTGTAGGCCAGTACCACAAACCCATCCCTGATCAGGCGGCCCGCCGCCTCCAGGGTGCCCTGCAGGTCGGGCAGCAGAGTCTGCTGGTCACCGATGACCTCCAGCTTGATCCAGTTGGTGCCGGTGGCGGCCCGGGCCAGGTGAGCCATCTTCACGGCCTGGTCGGCGGTGTAGGCCCCGGCGGTGTTGGGCAGCAGGTGGTAGCGCCCCTGATCCAGGTGGCGCAGAATGTCGCCGCCGCCATCGGCCTCAAAATCCATGTAGCGGATGGCCACCGTGACCATCTCCGTGCCGGCCCGGGCATGGGCAGCCTGCATCTCGGCTGCTGTGCGGAACTTGCCGGTGCCACAGAACAGGCGGGAGGTAAAGGTGCGCCCGCCAATCACCACCGGGTCCTCAGCCGGCACATAGGGGGACACCCCGGACCAGCGGGCTTCGGAGGCGCCGCCGCCCACCGCCCGGACGATCTCCACCTGGTCGCCGGCCTGGATCTGCGTGTGCTCCCACTGTTCCGGCAGGAGCACCGCATCGCCCACCGCCACGGCGACCCGGGTGGCGCCCAGGTCCAGGTGCCCGACGAGTTCCTGTACCGTCATGGGGCCGGGAATATCGCGGGATTTGCCATTCACATGAATTTGCAACATCATGGCCTCCTTAGAAAATGCGGTGGTTACAGAGGGCGGGGGGCAAAGGCGTGGCAGGGCCGGCCCGGGTGTTGATCCAGAACTGCCCGCAGCCGGGCCGCCGCCGCCCGGGGATCCGCTTCGGCCAGAATCGCTGAAATCAGGGCAATGCCCGCACAGCCGGTGTCGAGCACGGCGGCGGCATTGTCGGCCGTAATGCCGCCAATGGCCAGAACCGGGACCGGCACGGCCCTCGCCACCTGGGCCAGGGCCTCCAGCCCCTGGGCCTGTCCGCCCGGATGACTGCGGGTAGGAAAAACGCTGCCAAAGGTGAGGTAGTCGACCCCGGCCCGGGCGGCTGCCACCGCTTCAGCCACGGTGTGCACCGACAGCCCGATCAGCCCGTCCGGGGGCAACTGTCCCCGAACTGCGGCCGGCGGCAGGCTGCGCCGGGTCAGGTGTACCCCCCTGGCGCCAACGGCCACGGCCACGTCGGCCCGGTCGTTCACCAGCAAACCGGCTCCGGTCGCCGTACAAAGCTGGTTCAGCTCCAGGGCCAGATCGTACTGGTCCCTGGCCGGAGCCGTTTTCTCCCTCAACTGTACCCAGTCCACCCCGCCGGCCAGGGCGGCGGCAATGGCGGCGGTGAGATTGGGAGTGGCACTGCGGTCTGTCACCAGATGCAGGTGAAAGGTCGGCATGGACGGCCTCCTTCAAGAACCGCGACAGAGACATTGGAAAAATAAAACAACCGCACCCGGGGTAGGGCGCGGCTGCAGGCATGGCTGACTGCAAACGGCCGCACTTCCCTACGCCGGCATGACCCGGTTCAGGTTCAAAGGGTACAGAGCGTTAACTTGCTCCGTTCTCAGCCCGAAGGCACCCCCAGCGCGATCATGGAACATTATACATTCTATCTGAGAAAGGCCACCGGCGGCAAGGGGGCGACAAACGGAATCCCCTTGCCGAAGTCCCTGGTAGTTGTGCATAATGTTAACTGTGCATATGGAGCTGGTTAACGTATACCGAGAGGCGGTGCGGCCAGTGGTGGATCGGGAGCAACTACGTGACTGGGACCGGCAACATGTCTGGCACCCGTATACGCAAATGAAGGAATACGCCGAGCGGGACCCAGTGATCATTGAGCGCGGGCAGGGCATGCGGCTGATGGATGTAAACGGCCGCTGGTACTGGGACGGCATTTCGTCCATCTGGCTCAACGTGCACGGGCACCGGGTGCCGCAGATCGACCAGGCCATTGTGGATCAATTGGGCAAGGTGGCCCATTCGACCCTGCTGACCCAGGCCAACGTCCCGTCGATCCTGCTGGCTGAGCGGCTGGCCCGCCTGGCCCCAGCGGGGCTGCAACGGGTATTTTACTCCGATAACGGCTCCGGCGCGGTCGAGGTGGCCCTGAAGCTGGCGGTGCAGTACTGGTACCACCGCGGGCAGCCCGGCAAGCGCAAGGTGCTGTCTTTCGCCGAAGGCTACCACGGCGACACCATGGGGGCGGTGGGGATCGCTCCGGTGGAAGTGTTCCACCGGCCCTTTGCCCACCTGCTGCCCGCCAACCTGCAGGTACCGTATCCCTACTGCTATCGCTGCCCCTGGGGGCAGGAGCCGGCAAGCTGTACCCGTCAGTGTCTGGCGGCGGTGGAGCGGCTGCTGCAGGAGCACCAGGCCGAGCTGGCGGCGGTGTTTATGGAGTCGCTCGTCCAGGGCGTGGGCGGAATTATTGTGATGCCCCCCGGCTACCTGCGCGGGCTGCGGGAGTTGTGCACCCGCTATAACGTGCTGCTGGTGGCCGACGAGGTTGCCACCGGGTTTGCCCGGACCGGGCGCCTGTGGGCCTGCGAGCACGAGGATGTGGCGCCCGACCTGCTGGCTGTGGGCAAGGGCATTACCGGTGGCTACCTGCCCCTGGCGGCCACCCTGGCCACCGATGAAATTTACAAGCTGTTTTTGGGCGACTACCGCGCACAAAAAACCTTTTTCCACGGCCACTCGTACACCGGCAACCAGTTGGCCTGTGCCGCCGCCCTGGCCAGCCTGGACCTGCTCCAGGAACTCCTGCCCGAACTGCCGGCCAAGGCCGCTTTTCTGGCCCGGGAACTGGAGCGCTTCCGCACCCTGCCCTTTGTCGGCGATGTCCGCCAGCAGGGCATGATGGTGGGCCTGGAACTGGTAGCCGACAAGGCCACCAAGGCCCGCTTCCCCTGGGAGGACAGGGTGGGGTGGGCAGTGGCTGACCGGGCCCGGGAACTGGGCCTGCTGGTACGGCCCTACGCCAGCACCTCCATCTTCATGCCGCCCCTGGCGGCCAGCCAGGCCGACCTGAAGACCATGCTCGACCTGTTCTGGCAGGCCCATCTGGACGTACAGGCGCACATGGCCGCCGTAGCTACCCGGGTGACGGGGGCGACGTTACCGTGAGCCTGGAATTCCTGGCCGCTGAACTGGAACAGACCCGACTCGCCGGCCGGCTGCGGCGGCTGCGCACCTTTACCGCCCCCCAGGCCCCCCGTACCGAGGTGGACGGCCGGCCGCTCATCCTGCTGGCCTCAAACGCCTACCTGGGACTGAACACCCACCCCGACCTGGTGGCAGCGGCCGGGCGGGCGCTGGCCGAGTTCGGCACCGGCAGCGGCGGCTCCCGGCTGATTACCGGCACCACCCGGCTGCACCGGGAACTGGAGGCGGCCCTGGCCGCCCTCAAGGGCAGCGAAGATGCGGTATTGTTCGGCACCGGCTACCAGGCCAACGTCGGGACGATCACCGCCCTGGTAGGGCCTGAGGACCTGATCTGCAGCGACGAGTTGAATCATGCCAGCATCATCGATGCCTGCCGCCTGAGCCGGGCGCGTACCGCGGTGTATCGCCACGGCGATCCTGAGCATCTGGCCACCCTGCTGGCCGAGGCGCGCCCGGCCCACCGGCGCTGCCTGATTGTGACCGACGGCGTCTTCAGCATGGACGGCGACATGGCGCCGCTGCCCGCCCTGCGTGCTGTGGCTGAAAGACACCAGGCCATGCTGATGGTCGACGACGCCCACGGCACCGGCGTACTGGGCCGCACCGGCGCCGGTACGGCGGAGCACTTCGGAGTGCACGGGCAGATTCCGATCCAGATGGGCACCCTCAGCAAGGCCCTGGCCGGTGAAGGCGGTTTCGTGGCTGGCAGCCGCCTGCTGTGTGATTACCTGCGTAACCGCGCCCGTTCGTTCATTTTCTCCACCGCACCGTCGCCGGCCACGGCGGCGGTGGGGCTGGAGGCACTGGCGGTGCTCCGCCGGGAGCCGGAGCGGCGGGAGCGGCTGCATGCCAACACCCGGCGCCTGCGCCAGGGGCTGACCGCACTGGGCTACCGGGTGCTGCCGGGCGAAACCCCGGTGGTGCCGGTGCTGATAGGCGAAGCAGAGCCCACCCTGGCCCTGGCCCGGACCCTGGAAGAGGCGGGGGTATTCGTGCCGGCCATCCGGCCGCCCACGGTGCCGGTGGGGAGCAGCCGCCTGCGGGCCACCGTCATGGCTACCCACACCAATGCCGATCTCGATGCCGCCCTGGCGGCCTTCGCCGTCGCCGGGCGCCAGACGGGGGTGTTGCCGTGAGCGCCGGCCTGTTTGTCACCGGTACCGATACCGGCGTGGGCAAGACGGCGGTGTCGGCCGGCTTGCTGGCCATCCTGCGCCGCCGGGGCATCGCCGTGGCTGCCCTGAAACCGGCGGAGACCGGCTGGCCGGCCACCCCCGGGGCGGCCCCCTGGCCGCCGGACGGCGGCTGCCTGGCCCGGGCGGCCGGGCTGGACCTGCCCCTGGCACAGGTGGTGCCGTACACCTTCGCCGAGCCCCTGGCCCCGGCGGTGGCGGCGGCGCGGGCCGGTGTCCGCCTCGACCCGGCCGTGCTGGATTCCGCCCATGCCTACCTGCAGCAGCGCTACCCCTTTGTGCTGGTGGAGGGGGCGGGGGGACTGGCCGTTCCCCTGACCGGGGAACTGACCATGGCCGGCCTGGCCGCCCGCTGGCGCCTGCCGGTGCTGTTGGTGGCCCGGGCCGGGCTCGGTACCATCAACCACACCGTGCTCAGCGTGGCCTACGCCCGCCAGCAGGGCCTGACCGTACTGGGCATCGTCATCAACAGCTATCCGGCCACCCCCGGCGCCGCCGAGGAGACCAGCCCCGGGGTCATCGCCGCCATGACTGGCGTGCCGGTGCTGGGGCGAATTCCGCACCTGCCGGGGGTAGACGTGGAGTCCGGCCGGGTGGCCGACATGGCGGTGGCGGTGGAGCAGTGCCTGGACCTGAACCCGATTTTTGATCTTCTGAAGGGAGACGCCTGATATGCCCGAAACCACCCAGTCTGTGAACTGGCAGGCCCTGGCCGATCGGGTCCTGGCCGGGGAGACCGTGACCCGGGAAGCGGCCCTGGCCATGTTGCAGGTCCCCGACACCGAACTGCTCGACCTGCTCTCAGCCGCCTACAAGATCCGGCACCACTACTTTGGCAACCGGGTACGCCTGCAGGTGCTCATGAACGCTCAGAGCGGCCTGTGCCAGGAAGACTGCCACTACTGTTCGCAGTCGGCCATTTCCGAGGCCGAGATCCAGAAATACCCCATGCAGTCCCGGGAGACGATCCTGGCCGGGGCGAAGCGGGCGGCCGACATGGGGGCCGCCACTTACTGCATGGTCACCAGCGGCCGCACCCCCAGCGACCGGCACGTCGACTACATGGCCGATATCGTCCGGGAGATCAAGTCTACCCTGAACCTGAAGGTGTGCTGCTGCCTGGGCCTGCTCAGCGAAGAGCAGGCGCGCAGGCTCAAGGAGGCCGGGGTCGACCGTTACAACCACAACCTGAACACCAGCGCCGAGCACACGCCCAACGTGGTCACCACCCACACCTACCAGGACCGGGTCGACACCGTGGCGCGGGTCAAGGCCGCCGGCCTGTCCCCATGCTCCGGCGTAATCTTTGGCATGGGCGAGTCCGACAGCGACGCGGTCAGCGTGGCCTTTGCCCTGCGCGGTCTGGATGCCGACTCGATCCCGGTGAACTTCCTTAACCCCATTGCCGGCACGCCCATGGCCGGCCAGAACGATCTCACCCCCCGCCGTTGCCTGAAGCTGCTGGCCATGGTGCGCTTTATTAACCCCACCAAGGAAATCCGCATGGCCGGCGGCCGCGAGGTGAACCTGCGTACCCTGCAGCCCCTGGGGCTGTATCCGGCCAACTCGCTGTTTGTGGGCGATTACCTGACCACCCCCGGCCAGATGCCGGCAGAGGACCACCGCATGCTGACCGACCTGGGCTTTGAGGTAGAGAGCCAGAGCCCCGCGGCGCCTGGCTGCTGCTGAACCACCGCTCCAAACGAAACGGCGCCGGCCCGCAGGGGGTCCGGCGCCGTTGGTGCTTATCTTTGCCCGGTGCCGGTGCCGGCCCGGAACTCCTGCGCCTTTTCCGCCAGGCCGGTTTCAATGGCGGCTTCCTCGTCCAGCCCGCGGGCTGCGGCGAATTCCCGGATGTCCTGGGTAATGCGCATGCTGCAGAATTTCGGCCCGCACATGGAGCAGAACTGCGCCGTCTTGGCCCCTTCGGCCGGCAGGGTCTCGTCGTGGAAATCGTAGGCCCGTTCCGGGTCCAGGGACAGGTGGAACTGGTCACGCCAGCGGAACTCGAAGCGGGCCTTGGAGAGGGCGTTGTCCCGCTGCTGCGCCCCCGGGTGCCCCTTGGCCAGGTCGGCGGCATGGGCGGCAATCTTGTACGCGATCACCCCTTCGCGCACATCGTGCTTGTTCGGCAGCCCCAGGTGCTCCTTGGGGGTTACATAGCAGAGCATGGCGGTGCCGAACCAGCCGATCATGGCGGCCCCAATGGCCGAAGTAATATGGTCATACCCAGGGGCAATGTCAGTGGTGAGGGGGCCAAGGGTGTAGAACGGCGCCCCGTGGCAGACCTCCAGTTGCTTGTCCATGTTTTCCTTGATTTTGTGCATGGGGACATGTCCCGGCCCCTCGATGATCACCTGCACATCGTGCTGCCAGGCGATCTGCGTCAGTTCGCCCAGGGTCTGCAGTTCGGCAAACTGGGCCTCGTCGTTGGCATCGGCAATGGAGCCGGGGCGCAGGCCATCGCCCAGCGAAAAGGCCACGTCGTATGTCTTCATGATTTCGCAGATCTCGGCAAAGTGGGTATACAGGAAATTCTCCTGGTGATGGGCCAGGCACCAGGCCGCCATGATCGACCCGCCCCGGGAGACAATCCCGGTCACCCGTTTGGCGGTGAGGGGGATGTAGCGCAGCAGCACCCCGGCGTGGATGGTGAAGTAGTCGACCCCCTGTTCCGCCTGCTCGATCAGGGTGTCGCGAAAGACCTCCCAGGTCAGGTCCTCGGCCTGGCCATTCACTTTCTCCAGCGCCTGGTAAATGGGCACTGTGCCGATGGGCACCGGGGCATTGCGCAGGATCCACTCCCGGGTGGTATGGATCTGCTTGCCGGTGGACAGGTCCATTACCGTGTCCGAACCCCAGCGAATGGACCAGGTCATCTTTTCGACTTCATCCTCAATGGAAGAGGTCACAGCCGAGTTACCGATATTGGCGTTGATCTTCACCAGAAAGTTGCGGCCGATGATCATCGGCTCAGCTTCCGGGTGGTTGATGTTGGCAGGGATAATCGCCCGGCCGGCGGCGACTTCATCCCGCACAAACTCCGGCGTTACGCCCTCCCGCAGGGCTACAAACTCCATCTCCGGGGTAATCAGGCCCCGCCGGGCGTAGTGCATCTGCGTCACGTTCTGTCCGGGGCGGGCCCGCAGCGGGCGCCGGTTCAGGCCGGGAAAGACCGGCGTGCTGCCGGCGGCGGCCCCGTCATCCTCCGGTTTTTGCTCCCGCCCGCTGTACTCCTCCACATCACCCCGTTCCAGAATCCACGGGCGCCGCAGCGGCGGCAGTCCCTGGCGGATATCGGCATGAAAGGTTTCGTCGGTGTACGGGCCGCTGGTGTCGTAGACATCCACCGGTGCGTTGGGCTCCCCTTCGAACCGGCCGGGGGACGCACTCAGTTGAATCCGACGCATGGGCACCCGCAGGTCAGGTCGGGACCCCTGGGCATAGACCCGTTGGCTCCCGGGGAACTGGGTGATCAGCAGTTTTGGGCTGTGTTCAGACATGGCGATTCCTCCCTGGCAGTCAGGTATAAACTTGAGTAGTGGGGACGGTCAAATAAAAAAGCCCGACACCACGCGGTGTCGGACAAATACTGGACGTACCCACCCGACGCTTCCCTCCGCTGGTATAATCCAGATCAGGTTCAAGGGTACAGGTCTTTTGGTCGCCTGTTCTCAGCTCACACTGGTGAGCACCCCTAGCGTCTTGGCCCTATGCAATTTCCGAGAAGATTCGCCGCCGCCCAGTCAGTTCCTGTCCGGTGTACCAGAAAATTTTCCCCGGCAAAATAAAAAGGACGGGCGGGGAAGCGCACCCCCACCCGTCAGCCCTAGAAACCGAAGGGAGTCTGTAGGCCGGCCAGCGGGCTGCCCATGAACGGGGCGCCAAAGGGCGAGACACCGGGCTGGCCGACGCCGAAAGGCGAGACACCGGGCAGGGCGGCGGCGCCGAACCCCGGCGTGACTGCGCCGAATGGAGTCAGCATGGACTGTACCTGAAGGACCAGCAACGGGTTAGCTGCCAACTGGGCCAGCAGGCTCGGATTGGCGGCCAGGGAGGCGGCGACCTGCGGCTGGGTGAGCAGCAGGTTCACCAGCGGCTGGTTGGCCGCGACCTGCTGGGCCAGGGCTGGGTTAGACTGTAAAATGATGGCCAGCGAGGGGCTGACCTGCCCAAGGGTGGCAATGATCTGGGCTGCGCCAGGAGCGCCGGTAATTCCGGGGATGCCGGTAATGCCGGGGATCTGGCCGGGGATACCGGTAATACCGGGGATCTGGCCGGGGATACCGGTAATACCGGGGATCTGGCCGGGGATGCCGGTAATACCGGGGATCTGGCCGGGGATGCCGGCCATACCGGGCACACCCGCCATCCCGGCGGCGCCGGGGATGCAGTTGACGATAACAGATGGAACGGGCGCGCCAAGGCGAGCGATGGGCTCCACCCGGACATCCACCACCCGCGGGGACGGTTGCGCCATGGGAGATACCCCCTCGTAGAGCTACCTGCCCTATCTTATGTCTACGCTTGAAGTGGGTGTCCCAGGCTGATCGCTTTGGGCTGGAAGGTATATCCTGTATGTTTGCGCAAATAGTCTTACGAGGGTCAAAGTCAAACCCGGGGGGACTGGATGATGGCGGCTAGAATTGGTCACCGGGGCGCCGCCGGCACGGCGCCGGAAAATACCCTGATTTCCTTTCGGCGGGCGGCGGCGCTGAGGTGCGACGGGGTGGAATTTGACCTGCACCGCACCGCAGACGGACACCTGGTGGTGATCCACGATGAGCGCCTGGACCGCACCACCACCGGCCACGGCCTGGTCAGATCCGCCACGCTCGCCGGTATCCGCACCCTGGACGCCGGGCAGTGGAAGGGACCGGAGTTTGGTGGCGAACGGGTGCCCACGCTGGCGGAAGTGGTTTTGGATCCGGACTTACAGGGACTCTTTCTGCACATGGAAATGAAGGCAGGGTCGCTGCATTACGCTGGAATCGAGGAGCAGTTGGTGCAGGAACTCCGGGAATTGGGGTGCCTGCACCGGGTCCGGGTTTCGTCGTTCGACCATGTGGGGCTGAAACAGTTGCACGACCTGGCCCCCGAGCTGCCGCTCGGCATGTTGTATGACTGTAACCCCCTCGACCCCGTTGGCATGGCACAGGCCATCGGGGCCACGGCGTTACACCCGGCGTGGTATTTCGTCACCCCACAGCTTGTACAGGCTGCCCATGCGGCCGGCCTGCAGGTGAACGTGTGGACCGTGAACTGTCCCGAGGTACTGGCGCATGTGCGGAACTGCGGTGTCGACGGCATCATGAGTGATTTCCCGGACATGCTCTGAACCGGGCCGGACGCAACCGGCGGGTCGGGACCGCATACCCAATAGTGGGGGTGAATGCGGTGTGGACACGCCGGGTAACTCTGTTCGGAGCTCTGGCCGGGCTGGCGGCCGGTTTGCAGGCAGCGCATGCCCTGCTCCCCAGCCCGGCCGGCGACCTGGTGGCCCTGCTCAGCAGTCTGCCGGTGGCGGTTGGCACTCTAATCTTCCGGGAGCGCGCCCCCTGGCTGGGGGCGGCGGCGGCGGCACTGCTGGCCCTGATCAACCCCGAGGCGGCGGTGGAGTTCGCCCTCACCACCGGGCCGCTGGGGCTGGCGGTAGGCTATGGCGTGCAAGCCGGGCGCCCGGTCCTGTCCACGGTCACGCTGGCCGGGTTCACCCTGGCGGTGGGCATGGTGGCCCTTGCCCTGGTCACAGTGGACGGGTGGTCGGTTCCGGGCACCGACTGGTGGGGCCTCGGGCCGCTGGCGGCGGCCAGCGTATACATGGCCGTGAATCTGCTGGTCGTCCGGGTTGCGGTCTGCCTGTTGGCGTCCATAACCCGTCCTGAGCGCCGGTCCTGGTGGCGGTAAGAACTGGCAATGACTTGACGAATTGCCCGTACCGTGGTATTCAGATTCAGATGTGAAACCAATCAACCGCCAGTCGGTACGCTGCAGATTATTTCGTATCCGGACGCCGGTAAGGGTGAACCTAAACCTGAACCCAGTAGCACTGACGGTCCCCCAATGAACGGGCGCTATGGTAACATGGTGGAGAGAAGGTGCCCGACGCGGAGGGGATGCAAGTGAACCCTGAAACCAAGGCGATTCTGGATGCCCTTCTGGAGAACCGGAAGATTATGGAGGTCAAGCTGGAGGCCGTGGACGCCAAGCTGGAGGCCATGGACGCCAGGCAAAAGGCCACGGACACCAAGCTGGAGGCCGTGGACGCCAAGCTGGAGGCCATGGACGCCAGGCAGAAGGTCATGGACGCCAAGCTGGAGGCCATGGACGCCAGGCAGAAGGGCATGGACACCAAGCTGGAGGTCATGGACACAAAGCTGGAAGCCGTGGCAGCCGATGTCGCGGTGATTAAAGAACAGCTTACCGACATAGCCGCAAGGGACCAGTACTTAACGCAAAAGACTGGGGAACTGGAAGCGGAACTCTTCGTGGTAAAGCGGCGCCAAAAAGCATAGCGAGATCGTAAAAGCCGCCAGATCAGTTCTGGCGGCTGTTGTATGCGCCAGAAACCGACCCTCTGTGCCTCTTGCGGTGGGGGCGCGTGCGCGTGGGGCCCGAGGCGGGGAGTCGGCCGCCGGTACTGGCGTCGGTAAGAACTGGGAATGGACTTGACGAACTGCCCGTACCGTGGTATTCAGATTGATATGTCAAACCAATCAACCACCAGTCGGTACGCTTCAGAGGTGCAGAGCCGGCGCACCTTTGCCATCATCTCGCACCCGGACGCCGGCAAGACCACGTTGACGGAAAAGCTGCTGCTATACGGCGGCGCCATTCGTCTGGCCGGTTCCGTGAAGGGCCGCAAGGCCCAGCGGCACGCCACTTCAGACTGGATGGAGCTGGAGCGGCAGCGTGGGATTTCGGTGACGTCCACTGTGCTCAACTTCACCTACAGGGGCTACCAGGTCAATATCCTGGACACACCCGGCCACCAGGACTTTTCCGAGGATACCTACCGGACCCTCACGGCAGCCGACAGTGCGGTCATGCTGATTGACGTGGCCAAGGGTGTGGAGCCGCAGACCAAGAAGCTCTTCCACGTGTGCCGCCTGCGGGGCATTCCCATTTTCACCTTCGTGAACAAGTTGGACCGCTTTGGCAAGGACCCGCTGGAACTGATGGAAGAGCTGGAAGCGGTGCTCGGGATCCGCTCCTGCCCGATGAACTGGCCCATTGGCATGGGTCCGGATTTCCAGGGCGTATTTGACCGGAGCAGCGGTCAGGTTCTGCTGTTTGAGGCCGGCCGCCATGGCGAGCGGATCGTCGATACCGGCAGCTACGGGCTGGAGGACCCGGCCCTGCCGGACATCATCGGCCAGGCGCAGTACCAGCAGTTAAAGGACGAAATCGAGTTGCTCGATGTGGCCGGGGACCCACTGGACCTGGAGCGGGTGGCCAGGGGCGAGCTGACGCCAATCTTCTTCGGCAGCGCCATGACCAACTTCGGCGTGGGGCCGTTCCTGGAAGCATTCCTGGAACTGGGGCCACCGCCGTCACCCAAACCCACCGAGGCCGGTGAACTGATCCCGCCCGACAGCGAGCGGTTTTCCGGATTCATTTTTAAGATTCAGGCCAACATGAACCCCGCCCACCGGGACCGGATCGCCTTCCTGCGCATTTGCTCAGGCCGCTTTGAGAAGGGGATGGCGATCAGGCACGGCCGGCTGGGCAAGGAGATTAAACTGGCGCAGCCACAGCAGTTCCTGGCCCAGGAGCGCAGTACGGTCGAAGAAGCCTATGCCGGCGATATTATCGGCCTGTTTGACCCCGGAATTTTCCGGATCGGCGATACTCTTTGCGAAGGGACCCCCTTCGACTTCACCGGGATTCCCCGGTTTTCCCCGGAGCATTTCGCTTCCATCCGCCCCCGGGATACCCTGAAGAGCAAGCAGTTCAAGAAGGGGCTGGAGCAACTGGCCCTGGAAGGGGCCGTGCAGGTCTTTTACCCCGAGGGCAACTACGGTGCCCCGGAGCCCGTGCTGGGTGTGGTGGGTGAGCTGCAGTTTGAAGTGCTCCAGTACCGCCTGGGCAGCGAGTATAACGTGGAAGTGGTGCTGACCCGGCTCCCTTATGAACATGCCCGCTGGATGAAGGGTGCGGGGTTCAAGCCCCAGGACTTTCAGCGCCAGGACACCACCTGCGTGACCGACCACAACGGGCGGCCGGTGGTCCTGTTCAAGAGTGACTGGGCCCTGCGCTGGGCAGAGCAGAACCATCCGGGGCTGCAATTCCTCACCACCGCTCCCATGGGTCTTGCCGACACCGAAGCCTGAGCCGGGAGTCGCCCGTATCACGGGCGGCTTCCTTTTTGGGTGCGGCCGGTGTTTGCCGGTTGGCCCGGGCAGGGATTGCAAACGTTCCAGAAAAGAATATAAGTTGAAGCCGAAGTGTGCGTGCGGGAGTGGCAGGGGGGAATCGGCCGTTGCAGACGCCATTCTGGTTTGTGGTGCTGGCGCTGGTGGCCTGTGCCCTGGTCTACCGGGGCTATGGCAGGTGGGGATGGCGCCGGGTCTGGCGACCTGATCCGAACCGCCAGACGCCGGCCCACCTGTTCACCGATGGTCAGGAGTACGTTGCCACCCCCCGGGCGATCCTCTGGGGCTTTCATTATGCAGCCATCGCCCCCCTGGCGGTGGTGCTGGGTCCGCTGACGGCCGCAGAGTTCGGCTGGGCCCCGGCGCTGGCCTGGTTGCTTGGGGGCAGCCTGCTGGCCGGCTGGATGCACGACTACGGGGCGGTCATGATTTCAGTCCGCCATCAGGGCCGCTCCCTGGGCGCCATTGCCGATGAATGGATCGGCCCGGCCGGCCGCCTCTCGCTGCTCAGCTTTCTGCTGTTTTATCTGTTACTGGTCTCCGCCGCACTGATGCAGGTGATCGGGCGCTTCTGGCAACTGCTGCCCGGTAGCTTTGCAGCCACCATGGGCATGGTGCTGGCGGCGGTGCTGGTGGGCCGGTTGCTGCACCGGACGCGCCTGCCGGTGGCCCCGGTCACCGTGGTGGCCATGGTGCTGGCGGCCCTGTGCCTGTGGCTGGCCGCGGCCGCCCCGGCCGAACCCTGGGGCACAGCGGCCCGGACCGGCATCGGCTGCCTGGTGCTGTTCCTGGCCGCCGTCCTGCCCATGCCCTGGGTCATCCAACCCCTGAACTACTTGGTCAGCCTGCCGGCGGTGCTGGCCACCGCACTGATTCTGGCGGGGGCGCTGCTGGCACCGGTGACCGGTGTCAGGCTGGCCCAGCCGGCCTGGACCGGGTTCTGGGGCCAGGCCGGCGGCATGGGCTTTGAGGGCCTGCCGCTCTGGCCGGTCCTATTTGCCGCAGGCCTCGGGGGGGCCGTTTCCGGCTGGCGCGGCCTGGTGGCTGCCACGGCCACGGCCAAACAACTGGACAATGAAACCGACGCTTTCCCCGTCGGGGTCGGGGCCATGCTGGCGGCAGCCCTGCTGGGGGTGGCTTCCCTGGCCGCCTGGGTGGTGCTCAGCCGGGAACAGATCCAGTCGGCAGACGGGACCGGCGCCGTTGCCTGGCTGTCCGGGGTCAGCCGGCTGACCGGCCCCCTGTTGGGTGGGCCGGACGAGGCGGCACTGCGGGCCGGATACGGCCGGATTCTGGCGGTGCTTGCCTTTTCCGGGCAGGCTCTGGTGACGCGCTGCTGGCGGCTGACCTGTACCGAGGTCTTCGGCGGTTCGGTACCGGGCCACCGGGCGGTGGCCACCGCCGCCGGGCTGGCACTGGCCTGGGGACTGGGGGTGAGCGGCATTTGGCGCAGCCTCTGGCTCTACCTGGGCGGGGCCGATACGCTGCTGGCCGCCCTGACCTTGCTGCTGATCACGGTTTACCTGGCGCGCAAGCGGGCACCCAGCGCCCATACCCTGGTGCCGGGGCTGTTCCTGCTCATCACGGCCCTGGCCACCCTGGCCTGGCAGACCGTCCGCCTGGCCCGGACGGCCTGGACCGGTCCGGCGACCGCCCTGGTGCCGGAGACGCTCCGGACCCTGGTGCCGGGACTGGCCCGGGGGCTGGATTGGCTGGCGGTTCTCTTCGGGCTGCTGCTGCTGGGCCTGGGCCTGCGCCTGGCCCTGCTGGCGGTGCGGGCATACCGCCGGGCCCGGGCCGGCAGCAGGCGGTAAACCGGCGCCGCCCCCGGACCGGTATCGGAATAAACCACGGCCGGCGCGTGTAATATACAGGTACAGGGCGGGCAGGGGAGCTGCAGAGACACGGCCGGGCACAGAGTCGGAATCGGTGGCTGGTTCGGCTACCCCAACACCCTTTCAAGCAGGGCGCGGGTAATTTCAGTGACCACAGCTACCATGATAGCGGCGATGAGCCTGCGTCGGAGCAGCACCGGTATCCACCCCCTTTTACGGGAACGGACTCCCTGCCCCCCTGTACCCATATAATAGCAAAACAGGTGTTCGCCTGGTTGTCGAACGGTGTTGTCGAACGGAGGGTTTCCGTCGACAAAGTGTTCGGGGGGCAGGCCACTTGAGCCAAAACGCCACAGGCGGGCCGGGAAACCCCGGCCCGCCTGTGGTCATGCGCCTGTGCCGCCCACCTGCCGGCGTCAGTCCGGCGTGCAGCCGCTGTGGTACAGCCAGCGGCCCTGATCATCCTGCACAAAGTCCGAGAGTTCCGTGAAGGCATCGGCCTCACCGCCGGTCCGGTAGTGGGCCGTAAACAGGACCCGGGCGACCCCGGCCCCGTCCGGCGGCCAGTTCTGCCGGACCGTGAGCCGGGTGAACTCCGCCTGCCGGCAGTAAGCCAGGGTCTCCCGGGCAAAGCGTGCCGGGTCAACCCCCTTTACGGCCGGGTTATCCGGGTGGGTGGTCCGGTACAGATAATCCACGGCTCCGGTCACGTAAGCGGTGTAGCGCGACCGCATCAGCGCCTCCGGCGTGACGGGCCACACCGCGCCCGCCACCGCCGGACCGCAGCATTGCTTGAATTTGCGCCCGCTGCCGCACGGGCAGGGGTCATTGCGGCCAAAGGATTGCAAGGGCTGTCACCTGCCAATGGCCCATTATAGCATGCCGGGCCGCCGCCCCATCCCCGCCTGCACCGCGGCAGTCGGTTCTGGCAAACTTATCAGCCAGATCGTGCTGTTCTCGTCAGCTTCCATTATGTGTGGCCATTATTAATAATGATTAAATCCGAATAGGGAACGTCACTGGTTGGCACGAAATATTAGAATGCAGACAGTTTGGGATTGCTGGATGGGTACGAGGGCGACAGATACCGGTCCCCGAGTTGAACATTGGGTGAGGATGATGACCTGTTCCAGCGACGAAGCATTTCAGAGCATCAACAACCGGGAGGCATTACGCCCAGACGATCCATCAAGGGGGGCGATCATGCACACAGAAACAGTTTGGGCGCACTCGCCTGGAGAGACGGGACTGCCCCAGCCCCTGTGGGACCATCTGCAAGCAGTGGCAGAGCAGGCAGCCGCATTTGCCGCCAAATTTTCCGGCCGGGAACTGGCCTATTGGGCCGGACTTTGGCACGATCTCGGTAAGATTCATCCAGACTGGCAGGCGTACCTGGCCAGGGGCGTCAGGGCCGGTGGTCCCGACCACAAAGGGGCCGGTGCAGTCCTGTCCCAG
This sequence comes from Clostridia bacterium, assembly GCA_036676195.1. Taxonomy (GTDB): domain Bacteria; phylum Bacillota; class Sulfobacillia; order Symbiobacteriales; family ZC4RG38; genus JAKFDK01. Next base: position 10,174 of record JAKFDK010000129.1, on the reverse strand, counting down.
CGTGCGGGCGCCGCCATGTTGGCCTTTGTGATTGCCGGCCACCACGGCGGGCTGCCGGACCAGGCAGACCTGAAAAACTGGATTCGGGACAAGGCCGCATCGCCATACATAACCGCAGCTTTGCGGGCAGCGCAGGCCACCTGGCCCAACCTCCTGCCTGCTGCCCCTGTAAAACCCCCGCCACATGTCACCGAAAACCCATTGGCAGCCGAGTTTCTCCTGCGCTTTCTCCTCTCCGCCCTGGTCGATGCCGACCGGCTGGACACCGAAGCCCACTTCACCCCGAACCAGGCCCAACTGCGGACAGCCCCGGCCGCCGGCGACATGTGGCCAAGGCTGGAGCACCACATGGCCGGCCTGAGCGGGCACCGGAGCGACCCCGTCGGTCAGGTCCGGCACCGGGTCTACACCGCCTGCCTGGCCGCAGCAGACCTGGCCCCGGGTTTTTTCCGCCTCACCGTTCCCACCGGGGGCGGCAAGACCCTTTCCAGCCTGGCCTTTGCCCTGCGGCATGCCCAGACCCACCGCTTGGAGCGGGTCATTGTGGCCATTCCCTACACCAGCATCATCGAACAAACGGCCGAGGTGTACAGGCAGGTGCTGGGGGCGGAGGCTGTCCTGGAGCATCACAGCAATGTGGAACTGGCAGATGACCCGAACAACCTCACCGAGTCTCAGCGCCGGGCGGCCCTGGCGGCAGAGAACTGGGATGCCCCCGTGGTCGTCACCACCACGGTACAACTGTTTGAAAGCCTCTTTGCCGCCCGGGCCTCCCGCTGCCGCAAACTCCACAACCTCGCCCGTAGCGTACTGATCCTGGACGAAGTGCAGACCCTGCCGACTCAACTCCTGGAACCAATCCTGGACAGCCTGCGACAACTGGTAGCCCATTACGGGGTCACCGTGGTCCTGTGCACCGCCACCCAGCCGGCCTTCAGCGACGGACCTTTCCGGCACCGCCTGGCCGATGTGCAGGAGATCGTCCCCGAACCGGCCCAGCTCTTCACAGCCCTGCGGCGGGTCGAGTACACCTGGCCCGGGGCAGACGAGCCCTGGCTCTGGGATAAGGTAGCCACGGAAATGCGCCGCGCCGGCCAGGTCCTGGCCATTGTGAACACCCGGGCAGATGCCCGGGAACTGCTGGCCGCCCTACAGGAGCCGGACGCCCTGCACCTTTCCACCCTGCTGTGCGGAGCCCACCGGCGCGATGTGCTGGCCGAGGTGCGCCGGCGCCTGGCACACAAACAACCGTGCCGACTTGTCTCCACCCAGGTGGTGGAGGCAGGGGTCGACCTGGACTTCCCGTTGGTTTTGCGGGCCCTGGGGCCGCTGGACCGGATTGTGCAGGCCGCCGGTCGGTGCAATCGCGAGGGCCGTCTGGCCGCCGGGCAGGTGGTGGTGTTCCTGCCTGCCACCGGCCGGCTGCCGCCAGGCTCCTACAAGGCCGGTACCGAACTCACCCGTGGCCTGCTGAGTCTCCCCGGTGCCGATCTGCACGACCCGGACCTGTACGGGCGGTACTTTCGTGAACTGTACGGGTGCAGCAACCCGGACGAGCACGGGATACAGGCCCTGCGCACCGGTCTGAACTTTGCCCGGGTCGCCGAAAAGTTCCAGATGATTGCCGATGACACGGTGCCCGTGCTGGTCAGCTATAACGGTACTCCCGGCTCGGAGCATGCCCGGCGCCGGGCCGAGTTGGAAGCAGCCGTGCAGCGGACCGGGTCGCCTGACCGCCGTCTGTGGCGCCAGATGCAGCCATACGTGGTGCAAGTCCGGCGGGTCCTGCTCAGACGATACCAGGCCGATGCCCTGGTCAGCGAGATCTGCCCGGGACTGTGGCAGTGGCTGGGCAAGTACGACCCGGTACTGGGGCTCACGGAGGACGCGCCCGATCCTGCTGACCTGCTCTGGTAAGCCGAAAAAGGGGAGGATGCCTTGAATGCCACTACGCCGCTGGCGCTAAAAGTCTGGGGCGATTTTGCCTGCTTCACCCGGCCCGAACTCAAGGTAGAACGGGTCAGCTACCCGGTCATGACCCCTGCCGCCGCCCGGGGTGTGCTGGAAGCGGTTTTCTGGAAACCGGAGTTCAAATGGCAGGTACGGGAGATCCACCTGCTCAGGCCGGTGCGCTACTACTCGATCCTGCGCAACGAGGTACGCTCCCGGGCGGTGGCCGGCACTGCCCAGAAGTGGTCCCAGAGCGGCACCGGGGGCTTTTTTGCCGAAGACAGCCGGACCCAGCGGCACACCCTGGCCCTGCGGGAAGTGGCCTATCTGATCTATGCCGACATCGTCTTGCAGCCCCACGCCACCGATGATGTCGCCAAATACCGGGACCAGTTCCGCCGCCGGGTGAGCCGGGGGCAGTGCCACCACACCCCCTATCTGGGCAACCGGGAGTTTGCCGCATCCTTCGCGCCCCCGGACGGGGACGAGCAGCCGGTAGCAGAAGATTCCGAGCTTGGCACCATGCTCTTCGATCTGCGCTACGAAACCGGCCGGTCCGGCCGGGGGGTGCCGGTCTTTTTCAACGCCACGCTGCGGGCTGGCGTAATGCAAGTACCACAGGAACTTTACGACTGAGGAGGTGAAACCCATTGCTCCTGCAGCGCCTGAAGGAATACGGTGCCCGGCTAGAACTGCCCAGTGCCGGCTACGGAAAACTACAGGTCCGCTACCTGATCAACCTGGACCGCCAGGGTGGCTTTTTGAGTCTGGTCGACCTGGCTACCGGCACCCGGGGGCGGGAAGCCCGGGGGGTCGAACGCCAGGCGCCACAGCTCCGGCGTGCCGGCGACAAGATCATTGCCCGCCTGCTGGTCGACAACGGTGAATATGTACTGGGGATCGGGCGGGAGAAAAGTCCGGCCGAGAAGGTAGCCATGCGCCACCAGGCATTTGTGAACGAGGTGCGGACCTGCGCCGTCGCGCTCGCAGAACCGGCGGTGCTCGCGGTGCTGCACTTCCTGGAAGCACTGCCCGGCAGTCTGCCGCCCCTGCCGGCGGAATTTGACCCGGAGCAAAACGTGAGCTTTGCCGTCGAGGGCAACTGGCCCATCGCACTGGCGTCCGTCCAGGCTTACTGGGCCGGCCGCAGCACCGGCAACGCCGGGGCAGATGCGCCGGCGCCCAAGGGCGGCCGAACCATGACCTGCCTGGTCTGCGGAAACCGGCGCCCGGCGGTGGAAAGGCTGCCGGTGCCCATCAAGGGCATACCTGGCGGGCAGACCACCGGCATGCCGTTGATCTCCGCCAATGAAGATGCCTATGAATCATACGGACTGAAGGCATCCCAGATTGCGCCCATCTGCCATGAATGCGCCGAAATCACGCACAAGGCGGCCAACGCCCTGATCGAAGGGTACGGGCGTACCGCCGTAAAAATCGGGCAACTCCTGTATATCGCCTGGACCCGTGAAGACGTGGGTTTTTCCTGGTCCAGCTTTATCACCGACCCGCAGCCCGAAGAAGTTCATACCCTGCTGCAAGCCCCCCTGCGCGGGGACAAGCGGGCCCTGGCCGTTGATCCAACCCCTTTTTATGCGGCTGCCCTCACCGCCAGCGGCGCTCGTGTGGTGGTGCGCGACTGGATAGACAGCACGGTCGGCACCGTGTGTGAACACCTGGGCCGTTATTTTACCCTGCAGCGCATGGTCGGGGCCGACGGCGCCGAGGGTCGGCCCCTCGGCATCTGGCCACTGGCCATGGCCACCGTGCGGGAACAAAAGGATCTGTCCCCGCTGCTGCCGGTGGCACTGCTGCGCACAGCCCTGGCCGGCACGCCCCTGCCCTGGTGGATTCTGTATCAGGCGATTCGCCGCAACCGGGCGGAACAACGGCTCACCTACGCCCGCGCCGCCCTGATCAAAATGGTGCTCCTTTCGACCGCCAAATCAGGCTCCCTGGAGGGTGATCTTGTGACGCTGCAGGCCGACAGCCCCAATCGCGCCTACCAGTGTGGGCGGCTGTTCGCCACGTTGGAATCCATTCAGCGCAACGCCATGCCCGGCATCAAGGCCACACTGGTGGACCGCTACTTCGGTGCCGCTTCCACCGCACCGGCCACTGTGCTGGGTCCCCTGGTGCGCAACGCTCAGGCCCATCTCAGCAAGCTGCGCAAGGTGCGCACAGGTGCCTATGTGGCCCTGTCCCAGCGGTTGGAAGAAATCATGGCACAGTTGGCAGACCACTTTCCGCCCGTACTGGTCCTGGAAGAACAGGGCCGCTTCGCCCTGGGCTATTACCACCAGCGCGCCCATGACCGGGCCGCCGCCCGCGCCCGGGTCCAGACGGCCGGGGGGACGGCGGACGCTGCCGTTGAGATTGAGGAGTAAGGGGAGGACAAGCCGATGAGCACACCTGCACACCTGGACCCGGAACGGCGCCATGATTTTGTACTGCTCTTTGACGTACAGGACGGCAACCCCAACGGGGACCCGGATGCCGGCAACATGCCCAGGGTAGACCCGGAAACCATGCAGGGCCTGGTGACCGACGTGAGCCTCAAACGCCGGGTGCGCAACTGGGTGGATGCCACCCGCGGCCAGGCCGAACGGATGAAGATTTACGTGCAAAGCCGCGGGGTGGCGCTGAACGACCTCCACCAGCGAGCGTATACTGCCCTTAACAAAAAATCCACCGGGTCCAAACAGGACCGGGACACGGTGGAAGTCACCCGGGCCTGGATGTGCCAGAACTTCTACGATATCCGCACCTTTGGCGCTGTGATGACCACCGACGTCAACTGCGGCCAGGTCCGCGGACCTGTGCAACTGACCTTCGCCCGCTCCGTTGACCCGCTGGTGGCCCTGGACCTGTCCATTACCCGGGTGGCTGTCACCAGGGCGCAGGATGCCCGAGAAGTGCAGGGCGAGGACGAAAGGGAGGGTGGCAAGACCACCGAGATGGGCCGCAAGGCCATCGTTCCCTATGCCCTCTACCGCGGTTTTGGTTTTGTGAATCCGCTGTTCGGCCGGCAGACCGGGTTCGACAGTGAAGATTTGCAGGTGCTGTGGGAAGCCCTGATTCAGGGCTGGGAACTGGACCGTTCCGCCAGCCGGGGGATGATGGCCTGCCGGGGGCTGTATGTGTTCAGCCACGAGAATCCGCTGGGCAACGCTCCGGCCCATACCCTGCAAGAAAGGATCCAGATCTGCCGCCGCCAGAACGAACGGGTACCACGGTCGTTTGCGGACTACGAGGTCAGGGGGGAAGCCGACCAGAACCTGCCGGCCGGTGTTGTGCTGACCCGACTGGTGGGGTGATGGGCGGTGAGCAGCCGAGGTCCATGGCCTGAGGAGGACTGGGTGCCGCTTTCCGCCCTGGAACACTACAGCTATTGCCCCCGCCAGTGCGCCCTGATTCATGTGGAGCAGACCTTTACGGAGAACCTGTACACCCTGCGGGGGCGGGCTGTGCATGAACGGGTAGACAGCGCCGGGGGAACAGAAACGGAAGGCGTGCCCGTTGAACGGGCGCTGCCGCTCTGGTCAGCCCGCCATGGGCTGGTGGGCCGGGCAGACCTGGTGGAGTTTCACAATGGCAGCCCCTGTCCGGTGGAGTACAAGCACGGCCCAAGGCGGCAGCAGGAGCACGACGACCTGCAACTGTGCGGCCAGGCTCTTTGCCTGGAGGAGATGTTCGGCGTTCAGGTACCGACCGGCGCCATCTATCACCACAGCAGCAGACGCCGCCGGGAGGTGGTATTGACACCCGAGTTACGGGAACGGACCCTCCAGGTGGTGGCTGCGGTCCGCACCCTGTTTGGGCGACCTGCACTGCCGCCGCCGGCGAACGATTCCCGTTGCCGCCACTGTTCGTTGCTGGATTCCTGCCTGCCCGCCGCTGTACAGGACCGTGAGCGGGCACGGGACTTGCGGCAGGTACTGTTTGGCGTACGGGAAGCGGGAGGACCGTAATGCGTGAATTGCTCAACACCCTGTATGTGACCACTGACCGGTCGTATCTCCGCCTGGATCACGAAACGGTTCGCCTGGAAGTTGAAGGGCAGTCCCGGTTTCAAATGCCGCTGCACCACCTGGGCGCCATCATGTGCTTTGGCAACATTTTGGTGAGTCCGGCCTTGATGGCCCGCTGCGCCGAGGATGGGCGGAGCCTGGTATTCCTGAGTGCAAGGGGTGAGTTCCAGGCACGGGTTCAGGGGCCGACCAGCGGGAATGTGCTCTTGCGGCGGGCGCAATATGGGGCGGCCGGCGCAGGGGAACTTGGCATGAACATAGCCAGGAACATGGTGGCTGGGAAAATCCGCAATACGCGGGGTGTTCTGGTTCGCTGTGCCCGCGAGGCGACTGACGCCGCGGCGCGGGAAAAGCTGCGTACGGTGGCCGGGTCCCTGGCCCAGGCGGTGGGGCGGCTGGAGCAGGCGGCTAATCTGGACGTTGTGCGGGGCCTGGAAGGGGAGGCGGCTCGGGAGTATTTCGGCTGCTTTGATGCCATGGTCCGTGCCAATCAGGAGGCATTCCAGTTTCGTGGGCGCAGCCGCCGGCCACCGCTGGACCGCATTAACGCCTTGCTGTCTTTTTTGTACACCTTACTGAAGAATGATTGTGTGGGCGCTGCCGAAGGGGTGGGGCTTGACCCCCAGGTGGGTTTCTTGCATGAGATGCGGCCAGGGCGCCCGGCGTTGGCTCTGGACCTGATGGAGGAGCTGCGGGCGGTGTTGGCTGACCGGCTGGCCCTGACGCTGATTAACCGCCGCCAGATCGGGGCCGATGACTTTGAGTTGCGCCCCGGTGGGGCGGTGTACCTGGCAGAAAAAGGCCGCAAGACCGTGTTGGTGGCCTACCAGGAGCGCAAACAAGAGGAGGTGGAACATTCCCTGCTGGGGCAAAAGGTGCTGCTGGGCCTGGTCGCCCATCTACAGGCCCGGCTGCTGGCCCGGCACCTGCGGGGGGATACCGAAGGGTATGTGCCGTTTTTATACCGGTAGGTGAAGCCTGTGCAAATTTTGGTCGCCTATGATGTGAATACGGAAACAGCCGGCGGGCGCCGCCGGTTACGACGGGTAGCCCAGGCATGTTTGAATGTTGGTCAGCGGGTCCAGAAGTCTGTGTTTGAGTGCATGGTCAACGAAGCGCAGTACGAAGAGTTCCTCCGGCGCGTGCTGGACGAAATCAATGTCGCCCAGGATAGTTTACGGGTATACCGTTTGATGGAGCCGAAGGAGCGGTATACCAGGGAATTTGGGACGAAGCGGGCCGTTGATTTCGAGAGTCCGCTGGTAATCTGAGCGCGGACCCCAAGCGATCGAAAAAACCCAGGAGGTTCGCCAATGGTCTTCCGGCCGCTCCAGGAGCGAGTTTTGGTTGTTGGGTTACCCGAGATAAATGTCAGGGCAGCCCTGCTACAAGGAGGTTCCCAAAACACGGGCCTGGAAGCCACACCAGAGGCGGGGTTTCTTGGGGCGGGGTAGCACCCGGCCTGATGGCCGGGTGAGGATTGAAACAATATGAGTGGGGATTCTGCTGTAACCCGGCTGGTCCGTAGCACCCGGCCTGATGGCCGGGTGAGGATTGAAACATTGAGACCAAATGCGAAGACATCACGCCGCTTATTGGTAGCACCCGGCCTGATGGCCGGGTGAGGATTGAAACAGCATTGTAGTCATTCCCATCCGCGGCAAGGAAAAGGTAGCACCCGGCCTGATGGCCGGGTGAGGATTGAAACGCCCGCGTGCGGTGCCCTGCGGCCTCCTCCCGGAGGTAGCACCCGGCCTGATGGCCGGGTGAGGATTGAAACAGTCCGGTCACGACCGTATCACTGTTGGGGTGGTTGTAGCACCCGGCCTGATGGCCGGGTGAGGATTGAAACCTGCCTTGATGCCGTCCGCCACCTCCCCGATCAGGTTGTAGCACCCGGCCTGATGGCCGGGTGAGGATTGAAACAATCTCGGTGTCCCCCACTCGGGCATCTTCCCGATGGTAGCACCCGGCCTGATGGCCGGGTGAGGATTGAAACATTGGGGACTCCCTGGCCAGGCAAATGACCTGCTGCAGTAGCACCCGGCCTGATGGCCGGGTGAGGATTGAAACTCGGTCAAGGTGTGTGTCTCCGCACCCGCCTTTGCCCGTAGCACCCGGCCTGATGGCCGGGTGAGGATTGAAACTCGCTGCCGAACATGCGCTACGCGCTATGTTGTGGCGGGTAGCACCCGGCCTGATGGCCGGGTGAGGATTGAAACGTTGAAAAAACATCTTGTGCTCAGCTAATCCACGGGTAGCACCCGGCCTGATGGCCGGGTGAGGATTGAAACGTGGGCTCGGACGTGGCGGGGCCGGTCCTGGGCGTCGTAGCACCCGGCCTGATGGCCGGGTGAGGATTGAAACTCCTCGCAGATATGCCGCAACCTGACTGTCCAGCCGTAGCACCCGGCCTGATGGCCGGGTGAGGATTGAAACGCAACCACCTGCCGCACCTGGGCCATCACGTCGTCACGTAGCACCCGGCCTGATGGCCGGGTGAGGATTGAAACGGCAACAGTCTGGCGCACCTGGGCCATGATCTCATGTAGCACCCGGCCTGATGGCCGGGTGAGGATTGAAACAGTCGCAGCACCTCGTCTGCGTCCATGCCCAGGTGTAGCACCCGGCCTGATGGCCGGGTGAGGATTGAAACAGGCTCTCGGCTTGCTGGCCTAACGCTCCTCTCCGTGTAGCACCCGGCCTGATGGCCGGGTGAGGATTGAAAAGTTGGAAGACGATGAATACATCCAATTGTGCAATCGTAGCACCCGGCCTGATGGCCGGGTGAGGATTGAAACAGCGGAGACAGCGGGACCGGCCGGGCTCGGCCAGCGTAGCACCCGGCCTGATGGCCGGGTGAGGATTGAAACCTTCTGCCCCGATCCCCTATCGTGATCCGCGGGCTAGTAGCACCCGGCCTGATGGCCGGGTGAGGATTGAAACCTTCTGCCCCGATCCCCTATCGTGATCCGCGGGCTACGGTAGCACCCGGCCTGATGGCCGGGTGAGGATTGAAACTCTCCGGAGGCAATACGTTTGTGTTCTGCGACCGCGGTAGCACCCGGCCTGATGGCCGGGTGAGGATTGAAACCTTGGAGACGATGAGCATCACCCCCGGCTCCGGGGTGTAGCACCCGGCCTGATGGCCGGGTGAGGATTGAAACAGATTGATACTCCCCCGCCACGGCTCGACGGCGGAGTAGCACCCGGCCTGATGGCCGGGTGAGGATTGAAACAGGGCAACCACGATGGGGGCCAGGCAGTAGCCCACGTAGCACCCGGCCTGATGGCCGGGTGAGGATTGAAACTTGACAGCCTTGATGATAGCCCGTGCCGTCAGCCGGGGTAGCACCCGGCCTGATGGCCGGGTGAGGATTGAAACCTGATGATGTACAGAGGGATGCGGAAGGCCGGATCGTAGCACCCGGCCTGATGGCCGGGTGAGGATTGAAACATATGAGAGGGGACCATCCCCTCTCCTCTGGCTCCGGTAGCACCCGGCCTGATGGCCGGGTGAGGATTGAAACCTAATGCCAGATGGAGGTGTTATCGAATGCGAAGTAGTAGCACCCGGCCTGATGGCCGGGTGAGGATTGAAACTCTTTACGATATGCTACGATACAACATCAATGAACCGCGTAGCACCCGGCCTGATGGCCGGGTGAGGATTGAAACTCGGTCACCCGCCAGGCGTGCAGTGCGGCGGCCAAAGGTAGCACCCGGCCTGATGGCCGGGTGAGGATTGAAACCTCGTAGCTCCGTTGCCCGGCGAAGATGATGTTGGGTAGCACCCGGCCTGATGGCCGGGTGAGGATTGAAACCGTAGTACTTCAGGAGGAATGCCCGCACCTCGCCAAGTAGCACCCGGCCTGATGGCCGGGTGAGGATTGAAACGTCCCGGCACTTGAAGCGCCAATTCTGCGACGTGGTAGCACCCGGCCTGATGGCCGGGTGAGGATTGAAACTCGCCGAGAGGGTATACATTGACCGGGGGGAGTCTGGGTAGCACCCGGCCTGATGGCCGGGTGAGGATTGAAACCTTCCAGGAGCAGCGGCGTTTGCCCATCGGAGAGCCAGGTAGCACCCGGCCTGATGGCCGGGTGAGGATTGAAACGGGTGTCAGCGTGACGGGGGTAGGGGTGTCAGGCTGGTAGCACCCGGCCTGATGGCCGGGTGAGGATTGAAACGTG
>JAKFDK010000128.1:0-5159 GCA_036676195.1 Clostridia bacterium | reverse complement strand
ATGGACAGCCGCATAGTCTCCGATGGGTGGTCATGGACAGCCGCATAGTCTCCGATGGGTGGTCATGGACAGCCGCATAGTCCCCGATGGGTGGTCATGGACAGCCGCATAGTCTCCGATGGGTGGTCATGGACAGCCGCATAGTCTCCGATGGGTGGTCATGGACAGCCGCATAGTCCCCGATGGGTGGTCATGGACAGCCGCATAGTCCCCGATGGGTGGTCATGGACAGCCGCATAGTCTCCGATGGGTGGTCATGGACAGCCGCATAGTCCCCGCTGGGTGGTCATGGATAGCCGCATAGTCTCCGATGGGTGGTCATGGACAGCCGCATAGTCTCCGATAGGTGGTCATGGACAGCCGCATAGTCTCCGATAGGTGGTCATGGACAGCCGCATAGTCCCCGCTGGGTGGTCATGGACAGCCGCATAGTCTCCGATAGGTGGTCATGGACAGCCGCATAGTCTCCGATAGGTGGTCATGGACAGCCGTGGAGTCCCCCAGTAGTAAGCACGAACAGTCAGAGGGTACCGTTTGTGATGGACAAAATTCGAGTCGCCACCGGGAGTCCGTTGCAACCCGTGGAATATACGTGAACACTTCTCATGCAGATGGCCCGGCATCTGCACATAGAGACCCACTCCACCGCGGGCGCCCAATGGGTGCCCGCGGCTGGCATTTTCCAGCGGCTCACCATGATGCCCCCCTCGCCGGCCGGCAGGGGGGTATCTCGGATCGAGACGCCAAACAAGCGGCCAGAACCCCGCCCCGGCGGGATAATCGTCCGGTCCGGCCTGGAGCAGGCAGCAGCACCACCGCACGTCAGGAGTTGGCCAGACCTCAATCCCAAGGGCTCTGGCCGCAAGTCAAGGCGGCGATGTGCCGGCACATGACAGTGAGCGTAAACATCGCTGAAGTGACCGTCCCGGCGCACTTGCGGTAACAGACAGCCACCCACAGGCATCCGGGGCACCCCCGCCGGAGCACCTGGAACCCGCACCGAGCCGTAGTCAGGCAGAATTGGCTCTGCGCCAAAGGTCGTGAAGGAAGCACAGCACCATGTCGGTGCGTCGGCACCTGGCGGTGGACCGATTCGCTGAGCTTGGAGTACGACCTGCACGAATGGCTGCCGGACCGGACGGGCTACTGTAGGCGGGGAAAGGGTGGATGGTTGGACCCGGTTAAAGCAGTCAGGCACTATTTCCAAGCTTCAGGCTCGCAGGATCGTGGAAAAAGTGCCAAACCAGCCTGCGAAACGGGGATTCCAGCCGGGTTTGCCCCGGCAGAATTGGCGCACCACCCTGCGTCACTGGCGCCAGTCTGTTTTCAGGGTGCACGGATTGCATGTTGTGGCGGCAACAACGCCGGTGACGATTACTCACCGACCGGCCGTGTTACAATGCAGGAAAAGCGCCCGCGGGCACCGAATATATGTTCGTAAGAGTGAGTCACCCAAGGAGGAGTCCGGTTGAGCACAGAACAGTTCGGTGGAGCCACCCGGGACCCGATTGCGCTGCTCGAGCAACTGCTGGGCCACGTGGCCGGCCTGAAGCGGGATGTCGGTCAGATCCAGCAAGATATGGATCACATGAAGCAAGACATCAGCGACATGAAGCAAGAGATGAGCCACATGAAGCAAGACATCAGCGACATGAAGCAAGAGATGAGCCACATGAAGCAAGACATCAGCGACATGAAGCAAGACATCAGCGACATGAAGCAAGAGATGAGCTACATGAAGCAAGAGATCGGCTTCATGAAGCACGAGATCAACCAGATCCAGCAAGACATCAGCGTCATGAAGCAAGACATCAGCGACCTGCGCCAGGAAGTAACCGCCCAGGGCCAGCGCCTGGACCGCCACGAGCAACTGCTGGGCAACCTCCAGACCGAAGTCCACGCCCTGCGGGCCGAGGTACTGGAAGGGCGGGACGAGATCAGGTCCATCGGGCGGGAACTGGTGCGCTTCGTCTCCGCCGTGGACCAGGACCAGGCCGCCTTCAAAACCCAGGTGGACAACGCCATCGAACGCAAGACCTGGCTGGCCGCCGAACGGTGGCGGGAAGACTGGCAGAGCCGGTATGCCGACCTGGAGCGGCGGCTGGCCGAACTGGAAGCCGCCGAGCGCCGGCGCAAGGAAGCCCAGGGCGCCTAAAACTCCCCGAGCGGAAAACTGCGGGTAATATCCCAGCGGCCCTTGCCCCGCAGCAAATGAACCTGGTCCACCTGCCAGCGGGAGCGGGGGAACCAACCGTTCAGGGCCTGCCGGGCCGTACCGAAATCCTCCTCATGCAAACCATCCGCAATGGTCAGGTGTGGGGTGTAACCATCGCCCTCATACCGCTCATTCAACGTTTCCGCATACCCGGTCAGCTCCTGCACCAGCTCCTGGTGCAGGGCACGCAGGGCCGGGTTTTCCTGTACCTTTACATACAGCACCTCGGAGCCAAAGGCACCGAGACCCCGCAGTTCCAGCGTGAACGGCTCATGCTGCTCGCAGACCCGCTCCAGAATATCCACTACCCAGGCCCCGGTACCCCGGAACAGAAAAGGAGACTTCACCGTGATATGCGGGGGGACCTGGGCCTGCAGCAGCGGACAGCGGCGGCGCAGGTCGGTCAGTTCCCGGCGCAGGGCGGGAGGTGGCAAAATCACAATTCCATAGGCAGACACAGGTGCAGACACAATGCGAACCTCCTGGGCCACCGGCCCCCCGGGCAGGGCAGAACCGGTCCGGATAGTAAATGGTGAAGAAAAAGCGACGACACAGGCTGGTGCACGACACCGCCATGACGGGTGATCACACAAAAGTTCGCCATCCAAACCGGCGGAGCCTTGTCATACACCGGTGGATGTTTTGACCAGCCGGAACAGCTCAGCGCAATGCCCATAAATCCGGCCCCCTGCCAGGCAGGAGGGCTGCTTTGGTTTGTGGAACGTTTCTATCACTTCCAGAAGCTGTGTCAACCGTCTCGAATCCGAATATACGCAGCCAACAACGTATCAACGGCGGCCGGGGTTCACCCGGGCCTGAGCAAGGAGTGGTTGGGCGGTGGAGTTCGCCGGGGTCCGGGCGGACGTGGAACAGTTCAGCGCCGAGCAGGCCCGCGAGTGGTACCTGCTGCAAAGCGGGCAAAAGGAAACTACGGCGCTGGCTGCCATCTACGAACGATATCCGCACCTGTGCCGGCTCCAGCAGGTACAGTGGGTGCAGGCCGCGCTGGCCGCCGCCGTGGAGCCGGAAGAAAAACGGCGCACCCAGCACTACCTGCAATTCTTCGTGCGCCACTACCTGGGGAATCTGCAGAAGGAAAAGGCCGAAGCCCTGCACCGGGCGCGGACTGACCTCACCATCCAGTGGGGCGGGCGGGAGATCCCCTACAATTCCGCCTGGGTACTGCTGGCCGAAGAAGCAGACCGCACACGGCGGCACGAACTGAGCCGCCGGCTGGAGGAGGCGACGGCGCAGCACCTGAACCCCCTGGCGGCCGACCTGATCCAGGACGGGCAGCGGCTGGTCCGGGACCTGGGCTACAGCAACTACCTGGACCTGTGGGAGCAGGTCAAGGGTCTGGACCTGGCCGGGCTGCAAGCCCAGTGCGAGCGCTTCCTGGCCGAGACCGCCGAGACCGCCCGCATGGCCCTGGCCGAAGACCTGGACCGCTACCTCGGGCTCGACCTGACCGAAGCCAGGGACCACGACTACAGCAGTCTGCTGCGGGCCCGGTACTTCGATCCCCATTTCACCGCCGACGCCCTCGTGCCCACGCTGCAGCAAACCCTGGCGGCCATGGGGCTCGACCTGAGCGCCCAGCCCTATATCCGCCTCGACCTGCAACCGCGGCATAGCAAATCGACCCGGGCCTTTTGCAGCGCCATCCGGATTCCGGCCGAGGTGGTGCTGGTCATGCTGCCCCGGGGCGGGCAGGAGGATTACCAGTCCCTGTTTCACGAAGCCGGCCACGCCGAACACTTTGCCCACATGGACCCGGCGCTGCCCCTGGAATTTACGCGCCTGGGCGATACGGCGGTGACGGAAGTTTACGCCTTCCTGCTGCAAAATCTGCTCCACGACCCGCTGTGGCTGGCCGAACACCTGTCGCTGCCGGCGGCGGTGCGCCACGAATATGCGCAGTTTGCCCGGCGGCGGAAGCTCATGCAGATCCGGCGTTATGGCGGCAAGCTCCGCTACGAACTGCAACTCTATACCGGCAGCCAGGTCGCCCCGCTGGCGGCGGTATATGCCCGGGAACTGCAGGCGGCCACCTTTCTGCCTTACCGGGAGGCGGACTTCCTGACCGACCTGGACCCGGGGCTGTACGCCGCCGACTACCTGCGGGCGTGGCTGGCCGAAGCCCAACTACGGGAGCACCTGACCGCCCGGTTCGGCCGGCGCTGGTGGGACCGGCCGGAAACGGGCCGGTTCCTGCGCTCGCTCTGGTCCCGGGGCACTCGCCAGAACGTAGTGGAACTGGTCCGCACGCTGGGGTACAACGGCCTGGAGCTGCGGCCGCTCCTGGCTGACTTTGCCGCCGATTGGTCCGCTTAGCCCGCAAACAGGTATCCGATGCACTGCCCAGGCGCAGCGGCACACTGAGTTTGGCACTTTTTCCACACCAGGAGGGTCGCTGGGGCTTGGAATAAATGCCAAACCACCCGACGAAACGGGGACTTCAGCCACATTGGTCCCAGAATCCTCCCCTGATGGGGGTCTTGAAGCCGGGTGAAGTCGAGGTTTGGCAAATTTTCCACGGCGACTCAACGCGGAATCATGGAAAAAATGCCAAATACACCAGAGGGCTTGTCGGGAGGGGGAAAGGGACAACTCCGCAGCGGCAGCCTGCTTGAATTCACCCGTCGTGTGGCAGCCCAACATGTCCCCGCTGCCAGGGGCCGCACGGTTCACAAGTGTCCGATGCAACTCCCGAGCGTTTAGCCAACCTGTGCAAACAGAGGCGGACCGGCTGGTCCGCCTCTGTCTGGCAATGGCACCTGCAGAGTAAATACCTTTAAGAGACGGGTCCGCCCGTTGCGCCGGCCCCGCCATAGTTGGCGCCGCCCGCAGCGCCGCCCGCAGCGCCGCCCAGGGCACCGGGAGCAAACTGGCTGCCCGCAGCGCCGCCCAGGGCACCGGGAGCAAACTGGCTGCCCGCAGCGCC
>JAKFDK010000127.1:0-6954 GCA_036676195.1 Clostridia bacterium | reverse complement strand
ATAAAGGGACACTGGTGGGCGCTGCAGGGATTGAACCTGCGACCCCTTCCGTGTGAAGGAAGTGCTCTCCCGCTGAGCTAAGCACCCATTCATGGAGCGGGTTACGCGATTCGAACGCGCGACATCCACCTTGGGAAGGTGGCGCTCTACCAACTGAGCTAAACCCGCATTTGCAGGAAAACTGGTGCCACCAGGATTCGCTGCCCGGCTAACCACCGGGTCTATGATCATAACAAGTATTAGCCACAGTTGCAACCGGTACGTTATGGCTCCATAACCATCGCCCGGATGTGTTCTTGTGGTAAATCCGGATTGGCCACCTTTCCGGTTTAAGTCGGGGTTTAGAAAAGGCACAAATACCCGCGGGCCTGGACAAATTCCGGCAGACGCATTGCGTTTGTTGCCATATAATCAATTTGGCGCCGCAAGAAATCCTATAGCTTTTCCTATACCGATAAAGGCACACCCGTTGAAAGACGGGGCCGCAAAGCCACGGGGCTACGGGGTTAACCCCATGCCAGCCGGGCTGCCGAATATGGGGGTGACGTTGGCTCTCCCATGTGGGGGAGCTTTGCTTTTTGTAAACGCACAACAAGCCCAGGCCCGGGACCACATCTACGTAGAGTAAAACGGATAGTCAAAGCACTTGCAGTCCCATAGTCCGCCTTGATTGAAGAGGAGATAAACCATTATGATCCGTCAAGAAGGACCCAAACATCCTGAAAAGAAACTGACCGCAGCCATGAATCCCGCCAATAAACAGGAACTGCGTCCGCCGGCGCCTGGCCGCACCCGAAATCGCCTGACGCAGGTCGGCCTGGGCACGAAACTCCTGGTACTCACCCTGCTCTTGTCCCTGGTCCCACTGGGCGTCAAGAGTTTCGCGGACATCCGCCAACTGAACAGCCAGTTGGAATCCAGCGCCATGCAGACCATGCAGACTGCCCTTGACGGCAAGGCCACTCTGCTGGGGGAGTGGCTGACTGCCCATCAGGGAACCGTTCAGACCCTGGCCGTAGATGCCCGGGTAGTGGCCATGGAGGGCCCGGCGGTCAGCGCCTGGTTACGGCCCCTGGTAGCCGCCGGATACCTACCTTTTGAAAACTTCAACCTGGCCGGTCCGGATGGAAAACTGATCGGCTCCACCCTCACGGAGGAGCAAATGGCCAGTATTACGGTCAGTGACCGTGACTATTTCAAGGCAGCAATGAGCGGTAAAGCCTTCATAGCAGATCCCACGATTTCTCGGGCCACCGGGAACCTGGTTGTGAACATGGCGGCACCCGTGAAACAGGGTAACCAGATGGTCGGGGTATTCTTCGGTTCACTGAATGCCAATGTACTTAGGAATATGCTGGCCCAGGGATTGGATCAGCAGCATACCCGAGCTTATCTCGTCAGCCGTGCCGGTGGGTTTCTGGTCAGGCCACCGGCGTGGAACAACACGAATGACACGAACCTGAACCTCAAGACGCCGGTATTGGCCGGCATTCAGACAGGTCAGGCGGGCCAGATCACCCGCTACGCTGATCCTGTCGGCACTCAGGTTCACGGGGTATTCCAACTGGTTTCGCCGGTGAACTGGGGGGTGGTCATTGAACAGGACTCTGTGGTCGTCGACCGCCAGGTCACCGCGCAGATTCGCACGGCGATCATGCTGCTGCTACTGACGGCCGGTGTGGTGTTGTTGGGTTCGTGGCTGCTATCCCGGTCGATCTCCAAACCCATCCGCCGGCTGAAGGAACAGTTGGAGGTGCTGGCCAGCGGCGAGGCGGACCTCACTCAACAGATTACCGTGATATCCGGCGACGAGATAGGGCAGGTAGCGCTGGCGTTTAACGCCTTTACGAATACCCTGCGCAGCCTGATCCAACAACTCAAGGGTTCTGTCCAGTCGGTGCTGACCGTATCCGAAGAACTGTCAGCCGCGTCGGATCAATCGGCTCAGGTGGCCCAGGGCGCTGCCCAGGCGGTGGGTCAGGTCGCCGGAGGCGCCAGCGAACAGGCTCGGGCAGCGGATGAAGTCAGCCGTACCATGGAGCAACTGCAGCAAACGATCCAGCAGATTGCCACCGGCGCCAACCAGTCGACTGCCGAGGTTCAGCAAGCCGCCGAACTGCTGAACCGGGCCGTTGACGCTCTGAAGGCGATGGCAGCGGATGCCGGCGGTGTGGCGGATGGCACCAACCGGGCCGCCCAGGTGGCGCGGGACGGGGCGGGTGTAGTCAACCGTGCTGTGGAAGGCATGGAGCACATCCGCCAGGTCGTCGGCGAGTCGGCAACGCAGATCAAGGGTCTGGCGCAACTGTCTGGGCAGATCGGGGAGATCACCGCGGTGATCTCGGGAATTGCCGAACAAACCAACCTGCTGGCGCTGAATGCTGCCATTGAAGCAGCCCGTGCCGGTGAGCACGGCCGTGGCTTTGCGGTGGTGGCCGATGAAGTGCGCAAACTGGCCGAACGGTCTGATCGCTCGGCCAAAGAGATCGCCAGACTGATCCAGACCATCCAGGAGCAGACGGCCAAAGCTGTGCAGACGATGGCGGCAGGCACAACTGAGGTGGAGCGCGGCACTGACCTGGCGGCTCAGGCAGGCCGTTCGCTGCAGGATATCCGGGAGACAGTGGAAAAGGCAGCGGCAGACGTGCAGGGGATCGCCCGAGCAGCGATGCAAGTGCAGGGGGATGCGAACAGCGTGGTGCAAGCATTCGACGCTCTGGCAGCGTTAACAGAGGAAAATACGGCGGCAACGGAAGAGATGGCGGCCGGCGCCACCCAGGCCACTCAAACTACGGTACAGATCGCTGATGTTTCACAAGGAAATGCGGCCGCCGCTGAAGAGGTTTCCGCATCGGTAGAAGAGCTGACGGCTTCCTCGGAAGAGGTGGCTGCATCGGCCCGCAACCTGGCGAACATTGCCCATGATCTGCAACAGCAGGTGGCAAGGTTTAAGGTATAAACCGAGGAAAAACCGGCCCTTCCCGCCTGGGAAGGGCCGGTTTGGCTTACTTGCTATTGCTGCACGTGCCGAGTTACCTTGTCGCCCTCGCAGGAAAGGGTCACGGTGTGCCCGTTTACCGCTGTCTCCAGGTGGACCGGCCGCAGCCAGATGCTATAGATATGCTGCAGGGTACGCTCGGCGTAGAGTAAGTCAAGCTCCCGCCCTTCAAAGTGATGCCGCATGAACAGTTCCCTCCGGCCGCGGTAGTCACCGTCTTCTACGGTGATCAGAGGAAAGCCGAAATTCGTCATCTGGTTGCAGATCGCATCCCGGACCCGCTCCCAGTTCTTGCTGGTCACTGTCCACTCGTCCTCTTCCAGTTGGAACAGAAACAGATCGAGGTCTTGCACCAGTTGCTCGGTCAGATACAGCCGAATGAACGATACGTCGTTCTCCAGTTCCCGCACCTCGAACAGCTTCTCCCGCCCGAAGCGCTCCTCAATGTCCTTCCACATGGCCAGGCCCACGTAATACGGGTTCAGGCGGGTGCCACCAGGGGTGCACACGGAACTGTGCAGGCGGGCAAACTCGGTGAATTCCTGGTTGGTCAGACCGGCTTCCCGCATCAGGCTCAGGTGCCAGTAGGTGGCCCAGCCCTCATTCATGATCTTGGTCATCATCTGCGGGATGAAGTAAAGTGTCTCCTCCCGCACAATGGTCAGCACGTCCCGGTGCCAGTCTTCCAGGTGGTCGGCGTACTTTAGCAAGAAGCGCAGCAGATCTTGCTCCGGCCGGGGCGGAATCCGCTGCGCCTTGCGCTCTGGCCGGCGGGCAACCGGGCGCTCGCGGGGAAACAGATCCTGGTACGGGTGCTCAGTCTTGCGGTTTTCGCTTCTGACCGGTGGCTCCCGCTGGGGGTACGGGTCGATGTGATCAGCAATGGACAGGACGGCGTCCAGGAAATGTTCCACCTCGGACTGGCCCTCGGACTGGCTATATTCGCGGATCCGCCGGGCATGCTCAGAGACCACATCCACCATGGTGCGGTTGGTCTCACCGAACCAGGTGTTGTTCTTGAAGAAGTCGCTATGGCCAAACACGTGTGCCGCCACGAACTTGTTCTGCAGGAGGGTGTTATTCTCTAAGAGGAAGGCATAGCTGGGGTTGGCGTTGATCACCAGTTCGTAGATCTTGCTCAGGCCCAGGTCATATTGGGTCTTCATGAGCCAGTACGCCTTGCCGTAGTGGTCTTTAGGTGAAAGTCTGGCCTGTTGGCCATGCCTAAGAATCTGCTTTCGGCCTTCTACCGCCAGCAACATTCTGGAGGCGAAGACCGCCCGATGCCCAGCCAGTAACGCTCGCCGGAGGGCGCCCTGGTTCAGCCGCTGAGCCGGGTAGAGCAGGGCGTGGGCGCTGGTGATGTTCTTTTATTAAACATTTTATAACTATATATTGACACGTCGTTTTGACGGAGGTAAGTTGGGTTTATACAAGAGTTTGGAGTGCACACCACAAAGCACCACCTGGAGGGCGACCATGGGATGAAAGTGAACCTGCCGGTCACAAACACAGAGCGAGACTATGTGCCAGAAGAACGGCTGATCTCAGAAACCGACCTGCGGGGGATTATCACCACGGCGAACTCCTCGTTCTGCCAGGTGGCCGGCTTCACAGAGGAGGAACTGGTTGGCAAGAGCCATAACCTGGTCCGCCACCCGGACATGCCGCCGGAGGCGTTTGCCGACTTGTGGCGTACACTGAAGGCCGGTGAACGTTGGGCGGGGCTTGTCAAGAACCGCTGTAAGAACGGTGACTTCTACTGGGTCAAAGCTTTCGTCTCACCCGTGGTGCAGGATGGCAAGACCATGCGCTACCGCTCCGTGCGCAAGAAACCCACCCGCGACGAGATTCGCGCCGCTGAAGCGCTCTACCAGCGCATGCGCGGCGGTGAGCAGGGGCTATTGGACACCTTGGGCGCCTTTGAGAAGCAGATTGGCCCGGGGCAACGCCTTGGGATCAATCGGCAACTGGCCCTGGTGACCGGCTGGCCGCTCCTGCTGGCGCTGGGCCTGCTGGCCGGGGCTGCGGTCGGAATCCCCGCGGCCGCGCTCTGGGGGCTGATGATTGTGGGGGCACTGCTCGCCATTGGACTGGCCTGGCTGGTACGCGGATGGCTGACCCGGCCGCTGGATGACCTGGCCAGGGTGATAGGTGCATTTGAGCAGGGCGACCTCTCCGCACGGGTAGAGGTGAACGGGCGGTCGCAGTTTGCCGCCATCGCCAGGACAATGAACCGGGCCCTCGATGGTGTGGAAGTGGCAATGTCCGATATGGGGCAGATGCTGGAAGGCCTGGCCCGGGGCGAGCTTGGCCGCCGCATCGTCTCAACCCTGCCCGGCGACCTGGGTCGGGTCAAAACGGCCGCCAACCGCGCCGCCGATCAGATTGAAACGACGGTCGATGCCCTTAATGAGCAACTTGCCACCCTGGCCGAAGGCCGGCTTGACGTGACCACCCAGGTGACGGGCAGCGTGGCAGAAGGAAAATTCCGCTCCGCTCAGGAAAACGCCGCGACGGCCGCGGCACAACTGGCGGCGCTATTGCGGGAGCTGGTGGCCTCCAGCCGCGCCATGGCCACCGGTGATCTGACGCACCCAATTCGCACCGGGGCCGCCGGGGAACTGGCCGCCCTGTGCAGCCATTTCAACTCGGCGCTGGCGGCCCTGGCGGAGACGATCGTGACAGTGCGCAACTATGCCGGCCAGTTGGCCTCGGCCACCGGCGAGGTCAGCGGGGCCATCGAGGAGATTGCCGCCGGGGCCGGGACCCAGATGTCCACCGTCGAGCAGGTGACCTCTTCGGTGCAGGCATCAGCCCAGACCATCAGCGAGATTGCGGCCAGTACGGTCACCGCCAGTGCCAAGTCCATGGAAACGGTCTCGGTGATTTATGCTGGTCGCGCGAAAATGGAACGGATGGTGGAAGTGGTACAATCCATCGTCGCCAGCAGTAACCACATCGAGCAGATCAACGGTGTGATCGAAGGCATCGCCAACCGGACCAACCTCCTGTCCCTCAACGCCGCCATTGAGGCTGCCCGGGCCGGTGAAAACGGGCGCGGATTCGCCGTGGTCGCTACAGAAGTCGGCAAGCTGGCCGCCAGTGCCGGCAAATCCGCCAAGGAGATTGCCGAGCTGGTCCGGCAGGCCGTCACCCAGGCACACCTGGCCGGGGAGAACGTGACGGAAGTTTCGTCAGACATGGACCGGATTGAGGCAGTCGCCCGGGAGAGCAGCGACCTGCTCAGCCGCATCACCGCTGCCATGGAGCAGCAGCGGTCCACCCTGGCGAATATCGGCGACCACGCCGTTCACCTGAGCGAGATTGCCCAGTCCAATGGAGCGGCCACCGAACAACTGGCCGCGACGGCCACCGAACTCTCCCGCATTGCCGACGCTACCTACCGGACGGCAGAGAGGTTTCAGACTTCGGCATCCTGATTCCGCAGAAGATTCCCGGCGGGGGCAGCACAGATGCCCCTGCTGCCGTTGTGCACCCGGCATGGGTGCTTGAGCGAAGCCAGCACGGCAATGCCCGATTCTACCTCTTGTCTGACCCGTGTTGGGACGGCCCTTGTTCGTTACCTGTCCACCGGCGGTCGTCACCAGCCAATAGTGTATCCGCAATTTCGTATGCCCTGCGCCAGTAGCACTTTAAGGCTTCCTCGGCCTCTGGGCCTGGCGGGGCCCAGTAGACACGAATCGGCACCGCCACCACCTCTTCGGTTCGTTCTCCGGTTGCGGCAGTATATGCGGTACGCACGCTGGGACTGCTGCCTCTGATCGGCAACATCAAAATACATCGGGGAAACCCGCAAGGGGTCATGTTAGTACCCACATTCCGCACCCTGGCGTAGCAGGATAAGTGAAATTTTGTCGCGAAGTAGGCGAGATACCGCTTGGTAGGGGGCCTCGCCTATGTCGATTGATTGGAGCCAACTCAAGACCTTCCGG
>JAKFDK010000126.1:0-29976 GCA_036676195.1 Clostridia bacterium | reverse complement strand
CCCATGGACAGACTGTGGCGTTCGGGTATCGTCAAGTCAGCAACCAACGGACCTGTCTGGCTTGGATGTACCAATCTTGCCGGCGATGGACAGGCCGACCTGGAATATCATGGTGGACCAAACAAGGCCGTCCTTGCCTATTCAGCCGAACACTACTCCGTTTGGCGTGACGAGCTTGAGTTGGCCGACCTGCCATACGGAGCCTTTGGGGAGAACTTCACCGTCGCCGGCCTGACCGAACAGAATGTCTGCATTGGTGATACCTTTTCAGTTGGAGCAGCCCAGGTACAAGTGTCACAACCCCGGAAGCCTTGCTGGAAGCTGGCGCGCCGTTGGAAAATACACAATTTGACGGTACGAGTACAGGAGTCCGGCCGTACGGGATGGTATTTCCGGGTTCTGTCAGAGGGACAGGTTCGAGCCGGCGATACCCTCATTCTTGTGCAACGCCCTTGCCCTCAGTGGACCGTGGCCCGGGCCAATACGCTCATGCACCACCGTGCAGAGGACCTGGAGGCAGCGGCGGAACTGGCGGCCTGTCCGTACCTGTCGGATAGCTGGAAAAAGACGCTGTCGGCGCGCGTTGCCAAGGGCATCGCTGTCGATGACAACCTGCGGCTGATCGGACCCAACGAACCGGAGTCGCAGCCGCGCTAGGAGCCTGTCCGAAAAATGGGACGTCCGAGAGTTGACCAGCCTCAACCCCGTACTGTGTGCGGGGTTGAGGGTTTCTGTGTTCCGGGCATACATGATGACGACAGGTCTGTCTCGGTGGCGGCGGTGTCCAAGGGCGACCCGGCCACGCTGGCCGCATACGCCGATGCCGATGCGGTGGCCGCCTGGGCACAGACAGCGGTTGCCGGCGCCTCTGAACTGGGCCTGGTGAACGGGCGCGACGGCGCCCGCCTGGCACCGGAGGACCGGGCCAGCCGGGCCGAGGCCACCGTCATGCTGGAGCGACTGATGGATCTGTTGCCGAAATAGCGCAGCAGCAACAGCCGGCCCTCTTCGGGCCGGCTGTTGCTGACTACCGACAACCCCCGAGTCGCTTACCCTGATCCGCCAACTCGCTAATCTCCTGCGTCTCCGTTGCGGTCTTTGGCCGTGCCAAGGAGGCCAGTGCCGGCCCGGCTCCAGGGAGATACGGCGGCAGGTATTGATTGGGGTTGCCACTGGCCGGCGGGTTTTCTCCTTGAATCTGTGGGTTCGTTGGCGCGCCCGGGGCATGCTGCCCCGGGCAGCGCTGCGTTTCCAGGCTGGAATCCCCGTTTCGCAGGCTGGTCTGGTACTTCTTGCACGATCCTGCCCATGCCCAGGGCTCTTGAGTTCAACCGCATGTTGCCACGACAGGTCTATCTCGCCTTTGTGAGTTTGCTGACCTCGACAATCCGTTCCCAGCCGTCCGGGTACCTGACCAGGCAGCGGCTGCCGGTCGGGTGGGAGATCACCTCGACCTCTGACTCTTCCTCCTGATCCCACAATGTGGCGCCCGGACAGAGCAGCCGGCGCTTCTGCCACAAATGAAGGTATTGCACAAGTCGCCCGAGCAAAGAATCGTCACCTCTCGTCAGGTGCTTTCCAAAACACGTAACCGGTAGCCAACACCGGGCTCAGTCATGATGTACCGCGGCTGAACCGGGTCAGGCTCAATCTTGCGCCGCAGGTTGCTGATATTCACCCGCAGGATGTGGGAGTCAGTCTCGTACCCGGGCCCCCACACCATTTGCAGCAATTGCCGATGCGTGATCACCTTTCCGGCCTGCTGGGTGAGTGCCTTCAGGAGGGCAAATTCAGTCGAGGTGAGATGCACTTCTTCCCCTTCAACGGTGACCAATCGCCTGGCCGTATCGATCATCAGACCGCCCGTTCTGAACACAAACTCTTCACCGGTACGGGCAGTTCGCCGCAGAGCGGCCCGTAGCCGGGCGAGCAGTTCACCCGTGCTGAAGGGCTTGGTCAAATAGTCATCGGCACCGGCATCCAGAGCAGACACTTTATCCGCTTCCTGTCCGCGGACCGACAGGATCAGAATCGGAATATCGGTTCTGGCGCGCAGGCTGTTCACCACCGTCAGACCCTCACCATCCGGAAGACCAAGGTCCAAAATGACAATGTCCGGCCGACCTGCCGCAGCTTGCGTCAATGCTTCTTGAACGCTGCCTGCCTCAGTCACCTCGTAGCCCTGAGTTGCGAGGACGGCCCGGAGGAAGCGTCGGATTGGCCGTTCATCATCGACCACCAGCACGCGCGTGACCGCCCGGATGACGGGTGTGGGGCCGCGCCTGTCTGAGCTCATGGCTGTACCTCGCTTCCGGGTGCCTGCTGCTGCAGCGGCAGGGTGAAGATAATCATGGTACCCCCGCCGGCGCGGGGTTCTGCCTCAATCCGGCCCCGGTGCGCTTCGACAATGCCCTTGCATATAGCCAGGCCCAGGCCGGTCCCGGAAGGGTTGCCGGGCTGCTCCACCCGGTAAAACTTCTCAAAGATCCGTTCACGGTCACTGGCGGAGATGCCCGGGCCACGATCGGCGACTTGGATGGCCACAGCCGTGCGATCCGTACGCACCTCAATCTCGATCGGCGAACCCGGCGGTGAGTACTTGGCGGCGTTGGTAAGGAGATTGTCAACCACCTGGACAATCAGGACCTGGTCCAGGGGCACCAGTGGCAGTTTGTCCGGGATGCGCACGTGGACTGGCCGTCCACCAAGACTGGCAGCCGTCTGACCCAGCGCCACGCCGAGCACATCTTCGATGTCATGCCAGTCCATGGTCAGCTTCAGGTGCCCGGATTCCAGGCGAGTCATATCCAGGAGGTTACGCACTAACCAGTTGAGCCGCTCCGCTTCCTCCCGAGCCGTGTCCAGCAGTTCGGTACGGACCTCCGGGCCGAGGTTCGCATGCATCGGATCGGCCAGGGTACTCAGGCTCCCGATAATGGCAGCCAGGGGGGTGCGCAGAGCGTGAGAGATGGAGTGCAGCAAGGCATCGTGCAGCCTTTCGGCCTCTTCTAACAGATGGGCACGGCGGGCCGCCTCGGCCAACTCGATCCGCTCCATAATAATGGCGGCCTGGGCCGTAAACGTCTCCATCAGCCCTCTGTGTCCGGAGCTTACAGGAGCCCCGGTTGCGGACATCTGTACCGCCAGAACCCCGATCACTCCATGCGCAGTCCGGATCGGAATACAGCCGACTGTCGAGGCGGAGTGGGATGGTCCTGCCCATCCGGAGGGCTGACCAGTGGCACATGTCTGCTCGGCCACCGCCAGGTCCCGCGCATCGGCCGAAAACCCGGGGCTGGCGTCAGATACCGTGAGTCTGCCCTGTTCTGGCAGCAACACGGCCGCAGGGTGGCCGAGACCTTCGCTCACTTGGCTGACCAGAGCACGAGTGACGCTTGGCAAATCAGGCGCAGCGATCATCGTACGGCTGAAGGCGTACAGGGCAGCCGTCTCCTGTTCCCGGCACCGCAGCATGGCGGCGTGTTCACGCAAACGGCCAGTCAGTGTGCCAATCACCAGGGCAACCACCAGCAAGGCGGCAAAGGTAATAAAATACTGCGCATTGGCGACGGCGAAGGTCAGGTGGGGCGGTACAAAAAAGAAGTCAAAGGTGAGTACGCCCAATATGGAGGCAAAAACGGCGGCGCCCCTGCCCCAGCGGAGGCCGGTGATCACCACGGCGAGCAGATACAGCATGACCAGATTCGTGGGATCGAGGTGGTGCACGACGACCGCCCCGGCTCCGGAGGCAACTGCCACCAGCAGCAAGGCGGCCAGGTAGGGATGCCAGGGCCGCACTGTAAACCACCGGCGGAAACGGTTCAAGCCCAAGGGCATCCCTCCAGTTCCGGCCCACCGCTTTTAGTATGCAGGATGTGGAGCCGGCCCGGTATCAAGAAAGCGTCAAGAGTTAGGTACGCCGGTTGCTAGGGACCCGCAGCAGGTGTATCTTATCGCGTATGCGGTCCGAAGAATGGGGGCGCTTCAGCGTATGGTGCGGCGGCGGCCAGGCACAAAGTAAGCCGATAGCGGGAACACTTGTCTGTCAGGAGGCTGCGCCACTTGGCTTCCTGATCCCAGCAGGAGGTGAAACAGTGCTGCGTAGCCTCAGGCATAAGATCCTGGCTGGCTATCTGCTGCTGGTGCTGATCCTGGCCCTGGTTGGGATCTGGTCCGTCTACAACTTCATGCGATTGGGCGCCGCTGTTACCGGCATCACGGATCGGAACTACCGCAGCGTGGTGGCAGCACATCACATGGCGGTTGCTTTGGAGCGCCACGGCAGCGCGCAACTGCTGCTGCTCCTCGGTGAGAGTGCCCGCAGCCAGGAAATCCACAGCGCAGCCCAGGCCGATTTCCTGGCCTGGTACAGCCGGGCCGCGGATAACATCACTGAGCCCGGAGAGAGTCATATCATCCAGGATTTGAAGGTCCAGTACAACGTGTACTCAGCCTTGTTTCCGCGCCTGTTGGAGTTAACAGCCGCCGGACGCAGTGACGAAGCCAGGCGTCTTTACCTGACCGACGCTGACCCGGCGTTCAAGCAGGTGCGCGCTCTGGTAGGAAGTCTGCAGGACTTGAACAACTCGGCTTTGCTGGCCGGTAACCGTGACACTCACGCCAAGGCTCTGCAGGCCACCTGGTCCACCATTACGGTCGCGGCAGTGGCCGTTTTCCTGGGGTTGTTTCTGGGCTATAACCTGAGCGAGGCGATCGTGCGCCCCACCTTGCGCCTGACGGAAACGGTGCGCCGGATTACTGAGGGCAACCTGCGGGAAAAGATTCCCGTTTCCGGTCAGGATGAGATCAGCCAACTGGCCAGTGAGTTCAACGAGATGGTGGCTCGCCTCCGGGAATATCAGGAGACCAAACTCGGCCAACTCCTGGCCGAGCGGCGGAAGTCAGACATTATTGTTCGGGTCATCTCCGACCCGGTGTTCGTAGTCGATGATCGGTATCGCATTCTGATGCTGAACCCGGCTGCCGAGGCGGTGTTCGGAGTCGATGAACACCTCGTGCAGGGCAAGCCTTTTCTGCAGGCCGTCAACCGCCCGGATATCTATACGCGCCTGGAACGTGCTGCCATGGGAGCGTCTGCTGACCCCGACGCGGAGCCACCGCCGGTGGCGGTTCGACAGCGCTTCTTCGACCTGGAAATGGTCACGCTGGACGGGCCGGATGAGCAGCTCCTCGGTCTGGTGGCGGTCTTCCGGGACGTGACCCGCTTTAAGGAATTGGACGACCTGAAGTCCGAATTTGTTGCCACGGTGACCCACGAGTTTCGGACGCCTCTGACGACCATTGCCATGGGCACGGCCATGTTGGCCAGGCATCCCGCTCTGCAGCCCGGCACCCGGGAAGCGGAGATGCTGGCTGCCATGGCCGAGGAGACGGACCGGCTGACCAGGCTGGTGGGCGACCTGCTGGACCTTGCCCGCCTGGAGGGTGGCCGCATCCAGTTTGATTTCCATCCGGTGGCGCTGAAGCACTTGCTGGAGCACGCGGTCACAGCCCTGCAGCCCCAGGCCGTGGACAAGAGCATAACGCTGACAGCCCGAACCGAACCGGATGATGTTCAGGTGCGGGTAGACCCGGATCAGGTGCTTCTGGTGCTCACGAACCTGATCGGCAATGCCTTGCGTTACACGCCCCAGGGCGGCAGTGTGACCGTGGATGCCCGTGTCCGGGCCGGCCGGGCCCTTGTTTCGGTGGCAGATACCGGCCCTGGCATTCCCATCGAGGCCCAGAAGCGGATTTTTCAGAAGTTCTTTCAGGTGAAGGGGCGCCCCAAAGGTGGTGCCGGACTCGGGCTGGCCATCTCCCGTGAGGTTGTCCAGGCCCACGGCGGCCGCATTTGGGTCCACAGCCAGGAGGGCAAGGGCGCGACGTTTTTCTTTACCCTGCCGCTGGGAGACACCGGAACCAAACAAACGGTCGAAACGGAGGCGACGGGACATGCCCCAGGGCCACATCTTGGTCGTGGATGACGAAAAGAACATCCGATTGGTGATTGCCCAGTGTCTGGAGGCGGCCGGCTATACGGTTGATCTGGCGGTGGACGGGGAACATGGGCTGCAAAAGATGGCTGAGCACAGCTACCACCTGCTGCTGCTGGACCTCAAGCTGCCGGGGATCGACGGGATGGAGGTCCTGACCCAGTCACGCCGGATGCACGCGGACCTCCCGGTGATCATGATGACGGCCCACGGCACGGTAGAAACGGCGGTGGAGGCAATGAAGCTGGGCGCCCTGGACTACCTCCAGAAGCCATTCACCCCCGATGAGATCCTGGCCCAGGTCAGCCGGGTGCTGGGGCGTCAGGATCTGCCCCTGCAAGCGCCGGCGGCCGGGTTTGACCGGTGCCTGGATCAGGCCAAACAGTTGATCCAACAGCGGAATTTCACCCAGGCGGCAGCGTTCCTGCGCAAGGCGTTAACGCTGGAAACGCTCCGCCCGGAGCCGTACAACTTGCTGGGATGCATCGAGGAATTGCAGGGCAATGAACCAGAGGCGCAGCGCCTGTATCGGGCGGCTCTGGCGGTGGTCCCCAGCTACGCCCCCGCCCTCGGCAACCTGCATCGGCTCGTGCAGATGTTCCGGCACGATGGGCAAGGCCCCGACCTGGGGGAGTCCAAGGAGGATGCGTAAATGCACATCGTGATCGTTGGCTGCGGGCGTGTGGGGGCACACCTGGCCACCGCCCTGGCCGCCCGGGAGCATGACGTGGCGGTGATTGACCGCCGGCCGGAGGCGTTTGCCGCCCTCGGTCCGGCCTTCAACGGCGTGACGATTACCGGGGTGGGCATCGATGAGGACGTGCTGCGGCGGGCAGGCATCGGGCAGGCGGATGCTTTTGCCGCCGTTACCAGCCACGACACGGTCAACGTCATGGCCGCGCAGATGGCCAAGGTCATGTTCAGCGTGCCGCGCGTCATCGGCCGGATTAATTCCCCGGGGAAAGAATCGGTCTTCCGGGAGTTTGGCATCCAGACCATCTGCCCGACAGACCTGGGCGCCCTCAGCCTGCTGAGCATGCTGGAGGTCGAAGGGGTCCACGTCCGGCAGGTGCTGGGCGCCGGGGAGGTTGTGACGGCTGAGGTCCATGTGGCCGAACAATTGGCGGGCAGAAGCCTGAGCGAACTTGATATTGGCGGCAAGGTGCGGGTGGCCGCGGTGCTGCGCGCCGGACGGGCGCACGTGCCGAACGGGGAATACCGCAGCCAGGTCGGCGACGTGTTGATCGCGGCCGCCCGCCGGGACGTGCTGGAGACGCTGCATACCCTGGCCGGCAGTAACGGGAGGCGCTGAAGTTGAACATTGTGGTGGTCGGCGGTGGCAAGGTCGGCTATTACCTCGTCAAAACCCTGATTGAGCATGGCCACCGGGTCTCTCTCGTTGAATCCGATGCGGCCAAGTGTGCCATCGTGGCCGAGGAGTTTCAGATCCTGACCATTTGCGGGGACGGGACCACCCTGGCCGACCTGGCTGATGCCGGGGCCGACCGGGCGGACGTACTCATTGCCGTGACCGGACAGGATGAGGTCAACCTGATCTGCTGTCAGTTGGCGAAACGTAAGCTGGGCGTGCGCCGGGCCATTGCCAGGTGTAACAACCCGAAAAACCGCGAGGTGTTCGGGCGGCTGGGCATCACGCTCACGGTCAGCAGCACGGCCCTGATCGCCGATCTGATTGAAAAAGAAATCGCCTCCGAGACGATGCGCACCCTGCTTACATTCCACCACGGAGATCTGACCCTGGTGGAGATGCACGTGCCCGAGGGCGCTCCGGTTACCCACAAGACGGTGGCGCAACTGGCTCCGGTGTTGCCCGAAGGGTGTGTGCTGGTCTCGGTGATTCGGGGTGACCAGGTGCTGATCCCGCGGGGCAACACGAAGGTAATGGCCGGGGATTCCATCATGGCCCTTGCCCACACCGGCGCCGAGGAGCCCCTGCGGCGCACGCTCCTGGGGGAGGATTAGGCCATGGCACGTCCGGACAGGCGCCCGGGCTACCGGTTCCGGGACACGGCGCTGGGTGTGGTGTTGGAGATCGGGGCGGTTCTGTGCCTGGTTCTGGTCGGGTGGCTGCTGGCCCTGGCGGCGGGCGGTGGTCA
This sequence comes from Clostridia bacterium, assembly GCA_036676195.1. GTDB lineage: Bacteria > Bacillota > Sulfobacillia > Symbiobacteriales > ZC4RG38 > JAKFDK01. The sequence continues at coordinate 21,863 of JAKFDK010000126.1, read as the reverse complement.
GCTATGATGTATCTGCGACCGCGCCCGCAGGAGCTGCGGAGCATTGCCTATTATACCGGGCAGGTGGTGTTGCTGCTCGGCGCACTGATGGCGATCCCCCTGCTGACCGCGCTTGTCCTGGGTGAATGGCCGGTGGCCGTTGATTTTGCGCTGAGTCTTGGCATCACCGTCAGTGCCGGGTTCGGTCTGGTACTCCTGTGGCAGGAGGGGGTGGCGGACCTGACCTGGACCCAGGGGCTGGTGGTGGCGGCATTTTCGTGGTTGCTGGCCATGGCGCTGGCGGGGCTGCCGTACTACCTGAGTGGGTACTGGCTGTCGTATCTGGACGCGATGTTTGACGTGATGAGCGGTTTCACCACCACCGGACTGGCACTGGCGCAGGACCTCGACCACCTGCCAGACGCCCTGAACATGTGGCGGTTCATGCTGACCTGGCTGGGCGGACAGGGGATGGTGGTGCTGGCACTGACCTTCTTTGTCCGGTCGCTGCCAGGGGCGTTCAAAATGTATGTGGGCGAGGCCAAGGACGAACGGCTGTTGCCCAACGTGGTGCACACGGCCCGGGCCATCTGGTACATCAGCCTGGTCTACCTGCTGGTGGGCACACTGCTCCTCTGGGGCATTGGGGTGACGGAGGGGCTCGCCCCGGGGCGCAGCTTTCTGCACGGCGTCTGGATGTCCATGTCGGCCTGGTCGACCGGAGGGTTTGCCCCACAGGTGCAGAACCTGGGCTACTACCACAGCTTTGCTTATGAAATGGGCGCCCTGGTCCTGTTCGTGCTCGGAAGTATGAACTTCAACCTGCACTGGGCGGTGTGGACGGGCAACCGCCGCGAGCTGTTTCGCAATCTGGAGGCGGTGGCATTCTTTGTGACTGTCACCATTCTGGGGGCGCTGACGGTCTGGGAACTGGGGCGCACCGGCACCTACAGCGGCGCCGTGGCGCTGTTCCGCCGCGGGTACCTGCAGCTGATCTCTGCCCACACCACCACCGGTTTCGGGAATATTGCGGCCCGGCAGCTAGTATTGGAATGGGGACCGACAGCCCTGCTGGCCATGACCGTGGCGATGCTGTTCGGGGCCTTCGCCTCATCGACCGCGGGTGGATTCAAGTCGGTGCGCATCGGGCTGGCCTTCAAGTCGGTCGTTCAGGATGTACGACGGCTGCTGGTGCCCGAGCGGGCGGTGGTGGTGGAGAAGTTTCACATGGGCCGGGAGGTCGTCCTGGAAGACAGGACGGCGCGGGCCGCCATGGCTGTCATCATCATGTACGTGGCCCTCTGGGGCCTGACGGCCATGGTGACGGCGCTCCACGGTTATGACATCCCCAGTGCCCTGTTCGAAGCGGCCTCGGTGACCGGCAACGTGGGGCTCTCCTCGGGTGTTACGACCGCCGGCATGCCCTGGGGGATCAAGGTGACTTACATCTTCGCCATGTGGCTGGCGCGGCTGGAATTCACGGCGGGCTGGGTCCTGGTCGGCTACATTTACACTCTGGTCAGGGGGCGGTAGCATGTGGCGTCTGCTGGCGGTCTGTGCGGCCGGTCTGGTCCTGTTCCAGACCGGCTGCAGCGCCGGTTTGCGGCTGACGGAGCCGGCGCCGGCGAACGTCCGCCCCCTGGCGGTGCAGCCGGCACCGGGTAATCTGAATGAATTGATCGAGGGCGCCCTGACCTATGACGGGCAAACGGTCACGGTGGAGGGGGAGGCAATCGGAGACATCATGCTGCGTGGTGATGCCGGCTGGGTGAACCTCAATGACGGCACCAACGCAGTGGGGGTCTGGGCTCCGGCCGCGCTGCTCAGGCGGATCCGGAACGTCGGGCGTTACCGGGTCAAGGGCGATACTGTCCGCGTGACGGGTATGTTTTACCGTGCCGACCCCAGGCACGGCGGCGACCTTGACATTCAGGCGGCGCGGCTTGAAGTACTGGCGACCGGCGGCCGCCAACCGGTGGCCTTGAACCGGCGCCGTCTGGTCGCCGCCACCGGCACCTGGGCCGCGGCCGCACTGCTGGGCGGGGTCTGGTGGCGCCGGCGACGCCGGCAGACTGCGGTCAGCTAGCGCGCCCACCACGAAAGCCCACAATCAAAGCCAGGGCTTGCAATGCTCTGCCGCGCCTGCTCAGGTGGTTGTCCACAATAGAAAGGGACTCAAACCGCTGTGAGCGAAGTTGTCAGCTACACGCTGGTGCAGCCGGTCTTGAACCAGCGGGCAGGTCAACGCCAGACAGCGACCCAACGCCGGATGCGTTGGTTGTCACGCAGCAGGAGGCAGGCAACATGGCGGCCGTGTACCGGTTGCGGTTTTTCTTCGACTTTGGGGCCGGTGTCTGTCTCTGGAGCAACAACGCCGCCGCCTTACAACGGTTTGACTACCCGGTCGACTTCGCCGCGCTGGCCTTGCCGGAGACGATCCGCCGGCGCGGCTGGTTCATCCTGGCGTGGTATGACACGCGGCTTGTTCAGTTGCCAGTCGATCGCCTCCAGCGGCGCCGCCTCTGCTGCCGTCACGTTCGGCCAGTGCGACCGCTCGCCGCGCGCAATCTCCCGCCGGGGGCCGTTCATGAGCGCGACCAGTCGGGCCCGAATCTCCCGGGCCTGGGTGGTCAGCGCCGCAATGCGGCCAAGCACGTCATGGTATTGCGGCGGACAGACATCGGGCAGATACGTGTGCGTTGAGGGGTGAATCCCCAGGCGCAGGTAGGTCTGGTTCATATACCAGCCATACGTCTGCACAAATCGCTGTCCGTCCTTTTCGTGACAATAGCGCAGGGTTGGCGCCTCCAGGTTGCAGCGGTGGCAGAGGCCGGGCGAAAAGCGCAGGGCGGCCAGCGGGTCTGCCTGCTGCTGCGCAAGGGCGGTGGCGATGGGATCCGGGAAGAAGCCGAAATCCAGCGGCGGCAAGCGCCCGCGCCGGGCGTCATCCGGCCCGGCGGCCGGCTCAGCCAGACGGAACAGGTTGCGGACTGCACCTTCCGCACACGCGCAGAGAGCCGGTGGTTCGTCCCGGCTCGTGGCAAAGGCGAAGAAGATGCCGTTGTGGTTCGGATAGTAGACCAGACGCGCCGGCAGATTCTCCCTGACCAGGGAACTGCCAAGAGCAATCGGCGGGGGCGCCTTGCCCTTCTTCAAGAGCCTGGGCGGCAACAGTATCTCCTCCTGGTGTGAATAGCCCGTCCTTCCCCAGAGAGTACGGCGGCGGGCGCGCCGATTCCTCTGGCCGCCTGGGCAAGGCGCAGGCAGCCCTCACGGCAGAACCGGACGAGCAGCTTGCCGCCCGCGGCCGGGCCATGCAGCTCTGGTCTGCGCCGCCAGATGTCCAGGCACTGCCCGGGTGCGTGGCAGGATTATTCCAGCGTGAACGGCGGGATATAGCGCCCGTCAATATCGGTAAAGCCATACTCCCGGGCGAGTTCGCCTGCGGTCAGGCACTGGCCGGTTTTCGTGAGCACGCCCGGGTCACTGGCCAGCGCCACCACGGCCCGACCTACATAGCGGGGCGTTTCCGTGCGCGCCAGGGCCGGGAAGTCGCGCCAGGTTTCCGCACCGGCGCCCACCGATGCCAGCACCAGTTCGGTACGCATGAAGCCAGGGCTCACGGCGACCGATGTGATGGACCGCGCCTTCAGTTCCTGCGCCATCGCAAAGGCCAGCCGATTCAGGGCGTTCTTGGCCAGGTCGTACCAGAAGTTCCCTGTATACTTGCCCTGGTCAAAGAAGGAGGTGGTCACGATCAGGCCGGTGCCCTGTCCCAGCATCAGGGGCACGGCACAGCGGCTGGCCACCAGGTGGGCCCGCACGCCGGCGTTGAACAGGATGTCCCAGGGCATCTCCGGTTCCTCCCAGAACGGGCCGCCGGGTACAGGGCCGTCCGGCCACTGGCGGTCATGCAAGCCCCAGACGTTGTTGACCAGGAGATCGAGCCGTCCCTGCTCGGCCCGCACCCGTGCAAACAGCGCCTGCACCTCGGTGTCGATCGTGTGGTCCACCCGCACCGGGATGCCGGCGCCGCCCAGCTCGGTGACCATGTCGGCGGTCTCCTCGATTGTTTCCGGCCTGTCCAGGGTCCGGGAGCCGGACCGGGTGCTACGCCCGGTTACGTATACCGTGGCGCCGGCGGCGCCCAGTTCCTGCGCGATGCCCCGGCCGGCGCCACGGCTGGCGCCTGTTACCACCGCGATCTTTCCCTTCAGTTCCCGCAAAATAGATCACCCTGTCAAATGTGAGTGAGTATAGGATACCACACGGGGAAGTCCGGCGCCTGGGGCCAGGGTGAACACCAGGGAGCCGTGACCCTGGCGACCCCTCGGCCATTCGGTGACACGGCAACTCCGCTGGTGTCTGCTAAGCCAGCCCGGTTCCGGGGCTGGCTTTTGTATCGGCCTCCCGGTCGTTCTGCCTCTCACAAAGTTTTTTAACAGCCAACCGGGCGCCGGGTGTAAAAAAACTTTATGAGACCGCCGGATCGGCACGAAAACAGGCCGATCCGGGCCCGAACCTGCCTGTTTCAGCCTCCGGGCGGGTCGTCACGGCGGCCTCGCAAAGATTTTTAACGAAGTCGGGCGGAGTGGGTGTAACAAATCTTGAGCAGGGCTGGCCGGCGCCCGGTGGGGGTGGATATAATTGGAAAGACAGGAGGTGGATGCATGACCAGTGAATTGGTGCAGGTACCAGCCTCGCTCCTGCTCAGCCCGGATCTGCCGGCCGCGGCCAAGCTGATCTGGATGGTCGCAAGGCTCCGGCCGGCTTCCGGGCAGGCCGGCACCACCTGGTTCTCGGCCGCTTCGGGGCTCTCCCGCCCGACCATACTCGCCGGCATCGCCCGGCTGGTCGCTGCCGGTTGGGACCCGGCCCGGGACTCAGCCCGAGACCCGGCCCGAGACTCGGCCCGAGACTCAGCCCGAGATCCAGCCCGTGGCGCTCGCCCCGGGGGCACAGTTCCGGTTCCGGCGGCCCTGCTCACGAACCACCGGCTAGGAATCCGGGCCAGGGTCCTGTATGGACTCCTGCTGCTGACACCGGGCTTCCACCATCCCGGTGGCCGGTTCACCTACGCCGAACTGGCCGGACTGGCGCAGGCCAGCACGGTCACAGTCAGCCAGGCGGTAGCCGCACTGGTCCGGGCGGAGTGGATCAAAGTCGAGCAAGTCAACCGGCTGGCCCGGATTCATTTCGAACTCCAATTCCCCGGCCTGGAGCGGGGAAGGATCGCGCTGGCCAGAGCGCAAGGGCGCCTGGAAAAGGCGCCCTATTACGGCGAAGGGCTGATGCGGGAGTACCTGTCGCTGCTCATTGACTCGGAAGATTACGAGGACGACGCCAACCCCGGCTTCCTGGTGAACCCGCGCACCGACGAGCGCCTCCAGTTGGACCGGTTCTACCCGCCCAGGGTGGCGTTCGAATTTAACGGCCCGCAGCACTACCGGGCAACCGGCAAGTTCCCGGCTCGGGTGGCCGCCGGTCAGCGGGAGCGAGATTACGTCAAGTTGGGAATCTGTGTCACCCGCGGCATCACCCTGGCGGTCATCCACCCGGAAGATCTTACACTGGCCGGGATGCGGCAGAAGGTCGGAAACCTTCTGCCGGCACGGGATCTGACCGGGCACGATCTGCTGATCGGGTTCCTGGAGGCAGAAAGCCGCGACTACCGGCGCCTGGTATCCAGACTCTGACGCCGCCATCATGCAAGGTGCTTGACGAGCAGCTCCGCCTGATGTGTCCGTCCCAGCGCCGAGGTCTCGAACAGCTCGCCCGTCGGCGCATAGCCGCACTTGCGCCAGAAGCGGCCGGCCTGCTCGTTCACCAGCTCGACGCCGATCTGCACCTCGCGCACCCCGTGGGCCTCGCGCGCCCAGCCTTCGACAAGTTCGCACGCCTCCGTGCCCAGCCCCGCCGACTGGTGTTGCTCCGACAGCAGCAGCAGGCCGAAAAACCCCTTGCCGGCAACCGGGTAACCGACCACGAAGTCGGCCACCCCGACGAGTTCGCCGCTCTCCCGCAGGCACACGCCGAGGAAATACTTGTGGGCGTCATAGCCCGGCGGCCCCTCCTGCATGTCCGACAGGATGTGCTCCATCGGCGGCTCATCGACGCCGGCGAGAGTCTGAAAGAAGCGGGGGTTCGCCCGGTAGAGGCCCGTCACCGCGTCGAGATCGCGCGCGCGCAGGGTCCGCAGCACGAGCCGTGGGCCGCTCGCCAACTCCTGTGTCTCGTCATCCATCAGCAAAACGCCCTCCCTGTACAGATCGCGGACGATGCCGACCAGGGCCGCGACGACGTCTGGCGCCAGCTCGTGCAGTCCCGCGCCGCCAAAGGCCGCGATGGCCGCCGCAAGCGTGGTGGGCCGGGCGAACACCTCGACGAGGCGCGCCATCTCGCCATTGACAGCCTTTGTCACCGTGCCGTCGGGTGTGCGTGCCACCATGAGCCGCAGCTCGCCTTCCTCGATGCGTCGCCAGTCCGCCTTCCGGCCACTGATCAACGGGCGGAGGTCAACCGTACCCGACAGGATCGCCACCCCCCTGGCGCGGCGCAACCGCGTGCCGGGCCAGAAGGACAGACCGGTCGCATCAGGAGCGGGAAGCCGCTTGATGCGGTCCACAAGAAGAAGATAGTCGCGCCAGGTCGCGGCGATGCACCGCAGCCGTGGCGCGAGGGGGCTGCTCTCCGCTTCCAGAAAGTTCCGCAGTCGGTCCTCCACACGCTCCCGGAAGGACTGGAGGTGAACCAGGAACGCCGGGTCCGCCGCCGACTCCCACCAGCGGTGGCGCCCCGCGAGTTCCTCCCAGTCCGGGTGTCCGGCGAGTGTTTCCGCAAAGTCTTCAATGATCGCCGACGTGGCCCGGCCGCGCTCCTGCGACAACTGGCGGAGAAGCGGTTGGACAGGGGCAAGCACCAGGCTGGCCAGGCCAAAGCGGTTATAACGCCGGTAGTCGGCCACCGTGAAGGTGGGGTGCTGCAGCACGTCGTACGGTGGCTCACGGTCGAACACAAACCCCTCCTGGCACGCCCGCTGGTAAAGCCCGGTGCCGGGGAGGATGCGCGTATGAAACAGGCAGGGCTCAGCGCCGAGTTCCAGCACATAGTCGTAGGCGCGCAGCGTGTCTTCCAGGCGATCCCCGGGGAGCCCGCCCATCACATGCACGAGGACGCGCAGACCCGTCTCCAGGGCGGTGCGCAGGTTGCGTTCAAAAACAGCCGGGGCGGCATTCCGGCGCAGCGGCGCCAGGGTCTCGCTGTTCGTAGACTGCAGCCCGGTCTCAATGTCCAGGCAACCGGCCCGGCGGCACGCCCGGGCCAGCTCCCGGTCGAACAGCTCCATCCGGACCTCGGCGCCGAAGAGGTGCCCCCGCGTGTTGCGCGCCGCGATGAAGTCGAGGATCGCCAGCGTCCGCTCACGGAACTGGTTGAAGGTCGTATCGTAGAACTTCACCGTCCGGCAGCCGCGGCCGAGAATAAAGGCAATCTCCTCAAGCACCTGCTCCAGGGGGAAGAGGCGTGCCGATGCAAACCCCCGCCCCTCGTAGCAGAATTCACAGCCGTAGACGCAGCCACGGTACGTTTCCAGGTGCACGGCGCCATAACGCTCGGGATCCAGGGCGCCGCTCAGGTACGGGGAGGGAACAGAGGTGAGATCAAGGGGTGGCCGCGGCGGGTTGCGCACCACCGCGCCCTCCCGGCGAGCAGCGGTTCCCGGAATGGCGTCGAGGGAGCGCTGCCCCAGATAGGCCCGCAGGATTTCGGCGAAGGTCTCCTCGCCCTCGCCGTAGGCAACCAGGTCCACGTCGGCGCAGCGCGCCAGCACCCATTCCGGAATGGGCGTGACCTCGACACCACCCAGGACGACCAGGGTCTCGGGGGCGAGCGCCTTCACGTAAGACGCCACCTTGAGCGCCCTGGCGAGGCTGCCGTGCATGGCATTCAGCCCCAGCACGGCCGGCATCGCTGCCGCCAGATCGGAAACCACCGTCTCCGGCGCACTCCACAGGCTATAGTCCAGCAGTTGAATGTCGACGTCATTCCGAAGGTCGGGCCGGGACTCGGCGTAGGCCTTGAGGCAGGCCAGCCCCAGCGGTGGGTTACCGCCGATGTTGAAGCCCACCAGCCTGACCGGAAGCCGCGCGCTCATGACGGCACCCCGGGGTGCACGCAGATCATCCCTTCGGCCGACAGCCGATTGATGAAGGCGGCCAGGTGGCTCTCCGTCATCTCCGGTCCAAAGGCCAACCTCACCCGTTGCAGCAGCTCGCTGCCCCGGATGCCTCCGCCCAGCATCAGCCAGATGAAGGCGCCGCTTTGATTGAGTCGCATGACCTTCTCCTGCTGGCGATCAAACAGGATGCAGCGTTCGCCGGGCAGGCAGAGAAAGTCTACTTCCGCGAAGGGCAGTACGTACCCGGACACAATCTGCGCGGGCGGGTGGTTTCGGCGGCGCAGCGGCTCTGGCGCCTGAATGAGCTCAAGGCTATCGAGCCGCGCCAGCTCCCGCCCCACCAGCGGTTCCACCAGGGCGCGCCGGCCGATGTCCAGGGCAGCCCCCTCGGCGTGGGCGGCCAGGATATCGGCCTGCGCCGCGCTCACGCGGTGGATGGCGCACCGCCATCCGCTCACGGCCAGCCCCCCGGCAGCCCCTTCCTTCTGAAGCCGGACCAGGCGCACCCGCTGACCGGCCGGCGGCTCCTCTCCTGGCAGCGGCCAGTCGGCAGTGGAGCCGTGGCGGCGCACCCCCGCAATGCCGGGGGTCTCCAGCGTGACCCAGCGGACAAAGGTCTCCTCCTCACGCGGGGGATCGGGGGCAATCAGGCGGTTGGGGAACACGTCTCCCTGGCGTTCGGCCACGGCGCGGTAGATATCCCCCCCGGTGTAGGTATCAAGGAACCTGGCGGTCGCGGCCGCGTCCATCCCCTCGGAAACCTGGTAGGCCATGTCGAGCCCGATATCACGCTCTGGATTGGGAGGATCAAGGGTCAGTCCGAAGCGCCGCGGGTCCTGCTGAATGGGCGAACCGTACTCCAGGCCGAAGGTCCCGATACCCTTGCTTCAGCAGGGGTTATCGTAGGCACCGGCGACACTACCAACACCTCGCTCATCAACCACGCGGTCGTGGTCCTGCCCTGTGACCGGCCATCGGGTTCCGACGAGGCGGAGTATCCGGCCTGCAACCAGAACCGGGGTATGTCTGAGAAAAGCCATTTAGTACCGTGCTTTTCACTGATGCCTGGTAGCTTCCGTCTCCCCGATGGGAAGACTGGATTTCCAGCGCCTCACGGCAAACATCACTTTCTTAAAGGTAATTCCCAGCGTTCAACTAAAAAATTGTGCCAAGCAGGCCGTCTCTGGCGGCCTTGCAGGGCATTTTCTGGTCAAATTAACGTGAATTACTACCCTCGGGAGTATTATCTAAAGGGCTTGCGAAGCCACTACTCGTCAGTTTTCTTTAAGTGAGCGTGGCTGATCGGCCGAAGATTATTGACGAACGCCCTGCCGGTGGGAGACTGATGCCAAAGCGGCAGGCAGTGACACGAGCCGGGAATTATTCCAGCGCGAACGGCCGGACATAGCGTCCGTCAAGATCGGTAAAGCCATACTCCTGGGCGAGTTCGCCTGCGGTCAGACACCGTCCTGTTTTTCGCGAGCACGCTGGGGTCGGCGGCAAGCGCCACCACGGCGGATAACACAGTGGGTCGGAGACGGCTTTTGCCGCTCTGGAGCCGTGGTCGTGCACCGTCACGATACTTTGCTTCAGAAGGGCCGCGCCCAGCAACGGTACGTATCAGACAGAGTAGGGTTATTACGATCTTCTCCTCATCACCACCGGTGGCGACGTGGTGAGTCCAGCGGACAGCTCCCAACGTTGAGTCTGGCCGCCGCGTAAACGACCATTCAGGATTTTGCTCCATACGCCCGCATCATACAGGAGCCATCACTGCCACAGAAGCGGCTCTTGGCGGTAAGGGCGGAAAGGAAAGAAAACTTTTATATGACACAGCAAGGTCATTGACATTGTCTATACAGAAAATCAATGCATATAGGCGTTGACATTGTATTTATCTATAGGCATAATTGCTTATGCAAACAATTTTCTCGAGGTCTGTCGGGCGCCACCGGATCGTACATAATTCATATCCATAGTTCTTTTGGGTGACAAAAGGTACTGATAAAGTGCCCTGACGTGCAAATACTTTGACTTTCGCCTGATTATTGGTAAGGTTTGTTTGCCTTGACCATTGTTTTCTGGCGCGAAGCGTAAAGATCAATTCGATCTATCTGTTCATCCATTTCCGATCGAAAAAGGCAAACCCGTTCAAAGGCGGGGACGCAAAGCAACGGGGCTAAAGGGTTATTACCCCACGCCGGCTGAGCTGCCGAAACGGGGGGGTATACTCTCCCATCTTGAGGGAGTTTTTTTTTTTTTTCCTCTCGCTCTCAAATTACCGGTCTTTTCTTACCGGTTGGATGCAATGGAGGCTAACGCGCGGTGTTGATTCCAGCTTCGGCTGTTCCACATATAGTTGGGAGGATGCTCAATATGGGTGTTGAGTTGCGACACGACCCGGGGGTTACAGGCCCCAGGAACCCCGGCAAGGCTATGGGCGCGGTCAAAAAGGGTGACCTTGCGGCAGCTACAGACAGGCGCAAAGAGCGTGACGTCCAGCGCCGGGCAACAGCAGCCCAGCGCCTGGCGGGAGCTACCACGCAACTGGCCAGCGGCGCACAACAGGCCAAGGCTGCCGCCGAGGCTTTGGACAGTGCCATGCAGGGAATCGCGTCTGCCTCACAGCAGTCGGCCAGCGCCTCGCATCAGAGTCTGAAGAACGCCCAGAACATTGAAGTCACCTTCAAGAACGCGGAGAAGGCCGCCCAGTTATCTCAGTCCAAGGTCGATCTACTAAAGTCACTGGTGGCCTCCAGCACGCTGGAGATCGAGAAGCTGGTGGAAGGGGTTAACGTTGCCGCCCAGTCAAACCTGAAGTCCGCCGAGAACATTGGTGAACTGGAACGGCAGTCGGACGAGATCGGACAGATTGTTGCGACGGTGGAGCAGATTGCTGACCAGACCAATCTGCTCGCCTTCAACGCTGCCATTGAGGCGGCTCGGGCCGGCAAACACGGCCTTGGGTTTGCCGTGGTCGCAGATGAAGTCCGCACACTGGCAGAGACCTCGGGGGCAGCCGCGAAGGAGATCAAGGGACTGATTGTCACCATTCAGGCGGATGTACGCCAGGTCGCCGAAGGGGTGGCCAAAATTGGCCGTGACGCCGCCGCCGAAGTAGAAAAGGGCAAGGGTATCTATGCCAACTTGGGAATTGTAACCACTGAAATGGAGGTTGTCCTGAAGGGTTGCCAGCAGATCACCGCTCAGGGGACTGAGGCGGCGAAGGCGGCGGCAGAGATGCGGCAGGGCGCCCAGCAGATCGGTACGGCCTCTGAACAGGCAGGGGTAGCAACCCGGCAGGCCTCCCAGGCAGTGACCGAGCAAGGCAAGGCGCTGGGGGAGATCGGCAACGCGGCCGACGACCTGGCCCAGATGGCCGATGAATTGCGGCACACTGCTGAAAGCGGCAAGGCCGGGCAGGAGCTGGCCAACGCCGCTGCTGAACTGAGCGCCACGATCCAGCAAAGCAACAGCGCTGCCCAGCAGATCATGGCAGCGACACAGCAGATTAATTCGGCGGCCCAACAGCAGTCATCGGCCGCCCAGCAGTCCCTGGCCGGTGCCAAGCAGATCGAGGTCAACGCCAGGGAAGTGCTGCACAACGCCAAGGTTTCAGGGGAGACATCAGAAAAACTTGGTATCGTAATATCGGATAATAAAATCGAGGTGGACAAGTTTATCGATTCGATCGGCACCGCGGCGGATGAGAATCTGCGGGCAGCCGGCGACATCAAATCCCTGCAAGACCGGGCCCGTAAAATTGACAAGATCGTGGACGCCATTGTAAACGTGACCCTTCAGACGAATCTGCTTGCTCTGAACGGCGCCATTGAAGCAGCCAGAGCCGGCAAACACGGCAAGGGTTTTGCTGTAGTCGCAGGCGACGTGCGTTCCCTGGCCAAGGAGTCGGCAGAGGCCGCTGACAAGATCAAGACTGTGGTGCGGGATATCCAGGACCAGATCGTGGTGGTGGCCCGCGACGTAGAGGCTACGGCGGTCGATGCACGGCGCCAGGTCGATCAGGCCAAGCAGACCACGATCAACCTTGTTCGGATGCGGGACGATATGAGCGAGGTCATGCAGGGAGTGCATGGGATCGCCACCGGTGCCGAAGCGGCCCTGACCAACGTACAGGAGGCAATGGCGGCCATCGGTCAGATTGCCAAGGCAGCGGAGAGTATCGCTGGTACGGCCACCGAGGCATCCCAGGCCGCCGAGGAGAATGCCCGCGGCATGGGCGAACTGGCCAGGGTTGTTGAAGATATTGCACTGACCGCCGAGCAATTGCATCAGGGCTAAAGAAGGGGGCGCTAACCGAATGGCCGTGGAAAATAAGAGGCTGGTGGCCGAGTTCGCCGAGCAGGACGAAGACGAACTCCTGAGTATGGAATCCCACCTGGTGACTTTTAAGGTCGACGATGAAGAGTACGGTGTACCGATCATGCAAGTGCAGGAGATCATCCGCCTGGGCAATATTACCAGAATCCCGGGTTCTCCGCACTTTGTGGAAGGGGTCATGGACCTGCGGGACAAGGTACTGCCCGTAGTAGACCTTCGCAAGCGCTTTCGCCTGGAGCAGCGGGCGCAGAATGGGAATGATAACGGCCGGATTGTGGTGGTCAATCTGGGTGATATGACCATTGGCCTGGTGGTGGATGAGATCTCGGAAGTCCTGCGGCTGCCAAACAATGCGGTGGAGCCACCGCCCCGGATTGTGGCCGGAATCGATTCCCGCTTTCTGAAGGGCATCGGCCGCCTGGAGCGGCGGCTGCTGATTCTTCTTGACCTGGACCGGATCTTCTCGGAAGACGAGCTCACAGGGCTGGAACAGGTGGTGGAGGAGAAAGGCGCGTAGCACAAAAGAGGTGTGCCGTGAGCGGGTCAGTCATTGAGGTGCGTACAGGACAATACATGGTAAGTGCCAACGGCCAGATCAGCCTGGAAACCAGCAGCCTGGGATCGTGCGTGGCAGTCGCCTTATACGACGCCTTGTCCCATGTAGCGGGGCTATGCCATATTCTGCTCGACCAACAGGCACGTTTTGGCCCAGACACAGCACCAGGACGTTGTGCTGATACGGCCGTTGCCGCCCTGGTTTTGGAAATGGTGGCTAACGGCGCCACGGGGGACCGACTCACAGCTCGTCTGGCTGGCGGAAGCAACATGTTCAGCGAAATTGCAAACCCGATCTATGATGTTAGTAACTGGAATATTGAGGCCACTCGGGACGCTCTGGCTAGCCTCGGCATACCGATTCTGGCTGAAAACGTGGGCGGAACAGTCTCGCGCCGCCTGCGCATTGATGTAGCGACAGGTCGGGTAGTGGTACGCTCGCCGGCTTGCGCAGATGAGGTGATTTAGGACGTGTTTGCCAGGGTCCGGGTTGTGGTCATCGATGATTCAGCTTTCTCCCGGCGCATCCTGCGGGATATTTTAACCCGCCACAGGTGTGAAGTAGTGGGTATGGCCAAAAATGGCGATGAGGGGCTGCAACTGGTACGTCAACATCAACCGGACGTAGTCACACTGGACATGGACATGCCCGGAAAGGACGGCCTGGAGACCCTGAAGGCAATAATGGCCAAAAGCCCAACCCCGGTGGTCATGGTCAGCGCACGTACCCAGGAAGCCGCACCCATTACCCTGGCTTGCCTGGAGGCCGGAGCAGTGGATTGCGTGGGTAAGCTCAATGGTAGCCATGGTTTTGACCTGCGCGAGCAGGAGAAAGATCTGGTTGCCCGGGTTCTGAATGCTGCCGGGGCACGGGTCCGGGGCCGCCCTTGCCCGACGGCAAAGCTGGCGCAGCCGGTGCCGCCGCTGCCCTGGCATCGCACACCAGTCCGTACACCAGGTAAACGGCACATGTGTGTTGCCCTGGGAGCCTCCACCGGCGGTCCCCGAAACGTGGTGGAGATGGTGGCCCGATTACCGGCTGATTTCCCGGCCCCCATTCTGTACGTGCAGCATATGCCACCCCAATTTACCCGTAGCTACGCCGCCCGCCTGGATAGTGTGGGCCCGCTCCCCTGTAGGGAAGCGGAAGACGGTGGGGACCTGTTGCCCGGCCGGATCTACCTGGCCCCCGGCGATTACCACCTGATTGCGGTGCCGCCCCTTCGGTCCGGGGGACAGCCAAGGGCCAGGCTGTCCCTCGAACCGGCCAACACCCACTTTCGACCCGCGGTGGATGTGATGATGCTTTCGGTAGCACGTGTCTATGGCACCGGGGCCGTTGGCGTGATCATGACCGGTATGGGGCGGGACGGAGCGGCAGGCATGAAGGCCATCAAGCTGGCAGGTGGACACACCATTGCGGAATCGGAAGAGAGCGCCGTCATCTTCGGCATGCCGGGGGCTGCCATTGAAGAAGGAGCCGTCGCAGTGGTGGAGCCACATGACCGCATTGCGGCAGCTATCGCTGAAGGGGTGTATGCACTTCGATGAAATGGGTCTTTTCATTACTAACGTCCTTCAACCATTGGATGCAAGATGGCTCACCGCCAAATCCCGCGGGTGAAGCGCCCGAGGCTGCGCCTCCCCCGGATAGCCAGCCGGCACGGGATATCGGTATCCTGGTGACCTTTACACCGCAGAGCAACCTGCGTGGCATGCAGGCCAATCTCATTTACACCGCTCTATTGGAGTTGGGCGAAATCGTCTGGTTTTACCCTAACTTCGTCATTGCCTCCGAAGCGGAGTTACATGAGTTCCGGCTGACCCTGCGGACCACTGCCCTATGGGAACAAATTCAGAGCCAAATCACCGGCCCGGCAGGTGGGAATGACGTTTGGGCCGTGTGGGAAGTACCACCACAGTATGAAGATCCCACTCCCGCCACCGTTGAGGCGGCGCCTGTCCCCAGGGCAGAACGATCTGAAACGGCGGCTTCGGCCGACCTGCAATCGGTGGCGGAACAAAAATCAATCCGGGTTGACCTGGAACGTCTGGATGCTCTCAGTAATCTGGTAGGCGAACTGGCTGTGGAAAAGGCCCAGTTGATCGAACTGACCACACATCTGGAAACCGCTTGTACAGAGGAGACAAGCCGCACCCTGGTTCAGTCCCTGCGGCGCTCAGTTGCCAAGTTGTCAGGAGTGTCCACCCAGTTGCAGGAACAGGCCACTGAATTGCGGATGGTACCGGTAGGTACACTCTTCCGGCGCTTCACCCGTCTGGTGCGGGACCTGCAGGGCAATACCGGCAAGCGGCTGGTACTGCAACGTGAGGGAGAAGACACTCTGCTGGACAAAGCCATTGCCGAGGAAATGGCCGATCCCCTGCTACACCTGATCCGCAACGCCGCCGACCACGGGATCGAAACCGAAGCCGAGCGGCGCCAGGCGGCCAAAGCCCGGGTCGGTACCATTACCCTGCGGGCCTATGACCAGGGCGACGAAATCATTATTGAAGTTGAAGACGACGGCCGGGGCATCGATAGCGGCCGAGTCCGGGCCAAGGCAGTTGAACGGGGGCTGATCTCGGCCGAAGTGGCAGCAGGCTTATCCGAGCAGGAAGCGCTACAACTGATCTTCCTGCCCGGTTTTTCGACTGCGGCCACCATTACGGACATATCCGGCCGCGGCGTCGGAATGGACGTGGTCAGGGTCAACGTGGAACGGCTGCGCGGCACCATCAGCCTGAACACCAAAGTCGGACACGGCACCAGGCTGACCATCCGGCTGCCGCTGACTGTCTCGATCCTTCAGGTCATGCTGGCCGACGTTGGCAATTCGACCATAGCCGTACCCATGACCAGCCTGCGGGGGGTAGTGCGGCTGACCGACGAAAACCGCATGCTGCTCGGATCGGTCCTGCGCCACCAGGAACGGCTAGTGCCGCTGGTTGACCTGAACCGGGAATGGTGGAATATCCGGGGGACAGGCAGCAGTGCTCTGCTCTTGTCAACCGGCCTGCAAGAGGCCGGGCTGGTTGTGGACAGCCTGCGCGGACTGGGCGAAATCGTCGTGCGACCGCTGGGTGAATTCGTTGGGCGACTTCCCGGCGTGGCAGGAGCGGCGATTCTGGCGGACGGCCGGGTCAGCCTGATTTTGGATCCGGTTACACTCGTGCCTGATTCGGAGCAGCAGGGAGGCATGGTCCATGAATCTGCAAACACTCATTGATCAGGCCCGGCACCCCGACGCTGGCCGGCGCCGCACTGCCATGCGCGATCTGGTCCGACACCCGAGCCAGGATGTCATTAACGTCCTGGTCGTGGGGCTGACCGATGCCGGTTCAGTGGCTGATGCAGCCATGCACAGCCTCCTGGAAATCGGCGGGGAGGCAGTGGCCCGAGCCGTAGTTGCCCTGCTGGGGCATGCGGAAATCCGCCCGCGCAGTATGGCTTTGGATGTGCTCATTGCACTGGAGACTGCTGCCGGCCCGGTTCTGGTGGAACTGCTCGAACACCCGGATCGGGAACTACGGAAGATGGCGGCCGAAGTCCTCGCCCGTGGGGAATATCGGGTGGCCGGCCCGCCCCTGCTTCGACGGGTGGCGGACCCGGACCCAGTGGTCCGGGCAGCAGTGGCCGGTGCTCTGGCCGCCCTGGGCAGTGCTGATGCGGCCGATGCCCTGCTGGATCAGTTCCAGGCAGAACCGGAAGTTTGGGTGCGCTATGCCATAGCCGCCGCCATTCCCCGGATTGGCACCGCCCAGACAGTGTGGAGCCTGCTACAGATGGTCACCGAGGAGCCCATAGTGGAATTGATCCGCGCTGAGGCGTCATGGCGTTCGGATCTAGAAGCGGTAGTGGAGGGGGAAGCCGTTTGAGATTACCCGTGGGTGCCGCCGTTCCCGAATGGGTCCTGACCGATGTGGAGTACCAGGCGATTTGCCAACTGGTCTATAACGTGTCGGGGCTGGTCCTGGAAGCAGCCAGACGGGATGTGGTGGAAACCCACCTGCGGGACCGCCGGGAAGAGTTAGTGGAACTCAGCCCGCGGAATTATCTCCAACGCCTGATTCTGGAGCCGGACGAATTGCGGCTTCTTATTGATGCAATAACGATTAATGAAACCTATTTTTTTCGTGACGCGCCACAGCTGGCTGTCTTCAGCTCGGTCCTGAGTGAACTGGTGACCGACAAGCTGGATCTTCCTTATGCCCGCCTGCGTATCTGGAGTGCGGCTTGCTCTGTTGGGTGCGAGCCGTATACCCTGGCCATTCTGATTAACGAAGAGTTTGAGCGTCGTAATTGCGAAATGGACTGGAAGATCACCGCATCTGACATCAGCCCCTCCTGCCTCAAAGTAGCACAGTCCGCCCTGTATACGGAACGAGAACTGCGAGATGTACCGCCTGCCATTATGGCGCGTTACTTCAGGCAAACCGGCCGGTTTTGGCAATTCCACCATCCGTGTCAGTCGCGGGTTCACTTCACGTATTCCAATCTGATGCAGCCTGGCAGTGAGGTTCGGGGAGCTTACGATATCATCTTTTGCCGTAATGCTTTGATCTATTTTGATGACTGTAGCCGACGCCAGGTGGCAGACCTCCTCTATGACTCCCTGGTCAGCGGTGGACACGTGTTCCTGGGCGCCTCTGAATCCATGGCTCGCATGTCCCGAGCCTTTGAATTGCGGCGTGTAGGGGCAGGATTTGTGTATTTTAAGCCAAGTACAACAGGAGGGACGGGCAGTTGAAACGGATCATGGTTGTGGATGATTCGAATATCACTCGAAAGATGATCACGTCGGTCCTGGCTCAGGCCGGGTACAGCATTGATAACGCCGATAATGGGGCCCAGGCCCTGGAAAAGCTCTTTCAGTCACCCTGCGATCTGATCATTACAGATATGAATATGCCGCAGATGGATGGTATGGAACTGTTGAGTCACCTGCGCCACGATCCACATTACCGGTCTGCACCCATCATCGTCCTCTCCTCGAACAGCGGACCGGAAGAGATCAAGCGTGCCACTCAGGCTGGGGCCAACCTCTACCTGATCAAGCCGACCCCGCCGGAAAAACTTCTGGAATGCGTCCGGACCCTTCTGAAGGCGGGGTAAAGTTTATGTCCGTACCGCTGAACAGGCCGGCGGCCTCCAATGGCCACGAGGGTGTTTCACGCCTGGGCACATCTCTGCGTACCTTCTTGCGTATCCTCGGGGGTTTGCTCCGCCCCAGATCTCGAAGAGCGGGTCAACCGACCCTGACTCCGCCGGTTGACCCGCTGTCCGTCATTGCAACTGCGCCTGCCGCAGCACTGGCCGGTGAGTGGATTCAAATGGTGGCTGAATCTGCTCGGGAGCTAAAAGACAATGTCCTGGACCAGTCATTGCTGCCCTTAATCCACAGCCTGGCATCGCACCACAAAGAGCAGGTGGGTCGTATGGACGATCTACTGAAGGCAGTAACCAGAGCAAATGACCATCTGCAGACCATGACAAACGGCGCTGCAGAACAGGCGCATCTGATGCAGGAAGGTGAGGCTCGCTTCGTCAGTCTGGCGATATCTGTCCGCGATCTGTCGCAGCAGGCCGGTGCTGTGGTGACTTCTTCAGAACAGGCAGTTGCATCCACCCGCCAGGGCAATGATCAGGTCCTCACCGTGGCCACGAATATGACCGAGTTGGAAACTATCATGAAAAGGTCAGCCGCCATGATTAACCACCTGGGCACCGAAACAGAACGGATCGGCGCCATGATCGGGGTGGTGGAAGGGATTGCCCGGCAAACCAATCTCCTGGCTCTGAACGCAGCCATTGAAGCCGCCCGGGCCGGAGAACACGGCCGCGGGTTTGCCGTAGTGGCCCAGGAAGTCCGAAAACTTTCCGATCAGACGGCCACCGCTTCCAGGGAAATCGCCATGCTGGTACGGCAAATCGTACGTGGCGTGGAGGAGAGTATGGCTGGCATCACACAGGCCACCGTGGCGGTGACGCAGAGCCTGACCAGATCTCGGGAAGCGGTGGAGACGCTTTCGATCATTGAAGCGGGGGTCAGCCAGGTGGCTGCCAGCATTAGTGATATGGCTGGCCATACCGGCGAAATCCGGGATACGGCTGATGATCTGGAACGAGTTATGGGTGGTATTGTCACCGTCACCACAACGCATGTCGCCGCCGGAATTGATGACCTGACCCAGGCAGATCAGCACATTTTAGCCCTCACCAGGGATATTATTGCCGATACCACCAAACAGACCGATCAGCTCAGCGCGGCTACTCGGTCGATTCAGGGGGTGGCCAGTGACCTCTGCCAATCAGTCGATTTGTTCCAACACATGACCCATCAGTTGCCAGCCACCTGACAACTGATACTGCATGCCGCGGAAAGGAGGCCAGGCAAGTAATGGCCATGCCACTGAACGAAGAGCAGACTTCCTTACTGCAGGACTTTCTGACGGAAACCTCTGAACACCTGCAGGTGGCCGAAGGGGGGTTGCTTCACCTGGAGGCAGCGCCGGATGACTCGACTGTAATCCGAGACATCATGAGGGCAATGCATACCATCAAGGGCAGCAGTAGCTATTTCGGGTTCAAGGAAATGGCTGATCTGGCACATGGGCTGGAGAACCGGTTGGTTGAAGTGGGCAACGGACGGGCTTACCTTGACAGCGAGACCATGAATGACCTGCTATCAGGCGTAGACCAGTTAAGAACCCTGATGCGGGATCTGACGGCCGATGCTGCAATCCGAACGGAAGATATCGAATCCGAAAGCGAGGAAAATCCGGACCTGGACGAACACCGTTATCTCCTGTTTGAGGTGGGCCACCTGACCATGGCCCTGCCCGTAGAGCAGGTGGTAGAGGTTACCCGGCCAGTGCCCATTACCCCTCTGCCCCATGTGGAAGCCGCCATTACGGGGCTGGTCAATCTCCGTGGTAACGTGATACCGCAGGTAGACCTTTGCCACAAACTGGGTGGCGAACCTGGTGACGTGGAACACCTGGTGCTGGTGCCACACGGTCGTGGGCGGGTCGCCCTGGGGGTGCGGCGGGTGCTCGGTGTGACGGCCCTTGTCACCACAGGGGCAATTCAGGAAAATGGCAAGTGGACAGGACAGATTATTTTTCACCAGGGTAACCCGGTTGCTCTACTGGACCTGGGGGCGGCGCTGGATCGTGTGGAACGGGCCGGATAGAAGCCCCTCCCCATCATCCTTCCTTGGGCATTTGTATCGGGGGAGAGCCACTGGAATCCGTTGGGAGAACATCAGATGGGTAGCGGGGGCGGTCATGCCCTGAAACCGTCCTGGACCGTTCGGATCAATCAACCGAAACGTAGTGAGGTGCCACTGTGCCAAGAACCATGGATGAAGTGCAGCCGCAGGAGCGGGCTGCACTGGGATCGCGGCTGCACAGACAGCGGATCCGGCGACTTTCCGACCACCACCGGCTGCCCCGGTGGTGGCGACTGCTGGTGGATACGATCCTGGCAGCGCTGTTACCATCCGGGCAGGCACGGCGCACCAGGCGGGGGCGGAGCGGCCTCCGCAGACACGGATAGGTGAATTCCGGCCGACCTGGGTTAGAGGGCCGCTGCCCATTGACCGGCTGGTCGTGGGGGTGGTGATCGGCCCGTTTGCGTTGCCCGGTCGACGATGATCACATCGGGGGAGAGAGTACCATGGGCCAGGTACCCAGGCGGCTGCAGCAGCGAACCAGTGTGGTCAGGAACCTGCAGACCATCGCACTGGAAGCGGTGGCCAACGCGGTGGTGATCACTGACCGGGCCGGACTGATCCAGTGGGTCAACCCGGCCTTCACCCAACTGACCGGATATGCCGCCCGGGAGGTCATTGGCCGGACCCCCAGCCTGCTAAATTCAGGGGTACATGCGAATTCCTTCTTCCAGAACCTGTGGGAGACGGTGCTAAAGGGAGATATCTGGCGGGGTGAGACCTACAACAAACGAAAAGACGGCAGTGTCTATGTGGAAGAGCAAACGATTACCCCGGTGAAGAGCCCGGGCGGGAGCGTTACATATCTAATTGCCATCAAGCAGGATGTGACCGAGCGGCGGCGGCAGGAGGAGCAGATTCGCCACCTGGCTTCCCATGATGCCCTGACGAACCTGCCGAACCGGCAGGTCCTGGAAGAGCGCTTACAACGGGTGGCCGAAGCAGCCTGGGCTGGGCAGGCGGGCGCGTTGCTGCTCCTGGACCTGGATAACTTCAAGATGGTTAACGACTCTCTCGGGCATTTTGCCGGGGATCAGTTGTTGGTCGCCCTCGCGAACCATTTGCAGCACACGGTAGGCCAGCCGCACCTGCTGGTGCGGCTGGGGGGAGACGAGTTTGCCGTACTGCTGGAGCAGGTCAGCATCCAGGAAGCCGGTTTGACGGCAGAGCGCATCCGCCAGGCAGTGAACGAGTTCCAATTTCATATTGCCAGCCACACCTTTCACTCCAGTGTCAGTATTGGTGTGGCTCCGCTGGACGGCCGGCTGCATGCCCACAAGGCCATGGCTCTGGCTGACTCGGCCCTCTATGCGGCCAAGGGCCAGGGCCGCAATCGGGTGGTGGTGTACCAGTCCGAATTGGACCCGGTGGACAACATGACAGAAGTCAACCACGTAGTGGTGCAAATCAAATCAGCTCTGCGGGAAGGGCGGTTCTTCTTTCAGTTTCAGCCGATTGTGAACCTGAACAGCGGTGAGGTGGCCTATTACGAGGCCCTGATCCGGATGCAGACGGGCAGCGACCAGGTCGTTGGCCCGGATGCCTTTATCCCGGTGGCGGAACGGTTTGGTCTGATC
>JAKFDK010000125.1:0-14643 GCA_036676195.1 Clostridia bacterium | reverse complement strand
ATCTGATCAACTGCTGCGCAGGTCGGTGAGAGTCATCCTGACCGGGCAAGGGGCCGCGAAGGGCCAGGTGCCATCGATCTCGGTCGGACCGAGGGAGCACCCTTTTCCGCGAACAGAGCCAAACGAAAAGCAGGCCGGACAACAGGCTGATTCACTGCCTGCGTCCGGCCCACTTTCGTATTTTAAGCCTCAAAACCACCGATGCCCTGAGAAGGACGGGCCCACCAGAATTTGCTTACCCGCTCCTCCAGTTCCTCCTGCGACAGGTTCGGGTCCACGCTGCGGATCGCCTCTACCTCGGCAGCCGACAGATTGAAACCGGCCGCCTGGGCGGTTGCAGCCGGGTCCTGCACCAGCGCCTGGCGAAAGTCCTCATCTTTCAGTGCCCGGGCCACCAAAGCCGACATGTCCTGTGCACTCACGGTCGGAGTCCCTCTTTCCGAATAATTTAGCCGAAAAGCCCCACCAGAACTGACGAACTACTTCTTAGAGCCACCAAGCCAGGTAAAAGGTTCATGTCTCTAAGAAAAAAGTGGCGTAAAGACTCCATCGGGCAACTGGACCCTCACTGCCTGGGTGGACCCGGGCGACGGGTCGCATGCGAAGCTGGATCCGAAGGCCATTGCGGATCTCGTGGTGGCCTGCCGGTACACGGTGGAGTAGCCGTACTGCGGGGTGCGGCTGAGGGGCCGGGGCGGACCGGTGGCACCGGGCAGCGGCCGGGAGCTATCGATGTACTCGATGGATCCGCGTGCAAACTTCAATGACCTGGAAAATCCGCGTAAAATCTGGTGCAACCGCATGTGTGCCGATTGTAACGTCGTATGGATCTGGTGTGGCCGAACTCAGCGCCCAATGTACCGCTTGTGGCGGCAAACGGCTGCCGGTGGCCGTTTGCGCGCCGTGTGCATTCTGGTGCGAATTCCGATGGGCTTTCCTACTCCCCTGCAATTGTCGCGCAATCGCGTGCGTGCTCGCTTGGTGCGATAGAAAAGACTGATCGCTCCGCCCGTAAACCGGCGCATGCGCGTGCGTGCCGGTATGATCCGCTTTCGTGCCGGTATGATCCGCTTTCGTGCCGGTATGATCCGCTTTCGTGCCGGTATGATCCGCTTTCGTGCCGGTATGATCCGCGTGCGTGCCGGCAGTTACCCCCGGAATCCCAATCGAGACCGCTTCGGAAACTGTCTGCTCCAGGCCGAGGCCGGCGGCAGACATGGTGCCCCGGCCGGCCGGCAGGGGGGTATCCCAGACCGGCACGGCAAAAAGGCCGCCTGAACCCCGCCTCAGCGGGCCAATCATCATTTTTTGCACCCTTTGGCGGTGTCGCACTTTGCAAAAAATGACGTTTCTCCCCTAAAACGCCTCTCAGGGACCGGTTTGGGGCGGTTTTGGGGCGGTCAAAACGCACCCAAGTACCCCTCCCGGGTATCAATCTACGCCTTCACCAGCCAGAATCGTCAACCTTTGCCATTCTTCCTCATGAGAAACCTGGCAAAAGCTGACGATCCGCCCAAGAGAACAGGCCCAGGCACACAGTTCCAGCCCAGCGAGCCCTGGCCGGCCAGTACAGCTTCTGCACATCCACCCGGAATGACCCATGGGGGTGAAATTCCCACCGCCTGCTCAGCCGTTGGTGCAGCACCGGCTTGCCCCGCGCCAGCAGGTGCAGGTGCGTCCGGTATCCCGGGGTCCGCCGCCCGGTGGTCAATTCCACAAAGGCGACGTATTCAAAGGGACCGTAGGTGCGGTGCGGTCGATCTCCCCTACCAGCCGGTTCAGGGCGCGGCTGAGCAGCCGGGCCAGGGCGACTGCCCCGGCGCGCTGGGCTTGCCCGCTCGGCCGGTGGTGCCTGCCGCCACAGGGACAGGGTCAGGGTGTTGAAGTGCTGCGGCTCTCCCGCCTGGCCGTCTGCCCATCTCCCTGAAGGAAACGAAGCGCTGGACTTGATCTGGGCCATGCCAGGGTTGGAGGCTCGCTACGCACGAGGAAACAATGCCACTCATGGCCACTATCCACAAAATGGTCACTCTTAACATCTATGAATTGGCGTTTACTAATAGATTTGAAGGACCCACAAAGACGTAGAGGCGCCTTCCGAACGACATTTCATTCCTCGCCCGCGAACAAAATCGGCTTCTGATGGTATCATCGGAGCAGAAGTGCAGCAGTGCAACTTCGTTTCGAGGAGGAAACTCTGTGTCATTTCTGAACCGGATGATGGCCAGCATTGGGATCGGCTCAGCCAAGGTAGACACCCAGTTGAAGAGCGCTCAACTCCGAGCGGGAGACGATGTCGAGGGTATCGTTGCGGTGTTCGGCGGCAACGTACAACAACAGGTGGACAGTATTTACATTTACTTGATGACGCATTATTACCGGGAAGTCAATGACAAACGGGTTCGTGAGAATATCTCACTCGGGAAGTACCAGATCTCCACCCCGTTCATGCTTGAAGCAGGTGAGACCAAGGAGTTTCCGTTTCGGTTCACCCTACCCAACGAGACCCCGGTATCCGCGGGGCACTCGAAAGTCTGGATACAAACGGGATTAGATATCGATCTGGCAGTTGACCCAACCGACACGGACGTTCTCCAGGTCTCCCCGCACCCGAACGCCAAGCTCGTCCTCGATGCCGTTCAAAACCTCGGTTTTCAGATGCGCAAGGCGGACTGCGAGTATAGCCGCCGGTTGGGACGGAACTATCCGTTCGTGCAGGAGTTCGAGTTTATTCCGACCTCCGGACCGTTCCGAGGTCGCCTTGACGAACTGGAAGTGATTACATTGCCCCGCCCGGACGGTGTTGACGTGCTGGTCCAGGTTGACCGGCGCGCCCGGGGCTTCGCGGGTCTCCTGGAGGCGGCGTTTGATGCGGACGAGACGAACCTGCGAATCGAGCTGGGCAGAGAGCATCTTGCTCAGGGAGTGCCGGCGATTGCCGGAAATCTGGCCGAGATCGTTGCCCGATACGCCCGTTAGCCTCCGGAACTGCGGGCACGTCACGGATACCTCTCGACAAGAAGGGCCGTGGGCTGTAAGAAGAGCAGCGCAAATCTGGCCTGACGGCAGTCGTGTTTTGGCGCCGTACCCAGAACTGGAAATTGAGATGGTTCCGCTGGCTTGCCGGCAGGGACTCCTGATGTCAATATCCAGCCTGCAAAAGGCTGGCTGCCGATAGAGGGCAGACATGTGGGTATAGTTGACAAAATTCTGAGGTGCCGGAACAGCAGCGACGGAACGAGCGAAGGCCAACTCGGAATGCCGTCGAATCGAACTGTGAATGGTGCCAGGCTCCGCAGGCCCTGTCAAGGGTTGCGGGTCGGGCCGGTGGTGGGGCCCTTGACAGAGCCTGCTCCGCCCGGCATACAGCTAATAACGGTTCGACGGCCGACTGTCGGCTCGTCAGAACCACTCTGGCTGTATATGTCATGCAGCGGGAGATCTGGCCGCAAAGCGCTCCTTGGCAGCGAGGTAATGGGCTTCGTCGTACAGGGTTCTATTTTGCCACATGGCGAAGATGGCCCACCGATTGGCGACAATCCGGATTGCCTCTTGGTGATTGACGGGACCGCGTACGCGGGCGCAAGGGAAAGCACCGCCTCAAAAACCGGAGATAGGCCGCGAAGAATGGCCTCCTCGCCGATTGTTGGAGCCTTTGTCAAATAGGGACCGGGTCTTTACAACCAAGTTCCAAAGCAGCGTCCAGATTTCCCGAGTGTCTACGACAAATGTCGGGAGGTTTCCTGATGTCCTACGTGAAGAACCCCCCCGCCCGGAGGCGGAGGGGTTCTGAGCCGATCTAACGGGCGGCCTGTTTCGCCCACGCCTCCACGTTCCAGACATCGGTCACCCAGTTCTGGTAAAACTCCGGTTCGTGGCACACCAGCAGGATCGTCCCCTTATAACGCTGCAGAGCCAGCGCCAGTTCCTCCTTGGCGGCCACATCCAGGTGGTTGGTGGGCTCGTCCAGAATCAGCCAGTTCGACTCGTTCACCTGCAGCTTGCACAGGCGCACCTTGGCCTGCTCACCGCCGGAGAGGTTGCCCATCTTGTTGCTGATATGGTCAGCCGTGAGGCCGCAGGAGGCCAGGCGGCCGCGCACCTCATTGTTAGTCAGCCAGGGGTAATCATCCCAGACTTCGTCGATGGCTGTCTTGTCGTCATGGCCGCGGGGCTCCTGCTCAAAATAGGCCGGCAGCAGGTAGTCACCCTGCTCCACCGTCCCCGCCACGGGCCCAAGCAGCCCCATGATCGTCTTCAGCAAGGTCGACTTGCCCAGCCCGTTCATGCCGGTTACGGCCACCTTCATGCCCCGCTCCAGGGTCATGGTCAGCGGCGGCAGCAGCGCGTAAGAGTAGCCCACCGCCATGCCTTCACACCGGCAGACAATCTTGCCCGGCGACCGCCCTTCCCGAAATTTGAAGGTGGGCCGGGGGTAAGTCACCGGCTTATCCAGTCGCTCAATCTTATCCAGTTGCTTCTGGCGGGACATCGCCCGGCCGGTGGTGGAAGCCCGGGCCTTGTTGCGGGCAACAAAGTCTTCGAGCCGGGCAATCTCTTCCTGCTGGCGCTCATAAGCCGTTTCCTGCTGGGCCCGGCGCTGCTCGCGCACCCGCAGAAACGCCTCGTAGTTGCCCGGATACCGGTGCAGGTGGCCACCCTCCAGGTGGTACACCAGGTTGACCACATCGTTCATAAAGAAGGTGTCGTGGCTGACCAGAATAAAGGCATAGGGATAACCCTGCAGATACTCGGTCATCCAGGCAATATGCTCTTCGTCCAGGTAGTTGGTGGGCTCGTCCAGCACCAGCACGTTAGGCTGCTGCAACAGCAGCTTGGCCAGCAGCACCTTGGTCCGCTGGCCGCCGGAAAGCTCGTCCACGTTGCGGTCCAGGCCGACGGCAGTCAGGCCCAGGCCACGGGCGATCTCCTCCACCTTGGCATCGATCATATAAAAACCGCTGGTCTCCAGGCGGTCCTGAATATCGCCCATCTCTTCCAGCAGCCGTTCCATCGTGTCCGGATCGGCCTCGCCCAGGGCGTCGGCAATGGTGCCAACCTCGGCTTCCAGGTCAAACAGCGGTTTAAAGGCATCCCGCAGGGTGTCGCGCACCGACCGGCCCGGCACCAGGCGGGTATGCTGATCCAGATAGCCCACGGTGGCACGCCGGGCCCACTCCACCTGACCCTCATCGGCCTGCAACTGGCCGGTCAGAATCGAGAGCAGGGTCGTCTTGCCGGTGCCGTTGGCGCCGACCAGCCCCACGTGCTCCCCGCGCAGCAGGCGGAAGTGAACATCCTGAAACAGGGTGCGGCCGCCGAAACCGTGCCCCAGTTTACTGACTTGCAGAATACTCATGGCTTGAAACCCCTCTGATGCAGTGTACAGATCAAGGCAATACCTTCCTATAATACATGAAACGCCACCACACCACAACAGAGGTGGAGCGGTTGGCCGCTTTGCGTTAAAATAATCAGGATGCCCCGAAACTGCTCAGGAAAGATTATGGTGGAATTATGAACATCGTGTCGATAGAAGGTATATCCAAGTCATATGGCGAGAAGCGCCTGTTCGAGCGCATCTCCTTTGGCATTGCGGAAGGCGAACGGGTCGGGCTGATCGGCGTGAACGGCAGCGGCAAATCGACCCTGCTGCGCATCATCGCCGGACTGCTGCCTCCGGACGAAGGCCGGGTCACGCTGCGCAGCGGGCTCACCGTGCAGTACCTGGCCCAGAACCCCGAGTTCGACCCGCAGCACACGGTGCTGGAGACCGTGTTCAGCGGCGATACCCCGGCCATGCGCCTGCTGCGGGAATACGAGCAGGTGCTGGAAAGCCTGCATACCCAGCCGGACCAGCCCCGCCTGCAGCAGCGGCTGGCCGACCTGCAGGGGCAAATGGATGTGCAGCAGGCCTGGTCATTGGAAGCGCAGGCCCGGTCGATTCTCACCCGCCTGGGCATCACCGGTTTTCTGCAGCCAACCGGCGCCCTCTCCGGCGGCCAGCGCAAGCGAGTGGCCCTGGCCCGGGCCCTGATTCAGCCTGCCGACCTGTTGATTCTGGATGAGCCCACCAACCAGATCGACAACGACACCGTGGCCTGGCTGGAAGCCCACCTGGCCCGCTACAGCGGCGCCCTTTGCCTGATCACCCATGACCGCTATTTCCTCGACCGGGTCACCAACCGGATTTTCGAGCTGGACCGGGGGGAGTTGTACCGCTACGAGGGGAACTACGGCACCTTCCTGGAGCAAAAGGCCGAACGCGAGGAAACCGAGAGCACCCGTGAGCAGCGGCGGCAGAACTTGCTGCGGCGGGAACTGGCCTGGCTGCGGCGGGGGGCCAAGGCCCGCAGCACCAAGCAGAAGGCGCGCATCCAGCGGGTGGAAGCCCTGCAGGAGGCCGGGCCCGAAGCCCGGGCCGGCCAGGTGGAGATCACCGTGGCGGCCCACCGCCTGGGCAAGCAGATCATCGACATCAAAGACGTCAGCAAGGGGTTTGCCGGGCGCACCCTGATCCGGGACTTCAGCTACATTGCTGTGCCGGGCGACCGGGTCGGGATCATCGGGCCGAATGGCAGCGGCAAGTCCACCCTGTTGAATCTGATCGCCGGCCGGCTGCAGCCGGACAGCGGCGAGGTCGTGACCGGCCAGACAGTGCGCCTGGCCTACTACGACCAGGAAAGCACCGGCATGGACCCGGACCAGCGGGTGATCGATTACATCCGGGAAATCGCCGAAGTGGTGCCAACGCCGGACGGCGGCACCATCACGGCGTCGCAGATGCTGGAGCGCTTCCTGTTCCCGCCCAAGGTGCAGTGGACCGAGATCGGCAAGCTGTCGGGCGGGGAGCGCCGGCGGCTGTACCTGCTGCGCCAGCTCATGCGTGAACCCAACGTGCTGCTGCTGGATGAGCCCACCAACGACCTGGACATTCAGACCCTGACCATTCTGGAGGATTACCTGGAGCAGTTTGCCGGCGTGGTCATCACCGTCTCGCACGACCGCTACTTCCTGGACCGGGTGGTGGACCACCTGCTGGCCTTCGAAGGCGACCGCATCCGCTCGTTCGTGGGCAACTACTCCGAGTATCTGGAGGTGCGCGAACAGGAGTCCGCCGCCGCCGCCCCGCCGGCCAAGCCGGCCGCGCCGGCCCGCCCAGCGCCGCCCCCGGCGGCCCCGAAGCGGCCGCTGAAGTTCACTTTTCAGGAACAGCGGGAGTACGACACCATCGAGAACGTGATCGCCGGGCTGGAAGCGGAACTGGCCCGTATCGCCCGAGATATGGAGGCCGCCTGCACCGACTACAGCCGCCTGCAGGAACTGGCCGCCGAGCAGTCCCGGACCGAGGCCGAACTGAACCGGGCCATGGACCGCTGGGCCGAACTGACCGAACTGGCCGAAGCCATCGCGCAAGAAAAAGCGAAAGGGCGGTGAGCCCGCCCTAGCGCATCCCCGCCAGCGCGGCCACCGGCCCGAAGATGGCTTCCAGGACCTGCGTGGGGTTGGGAACCGGCCACCGCAGCACCAGGGCCAGGCCAGTGCCAAAACCCAGGGCCAGCAAAACCCCAAAAGTAAGCTGCTCCCCCTTGTGACGCCGGCTTGCCAGCCCGGGGAGCTCAAGGGCGGTGATCAGCGCACAGAGCACTAGCAGCGCCAACAGCGCCAGCACAAACAGTTCCCTCCCGCCTTCATTAATCCGGGGCCGGGATCTCCATGGGCCGGATACTCGCCCCGGTCCGGCGCACATGGGTTTCCACCGCGATCTCCACGGCAACCCGGTGGAATGCATCCCCCAACCAGTCAGGCTCAAGCTGCTGCCATACCTGGGGCAGTTGCTCGTGAACCACCTCACCCAGCGCCGCCGCATCCGCATTCAGGGCACGGGTGCGTTCCAGTGCCTCCTCCATGCGCAGGTGAATCTCCCGCTGCACCGCCTCCTCAATCTGCTCCGAGACTGCAGGATCGTCAAGATCCAGGTCGGCCAGTGTCTCGCCGATATCGCCCTCGGCACGGGCCTGCAGGTGAATCACCACCTGGTCCCCTCTGAGCCAGGCCGTGCGTTTGATGTGGGTGAGGACCCATTCCACGCTGACCAGGCCCGACGCCCCCGGCGCCGGCACCACCACCACACCGGAAGTGACCCGCCCGCGCAGCCAGAGCAGGCCGCGGGTGATGCGTTCATCCAGAAAACCCACCAGTTTGTCGCCACGAAACACTGCCGTCCCGGCCAGCCGCAGCGCAGGCCGTTGCCCCCGGGGCGCTCCGGCCGGAGGTGGCGATACCGTCACCGCACCCATGACTGGGTCGGCGCCACGGGAAGACAACAGCCGGATAAACTCCGCCAGGTTCACCACCGTGCCATACCGGGTACGCATGATCTCGCGCAGGTGGTCAGCCGGCAGCTTCTCCAGGTCCACCGGTGTCGCCATGACCTGGGCAATATTACCGCGCACAGCCAGAATATAGCCGTTCAGTCGTATTTCCCGGTGGCGCGTCAGGAAATCGAGCACTGGTCGCAAGCCTGCCCTGGCCAGGTCCTCCCCCACCAAAAACACGCGGGCATGGGCCCAGAAAATACGTCTTGGCAACTCCAACTGCAGCATTTTACTGGCTTCCAGTACAGTCCGGCCGGTGGCGCTCACCGTGACGAACGGAAGTCCCTGTCCACCGCCGCCGCCCTCGGGGGCACGTCCGGCCTTGACGGGAATCACCACCTGGAGCCAGATCTGAATGTCACCCTTCGGCGTGCGGTCAAACCCGACCATGGTGGCAATGGCCAGGTCGTTTACCTCCACCCGGCTCCAGCATCCGGCCAGAGAAAGAATCATAGCCGCAGCCACAACGAATGCGATCTGCCGCCGGATCATGACCCGTTTCCTCTCGGCTCGGGTTCTAGCCCCGGCGCCTGACGGCGCCGATTAATGGCCTGTAACCCACGCTGACGGTATTTCATCTTCCAGACCGGTGCCCGAACCAACACATCCTTCAGCTCAGTCCAGGTCAGAGGTGCCAACGGCTGCAGGAAAGGTGTACCGAACGAGCGCAGTGCACACAGGTGCACCAAAATGCCAAGCAGGCCAACCATCAGTCCGAACAGCCCCAGTGAGCCGGCCAGGACCATGAGCGGAAAGCGCGCCAGGCGAATGGCAATGCCCAGGTTGAACCGGGGAAAAGTAAACGAAGCAATGCCCGTAATGCCCACAATAATTACCACCGGAGCAGAGGCCAGGCCGGCCCGGACGGCCGCTTCACCAATCACCAGCGCACCCACGATGCTGACTGCCTGGCCAATGGGGCGAGGCAGCCGGACCCCAGCCTCCCGCAATGCCTCGAAAAAAATTTCCATAATCAACGCCTCGACCAGGGCCGGGAAGGGGATCCCCTCCCGGGCCGCGGCAATGGAAAGCAACAGGTTGGTCGGGAGCATTTCCTGATGAAAGGTAGTGATGGCCACATAAGCCGACGGCCCGACCAGGGCAATGATCATAAACTGATAGCGCAGCCAGCGAACGGCGGTATTGACCCAGAACCGTTCGTAATAGTCTTCGCCCGCCTGCATCTGAGACCAGAACGTCACGGGCACCAGCAGGCCAAAAGGGGTGCCATCGGCCAGAATGGCGACCCGACCTTCGAGGAGCCCGGCGACGACCCGATCCGGCCGCTCGGTGTTGCCAATCTGCGGGAACAGGGAAAGCGGCTGGTCTTCAATGAACTCCTCGATCATGCCGGTATCGATGATGGCATCGGTGTCAATGCGCTGCAACCGCCGCCTCACCTCGGCAACCAGGCCAGGATTGACAATATCCTGTAAATAAACGAGACTGACCGGCGTGCGGCTGACCCGCCCCAGAGTCAACTGTTCGATTTTCAGATGCGGGCTGCGCAGTTTACGGCGTAAAAGGGAGATGTTGGTCTGGAGGATCTCGTTAAACCCCTCGCGCGGTCCGCGGATCGTGCCTTCGGCCACCGGTTCCTCAATGGACCGTTGTTTCCACTCCCCGACTGCCAGCCTGACCCCGGCGGCCACGCCGTCGACCAGCGCCACGGCACCGGCGTTCAGGACGGCGTCCACCACCTGACCCACCCGATAGACCGGTTCCACCTGCTGCACGGACACGGCCACTGATTCCAGCCAGACTTTTAACGCACCGGCGGTCGACGGCACCTGGTCCGGTTCGCCCCAGTGCACCAGCGGCTGCAGCACGTTTTGCTCCAGCCGTTCGGCATTGACCACGCCGTCAACCATCAGGACCAGTGCCGGGCGCCGGCCGCCAATGAGGACGCTGCGAAAGATCACATCGGCACAGTCCTGGAACAACTCCTGCAAGATCGCCACGGCCGCCCCCAGAGATGCGGGCAGGGGTAGCTCTTCCAATTCCCGGGTGGCCGTATGCAGTGCGTGGGTGGCCGCTGCCATTGCACCTTCAGCGCTGTCCAGGGTCAGGTTGCCCAGCGCCTGCAAGGCGGCACGGTACTTGTCCAGCGCGGCCTGTGCCCGGCTATCAAGGCCCGGTTCGGCCAAGGCCGCCTTCAGCACGGTGGCGGTCGGCAAAGGCTTCGGCCGTTGTGCCGGCCCGGTGGCCAGGCTGCCGTCCTGTTTCAGCCCGTGGGCCCGGGTGTCCTGCGCTGTCTGTCGAACCTGCCGGACCGGCCGCGCCAACCGGCTGTTTCTGGCCATACTGCCTTCGCTCCTTGCCACAGCCTGACGCTAGAGTTCCCGGCTGTTTCCACGGCGATACCCGACCGAATTGGATCATCACCTGGCCGGTGGGCACACTAATTGTGGCCGCCTGCGCGGTAGGGCCGCGCGATCCGGAGCCGGGAGGGTCGATTGCATCTGGAACTGATCAATTTGCGCCAGGCAATCTGGCTGCTGGTCACCAGTATCACCGTTACCTACCACCTGTTGTTTGTCCGGTTTGCCGGCTTCTATGCCGGGCGCAACAGTTGGATTTCCCTGGTGGTGGCCACCCTCACCGGGCTGGGCAGCCTGCTGATTGTGATCATGCTCATGCACCGCCGGCCGGGACAGAACCTGATTCAATTGAGCGTTACCCTGTTTGGCCGGTGGGTGGGGCGGGCGGTTGGGGTCATCTTCATCTGGTACTTTCTCCATGTAACGGCGCTGCTGGTGCGTAATTTTGGTGACTTTATGCGGCTGGTCATGCCGGAAACGCCCATACTGGTACTGGTCGGGGTTGGGCTGGCTCTGGTCACCTACAGCGCCCGGCATGGCATTGAAGTCATCGCCCGGGCCAACGACGTGATCCTGCCAGTGCTGGTGCTGACCGGTTCGCTGGCGTCGATCATGCTCACCAAGGACAAGCAATACCACTACCTGCTGCCCATCCTGGAACATGGCTGGGTGCCGGTCATGCGGGGTGGGCTCGCCCTGCAGGGGCTGCTGGCGGAAACGGTGCTGCTGGCCATGTTCGGCGCCTGCCTGCGCCCAGCCGCCCGCCCATATTACAAGGGCCTGTGGTCCATGTTGGCCATCAGCCTGCTGGCCGTTGGGCCCATCACCGGCCCGGTGGCCGTCTTTGGCATTGAAAGTGTCAGAGCCATGACGTACCCCACCTTTGAGGAAATCAAGCACATTAATGTGGCGGAGTTTCTGGCCAACCTGGATGTCATGGGCATTTTGCTCTGGACCCTGGGGTCATTCGTGAAAGCCACGGTCCTCCTGTGGGCCGCCGCCAGCGGCGTGGCTACACTGTGTCACCTTAAAGACCACCGCAGCATCACGACCCCCCTGGCCTTCATTATCGGTGTGCTGGCCTACTGGGTGGCAGACAGCAATATAGAAATGAATTATTTTTTACGCGCCGTGTTCCCGGTATACAGCATCACGGTGGGCGTGGGGCTGCCGCTGGTGCTGTTGTTGTGGTCTGTGATCTGTTCACGGTGACAGGCCGCCACCGGCGGCCTACGGTAATATGTGGACATGCAGGTTCCGGATTGGTATCAAAAGGGCGCGCACCGTGTGTGTCAAACCGATCAGGGTGCCACCGAGCCGGTGGCACCCTCCCCGTTCAGTCGGAACTACCACCGCCCGGCGCCCGTCGTATGCCAGCGCGGAGGGTGCGAAACCCAGGAATTGAGACGGTGGTCAGCCCTTCAGTTGACACTCTATATCCTTATATCCAAATGTGCTAACATGTTATGGCAAGGGATCTTTCCTTGGCGCGGTCTTCCTGCCGCCCGTCGATCCTGCATTCATCCCCGAAGGGTATGGTCACGTATTGCAGCAGTTCTTACGTAAAAACTGGGACCGGCAGCGGTACCTGCGAATCGCACGCTGGGCGATGGCGTTGCTTTGTCTGCTCCGCGGGGCGTGGACCAACGTTGCCAACGCCTCGACATTCCCCATCGGGGAGCCCTTTGATGCCCCCCTGGGTGCTGCCTGGAAACTTTCCGGCAGTGCCCAACAGACCGGGGACGGGTGGCTGCGACTTACCCCCCTGCAGAACAATCAGGCGGGGTTCCTGGTGTACGATTCGGCCTTTCCCTCCGATCAGGGGATCGTCGTGGAGTTCGACTTCGCCATCTATGGCGGCGGCGCCAACGGCGCCGACGGCATCAGCTTTTTTCTGTTCGACGGCAGCATCGCCTTCTCACCGGGGGCCCCTGGCGGCGGCCTCGGGTATACCCAGAGCGATTCCAGGCCCGGGGTGTCCAAAGGGTACGTGGGCATTGGCCTCGACGTCTACGGCAACTTTGCCAACACCAACTCCGGCCACGTGGGCGGGACCGGCTTCAGCCCCAACACGGTGGGCGTGCGCGGTCCGGCCCCTGACTATGCCTGGATCGCGGGGGCAAAACTCAACACGCAGATGCAACCCCTTGCCTTCGGCACATCAGCCACGCGCCCGGACCAGTCCGGAGCCGGGTACCGCCGGGCCCGGATTGTCATCTCCCCGGAGCAGACGATCACGGTCGCCATCCAGTTTGGCAGCGGCGCCCCCTTTACCCAGGTTCTGGGTCCCGTAGCCCTGCCGTCCGCCCCGCCCCAGACGCTGAAGTTGGGCCTGGCGGCGTCCACCGGCGGCCTCCGCAACATCCATGAGATCGACGACCTCGTTGTGGCCGTTCCGGCCGACCTGGAGATTTCCGCTTCGGGCGCCGCCGGGCGTGTCCTGCACGCGGGCGAGGCTGTTTCCCATGAGATCGTAGTCCGGAATAACGGTCCCAACGCTGTGACGGGGGCCACCTTCACGGCGTCTGTCCCCGCGGGCATCGAAAATACCGGCTGGAACTGCACCGCTTCCGCAGGGTCCACCTGTGACACCGTCTCCGGCAACGAGGTCAGCGGAGCCGTCAGCCTGCCCGACGGCGGGACGGTTACGTATACCCTCTACGGAAACGTCGCTCCCAGCACGGGAACGACGCTGACGATCATTGCCGCCATCGTCGAGCCCGCCGACATCCTGGACACCGATGCCGGCAACAACCGCGCCGACATAACGGAAAACGTCGACTCAAGTCCGACACTGGACCCCATCCCTCCCCAGACCCACGATGAGGGGGGGACGCCCATCCTTGCCGTACAGGGCGACGATGCCGACGGTGACACCCTGGCCTACAGCGCCACCGGGCTGCCGGCCGGACTGACGATCGACAGCGCCACCGGCCTGATCAGCGGCCGGTTGACCTACACCGCCGCCGGTACGCACGGCGTGACTGTGATAGTGACAGACTCCAGCCCCTCACCTGACAACGCGGCAGCGGACAGCGCCAGCCAGACCTTCGAATGGACGGTAGCGAACATAGACACTACGCCCGTCCTGGCACCCGTTCCCGACCAGTACAGCGCCGAGAGCGATGCGGTCAGCCTGCAGGTCCTGGGCGACGATGTCGACGGTTATGACCTGAGCTACGCCGCCACCGGGCTGCCGGCGGGTCTGACGATCGACCGCGCCACCGGCCTGATCAGCGGCGCACTGACCTACACGTCCGCCGGGACCCATACCGTCACCGTGACAATCACGGATAACACGCCCGGGGGACCGGACGAAGACAGCGCCAGCCAGACCTTTACCTGGACGGTCGCGGACACGGACACCACGCCCACCCTGGCACCTGTTCCCGACCAGCACAGCGCCGAGGGCAATCCGGTCAGCCTGGCGGTGCCGGGCGACGATGCCGACGGTGATACCCTGACTTACGCCGCCACCGGGCTGCCGGCAGGTCTGCAGATCGACCGCGCCACCGGCCTGATCAGCGGCACGTTGCCCTACACGGCCGACGGGACCCACACCGTGACGGTGACGGCGACGGATGCTACGCCCGGGGCGCCGGACGGCGACAGCGCCAGCCAGACCTTCACCTTCACGGTGGCGGACACGGACACCACGCCCACCCTGGCACCTGTTCCCGATCCGCACAGCGCCGAGGGCAATACGGTCAGCCTGGCGGTGCCGGGCGACGATGCCGACGGTGATACCCTGACCTACGCCGCCACCGGGCTGCCGGTGGGCCTGCAGATCGACAGCGTCACCGGCCTGATCAGCGGCACGTTGCCCTACACGGCCGCCGGGACCTACACCGTCACCGTAACGGCGACGGATGACACGCCCGGGGGGGCGGACGGCGACAGCGCCAGCCAGACCTTCACCTTCACGGTAGCGGACACGGACACCA
>JAKFDK010000124.1:0-11494 GCA_036676195.1 Clostridia bacterium | reverse complement strand
ATCTGGCGAGTTTCAATTCCTTCCAGGACTACGATCAGCTTGCCAGGACGTACAACCCCCGTCTGGGCCGGTGGGCCCACGACGAGTTTCAATTCCTTCCAGGACTACGATCAGCTTGCCAGGATGTTACCGGCCCAGGTGACTACGCGGTCATTGATTTCCGTTTCAATTCCTTCCAGGACTACGATCAGCTTGCCAGGGCAGGCCAACCTGGAGGCCTACCAGCAGCGGGCAGGGTTTCAATTCCTTCCAGGACTACGATCAGCTTGCCAGGCTGGCGCAACAAGGTGTCCAACGGCGGTTTCGAAGGGTTTCAATTCCTTCCAGGACTACGATCAGCTTGCCAGGAAGTCTTCGTGGACGAGTTTCAGGACACGGATGATAAAGTTTCAATTCCTTCCAGGACTACGATCAGCTTGCCAGGGATGCCTCGTACCTCTGCATCGACTGGTATTTCGAGCGTTTCAATTCCTTCCAGGACTACGATCAGCTTGCCAGGCCGGAGGCGCCCGACCTGAATACCCTCGGCCTTCAACGTTTCAATTCCTTCCAGGACTACGATCAGCTTGCCAGGGGCAACCCGCTCGGGCGGGCCACAGGTGCGGGTTTCGGGGCTCGTTTCCGAGAGGCTCGGATTTTGGGCCTTCGCCACCGTGTCTCCACCCCTGCGAAACCTCCCTCTACCCCAGTTCCGGAGCGGCTTCCGAGCGGCGCCAGGGATTTGGCGGGTACTCCGCCGCTCGGAAGCGGTCACAGAATCAGACCGGGAGGCAGGTCGGCACGGCCGACCGTTTCGATGCGGCGCTGGCAGGACTCGCACAGAAAATAGAAGCGAATCTGGTCCTGGCTGCGGTTAATGATCCCGGCCAGCCGGTCCTGCAGGAGCAAGGTCTGCTCCTGAGTCAGATCGCATTCCACCACACTATACTGAACCGGAAAGCCGGCAGATTTCAGAGTCTTAAGAACCCGAGCGCGCCGGCGGTCATCGTGAATGTCGTAGGTTACCACAAGAAACACAGACTTCCCGCCCCTTCATTTTACCGCAAACGGAACATAGCGGGGAAGTTCGCCGGTCAGAACTTTGGCCAAAATGCGGGCTTGAAGTTGGAAGGCAGTGCGGTAGTCGGTGCGGTACCCAAAGTGCGGGTGCGTGATGGCTGTCTCCTTGCGCTCCTCATACTTGCGCAGGAACTCCCGCAGGAAATCACGGGTCATACGCATACCGTTCAGCTCCGATTCGAAACACTCCGGAGTGACCATATCGTTGTTAATCATGGTCATCACGACTGAGTCGACGATAATGGACCGGAACTCCTCCATCAGGTCCAGGGCCAGCGACGGGCGCCCGTAGCGGAAGCGGTGCAGGAACCCCACGTAAGGGTCCAGACCGACACTGCTCGCGGCGCCCATCAAGTCGTTGCAGAGCAGGGTATAGCCCAGGCTCAGCATCGCGTTCAGCGGATCGGTGGGAGGCCGCCGGCTGCGGTGCTCGAAAGTGAGCGCGCCCTTGAGCATGGCCGGAAAGCCCCTGAAGTACGCCCGGGCCGCCGCGCCCTCCAGGCCACGCACCTGATCGACCGAGCCGGATGCATCCAACTGGTGGTCCAGATCACGGAGAGACTCCAGGATCATGGCCACTTCCGTGGTACGCCCGCTGCGGGTAGAGCGCATGAGCATGGTCCGGGAGTTGCGGATCTTGCCGCGCACCATCTGCCTGGCCAGGGCCAGGCTGTGCTCGCCGGAGCCATGGGCTTGCAGTTGGGCCAGACGCAGGCGCACATTCTTTCCGCCATCCCGCTGGATGCGCCCGACAAAGCGCCCGCGTTCGGTCAGAAAACAGACCTCAACGCCATGGGACAGCAACATGTGCAAGGTCGGGGTCGTACAGGTGATATTGCCGAACAGCACCACCTGCTGAACGCGCAGGAGCGGCAAGTCCAGCAGCTTCTCGGCGCGCCGGTACAGCTTGATCCGCTCATCTTCCTTGCGCAGGGTAGAATGCTGCTCGGTCAGGTACAGAGTGTTCACGGCTGCTCGTCACCCCCTCCCTGCAAAAGCCGGGTCTCGTCCGGCAGGCAGATCGGGCGGATGCTGCAGGCCGGACAGCAGTGTGGAGGGGCATGGGCCGGTGCCGGCAAATCCGGTCCGGCCACCAGCAGCGCGTGCACGGACCGGATCGTGTCCAGAGTCAGTTGGCGCAACTCTGGCGTGAATTCGACCCGCAACCGGTGCCGCGAGCGCTGGTAGAACACGTAGCCCTGCGTCACGGTTACCCCCAGATGCTCCTCCAGCAGCAGACCCTGGGCACAAAGCTGCACCTGGTCATTCAGCCATTCGTTCCGTTCCCCTTGCTTGAACTCGACGGGGTAAACATCCGGCCCGTCCACCTCCACCAGGTCCAGGCGCGCGATCAGTCCCAACCGTTCCGAACTCAAGGTCACAGACCGGCAAATCTCCCGGCCGCCAACCAGTTCCTGGCCGGGCTCATCCACGCGCTGGTGCAGGATGCGGCCCGCCGTCACGTGCGTATTGGTAGCAAACTCGCCGAGCACATATTCGTAATAGCACCGGCGCGGGCAGTACAAGTAGGCGTTCAGGGCACTGGCCGGGACAAGCGTTTCCTCATCCATTCCCTGGCCGCCCCGGGCGCCTGCCGGTCCCCGCGCCGGCCAACTCCACTGTTCCCAGTCCCATACTGCTCTTGTAGCCCACCCCCCCAAAGTAAGCCAGGCGGCCCAGGGTTTGCAAAAGTTGCCCCTGCTCCGGGGCGGAGTTCGTGGGAAGGGCGAACGTAACCTCACCGGTAAAGCCGACCACCCCATAGCCCCGGAACGAAGCCTTTCCGGTAGCGATGCGGTGGTGCGAAACGGCCAGGTCACGGGCCAGGGCGGCCGGAACGCCGGGCAAGGGCACGCTGGTGTTGGCCTGCCAGCGGTCAACCAGGCTGTTCACCAACAGGTCTGGCACCGGCAGGGGCAGGTAGACGTTACCCTGTTTGAAAGCAGTCGGAGAGACAAACCGGAGGGTCAGGCGCGGTTGGGCCGGCGCCGGCGCACACACCAGTTGGGACCACGAGGGCTGCACCGGCAGGCCGGGCAGGGGGCTGGCTGCCACCTGTTGGGTCAGCATCTGCCCCCCACCCAGGGGGACCGGAGCGGGGCGGGAGAGCAAGGCGGCCATGAAAGCCCGCTCCAGGTCATCGGCCAGCAGCCCGACGCGGATGGCCAGGGCAGTTCCGGGTGGAAACACATCGCCCGCCGGTACCCGCCCTTCGGCCCAGATCGGTGACAGGGAGAAGGGCTTGGGGTTGGCGTCATCGTGAACAGCAGCGGCCAG
This sequence comes from Clostridia bacterium, assembly GCA_036676195.1. Classification (GTDB taxonomy): domain Bacteria; phylum Bacillota; class Sulfobacillia; order Symbiobacteriales; family ZC4RG38; genus JAKFDK01. The sequence continues at coordinate 8,158 of JAKFDK010000124.1, read as the reverse complement.
ATCAGGGTGCAGGCCGCCCAGGAGCGTAAAGAGGGCGCCGTGCCATAGCCGCACTGCTTCAGATGTGCGCGGCAAGGGGGCGGTGCATTGAAAGCGCAGAATCCAGGCACTGGGCAAATCGGGTCACCCCCGGCGTGATGGTGCGGCCTCGGCAGCCGGAAACTGATAGCTCAAACCCATCGGCAAGGCCAGGTCACCGTGGAGCCTGTCCACGATCTGGTAATGCTTACCTTCCAGCCTGGCACTGGTGACAAGGGAAACGGGGGGCATGTGTACCATATCGCACAGGCTGGGCAGGGACGGCAGGTCCAACGGGTTCAAGGGATGTCCGACAGTGTATGATTGAATCCGTTCGGAATAGGTGAGTGGCTCCCAGCCCACGGCTGCCTTGCTGAGCCACTTGCCCAGTCGGACCCAGTTGGGCTGCGGCCGGTCCAGCCGGGCGTACAGATCGGCAACAGGCTCCCGGCTGATCAGGTAGGCCACCAACACCGACTCTGGTGCCAGTTCCCGGGCCCGGCCAAAGGTGGGCACGTTCACCGACGACTGTTTCATCTCCACGTGGTAAGCGATATTGGCGAACTTGAAGGTGTTAACCACAAAGTCCGCCCGCACCGCCCGCGCCGGGGTGAGGTAGGCGCCCAGGCGGTTCAGCGGCGCCAGTTCCTGTTCATACCTGGGCACATGTTCGTCATCGTGATACCGGCTGACCGCCAGGCCAAAGGCGTAGGCCAGCGCATAATTGTGCAGATACGGTTCGGTCAGGTAGGCACGGCCGAGTTCACGGGTCGCGTAGAAGGTGGGTTCTGCCAGCGTCAAGGTCACCCGATAAATGTGCATGGTTACCCCTTCTTCTTGCCCTTGTCCTTCCCGGTCGCCCCCGCCCGTTCCGCGTAGGCGGCCGTTTCCGCCTTCAGATCATGAAGGAACTGCGCCAGCTTTGATTCATCGGTGGTAATCCGGTCCACATCGTGTAGCAGCGCCGTCAGCTCGTCCCCCCTGACCGCCGTGTACGCGACACCATCGGCCGCGACCAGTTCGGCGGCAGCCGCCGTGACGGCGGTGGCGACGGCCTGTTCATCCAGGGGCGGCGTTAACTGGCCGGCCTGGGTCAGCAGGTCGTGGGTGCGCTGGGTCAGCCGCAGATTGCTGAAGATCTCGCCGTCGGCAAAGATCAGGCCGAGAACCTGGTTGGTCATGCGGCCGGCGCGGGTGGTCTCGGCCCCATACAGCCGGGTGCGCCGCAGGTTGTTCAGCAAGTAGGCCAGGCCGGCCGGAGTCGGGTCACGCAGGGTCACCACGGCGGGGAAGAAGACCTGGGGCAGCACGTGGTCCTCCTCACTGAAGCGGTTCGTCGTCTGGCTACCCCGGGTCATCGTGCCATCTTCGTAGGGAGCATTCAGCGTGAAGGTTTCGTGACTGTCGTCGTAGGCGGTGACGGAATAGCAGGTGTCCACGTAGACCTTGGACTTCTCGGAGCCGCTGTCGCCAATGGCGTAGCCGTACAGCACGCAGTCGGGGCAGACACCGCAGAAGCCTTCATTGTACCGGCACTCCTCGCCAATCACCCCGTGCCGCCGCAGCAACTCCCGACCCGTCAGCCGCTCGGCGGTGGACTGCTTGCGCTTGAACAGCGTGATGCGGGTGATGGGTACATGGTCCTGAACCCCAGCCCGCACCCTGGCCACATTCAGGCTGCCGTCGGTGCGGAAGACGGCGTAGGAATCCGTGCGCCGCACCAGGAGCACGTGGGCGTAACGGGCACCGGGGACAACTGGAATCTCGGTCTGAAAGTAACGGGCGTACGTGTCGAACATGACCATCACTCCTTAACTGTATTCTCTTGCGCCTTTCTGCGGTCGAGGTCCCAGAGCACATAGTAGGCCTCGCACCCGTTCATCAGCCGGTTCAGGCGCTGTCGCAGAACTACCCGGTCCCCACCGCAGTACCCGCGGAAGACCTCTGCCAGCATGTAGCGTGCAAATTCAGCCACCAGCGGCGCAGCTTCTGCGGTCTTGCGTGCCCCTTCCGGAATAAAACCCTGGGCGCCGTTCGGATTGCGAACCCGGTCCAGAAAAGCCTGAAGTGCCCCCTGGATCATCAGATGCAGATCCTCGTCGCAGTCGGCGGGGCTGCTGTCCAGGATCACATCCGCCGCCAGCAGCAGGGGCCGCAGCCGCGCATAGGCGGCGAAGCCCTCCGCCCGGTAAAAGCAGGTGTAGCGGTCGACAATCCCCTTTACAACTCCCATCCGGTCATCCCTCCCAAGTTCCAGTTCCTGATCATAGCGGGACAGGGTCTGGTGATAGCGTGTCAGTCGCCTGGCCATGGCCGGTGACATGCCCCCGGTTTCGGCCATAACCCCGGCAGCGGCTCCTTTGCCACTGCGCCTGGCTTTGTTCTGCGCCGCATGGATGCGGTCGGCGTAATGGAATACGGCTAGTGGGTCAGTCTCAAGGGCCCGCGCCACGGAGCCGATCTGGTTCCAAACCGGGAATCCGGAGCCGTCCCGGTAGGCGTCCGACGTCAGGCCATACAGCGCACAGGCGGCCAGAATCGCCGGCGCCAGCTCGTCCAGCCGGTAGTAGGTGCGCCGCATACCGTGCTGCCAGAAAGCATGGGGACCATCCAGGATCACCGTCGCCGCGAAGTCGGCACCGCTACCGTAAATTGGCAGCGAAGATCCGCTCACCACCACCTTGACGGCCAGCAGCAGGGGCGACAATAGGGCGAGCAGGGCGGGCATCAGCCAGTTTTCTGTCTCGCTGGGGGTCCGCCCGGAATAGGGCACGCCCACCAGGTAGTAGGCGTGCATCTGGCCGGCGCCATACTGCACGCGCTCCAGGGGCCGCCGCTTGTCAGCATCCCCCCGGATATAGAACACATCAGAGCGGGCCAGCGCCTCAAGTGTGGCGTCTGAGCCCAGGGCCCTGGCCACGTCCGAGAAGTTCACCTGCTTCAGGTGCTCGTAGGCCCGCCGCATGGCGGCGCCGGTAATGGGAGTGAAGAAGTAGGCCGGATATAAATGAAGGAATTTGGTGCCGTCATCCCCGCGACCCGACTGGCCAAAGGCAAAGCGGCGCATCAGTTCTTCGGCCTGGCAGACCGCGCAGATGCCGCGCTCAGACGGCACTTTCGGCCCGGCCGTTTTCTTGTTGGTGTAGGCTGAGAAGTCGGCCCGGCTGGCAAAGGGGCTGTTACACACAGCGCAGATCGGCTTACCGCCCCTGGCCTTGTTACGCTGGTACTTTTGGAGTTCACCGGCAAAATCCCAGGGCGATGTGGAACCCCCGACCGAGAGCACGCAGGGAATGTACTCGTCCAAAAAGGCAAACGGGAGGCCGGTCTTGGGCGCACCGAGTTGGGCGATCACAGAGTGGGCCGCTGCTGCCATGCGTTCCTCCAGTTCGGCCGGCAACAGCCCGGGATGCCGCCGGCAGTAATGGCCGGCCACGTAATACCATGGGTAGCCCACGCCGCCCGTCCAGGCAATCCCACGGTAGGCGTCCAGGAAATCATCCATCGCCAGGGTCCTGACGAGGGCCTCGCCACGGACCGGACCATCGCCGCCATAGAAGTCGGCCAACAGTTTGCCGATGCCGATCATCCCTTCGGCCAGCCGATCCGCGTTCAGACTCCCGGCATAGCTGAAATCCAACACCACAGCGCTGTCCGGCCGCAGGGTGGTCTTGGTCTTGCGCTCGTCCGTAACTACGGGCTTTCCGTCGGAAATCTTAACAAAGGTACGGGTGATCAACACTTCGGCGGCCCGTTTGGGGTCAAGGATCTGCACCAGGTCAGGCTCGTACATGATTCCGAAGTTCCCACGCCGGACCAGATCATCGGCCCGAACCTGGGCCGTATCCATCACCGCCGCCCGCACAACGGCCGCCAGCGGCGCCACCTCCGGCGTTCCCGCCCCCTTGGGCGCCAGGTAAGTGACCCCATCCGGAAAATAGAGCAGGGGGATCCAGCCGGCCGACCGGGCGGCAGTCAGGAAGGCGTCATGGATGAGCTGCGTGAGCAGGCCGCGGTTCTCGGTCGTCTTGTGATACCGCAGCTCATACTGGCCGCGGTGGCGCAGACCCCGCCGGATCAGGGCCGGAATGGGGTCGCTGCCGCTGTGGAGCACAGCATCTTCCGGGCGCCTGCAAACCGAAGCCAGCAGGTCAGCCAGCCGGACGTACAGGCTCACATCTTCCAGAATCGCCGGGTCGGTCCGCAGCTCCGGGTAGTTGGGCAGTGTGCGGTTTTCACCCCTGCGCGCTTCGGCGTTGGCGGCCAGAAAGGCCACGTCGGCCCAGTGCGCCCGGTCAATGAACTGCCACAGTCCCAGTTGTTCACCCCACTCCAGCAAGGCTGTCCGGTATTCCGACTCCCGCCCGGGGTTCAGGAAAATCTCGTCACCAACCAGTTTGTTCAGGTCATGCAGGGTCACCCCGGCCAGGTACAGCCGGCGCTGCCAGTCATCCAGGTCGGCCAGATCGACCACGGTCCAGGCGCCCAGGGCGGCGTTGACCAGATGCACCGCCAGGCTCTGGTCGGGCATGGCCACCAGCTTGGTAATCCGTTCGGTGTCACTGGCGTGAGCATTCGGTGAAAGCCTGACCAGGCGGGCAGCGGCCGCCGCCGACAGCCCTTTCGCGCTCCAAAGCCCCAGGTGAACCAGTAGCTGCGGGACGACCTTTTGCACCCATTCCTGCAGCACGGCATGTTCATGTTCGGCGCTTTCCTGAATCAGCATGGTCAGGGCCGGTACCTTCTGCGGGTCCTTTAACTCGGGCGGGCGGCCGAGTCCCTCGGCGTCGCCCAGGTCAAGATGCAACAGATCCTCATTCACCGGCAATCCCCCCCGTGCGTGCTTGCAGCGCGGCGGTACAATAGCGAATCCAGGAGCAGGGCGTCCTGGCCAAAGGCCACGGAAAAGGTTGCCCCGCTCTCGTCCACAACCGGGTAGAGGGCAAACAGGGGCGGCAGCGCCAGGCGGCGCCGCAGCACGTCGGTGCTGTCGCGGGTGGCCGTGGTGGCCAGGGGAGCGGCCAGGAGGCAGTCGTTGATGCGGAGCATTTCCGGGCGCCGCGCCTCCAGGTAAAAGCCGCGGCGGTCCACCGCCTGCTCCAGTCCGGCATCGGTCAGCCGGCCCTGGAAGCGCACCTGGTAGGGCAGGCGCTCTTCGCGGAAACTTTCGATGCGCGCATACAGCTCCAGCAGCGGCTTGTAAAAGGGGCTGTCCACCCGCCGGCAGATGCGCTCGGCCTCTGCCTCGGTAAGGAACGAGAATTCCGTCCCGGCCAACAGGCGGAACAGGCTGTAATGTGTCACTCCGCGTGCCTCCGGGGTGTGCACCCACACATCGGGCTGGCCGCCGCCCCGAAAGGCACAAAGGGCATGTGCCACCGCCTGGTAGGGCGCCTGCTTCAGCGCTCTGGCCCGGTCGCGGGCAGCACCGGTGTACGCAAAGACCCCGGCGGCCAGCCGCTGGTAAGCGGCCCCGACTGACCCGTAGCGGGTGTGATCCTGCTGTAGCTGGTGAGCGCGCCACATGGAATTCAGCACGCTCCAGCGCGGCAGATACCCGTCGAACCGGTTGGGCTGGGGGAAGATCCCCTCGCCCTGTTCCCCCTTGACGGCGTTGTACAGTTCGGTGCGGGCGACATTCTGCCCGTCGGCGAAGTGGAGCTGGAAGCGCTGCACCAGGTAGCCGGGCAGCAGGGCGATGGCCTGGTACTCCGCAAAGGTGCCTTGTGGGCAGTGGCGGTGACGGCCCAGCCGGCCCAACCGCTGAATGAAGCTGCCGGCGTCCAGGGATTCGAAGATCAGCAGGTTAATCCGGAAATCGACCCCGACATCCACCGTGGAAGTGGCAATGATCAGATCAGCCGTGTCGGCTTGCCGGCGTTCTTCACTCCCCGTCAGGCCGGTGTTGGATGCAACCCGCAGCTCCGGAAGCGCTGTGCGCAGGTAATCCGTGAGCTGCATGGCCGTGAAGACGGAGTTCACCACCACCAGCCCCCTGGCCACCGGGTTGCGGGCGAAGAAGTCCCGGATCAGCCCGACGTTGGTGCGGAACCATTCCAGGGTGCCCCGGTCCAGTGGCACCAGTTCCAGTGCCACCGGGGCGAGGATCGAGCGGAACTCCCCCCCCGGCCTCGGCCCGTGCCGGTAGTCTCCGGCTATGGTCACGTGCCGGAGCCCTGCTGCCTGCAAATGGCGCAGCAGGATGCGGCTGGGAGTGGCGGAGAGGAACACGAATTTCAGGGGGCTGCCCTGCCGCTGGGCCTTGAGGAACAGCATGGCGTCCAGGATCGTTCCGACCTGGTGGGCATCGTAGATGTGAAACTCATCAAAGACGTAGAAGCTGAACCAGTTGGCTAACTTCTGAGCCAGGGTGGCCGGGTTGCCACCCCTGGGGACATAGTGGAAGTTGAGGATGAGGGTGAAGATGTCCGGGTTGGTCAGTACACAATCGGTGCCGTGCAGCAGATCCTGAATGGCGATGTACCGGCTGGCCTCGGCCTGGCGCTGGTAGTCCGAGAGGGCGTCGCCGTCAACCCGGCTGTGGCGGAGCTTGCGCTGGAAATCGGCTTGCAGCCCGGTCAACTGGCGCTCCTGGTCACGGATCAACTCGTTGGTGGGATAGGCATACAGGCCGCGGGCGGAACTGCCCTTCGGAGCGCGCAGCAGCGGCAAGTATGCGGCCAGACTCTTCCCATCACCGGTCATGGCGACGTTGAAGACTACATCTACGGCCGGATCCTGGAGGGCTTCGTACACCGCCCACTGGTGCGTGGCCAGAACATAGTCTTTGGGCAGTTCCCAGGGGCAGGGGGCGGTGTGCCGGCGGGACCACGTCTCTAGTAATTGGAGTTTCATGGCCTTACACTACCACGGGGCTGTCAACCCCTTTGATTCCGTCCTGTTCATATGTATGTAGAATCTCCCGGGCATGCCGGAGGACCTGGTCGCGCAACTCCGGCGGCGCCAACACCCGGGCATGGCCACCGTATCCGGCCACCTGTTGCGGCGGCCCGGCAGTGGCAAACACCCCGAAATTGGCGGCCACATATGCCTGGATATCAAAGTGTGGTGTGGGAAACGACGTGGTTGACAGGCGGACGGCTTGTACCTGATCCAGCCGCAGCCGTTTGATCGGGTCGTGTCCGGCCCGCCGGCTGTTGTGGTTCGCGCCCACCAGATAGAGCCGGCCATCCCGGGCGAGTACCACATAGGGGTCGAATTCATAGGTTTTAGCGGCTCCCCGTGCGGGTTGGTAGGTCAGGGTCGCCGTCCGGCGGTTCAGAATCGCCTGCACGACCTGATCGTATACCCCGGGCGGCACGGGCACCGCGGATTCGTAGTAGACCGCCGGTTCCATGGCAAAGTCCCGTTGTGTCACGTTGCCCCGGCTGGCTGCTATTTTGGCCAGGGCACTGCGCACACTGTCTGTCGCCTGGTCCAGGGAGCGGGCGGCTGCCAGGAGGTCGTGCACTTCCTGGGTGGTCAACGTAAAGGTGCACTGGACATCACGGCGGTGGCCGTCTGGTATGCAGTAGCGCCCGTCCTGCCTCTGGACCAGGTCATAGCCCAGCCGGGAGCGTGCAAGCGCGTTGTATTTGGCCACGGTCTGCCGGCTGACGCCCAGGATTGTGGCTGCCTCCTGACATGAATATCCATATGGGTGGTCAAGCAAGAGCGCGATGTACGCGTCGAAGCGACTCCGGTATCGACCCAATCGGATTCACCTGCTTTGGCCAGACGACTGATTGTGAGCGCGTCCGTTTCCGCATAGTGGTAGTCCGTGCCTGAATTGCCATGCACATTACGGGCGAGATTGCTTTCGCTCCTGGAACAAGCAATTCCTTTCACGTTTTTTCGTTCCTTCTGGTGGTTAACCATCCATCTAGTTTCAATAGATTAATCACCATGTTTACCTCAGGCTGGCAGGCAGATACTCAATCCTGAACATGTACGGTGTAGCTCGGCCGGCATATGGCCTGAGCCGCTGGTTAGAGTCCCAGCACGACGGCAAAAGAAATGGCTCTGTTCGCGGAAAAGGGTGCTCCCTCGGTCCGACCGAGATCGATGGCACCTGGCCCTTCGCGGCCCCTTGCCCGGTCAGGATGACTCTCACCGACCTGCGCAGCAGTTGATCAGATTC
>JAKFDK010000123.1:0-38021 GCA_036676195.1 Clostridia bacterium | reverse complement strand
ACGCCGTCCGCGCCGGTTCACCCCCACGTGCGTGGGGACGACGCTCAGGCGTGAAGCAAGTGCTTCCTTTGCCACGGTTCACCCCCACGTGCGTGGGGACGACACTTGCGAAAGCCGCTTCCCATCAGCCGCGTTCGCCTGAAACCACGGTTAAGTATCAAAACGCCCGTAACCAAGTGATTTCGAGAGAAAACGAAAGCTATTTGCACATGCAGGCAGGACAGAGTCTGGGAACCCCACTCACCGGCGGCGCGGTTGGGCAGGTGGACCAGATTTCGAGGCATCATCCCGAATCAACCGACAACAGGCCACAGCCAAACGCCTTGCCTGGACAAATCCCGGTGGCCAGCGTCTGGTGAAACTGCTCGGGGTCCTGCACCACCAGGCGTCCCTCCAACAGAACCCCATGGCAGGTGGACCGGTCCTTCGGACCAGTTCAGCCGCACCGGAGGCCGCTGCAGCGGCCTGCAGCAGCAACAAAAGCATGATGCATCGGCCACGAAGGTTGTCTGCTCCGGCGCCCCCTACAAATGATCGCTCACCTGGTGTAAATCCCCTCACCACCCGAGCACTTTTGTGCTGATATTTTCTTCTACATGTCATACTTACTCCAAGTTGCAAATGTAAATCCTGCATTGCTGAAAAAGTCGCCGTCGGTATTCCGGCTGATGCAGGCGCTTCATGCCCTCCCGCGGATATCTTCGAGGCGGCACGTTTTCATCTCACAGGAAGAACCCACTAAGTTCCAATCAGGTATTGATGAGGAAAAACTCTCCTGATTTGATCGATCGTGTCTACTAAATCATGGAAGCCGGGCAGGGCAACCAGCCGGGCGATATTTCAGGAGATGTCCCTGGTGGCTATTGGTAATCGGGTGGGTCTGCAGGCTCGGTTTCTGTTCCTCGTTGGCTGCTTGGCCGCGTTGACCAGCCTGGGCGGCCTGCTGGCCCAGAACTGGCTGGTGGCTGGCGGCGCCGCCTCTGTGTACGGTGGTGCCAGCACCGGGATCGCTGTATCCGCTGCCGGTTTCGCAAGCGCGGTGGCCTGGGGCGTCGGCATGGCGTTCCTCGGCGTCGTGGCGGCGCCGATCGCTGCCGGCGTCGCGATCTTCATCGCCGCGTAGTGGGGATATGGGGCCGGTGGCACCCGAGCGGGGGCTGCCGGCCCGTTTCTGTACGAGGGGGGAGATCATGGCCTGGAAGCAACGGTTGGATGGTTTGCTCGACTCCAAGCCCCGGCTGTGGCTATCGGTCGCTTTTGTCCTCACCTTCAGCGTCGCCACGGCCTGGCTTCCGATTCGGGTACTGATGCGATATGCTGCACAGGCGCCAACAGATGTTGGCGGTTTCTTGGGCCCTTATGCGCTCGTCCTCGGCCTGGTTAGCCTGGGGGTTCAACTCCTGGTATGGGTCCTCCAGGTCCAACTCATCCATACTGGAGCTTTGTTACTGGGCGGCAACGGGAGTAGTCAGAAGCTGGCTCAATTGAGCGGATACACGTACTTGCCACTGGCACTGGCGACTGCCCTCTATGTGGCATCAGGCATGAGACTATTGCCGAGTTCACTACCAAACGAAGCCCAGTCCATGCAACAGGTTGTGCAATCTTGGCAGGCCGACATGTTGGTTGTCCTGGCCAAGTCGATGGTTCAGCTTACCTTGCTTGCCGTTTTGGCAGCACACGTTGCCATCGTGCATCGCCTGTACCAACTCCGCTTTAAGCGTGCGGTTGCTGCTGTTGCTGTTCCTCTGGGGTGCGCCTGGTTGGTGGCCACGTGGGTTCAGGGTAGCTTGTTCCCGGTCGTGGCGGGGGTTCCACAGTGAGCCGGAGAACACACTGGGTGCTGACGAACTTTGCTGTAGCCGTTCTCGTGTATCTCATTGCGGGGATTCTTGGTTATGTATTGGCTCCAACTTCAGGCCAGGCCACACTCTCCACAGGATTTGCCCCGTCCGGGAAGACTCTGATCATCAATAACATGGTCGTTCTCGGACTGCTATTGGCCGGAGTACTGACTGGAGGAATTTTGACGCTGGCAGAACTTCTCCTGAACGGATTTTTTGCCGGCGCCTTTGTGGCCGGGGTCATCAATACCCAAGTGGCCGGTCTCCTCCTCTCCTTGCCCCATGCTCCATTGGAACTGGTTGGCCTCTGGCTTGGTGCAGCCGTTGGGTTTCGAGGAGCGCGTGAAGCGGTCAACGCCCTTCGGGGGAAGACCTGGTGGCCCGTGTCACAGCAAGGGCAGGCCATCAGGTGGGCAGTCATGGCAGCGTTTCTGGTCTTGGTTGCCGGGGTAATTGAACAGCATATATCGTTGCCTTTGGCTGAGATGATGGTTCAACGGAGGTGAGCGATCATTAAGTGGCGGGCTGCTATGGTAGTGGTGGTGCTCACGTCTTTCCTCGGATACCTGGGCTTTGCCATCAAAGAACTGACTCGTCCCCCGGTCGTATTTCCCTTGTTGACCGTATACCTGACCGACACTGTAGACGTGTTATCGCTACGGGAAGTCCCCAGTGGACAAGAGGAAAGGTACTTGAAGGTATTGACTGCGTGGGCGGAGCAGCAGGGCCTGCCCGTAACCAGTCACACGACTGCAAAGAACGAAGTACTGCTACGCGGGCACTATGGCCAAAGGCTGGCGTGGAATCATTCCAGCCTACTGATCAAGTTGGACGGACTACCTCCGATTAGCGCCGCTCGGGTCCAGGTTTCGGCCCTGGTTCAGGTCCAAACGGAAGGGCTGGCTCCAGCCTTGTCCACCCGCGCTGGGTGGCACTATCTAACGTACGTATTCGATGGAACGGCACCAGTGGGCCAGATTGATCTGGATATGCGGGTATCAGCCGCCGTTATCTGGGGTTTTGGCTTGTGGGTTGGTTTCTTGTTTGTCGGTGGGTGGCTCCTGGCACGCTTGTTGGCCAGCCTTTACATGGCGAGTGCTGTGGCCGATAAGACCCGCCTGAGCCTGTTTATCCTCTCCAGCTATGCTCCTGCGGTATTATTCCTGGCCTCCCTGATCCTTCAAGGCTACCTGTATATGTGGTTACAGTTAGCGGGCTTCGCATGGACCTGGACACTGGTCGTCGCAGTGGAGTTGCTCCTGTTGATCATCCCTCCGCGCCCGCTCTTCAAACTGCAGACCCCGGAAGCGAAACAGATTCGCGCTACGAGCCCATTCGTGTTGGCTTTAATGGTCATACCACAAGGCACCTACTTTACGCTTCGCTTTGGCCTGGTGGCTATGCAATCCCTACTCGGCTGGTCACCCGCCCTGGGATTTCAAATCGCTCTGGATGCCTTGATATTGGCGTTGTCCTGGGCCCTGGGCGCATTACTATTTCCGGTTGTAACCAGGTCCAGTGTGGTCCCGGCAACGCTGCCCAGCCGATATTTTGCCGAATGGATCGTGGTGCCCACCGGCGAAGTCGGCCCCGCCAATGCTATGGTAATTGGGGATTCAAAACCGGCTCGTTATTACCGACCGGCTTCTTGCGAATCTGTCCACGGACGAGTTGGGTGCCTGGCCCACGAAGAGGGACACGTTGCGCGGGGGCATCTCTGGAAGTTAACGCTTGTCTATTTGGGGTGCTGCAGCGCTATGGTCGGCTTAACTTCCCTCGCTGCCCGCCGGCTAGGCTTGGACATTGGCAGCATGCTACACCTTACCTTGCCGGTGGCATTATGGTCAGGCTTCTTGGGTATTGCTCGCTGGCTCGGCCGGCGGTTCGAATTGGAGGCGGATGCGTCTGCCTGCAAGGTGCCGGAGGTGGGGCTGCATCTGGTGAACGCCCTACGTACGATTAACCATTTGAATGGTCATAGTGGGGATGCTGCCGATCCGCTCTTCGGGACGCATCCGGCCACTGAAACACGGATTCGGCGAATCCAGACGCTCTGTCACACCACCAGGAATTGGTAGATGGAGGCCGGGTACATGGCTATTATGGTCGTGCTGGGACCCATCACCATTGTCTTGGCTGCTTTGGTGCTGCTCGGTTGGATTGGTCAGCCAGTCCGAAAGCATCAGTACAGAAACCTCACGCGAGTGAAAGGGCTTGTCGTTGAGACGTCGGATTCCAACCCCACCGGAAAGGGCAGAGGAGTGTACGTCCGAATTCGTACACCTGGCGACCGGCACGGTCGTCTACTCTACGTGGCCGAGTTCCGGCTGTATCGCAGGTTATCAGTGGGTCAGACTGTTGAAGTGTTGATAGGTGATCATCCCAGGGCGCCAGGACGCTGGATAGTAGAGATTGCGCAAAGGGCAGACTCCTGACTCCTCCGCGCACCTGACTCTTCGTCTCCCCAATGCGCGTAGCCTCAAGGGTCCACCCCCACGTGCGTGGGGACGACACTAGCGAAAACCGCTTCCCCATCACATCGAGCCACCGAAAAACCCCTCGAAGTGTCCGATTCACCCCCAACCGTAAGATCCCTCATCCCAAAGATATCAAATTTACTGTATATACAGCAACCAAAACAAACCAGCAGGGAGCCTAATCCCCCGCCGGCTGGCAGACCGGGCAACAGAACACCTTACGGCCCGATACCACCGTCAGCGCAATGCCCGCGCCACAGCGGCGGCAGGGCTCCCCGGCCCGGTCATACACCTGCAAATGCGGCAGATATCCCCCGCTCAGCCCGTCGCCGGGCATAAACGGCGTTTCCGTGTACCCGCCCAGGTCCACGGCGGCGGCGAGGGTCTGGCGCAGGGCTTGCCACAGGCGGAACTGCTCAGGCGGCGGCAACGCCCCGGCCCGCCGCAGCGGGTGCAACTGCGCAGCCCAGCAGATCTCATCAGCATAACAGTTGCCAACGCCGGGGCAGAAGCGCTGGTCAGTCAGAAACGCCTTCAGCCTCCCCCGGCGCCCCTGCAACAGGTGGGCCAGATGCTCCGGAGTAAAGCCCCCGGCCAGCGGGTCCAGCCCCAACCCGGCCAGGCGCTGCGCCAGTTCGGCAGTACTCACCAGGTGCAGCCAGCCCAGGCGCAGGCCGGTCCACCACAGGGCACGGCCGTTACCAAGGTGCAGCACCACCTGCCGGGTCCGGGCCGGAGCCTCGGCCGCAGTACTATAGAACAGCGCCCCGTCCAGCATCAGGTGATTCAACAGACAAAGCCCGTTGGCCAGAGTAAAAATCAGGTGCTTGCCGGCACGGCCAAAGCCGGTACAGGCGGTCCCCTGCACCGCCTGCGCAAAGTCGGCCGCCGGCAGGTTCAGGCTTTTGGCCCGGCCGACTTCAGCCTGCACAATCACCTGCCTCTGGCAGTGTTGCTCCAGGAGCCGGCGGTAAGTCTCCATCTCCGGTAATTCCGGCATTGCCACGCCACCCCCGGCAGTAGCATGCCACCACGCGCAAACAGCCACCGGCGCCGGCAGGCACAGGTGGCTGTTTGCTGTGGGTACTGGGCTATTGCACGAAAACCACAGCGAGCTGGTGAGGTTCTGATACTCGGCGATAATGGTGATGGCCGCTCCGGATTCCGTACCGGCCGGCACCGTAAAGGTGCCATCCGCGCCAAAGGTGCCATGGGAGGCGGACCAGCGCACGTTCGGCACAGACACCTTGTTGCCGCAATAGTCGGCCGCGTCCGCCGTGAAGGTCTGCCGGGCACCCGCAGCCAGGGTGACCTCTTCCGGGCTGATCATCAGCCGGTGCAGTTCAGCGACAGTGACCGTCACATCAATGCTGACCGCCGGCGCCGGGCCGGAAACATTGACCAGCCGCCCGGTGGCCGGTGCCGGCATCAAAGTCGATGCGGCGATCACCCAGGTACAGCTCCCGGGCATCGTTCAGGGCCCGGTCAGCCAGGTAAAAGGCCAGACCGCGGGTGGCCGGGGAATTCCCCAGGCTCACCACCAGTTCGGCGTCGTGCGTGGAAATCAGGTTGGCCTCCGCCGCCGCCTGCAGGTAGTTGGCGGGCCAGCTCAGATCTGCCTTGGGGTGGATGCCCAGGAACTTCATTAAGAACGCCACGGTCTCCGGGCCGGTCAGGGCCTGGTTCGGACTGAAGGTGCCGGCGACAAGGCCCAACTCCATCAGGTGTTTGGTCGATTCTTCTGCCACCCCCGGGTTATAGCCGCCTGCCCAGACTGAGCCGGCCGTGCCAAGCACCGGGGCTACGGTGGTGGGCCGGAGCGAGCGAAGGCCGGGGCGCAGGAACTGGCTCCTTTTGGGGCTTGGTCAGGCAATAATTAACGTGATAAATTAGTACGTAACCATTCAACGAACCAAATAAAGGCGAATCCCAGTCTGTCTATCTGGATAAACTTCAAGGAGTGGTATGTTTGATCAGGTATCGCCCGTGGGCCGTGTTCCTTGTGGTGGTTTTTCTGACCGGACTATTCCCTCTCAGTGCCGCCCTGGGGGCTGTGCTGCAGTGGCAGGATACCGGCACCAGCCTGTGGCTGGACGCCGGCAGTGGCCTGGACCTGAGCACCGGCACGGCTGGTGAGGATCTGGTTCTGACCGGTACGCACGTGACCAGCCAGACCGGCCTGGCGGTAGTACCAGGGGCCCGGAATCTGAGCCAGAATGTACTGGTACCGACCGGTGACTACAGCAGCAGCCTGAAAGTGGATGCTGTTGAGAATAAGGTTGTGATCATCAAGCTTGCCAATGGCGGTTACGCCCAGGTGTCTTTCGGGATGGGCTGGCTGGGCGGCCGGGGATACAGCAGCCTGCAGATTAACGGTTGGTACACAGCGGCGGCGGCGGCACCACCCCCTCCGGCTGATGACAGCAGCAGCGACAGCGACTACGCCAGCGACAGCAGCGGCGGCGACAGCGGCGGCACGGTGGGCATCATGCCCCAGTTTGGTCCGATCAAAAAGGCCACTCTGGCCGAAGGCGACCTTGGCTTCAGCTTCACCGAAGAGGCCCTGGTGCCGGCCGACCAGGCCGACCTGGTACTGAAAGACGGCAAACTCCGGGGTAAAAATGGCACCACCCTGTCGTACATGGGACCATACGACGGGCTTACGGCCATATACAGTTTGCGTGGCGACGGATATAAGGAAGCAGCCGGCGCCGTGGGTGAGAGCCGCGTCTGGGCCGTGCGCCTGGGGGACGGGCGTTACGCCAAACTCATCTACACCGGCGCCTGGGAGCATATAGAGGACCCGTTTATTCAACTGGCCTCGTTCGAATATGCCGTGGAACCCGGCGGCACCCCCCGCACCTCGAGCTCCCGGTCCGGGCGGCTGGAGGCGACCAGCCAGAACGGCACCGTGGTGCTGAAGTGGGACGCCTTTGGCACCCCGGTCAACGAGTACGTGATCTATCGCTCGTCCACCCGGGGGCAGGATGGGGAGCGCTACCGGATGGCAGACACCAACAAGTTTGTGGATGACAATGTCGAGGCCGGACAGACCTACTTCTACCGGGTCGAAGCCTGGCGGGGCAACCGCAAGGCGGCTGCCACCAACGAAGCCTCGGCCACCGTGACGGGCAGCCAGGAGCGCCCCACCTTCCCCGTCAACCCCGGCCCGCCGGAACAGTCGGTCTGGCTCCGGCCCGGGGTGGGCTTCAGCTTCGCGCACGGTAAAGAGGTTCCGGCGGCACAGGCCGACCTGATCCTGGAAGACAGCAAGCTGGTTACCCGCAATGGCGCGGCCATTACCATTTTCAAGAAACCCATCCCGACCCGGCCGGTCGACCGGCTGCCCCTGGATCACTACGGCCCCGAGGTGGGTGCAGACACCTATGCCTTTGACTACGCGCTGCGGCTGGCCGATGGCCGCTATGTACATCTGCACCGCTATGATATCAGCTTCGACGGTGAGGGCGAGGTGGACGGCTTCCAGGTCCACTACACCCGGCCGGCCGCCCCCGACGAGGCGACGGCACCTGTGACGACCCCCGCCGCCCCCGCTCCCCGTGGCCAGGCCGTGCGGCTGCAGGTGGGGAACCGTACCGCCCGGGTCGGCAGCCAGGAGACTACCCTGGACGTGCCGCCGCAGATTCTGGACGGGCGGACGATGGTGCCCCTGCGCTTCCTGGGTGAAGCCCTTGGCGCTACCCTGAACTGGGATGGCGGCGAACGCCGGATCACCCTGACGGCGGGCAGCCGCACCGTCCTGCTCTGGGTAGACCGCCCGCAGGGGCAGGTGAACGGCAGCCCCGTCAACCTGGATGTGCCCCCTACCATTGTGGACGGCCGCACCCTGGTGCCCCTGCGCTTCATCAGCGAAAATCTGGGCGCCCGCCTGACCTGGAACGCAGCCGACAAGTCCATTGAACTGACCCCGGAGGGTGCGTCTGCCCCGCCGGTGACCCCGGCCCCCACCCCCGCTCCGGCTCCAACCCCCGATCCCGCCCCTGTCACCGGGGAGCCACCCAACACGGCCGTTCCGGCCGCCGCCTGCCCTTATAACGGCGCCGGCGCCGGCCTGGCCGATACCCTGCGCCTTTCGTTCCGCCCGGCCGGCTTCCTGCTGCGGCCGGACTGCACCGCCTGGGTGTACGAAAAGGTGAACGATCAGTTGCAGCCGACCCTGCACCTGCTCCGCCTCAGCGATGGCAGCGAACTGGCCAGCATTGGCCTGCCCACCGACTTTGTCGCCAGCCTGAACTACAATCCGGTAAACAATGTGGTCTACTGGATGAACGCGGGCGGCAAGGTGACCTTTTACGACGGCAGTACCGGCACCGCCCAGGGCGAGCTGACCGTACCTCGGGCCGAATGGTGGGATATTCCCAATGTAACCGGTTCGGTGATCGACCCGCAGACCGGGCGGCTGTTCATCTACCAGTCGGATGGTTTCTGGGTGGTGGACGCCGGTAACCGCATCACCGGCCCGTTCAAGGTGAACGCCGGCGAGGGCGGGATTGGCGGCGCCGTGGTGCGGGGTCAGACCCTGTGGCTGCTGGGCCGCCCCTGGAACAACAGCCCGGCCGTGGCAGTGCCCGTGCGCCTGGATACCCTGCAGGCCGGTCCGGCCGGCACGCTGCTGCCCGCTGGCGCGCTGAACTTTGCCCTGGGTTTTGCCATGGACGTGCAGCCCGACACCGGCACGTTCTATGTGAGCGGTACCGACAGCACCGGCCCGTTTGTAGCCTCGGTCAGGTACGGCCAGGTGCTACAGTGGGTCTACCTGAAGGGTTTCCTGCAGACGCCGGTCCCCACCCTGTCACCGGACGGCCAGCATATAGCCCTGCGGGACCCCGGTGTCTCCGGCGTCGCCGTTACCGACCGGGAGTACAGTTACGACAGCATCAAGGAGACGTACAAGCTGTTCTCGGTTGATGGCTCGCTGGTGATTGCCAACAGCACCGACCTGGGTACTGTCACGGCCATGGGTACCGGGCTCACCGAGGTGCGGCCTGACTGGTATGTTTCGGATGCGGGCAAGCCCGCCTTCGCGGTCTTCTCGCCCGACAGCCGGGTGCTGTTCGTGGGCGACCCGGTCAGCTCCACGATCCGGATCTTCCGGACCCATTAGCCGTTCCCGTTTGCAGCAAAGCCAGGATCTGCCGTTCTGTGGGCGGCGGACCCTGGCTTTGCTGATAAAAAAATCGTCATGACTGAAAGAAAGGGGCCCGAGGCCGCGTAATACCAGGTGAAACCCGGTTCGATACAGGCCAGGGCGGTCGGAAAGGGGGCAGGGCCGGTGGATGAACAGGAAGCGATCCGGCGGTGCCTTGCCGGCGACAGGGATGCCTTCGCCGTTGTGGTGCGGCAGTACCAGGCCCTGATCCTGGCCCTGTGCCTGCGCCTGACCGGCAACCGGGAGGACGCGGCGGACGTGGCCCAGCAAGTGTTCGTAAGCGCCTTCCGGCACCTGGACCAGTACGACCCGCAGCAGCCCTTCCGCCCCTGGCTGTGCCGGATTGCCACCAACGCTTGCACCGCCTTTTTGCGCCGCCACCGGCGGGGGGGACCGGCCGCCCCGGCGCAGGCCACGGAGGCCCTGCCAGACCCGGAGCCGGGCGCCCCGGCCCTGGTGGACCAGGCTGAAGACCGGGAACGGGTGCGCCGGGCGGTGGCCGGGTTGCCTCCGCCGTACCGGACCGTGGTGTTGCTCTACTATTTCCAGGATCTCAGCTACCTGGAGATCGCCCGGCAGACCGGTCTGCCGGTGGGAACTGTCAGTACCCAGTTGCACAGAGCCAAGCAGTGGCTCAGACGCACGCTGGCCGAAGGGGAGGTGAATGCGGGTGCCACACATTGAAGCTGCACAGTTGCAGGCCTATCTGGGCGGCGAGACCGACCTGGCCGATACGGAGCAGATCGCGGCACATCTGTCGCAGTGCCCGCAGTGCTCGGCGCAGTTGGCGGAACTGGCTGCTGACGATACCTGGCTGACCCGGGCTCTGGCGCTGGATGCGGAGGAGCGGGCGTGGATTGAAAGCATGGACCTGGTTGCACCGGTGCGCCGGCGGCTGCCCGGGTACGGGCAGCCGCAGACAGTCCTGGTTGCCGCCCTGCTGCTGCTGGCCGGGGGTTGGCTGGTCGATGGTCTGGCCCACCTGCTCGGCCGCCTGATTACCTGGCAAGGTCCGATCGGCCTGGCCGTTGAGGTGACCAGCGCCCTGGCTGCCCTTGCGTGGCACCTGGTCCTGTATCTGGCCAAAGGCGGTTTGCTGGCCGATCTGTGGCCTGTTCTGGCCACCGGCGCAGCCGTCTGGCTCGTGTACCGCCGTTATAAGGAGGCAAACCGATATGCGTAAGGTCTGGATGCAACTGCTGCTCGCCCTGGTGCTGGTATTCACCCTGGTGCCGCCGGCCCTCGCCCTGGAGCACCGGAACGGGGTGGGCCTGACGATCGGGCAGAGCGAGACGATTCAGGATGATCTGGTGGTGTCCGGTCCGTCTGTGACGATCGACGGCACGGTGAACGGGGATGTCTTCGCCGGCGGCACGATTGTGACGGTGAATGGCACGATTAACGGCAACCTGTTCGTGGCGGCCCGCACCGTGGAGATCAAGGGCACGGTGACCGGTTCGGTCATCTTCGCCGGGAATCTGATCGCCGTGAAGGGCCGCGTGGAACGCAACCTGGTGGGTACCGGGAATACGATCTTTGTCGACCGGGGCGGTTTCGTGGGCCATAGTTGGATCGGCTTTGCCGACCGCCAGGAGAATCTGGGTACCGTCGGGCGCGGCATGGCCGCCGCCGGCACTACGGTGAAGGTCAACGGTCAGATCGGCAAGGAGCTGCTGGCCGGCGTGCACACGCTGGATGTCCTGCCGGGCGCCATGATCAACGGTCCGGTCACGTATTACAGTGAGAATCCGGCCCGAATCGCTCCCGACGCCAGGGTGGGTGATGTGGTGTACCACTCGGTCAGCCAGCCCCGGCACTTCCGGCCCGCCCGCTGGTTCTACAGCCCCTGGGGGATTGCCCTCAAGTTCGGCGGCTTCCTGGCTGCGGGTCTGGTGGTGCTGGCGCTGTTTCCCGGCCTGCGGGACGCCTACCCGGATCTGGTCATTCAGAGGCCCTGGCAGGCTCCGCTGGCCGGCTTCCTGGCCCTGATCGCCATTCCGGTAGCGGCTGTGCTGGCGCTGGTCACCATTATCGGCGCCCCCCTGGGCATTCTGGCTCTTGTCACTTATCCGGTGCTGATCTACGTGGGTCAGGTCCTGATCGCCTGGACCACCGGCCGCTTCCTGGCCGACCATGTGGAGGCGCTGCAGGAGCAAAGCTGGCCGGTGCTGTTCGTGGTGGGTGCCCTGCTGACCACGGTGCTGATGCAACTGCCCGTGGTGGGCGGCATCCTGGGGGCGGCGGCGGTCTTCTACGGCCTGGGCGGGCTGTACTATGCGCTGATCCGGCGTGGGGAGACGGTGTGAAAGGCACAAAGGAAAAGCTCCTTCTGGCCAGGAACAGAACTGTTTCGACACAGAAGCAAGCAAGAAGCCACCGGCGCCGCAGGGCGTCGGTGGCTTCTTGCTTTACGGAGGCACTACGGGCCGGGGGAACTAGGGACCCGGGGGCACCTTGCTCTCGGCTTCCCGCCATTCCGCCGCCGTCATGACTTCCTTGGCCATGGGGAACAGCACGTTGTCTTCCTTCTCAATATGGGCCGGCAGAATATCCAGAATGGCATCGACGCCTTCCTTGATCAGGCCGGTCGCCTTACTGTCGCCGGCCTGCAGGCCGCGCAGGCCCTTCTCGGCCTTCTCCATCGCCTTCCAGAACTCCACATGGTCTTCCAGGAAGGCCTCAAGCAGATCTTCCTTGCCATAGCGGTTCAGGATCGGGAAAAGAATGTTTTCCTCGAGGCCAAAATGGTATTCGGCGTCCTTGCGCAGCAGCGCCAGGCCTTCGGTCAGTTCTTCCGCCGCCAGGGCGGCGCCGGCCTTGCGAATCCGGTCCAGAATGCCCTCAGCAACACGGTGTTGAGCAAAAAGATCATCGTACAGACCCATAGCCAATCCTCCTTTATGTTTGTCTTGTCCGCACTGGGCGGGAACTACATCATGGTGAGGCCGCCGCTGACGGACAGAGTCTGGCCGGTGATGTAGGAAGCGTCGTCGGAAGCCATGAAGAGCATGGCCTTGGCCACCTCATCGGCGCGGCCGACACGGCCGACGGGAATGGCCTTGACGATACCGGCGATCAGCTTGTCGTTTCCTTCGGTCACGCTGGCCAGCAGGGCGGTGTCGGTCAGACCGGGGCAGATGCAGTTCACGTTGACACCCTTGCGGGTGACCTCGCGGGCCAGGCTCTTGGTAAAGGCGATCACGCCGCCCTTGGCGCTGGCATAGGGGGTCTCGCCCAGGGAGCCGTTCCGGCCGGCGTCGGAAGCCACGTTGACAATCTTCCCGTAACCCTTGGCCAGCATGTGCGGCAGCACGGCATGGGCGGCCGCAAGCTGGCCCTTGAGGTTGATGGAGAAGATCTTATCCCAGAAAGCCTCGTCGGTGTTGATGAACGGACCGATCTTGTCCCAGCCGGCGTTGTTGATCAGGATATCCACGGTGCCGTAAGCAGCCACGACTGCATCCACCATGGCACGCACGCTGGCCACGTTACCCACGTCGACCTTGACAGCCAGGCCCTGGCCGCCGGCCGCCGTGATGGCTTCGGCCACCTGCTTGGCCGCCTCTTCGTTCAGGTCGGCGATGGCGACCTTGGCGCCTTCGGCCGCCAACAGTTCCACGCAAGCCTTGCCAATGCCGCTGGCGCCGCCGGTCACAATGGCTACCTTATCCTGGAACCGCACTAGCGAAGCACCCCTTCTGTATCAAGTTGCCGCAAAAAGGCCAGTTCTTCCGCCGTGGGCGGGACCGTGGTGGTGATCTCCGGCGCCATTTCCGGAGTAAACCCGGTGGCGGCCAGGACCTGCTCGACGGTTACGCCGGGATGCACCGAGATCAGGCGCATCCGCTTGGTTTCAGGATGGAAGTCAAAGACGCACAGGTTGGTCACGCACAGGGCGCCATTGCCGCGCCCGGAGTTGAAGTCGACCTTCTCCACCAGGGTACGGGGGTTGTGCCCCTGGGTGTACAGGACGATCCGGCCGGCCCGGGGCAGGAAGGGCAGACCCACTGTGCCCGGACCGCGCATCTTCGGGTTGTGCCAGTCGCCCACGCAGATCAGGTTGCAGGTGCCGTAGGCGTCAATCTGCAGGCCGCCGGCGAAGAACACGTCCAGACGGTCGCCCCGGCCTTCCAGCAGGCCGACCTCGTTCAGGGGCATGGCCCCGTCGGCGTCCAGCAGCCGCTCGTCGCAGGAACTGGCGATCAGCTTGCGGGGGTTGATCGCCCCACTGCCGCCGTGGATGCTCCACAGCCCGGGGGCCGTGGTGGCCCGGGCCAGGGCGCAGGCCGCCGCAGGCACGGCGCTGACGGCGCCCATGATCGCCACCTCGTTAGGACGCAGGTGCCGGGCCATCACGCAGGCCATCAGTTCTGAGATGGTGTACTCGCTCACGCCCCGTACACCTCCCGCTGCAAATACTCCTTGAACTTCTCCGGGTCCTTGCAGGCCGCCAGGTAGGCCTTGAGGCCGGCCTCGTCATGGGCGTAGGTGCCATGGCTGCTGGTCGGCAGGCAGCCGCCGGGGGCCTCCACCACCGCCGCCACCAGGAAGCCGGGCAGCGTGGTGCCGGGGGGATACAGTCCCATGCGGTCAGTGCTGACGATCCGTTCGCACTGGACGATGATCTTGTCCGCCGCCATGGCCATGATCCGGTCGGTGAAATGGGCGCCCTTGAAGACGCAGTTGCCATTTTCGTCGGCCTCGGCGCAGTGCACCAGGGCCACCTGGGGCTTCAGCGGCGGCACGCAGGTCACCGTCTTACCCGTGTAGGGGTCGGTGGTGGTCTTGTACATGTCGGGGTTGACCTTGGGGATATCCATGGTGTCCATGCCCTCGGGTCGCGGCATGAACGGAATCCCGGAGGCCCCGGCGTGATAGCCCCACATGAGGAAGCCCTCGTCGACCTCCAGTAGCTTCACGGTCTTGCTCTCCACAGCCTTACGGTAGTGCAGGGCCAGGCCCAGGTGCTCAAAGCCGACGTAGGCGGTCAGAATCTCATCGACCAGGCCGCAGCCCACCAGCAGGTCGGCGTTGATGCACGCCGACGGGCTGGTGTACAGGCGGCCAATGCGCCGCCCCTGTTTGGCTACAGCCTTGATCAGGGCCATGGGGTTGTTGTGCATGTGCATGCCGCCTACTGCGAGGTGGCTGCCCTCCTGCACAAACTGCGCCACCGCTTCGGCGGCGGACATGACCTTCCCTGCCATGGCTTACAGCTCCGCGCCGCAGGCGCCGCAGTGCTTGAAGTTGGCCGGAATGTTCTTGGCGCCGCACTTGCCGCACTTCTGGGTGTACGCACCCCACAGGTACTCGCTGGAGCCGCCGTCGCGAGCCGCCTCGCGCAGGCCCATGTAGTTGACCGGCCGCTTCTCGACGAAGGCGCCCATGCCCTCCCAGGGCTCGGCGGAAGCGTAGTGGACAGACAGCCAGTCCCGGGCGTGGCCGATGGTCTGGTGCCAGGCAAAGTCCTTCCAGAAGTTGGTCTGCTGCTTGGTGTAGCGGGTGCATTCGGGGAACTTCTCGATCAGCTTCTTGCACCAGCGGTCCACAGCGGCGTCGAGTTCGGCCAGAGGCACGACCTCGTTGACCAGGCCCCAGTCCAGCGCCTTCTTGGCATCGATGGGATCGCAGGTGAACAGGATTTCACGGGCCCGGCGGTCGCCGACCATGATCGGCAGCCACTGGGTGGCGCCACCGGCGGCCACGGACCCGACGCGGGTGCCCACCTGGCGGATGGTGGCATGGTCAGCCATGATGGCGAGGTCGCAGGCCATGTTGAACTCATTGCCGCCACCGGCCACCATGCCGTTGATCCGGGCAATGGTGGGCTTGCCGATGTTGCGCAACTGGTCGTGGCACTCCATAAAGATGCCCATCCACTTCCAGTAGTCGCGGGGACGCACGGTGTACTCGGTGGCGTACTCCTTCACGTCGCCGCCGGTGCAGAACGCCTTTTCGCCGGCGCCGGTCATGACCAACACGGCAACGCCGTCATCCCAGGCGGCGTCCTTGAACGCTTCGGTCAGTTCCACAAGGCATTCGGTGCTGTACGCGTTATACGCTTGCGGGCGGTTGATGGTAACTTTCGCCACCCAATCCTTCTTCTCGTAGATGATTTCCTTGAAGTCAAAAGACTCGGCTGGACGGCCTACAAAGCGGCTCACAGGCAATTCCCCTTCCAGATTTTTCTCGTTCTACTTGACAAACCCGTGCAATACACACATAATTCCGTTATACAACAGTTTCACGCTCACCAGAGGTAAGGTGTGTGATACCATGCAAGCACGATCACTGTTATTCACGATCTACGGTGATTTCATTCTCCGCTACGGACAGGAAGTCTGGGTGGGCTCCATGATCCAGGCCCTGGGCGAGTTCGGCATCGCTCCCCCCGCCGTGCGGGTGGCGGTCAGCCGGGTGGCCCAGGAGGGG
Organism: Clostridia bacterium; assembly: GCA_036676195.1. Lineage (GTDB taxonomy): Bacteria > Bacillota > Sulfobacillia > Symbiobacteriales > ZC4RG38 > JAKFDK01. Next base: position 22,098 of record JAKFDK010000123.1, on the reverse strand, counting down.
CTGTTACAGGCCCGCAAGGAAGGCAACAAGAGCTATTATATGCTGACGGAGAAGGGACGTCGCCGCATAGAGGAAGGCGTCCGCCGGTTGTACCGGCAGGCGCCGGAGGCGTGGGACGGTCACTGGCGGGTTCTAACCTTCACGGCCCCGGAGGACCGCAAGGAACTGCGGGACCAGGTCCGGGCCGAACTGGAGTGGCGCGGCTTCGGTCCCCTGACCCCCAGCACCTGGATCAGTCCGCACCGGCAGGAAGAGGCGATCCGCAACCTGGTCGAGGAGTATAGCCTGCTCGGCCACCTGGACCTGTTTACGGCCCGCTATTCCGGCCCGGCCGCAGACCGGGAACTGGTGACCCGTTGCTGGGATCTATCCCAGATTGCCTCCAAGTATGCCGAATTCGTTAGCGCCGCCCAACCCCGACACGAGGACATGCGTGCTAAGATCGCAGCAGGGGTCGAGGTGCCCGACAACCACTGTTTCACCGAGCGGGTATGGCTTGTCCACGAGTTCCGCAAATTCCTGCACTTTGACCCCGGTCTGCCGGCGGAGTTGCTTCCACCCGACTGGCCAGGGGCCCGGGCGCTGCATCTGTTCTGGGAGTACTACCGGATGCTCTCCGGCGGTGCCGAACGCTTCTTCCTGCAATTGTTTTACCCCACTCCGGCCGGGACTGCACCCAAGCTGCGTCGGGGGCGCAAGGCAGAAGGCGCCCAGGAAGAGGCGCCCCCTTCCCGCCGCAAACGGGCGTCCCTGCTGCGGCGGGGCTGGTAGACCAGGGACAGTGGAGTTCCGGGACCGCCAGGCAACCGGCGGTCCCGGTATTTTTTACTCAGGCGGTCTGGGAAGCTTCCTTTAGCTGGGCGAGCTTCCGCACCCGGTCCTGGGACAGGATGGCGGCACCGAGGGCGCCACACCACTGACCCATGTCGTCGGCCAGGATGTTGACATCGGACTTCACAGCCTTGGCCATGGCGTCGACGAAGCCCTTGATCCGGGTCATGCCTCCGGTGACGGTGTATTCCTTCTCCATGCCGACCCGCTTCATGAGCTGGGCGGCACGGCCGGCCAGGGAGACGATGGAGCCGTTCATGATGTCCTCGGGCTTCTTGCCGCTGGAGAGGTGGTTAATGACCTCGGACTCGGCGAACACGGCGCAGACGCTGGAGACGCTGACCATTTCCTGGCTCTTTTCGGCCAGGGCGGCGATGTCGCCAGTGTCGTAGCCCATATAGCGGGCGGTCTTCTCGAGGAAGGCGCCGGTGCCGGCCGCGCACTTGTCGTTCAGGCGGAATGCCTTGACCTTGCCCTTGTCATCGCAGCGGATAGCCTTGATGGTGCTGCCGCCCACGTCCAGCACGGTGCGCGTGTTGGGGAACATGAACCAGGCGCCCTTGGCATGGCAGGTCAACTCGGTGATCTGTATGTCCCGGAAGGGCACCATGTACCGACCGAAGCCGGTGGCGGCCACGTAAGCAATGTCGTCCCGCTTCAGGCCAGCGTCCTCAAGGGCAGCGTCCAGGCTCTTTTCGGCGGCGACGGGGTAGTTGAAACCGGTGCGGATCATGGACTTGCCAACAATCTTGCGCTCCTCGTCGAGGATCACAACTTTGGCGTAGTTAGCGCCGATGTCAATTCCGGCAGTATAGGCCATTACCTGCTGACCTCCCTTATTCAGTGACCTTGACGGTGTCCTTGATTTCCTGGCCCAGGGCCCGGTCCATGGCGAACAGAGCAGCGCCGATGCAACCCATATAGTGGGCATCCGGGCTGACGTTCAGCGGCATGCCGAGCATTTCCTGCAGCACGGTGACCATGCCGACGTTACGGGTTACACCACCGGTGAAGGTGATCTCCTCTTCGATGCCCACGCGGCGCATCAGGGAGATGGAGCGCTGGGCGATGGCCTGGTGCACGCCCATGAGGATGTCCTCAACCTTCTTGCCCTTGGCCAGCCAGTTGATGATTTCAGACTCGGCGAACACGGTGCAGGTGGTGGTGATGCGGACCGGGTTCTTGGCCGTCAGAGCGATCTCGCCCAGTTCGCCCAGCGGGATTTCCAGGGCTGCGGCGGCACCGCCGAGGAAGCGGCCGGTACCGGCAGCGCACTTGTCGTTCATGCAGAAGTCGAGCACTTCGCCGCCACCACCGACGCGGATGGCCTTGGTGTCCTGGCCGCCGATGTCAAGCACCATGCGGGTGTTGGGGAACAGGTACTGGGCGCCGCGGGAGTGGCAGGAGATTTCCGTGACCTGGCTGTTGCCGAAGGTCACCTTGTACCGGCCGTAGCCGGTACCGATGACGTAGGTCACCTGGTCGTCGGTCAGACCGGCGTCCTTCGCAGCCATGCTGAATGCGTTCTGGGCGGCAACGGTCACGTTGGCGCCGGTATCCGTCAGGGACCGACCAATGACGTTGCGGTTCTCGTCGAGCACAATCGCCTTGGTTTGCGTACTGCCTACGTCAACACCAGCCGTGTAAAGCACTTCATGCCCCTCCTTTAGCGTCCGGACGCAGCCAGCCTCTTGCCGGCCAGCGCCTCGAAGAAAGCGTCGATACGGTTCTTCATCTGAGCTTCAGACCAGCACCGGGGGTCGACCAGGTCGGACTCCAGCGCCAGGGAGGGCATATCCCAGTTGTGGATCAGGTTCTCACGGCTATCGGCCAGTACGGTCGACACGGTACGGCAGCTCTTTACAGCGTGGTACACAACGCCGTCAGCCTTCCAGTCGCGGGCGGTCTCGCCCATCTCGTCCTGGCTGAAGAAGGTGTTGGACATGCGGCGGTGGGCGGTGACCACGAACTGCTCGGACAGGGTCTGCAGCGGATCCTTGTTGAGGTCATAGTTGATGCCCCAGTCCAGACCGCCGGAGGCGTAGCCGAGGTACTCGGAGTTGACGAAGGTGCCGCCCCACTCCTCGAACATTTCGATGAAGCGCCGGTAGGCGGTGTAGCACCAGGTGCCAACGAAGATCAGGCGCCACTTCTCGTCCTTCAGGCCGCCGATGCCGTTGTCGACCATATACTGCATCTCTTCATGCAGCCGCTCGAAATACTCGGCGCCGAACTTGGTGCCACGGGAGGCGTTGCACATGCCCTGGTAGGTCAGGCCGTCGCCCATGACGTTGAAGGGAGCCGGGGTGTTCTTGTTGAGTTCCACAACCTTCTTCCAGGCGTTGGCCAGGCGGTTGGTGTACTCCATGCACTCCAGCAGGCGGTTCACCTGGAACTTCTTGCCGGTCAGGTTTTCGCAGACTTCGATCAGTTCGGCCATCTGGGCCTGCACGTACTTGCGGTCCTGCTCGAACTCGGGCGTACCGACTTCGGGGGTGTAACCGTGGAACCGGCGGCCGGGGAGGTCAACGGTGAAGACCGGCGCGCTGTACATGCGCTCCCAGATCTCGGCCCACTTGATATAGGTGTTGCACATGTTGGTGGCAACGACCAGGTTGGGCTTGGGGATCTTGAAGCTGGGGTGCTGGCGCTCGTTATCGAGGTGGATACCAACGTCGGCCTTTACGTAGCTGCAGATGTCGGGGGAGTAGCCGATATCTTCCGCCTTATTGATCAGGTCCATGGAGACCTTACGCACGGCGGTCTGTAGGCTGGTGATTTCCGGGAAGGTCATGTTGATGTCAAAGCAGCGCAGGATCTCCGCCATGGAGCCCATTACAAACACGTACGCGGTCTTCTCGCCGTTGGCTTCAGCCTTGTTCAGTTGGTCGAACCAGTCACGGAAGAAGGCGTTACCCTCTTTGCGACCACGGCCAATCGGATTGAACTTCTCTTCCATTTGCACGCCCCTCCCTTTAATTAGTCGAACAGGATGGATTCAACGAAGGTTTCGACCTGCATCTTCATCTGCTCGAAGGCGGTCATCTTTTCCTCGAACTCCATGATGAGGAAGGGGATGTTTTCCTTCTCCAGTGCGTGCTGGTACGCAACCTGCTCGTCAAGGCCGGGCTCGCACATCTTCGCCGCAGCGACGATGCAGGCTTCGGCGTTGGCGTTGCGGATCCGCTTGAGCAGCATATCTTCCTTGGGCTTGCGGGCGTCACGCTGCACGCAGCTATAGGTGGAGCGCTCGATATAGGAGGTCGCCAGGGCTTCCACCGGATCGCCGTAGTCGGGCACATCATCGGTGAGCCAGCGCAGGCCGACCAGGAAGTCATCGTCAACGATATAGCAGGCATCCTCGATGGTCTGGATCATTTCCAGCGGGGGCTGCTCGCAGAAACCACCCTCAAACACGACCCGGACCTTGTCCTGCTTGCGCTTGTTGCGGGTCGGCAGGAGCTCGAGCACCTGGGCGAGAAGCAGGTTATGCTCTTCCCGTGGCATCAGGCCGGCCAGGTAGGTGAGGACATACGCCTCGGAGGCGGAGATCAGCCATGGAGTTTCCTTCTTGACAGCGTAGAGCTGCCGCAGGAGCCGGCGGTTCTCGTTGAAGACCTTGATGCTCCGGCGCAGATCGTCGGCAGTGACCTTCTTGCCGGTGAGTTCCTCAAGGGCGGTCAGGATCCGGCGATACTCCTCGGCCAGATAGGTGGGAGCGTAGCGGCTGTTGGCGTTCTGCGGCAGGTAAAGAATCTGGGACTGGAACTGGGGGAAATTCCGGCCCCAGATACCAGCCAACGAACGGGCCACGTCACAGATCGGATGGGTGACGAAGGCGCTCAGGAAGTCGAGGCGGTTGCTCAGGCCCAGTTCCAGGCTGGTGCGGGCGATGGAGCAAATGAATGAACCGAACCGGCTGTCCGCAGCCTTGGCTTCAATCCGGCCACCGGCGCCGCAGATCTTCATCGGCAGCATGCCGGCAGCATGCGCCAGTTCCTCGGGGAAATAGACCTGGAAGTGGCCCAGGACCTTGCCACCGGGGTTCTTTTCCAGCCAGCTGCGCACCGTCGGGAAGTTAACGTCTTCGGCCCATTCTTGACACTGTTGCAGGATACCGTCCAGGTCAGCCATCCCCGTTTCGCTCCTCCTATGTGGTGATATATCATTTTCTGCACGGACTTGATTTATAGTGTTATATCTGTGCTCAGTATAACACCCAATGCTTAGTCGCACAAGAGGGCGTAATAGCTTTTAGCAGAAAATGCACACACGCCATTGAGGGCCCGTCAGCCCGCCACCAGACTGGGCTGGCGGGCTTTGCATTTGCTGGTTGTTAGCAAAACATGGTCATTTAAAGTTACAAACCTTTTGCGATACACTGTTTAAGTCGAAGCAATGTCCTGGGGGGGAAGACGATTGCCTGTACCGCGCCTGCCGCGCTGTACCGTTGTGACGCTGCTGGCCGCTCTGCTGCTGACGGCGCCGTCTTCCGGTCAGGCAGCCCCGGCACCGGGCTGGCCCGCTGCCTCTGCCCCGGCGCCGGCGGCCGCGGACCTGGTTGGACGGTTGGCAGAGGGCGAGGTACATGGATACCGCCTGCAGCTCGCCGCTGCCGGCGACCTGACAGTTACCGTCTTATCCGGTCCGTCACTGTTATTAGAGTTACGCAACGGCAACTCGATTCAGGTCATCGCCCGCCGGGTGGTGGCACCCGGGACGGCCTCCCTGCTATGGACAGTTCCGCAACTTGCGGCGGGCGACTATACCCTGGTGGTATCTCCGTTCGGCAACGGGCATGGTGCCGACTATCGGTTCACCCTGTCCGGGTCCGGTCTTACCCTGACCCCCGGGATTCCCCGTGTCGGTGGGGGGCCGGGCCGTGCGGGCTGGTTCCGGGCCGTCGGTGCCGCCTCCTGGCCGGTGACGGCGGCTGCCCCCGGCCCCGGACCGGTGACGGCAGCCATGCAGACCGACCTGGTGGTGGACGGGGCTCTGCATCAGCGGCAGGCGACCTTGCCGGCCACCTTTAGCCTTAATACCCTCGGTTTTGCGGACGGGCTGCATCTGCTGGCCCTGCTGGCCACTGACCAGGCCGGTAACTGGGCCGGTCAGGTCTGGCAGATGCTGGTGGACAATATTGCCGCCTTTACCGATGTGCCGGCGGTGCACTGGGCGCGGGCAGAGGTGGAACTGCTGGCCGACCTGAACCTGACGGCCGGCTACCCGGACGGGGCGTTCCGTCCCGAGCAGGGGGTGACTCGGGCGGAGTTTATCAAGCTGCTGGTGGAGGCGGCCGGCCGGGCGGAAGACGATGCCCCGGCCGCTGATTTTGCCGATGTGCCGGCCGGCGCCTGGTTTGAGCGGTACGTGGCGGTGGCGTACCAGGCCGGCTGGGTGCGGGGGCGGGCCGGACCGGACGGGATACGGCAGTTTGGCCCGAACGACCGGATCACCCGGGCAGAGGCCGCTCTGATGCTGATCCAGGCCGCTGAGCCGGGGACCGCCCAGCCGGGGACCGCCCAGCCGGGGACCGCCCAGCCGGGTGAGAGTCCGCCGGATTTCCGGGATGCCGGTGAGATTCCGGCCTGGGCCGGTGAGGCGGTGGCCCAGGCCGTGGCCCGCGGGCTGGTGCAGGGGTACCCCGACGGGCGGTTTGGCCCGGCCGACGGTGTCACCCGGGCCCAGGCGGCGGTACTGGTGGCCAGGTGGATCCGGTAGCGCATCAGGCCGGGAGCGACTTGCTCCCGGCCTTGTTGCTGTACTGTCCCCGGCCGCCATCGAAGCCGGTCAGATCGTCCGTAAGACGCCCCACTACTGCGGCGACCTGGGATTTGGTCACGACGCCCAGCACCCGATCGTACTCTACAATAGGAAGTCGCTCTATCCAACAGCTTCAACCGCTCCCAGGCTTCTCAAACGGATAGATGCGACGGAACCGTGATCAGGGAAGCCTGACCGGAACACTCTACAGATCTAAACAAATGTAACTTCTAAATTTATTCAATGGATAAGGTGTTTCCCATTGAATAAATCTATTCGCTAAAGAATTTATCAATGTTAAACGCGGTTGACATTGACTATTTCTATATCGTAAACTCCGAAATAGATTGCAACAATCAGTTGCTTTCGCTCTATAAAGAAATATACACACACGGCCAGAGCCCTGTTTTTCGTTATCAGGGCTCTGCTGCATTCTCTTGAGTCATAACCCGTTATTTGTCTGAACCAAGGGACGGTGCATGATGCACGCTGATATTGATATTGCAGAGGCCATTCGTCATGTATTAGATGAGTCACTCCTGCGAATCGTTTACCAGCCCATTGTTTCACTCGCGAGTGGTCAGGTAATAGGTTATGAGGCCCTGACCCGGACTCCGCCTGATTCACCATGGCGCTCCCCTTCGGAACTCTTTCAAGCTGCCGCCCAAACCGGACTACGGCAGCGTCTCGAGTGCCACGTACGGGCACTGGCTGTACAAGGGTTTACCTGGGGGGAGCGCTTGCCACTTCTGTTCCTCAATTACCATCCCTCTGCACATTGTGTACCATCTTTTTGGTGTCCGCTCGGTCCGGCCCTGCAAATGACCTGCCCGGTGGCCCGGGTGATGGCAGAGCGGCCACAGCAACTGGTGGTCGAATTCCCGGAGGAGGACCTGGTTCATACGGGGGCCCACATCGAAGACGCAGTAGCAGCTCTGTGCAGGATCGGGGTGGCTGTCGGACTGGACGACTTTGGCAGTGGCTTCGCGGGTTTGCAGCCCCTGGTGCGTTTGCAGCCACAGTGGCTGAAATTGGATCGCTTCATTGTTGCCGGCGTGGATACCGATTCGTGGCGGCAGGCGGTGGTACGCCAGATCGCCGGGCTGGAGAAGACGCTGGCAGTCACCGTTGTCGCCGAAGGCATCGAAACAGCGGCGGAGGCGGCCATGATCGCCAAACTGGGCGTCTCGATGGGCCAGGGGTTTTTTCTGGGCCGGCCTGCTCCGCATCCATCCTCTGTGCCACCACAGACGCCTCACCGGGATCGCCGATAATCTTTGCACTGATGCGCAAAGCGCCGCCACGCCCACAGCCTCAACTGAGCTGTGGGCGTGTTACATGTTTCCCCGCCGGCCCTTTCTCTATGTTCCGCCGACGAGAATAACGTCCCCCGGCACCGTACCGCTGGCGACCAGCGCGCCCGCCGGCAGTTCCAGCGCCAGGTAGGCGTCGGGCACCCTGGGCCAGATCCGCCCCGGCGCCAACTGGGCCATCTGGCCTACCACCCGGCCGCTACGATCCAGAAATACAACATCAATGGCGAAGCGCATCCAGAAAGTATGGACCTGGTTACACGGCACGATCAGCAGGCCGGCACCCGGGGGCAGCAGCGGCTGAAACATCAGGCCGCGCAGTCGCTGCCAGAAGGTGTCGGCCCGGCGCACCTGACAGGCCAGCACCGTGTGCCGTGCCGGATTCACCGCCCGCACCGTACCCCACCCCCTACTGGGTCCGGCCAAAGAAGTCCATGAGCAGCAGCGACACCGGGCCGAGGACCACGATGAACAGCGTGGGGAAAATAAAGATCAGTACCGGAAACAGCAGCTTGAGCGGCAACTGCATGGCCTTTTCCTCGGCCCGCTGCTTGCGCTTGATTCGCATGCTCTCAGACTGGCTCTTCAGCACCTTGGCGATGCTGACCCCGAGCTGGTCGGCCTGAATAATGGCGGCGGCGAAGGTCTGCAGGTCGGGCACGCCGGAGCGGTCGGCCAGGTTGCGCAGCGCCTCGACCCGCGGCCGACCCAGGCGGACGTCCTTGAGGAACTCCCGGAATTCCCCCGCCACCGGCTCCCGGAACTTTTCTGCCACCTTCTGCATGGCGCCGTCGAACCCGAGCCCGGCTTCCACGGCCACCGACAGGACATCGAGAACATCGGGCAGGGCCCGCTGGAGCGCCGTTTTCCGCTGTGCCGCCCGCCGCAGCAGCCCCACGTTGGGCAAGCGCCAGCCCACCAGCCCGAAGATGACGCCTACGAACAGGGGCAGGGCGGGCTTCCCCTGTACCAGCAGGGGCAGGAGCAGCAGCAGCCCTGCCAGCAGGCCTCCTGCCGCCATGGTGGCCTGAACCCCGACGTAGCGGGCCGGATCCATTTTCACCCCGGCCTGGGCCAGCATGACCCGGGCCCGCTCCTGCATGCGGCGGGGCAGCAGGGCGGCTAGCCGGGCTAGCAGGCCCTGCCAGATGGGTTCCAGGATCCGCTGGGTAAACGGCAGAGTCAATTCCTCGTCCACCGCTACGCTGGCGTCGTACCGGCGCAGGTTCCGCAATCGGGCGGAGATGGCGTTGTCCCACACCGGCGCCATGATGGCCAGTGTGCCCAGGGCGGCGGTGAGAAAGCTGAAGGCGACAATGGCCGCCATGAGTGCCACTGGTTACACCTCCAATTGTACCATCTTGCGGATAACTAGCATGCCAATGGCCTGCATGACCACGCCCGTACCGATCAGCATCCAGCCCAGGGGCTGCGTGAAGAGCGGCTGCAGGTAGGTCGGATTGATCAGGTGCAGGATCAGGCCCAGCCCCACCGGGAGCAGTGACACGATCCATCCGCTGAGCCGCCCCTGGGCCGTCAGGGCCCGGACCTGCCCCAGAAGCTGCAGCCTCTGCTTGATGGTGAGGGCAATCTTATCGACGATTTCGGCCAGGTTGCCGCCCACCTGCCGCTGGATGAGCAGAGCAGTCACCACCAGGTCCAGGTCGGCGGACTTGACGCGCTGGGAGAGCCCCATCAGGGCCTCCTCGAGGGGAATACCCACCTTGTTTTCCCGCAGTACCTGGGCCAGTTCCTTGTTTATGGGCTCTGGCATTTCCCGGCCGACCACGTCCATGGCCTGCAGAAAGGAATAGCCCGAGCGCAGCGAGTTGGCCATCAGGCCAAGGGCGTCAGGCAATTGGCCGTCGAACTGCTTGAGCCGCTGCCCTTCCCGCAGGCCCAGCCACCAGTAAGGCAGTACAAAGCCAAGGGTCCCGAACAGCCACCACAAGGTGCCCCGCAGCAGCAGGGCACTGAGGGTGATCCCAAACCCGGCGGCGCAGACCTGAAAGAACAGGAATTCCGTGGGCAGCAATTTCAGCCCGGCGCGGCGGATCCGGTCCTGCAGCCGGCGGCTCAGCCCCTGGGATTCCAGGCGGGCATCCACGTGGCTCAATAATCCTTTCCATCCGCCGGGCCCTTTGGGCTCCGGCCCAACAGGCTCCTCTTCCACCACCGTGAGCGGGCGGACCACCGGTCCGGCAGCCATCGTGTGGCGCCGTGCCTCCAGTTCCTGCAGGCGCAGTTCCACCGGGTCGACTTCCTTGTACTTGATGTTCAGCAGCAAACCGGCGGTCACGGCTGCCAGCACAAAGATCAGGGGCAGGAACAGCACTTTTACCACCCTCTTGCTTAATGGCCCTCCAGGAAGGTTTCCGGCGGCAGATGGATGCCGGAGGACTGTAACTGTTCGTAGAACTTGGGCCTGATCCCGGTGGCGGTGTGGTAGCCCAGCACCTGGCCGTTACCGTCCACGCCTTCCTGACGGAAAACAAACAGATCCTGCAGCACGACCACTTCACCTTCCATGCCCTGGACTTCGGTAATGTGAGTGATCTTGCGCGAGCCGTCCTTGAGGCGGGCACACTGCACGATCAGATTGACGGCGCTGGCAATTTGCTCGCGAATGGCCTTGACCGGCAATTCCATCCCCGCCATCAGCACCATGGTTTCCAGGCGGCTGATCATGTCCCGGGGTGTATTGGCATGGCCGGTGGTCAGCGAACCGTCGTGGCCGGTATTCATGGCCTGCAACATGTCCAGGGCCTCGCCGCCGCGGCATTCGCCCACCACCACCCGGTCAGGGCGCATGCGCAGGCTGTTGCGCACCAGGGCCCGGATGTTGATTTCGCCGCGCTCTTCGATATTGGCGGGCCGGGTTTCCAGTGAGACGACATGCTCCTGGTGCAACTGCAGTTCGGCCGCATCCTCGATGGTGACGATCCGCTCATCGGCGGGGATGAAGCCGCTGAGGGCGTTCAGGGTGGTGGTCTTACCGGAGCCGGTGCCGCCGGAGACCACGATGTTGAGCCTGCCCCGCACGCAGGCCTCCAGGAACTGGGCCATGGCATGGGTCAGGCTGCCGAACTCCACCATTTTTTCGATGGTAATGGGCTTTTTGGCAAACTTACGGATGGTGATGCTCGGGCCCTTCAGCGCCAGGGGCGGGATGATGGCGTTCACACGGGAGCCGTCGGGCAGCCTGGCGTCGACCATGGGCGAGGATTCATCGATACGCCGCCCGAGGGGCGCCACGATCCGCTCGATCAACTGCAGCACCTGGGCATCGTCGGCAAACTGAATATCGGTCAGTTCCAGCTTTCCCCGTCGTTCGACATACACCTGGCGCGGGCTGTTGACCATGACTTCGTTGATCTCCGGATCATCCAGCAACTGCTGAATCGGGCCGTAGCCCAGCAGGTCGTCAAACAGTGCCCTGGCCACCCCCTCCCGCTCCAGGGGAGGAATGCTCTCTTCCGATTCCAGGGCGGACAGGATTTTCCGGAAAATGTCGGCCCGGTCTTCCGCCCCCGCCCCCCGCCCCCGGGTAATCATTTTGGCGTCCACTTCGGACGCCAGTTTCTGTTGCACCCGGGAACGCAGGGCTGCCTCCGGCGCCACCCGCGGGCGGGGCGGCAGGACGGGAGCGGGGGGTTCGGCCGGCCGCGTGGGTATAGTCCCGGCCGTCTCTGTTGCGGGGGCCGCGCGGGGCGGTGCCGGGCGGGGCGGCGACGTGCGCGGGTCCGGTGCCAGGGCCATCCCCGTACGAATGGCCGGATCATCGGTTTTGTGCTTCAGGCGTTCATACAGGCCCACACTGCCTCACTCCCACCGCTTCAGAACAGGCCGAAGATCTTGCGCCTGGGCGCCGGGTAGCCGGCCCCGGTCGCCGCCAGCGCCGGCGCTCCTCCGGCAGACATGCGTGGCCGCACCTCACGTCCGCTAACGCCGGTCACCGCCGACTGCGTCGCCTGCGGTTCACCGCCCATCAGTTCGTGGGCCATGGTGGACACAGCATCACCTAGCAGGGTACGGGCCCGCTTCACCACAATGGGCTGGCCGGCGTTGGCCGACCACATGGCCGCCGCGGCGTCCATGGGAATTTCGTAGCGCACGCTCTGCCCCAGGGATTTGCCCACATCGGCGGCTGTCAGTCCACCCTCGGCCCCCGCCCGGTTGAGCACCAGTTCAACCTTTTCCCGGGGGTACTCCAGCCGTTCCAGCAGCGTATCCAGCGCCTTGGCTGTGTTCTGTAGCGCCGGCACCTCCGGCACCGCCACCAGCAGGATCTGATCGGCCCGGTCCAGGGCGGTGAGGATGGATTCCCGAAAGCTGACGGAGGTGTCAACCACGATGTAGTCGTAGTTGTCCCGCAACACGTTCAGGACCTCGCCCACGTAGTTGCGGTGATGGTCCTGCCGGCCCTCGCCATCCACCTCGGCCGCCTGATGCGGCAGCGGCGGGGCCGCCAGCACGCCCATGCCGGGCAGCCCGCTCGGGCGGCACATGACCTTCTCCACATGGGCAATCTCAATGGCCCCCGGCACCCGGCACAGGTCCAGCCAGGTGCCGGAAGGTTTGCAGCCGAACAGACTGGCCAGGATGCCGAACTCCAGGTCCAGATCCACCGCCGCCACCTTCAGGCGGGTCTTCATTCCCAGTCCGGCGGCCAGATTCGCCGCCAGCATGCTCTTGCCCACCCCACCCTTGGTGCTGAACAGGGTCATGACCTTGCCCTTGGGCCGGGCCGCCCGGGGGGATTGCTCCGGCGCCGCCAGCAAGGGTACGGCGGCCGCCCGGCGAATCCCGGTGACCAGTTCCTGGCAGGTGAACGGCTTGATCAGGTAGTCGCGGGCCCCCGCCTGCATGGCCCGGCGCAAGTAGTCCGCCTCACCCTGCACGGAGATGATCACGATACCGGTGGGCGCCGTGCGCATGATCTGGCCGGTGGCGGCAATGCCGTCCAGGCCCGGCATGTTGATGTCCATCAGAATCACATCCGGCCGCAGGGTCTGAGCCAGTTGCACCGCCGTGGGGCCATCTGGGGCTTCCCCCACCACAACAAAGCCTTCTTCGAGGTCCAACATGGCTTTAATGGAGTTACGTACCTGCTCAGAGTCGTCAGCAATCAGCACACCGATGCAATCGGCCATGTTTCTCACCTCCCGGAGCGGTACTTGGCATCGTCCAGGTACAGAGGCCCGCGGTTGTCTTCCTTCAGGGCCGGACGCAGGACCAGGGTCACCCGGGCGAAATCCTGCACCAGCGCCAGTTCCACCGCTTCTTCCGGCTTTACGGCCACGGTGAACGAGCTCAGTTTCTGTTCGCCCGCCTGGGGCTGTGCCGCTGTGCCGGGGCGAGCGCCGCGGGCCAGGATTTCGATATTTTCAAACACCAGTCGGGAGTGCACCGTTTTTTGCGCCGCCGGCGTACCGGTGCCCTTCTCTTGCTGGTAGGTGACGATCATATCCACCTGGTCACCGGCCTCCGGGTAACCCCCAACGCCGGTGAATTCGTCCACCCGCACGGTCATGGCCCGCTTCCCGGCCGGAATCCGATAAGGCAGAGCAGCCTTTTCCCTGTTGGCGACTTTGGCTTTGAGCAGAATCTCCCCGGCGAACAGCTCGGCCGTGTTGATCTGGTCCTCTACATCCTTCATGTCCTGTACCGCTACGCTCGCCAGGTTCCGGGGAACGGGGCGCAGTTCAAACATGCTGCCCTTCAGCAGGGTGCGGACGGCTACCGGCTGTTTGGCCACCAGTACCGGCACCACGTCCACCCCGGCACCGGCGACCGGTGTCCCCTGGGCGGGGCCGAAGGCCGCATAGGCCGCAATGGAAGCCACCAGTCCGGCCAATACCGGAATGAGCAGCAATCGGGCGAAGCGCATGCCGTTTCACTCCTTGGCCGCTACTGGGACAGTCTGGTCACAAAGGCACCGTAGCCGGGGACATCGGTACTGCCGCGCCCAGTGACATCGAAGCGCAGGAAGCGGCCCGTCACCGTGTCCTCCTTGCTGCTGCTGGTTGCCCCTTCCAGGAAGAACACAGCGAAGCCGAGACACTTGAATTCGCCCTTGCCGTTGGGATAGCTGTCGATCACCGGCACCTTGAGCAGCCGGGGGGATTTCCGATCCGCCCGATCAAAGGTGGCTTCAGGGTCAAGGCCGATGCGATAGTTCACCCCTTCGGCGGTGGGGCCGGCAATGTTGCCGGGCTCGGTGGAATAGTACTCGCCGGCGGTCACCCAGCCGCTGAAGCCATACAGGAGATTGTCGCGGTACTGGTTGGCGCCCGGTTTGCCCAGTTGGATCGCCCCGAAGTTGCCGGGGGCATAATTGCTGCCAGAGCCGGCCTTGAGGGTGATCTGGTTGCCAAACTGGAAGTCCTGGTCCTTGCTGACACTGAGGGGCACCGCCCCTTCTACGGCGGCGGCATTCAGCCGCTCGGCCGCGCTCCGGCCGAAGACATTCTGCCGGGTGAACCCGAGCACCCGGGCAAAGGTCATGTCCACTCCGGTGTTCAGACCAATGCTGAGCTTGCGGTTGGTGGTCTCATCCACCGCCACACTGGCCCCGCCAGGGTCAAAACCATTGCGGCTCAGGAACAGGTGGGCGGTCTCCACCGCCCCGTCCGGGTCACCCGGCAGATGCTGCACTCCGGCAAGCACGGCACTGTCAGCAGCGTTGTAGATCCGCTCCCGCACGATATACATGCGCCCCACATCTACCCCGATGGCCACAAACCCGATCAGCACCGTCAGGGAGAGGGCGACCACAACGGCCACGCTGCCTGCTTCGCTGTGTTCCTGCCGTTTGCGCATCCGGGTTAGCCTCCTTTATTCCACCCGTGATACCACGGTTGCTTGCAACGTGAGTGTGGAGCCCGTGACTTCGCCTATCAGTTGCGTCATCATCCGGAACTGATAGGCCACTGTGACCTGCAGGTCGCTCCCGGGAGTCCGGGGCGAAGCGGCCGGTACGATCGTGGTGCTGATCCGGGCTGGATCCAGCCCGGGAGCCATGGCCTGCACCCGGTTGACAACCTCGGCGTCAGTGCCACCGGTGATACCCAGACGCAGCCCTTCACGGGCCGCGTGCTGAACGGTCAGATAGGCCCCGGCCATGCGGGCGAATTCGGCCATGCCGAACAGGAGCAGGAAAAGGACAGGCAGAACCAGGGCCAACTCCACCACCGACTGTCCGCTGTCGCCAGCCGACCGACCGCGCCTGATTCTCACTGTGTTCCCTCCTTCTCCCATTCGTTCGTAAGAAAAAGGCCCGAGGGGGGGCCTCGGGCCTCTCCGCAGAGGCTTTTGCTTGCCGTGGGGTATCGCTCCGGGAGGGGGACCGGAGCGACCGGAATCAGGGGCCCTGTTGTTTTATGCGGCCAGGTGACACGGACACGGTGGGAAGGTTAGCTGGGCGGAGCGGTCAGGGTGCCGCCGATGGTGCTGAAGACGGAGGAGATATTCCCCCGCAGGGTGACCAGGGCGGTGACCAGGCCCACCGCCACCAGGGCGATGATCAGGCCGTATTCCACCATGCCTTGTCCTTCCTCACGCCGCAGCCCAGCCTGGATCCGGTTCCACAGGGAAGCCAACAGTAGGGTTGTCATGTATCCGTTCACTCCTTCCACTGGGCAACAGAGAGGCTCCCTTGGGCCTGTTTACCGGCGGTAGCCTCACTGCTGCTCCCTGAGGGGGTAAGGAGCGCATGATCCGCTTCCCGTTCGGCAGCCCGGCTGCCATGGGTCGGTGGCGTGACCGCCGTTGACCGTTAGGCCCGTGGCTTTGCGTCCGTGGCTTTCGCTACGTTTGCCTTTATCGTGGGAGAGTTCCTGTCTGCCGGCACCTTTGGCGCCGTGCCCTTGCTCTGGTTTGATGTTACCACCGTACCTGGACTGAAACATCGGACCCCAGATTCATCTTGGCTGAGCGCTTCGGTGGGACCCCGGTCCCACGCCAGCCCGACCGGACCGGGACAGAACAGCACCGGCCCGCCCGTAACGCAACAGAGCCCTGCTCCCGGTGGCGGGAACAGGGCTGCCAGGCATCGATTGGTCGTTGTCGGTGCGCTAGCCCCGGTGCGGGCCGGTACGCCCCTTGTCTTCGAGTGAAACCAGGCCGGCCCGGACGGCCCACAAGGCGGCCTGGGTACGGTCCGACACGTTCAGCTTCTCGAAGATGTGGGTCAGGTGGTTCTTGGCCGTTTTTTCACTGATGAAGAGCGACGCCGCGATTTCACGGTTGGAAGCGCCCTGCCCCACCAGGCGTAGGACCTCGGTTTCCCGCTCCGTCAGGGACGGCCCCTGGGTCTTGGCGGACTTGTCGCCGCGGGTCATGTCCAGCAAGGCCAGCCCGGCCACCTTCGGGTGCAGGTAGGGACGTCCCTCCCGGGCGGCCGCGATCGCTTCCACCAGGTTGCGGGAATCAATATCCTTCACCAGGTAGCTGGTGGCTCCGGCCCTGACCGCCCGCATGAGGTATTCCTGGTCCTCATGCATGGTCAGAATCACAATTCCCATCTGCGGGTGGTCCGCCTTGAGCCGAGCCGTTGCTTCCAGACCCCCGCCCGGCATGGAGATATCCAGCACCACTACGTCGGGCTGGTGTCGGGCCGCCAGTTCAATCGCCTGGTCGGCCGTGGCGCCCTCTGCCACCACCCTGAATCCAGGTTCCATTTCCAACACCCGCCGCAAGCCCTGACGAAACAGGGTGTGGTCGTCCACAATAAGAATGTTGACCTGGTCGACCACGCCTGACCCTCCTTTAGGAAGCGCACTTTCTCGATGAACTGGCCCCCGCACCCGCTAATCCGCCACCGTGAACGAGAACTGGATGCGGGTGCCCTGGCCGGCGGCAGACTGGATGTCCATCCGCCCCCCGACCAGTTCCACTCGTTCCCGCATGCCGTGCAGACCAAACTTCGCTGCGGCAGACCGGCGCACGCTTTCCACGTCAAACCCGACCCCGTTGTCCTTGACCGAAACCCGCAGGTCATTGCCGCGCCGCTCGAGGGTGATCCAGATCTTGCTGGCCCGGGCGTGCTTATCGATGTTGGTCATGGCCTCCTGGACCAGCCGGAACACTGCCACCTCGAAGGCCGGCTCGAACCGGCGCTCCTCGCCGAATGCCGCCAGATCCACCTCGACGGCGGTACGGGTCTGGTAGGCCTTGGCGACCTCGCGCAGGGCCGGGACCAGCCCGAGGTCGTCCAGCGCCATGGGGCGCAGGTCAAAGATGACCTTGCGCACCTCCTGCAAGCTGATCCGGACCAGGTCCTTGAGCTGCTGCAGTTCACCGGTGCAGCGGGCCGGGTTTTCCTCGGCCAGGCGCTGACACACATCGATGCGTAATACCACGTTGGCCAGCAGTTGCGCCGGTCCGTCGTGAATCTCGCGGGCCAGACGCCGGCGTTCCTCTTCCTGGGCGCTAATCACCGAAAGTCCCAGCGCCCGGCTTTGTTGTGCCGTTTCCAAATGGTTGCCCACTTCGCGGAACAGGTGCGTGCACCGCTCCAAAGCGCTATGGAGGCGGTCGGTAAGGGTTTCCGCCTGCTCGGGCAGGTTGGCGACTTGATGCTTTGATCGCAGCCCGGCGGCCAGGTCCCTGGCCCTGGCCTCCTGTTCAGTCAGCACGGCCACGACTTCCTGCAGCGTACTGGCAACCGCCTCGCGGGAGGGCTCGGGCACAGGTATCGCCTCCTACAGGAGTGGGCAGGCAGCACCACGGCCCCTGTACTTATAATTAACACATAAAGCCTTTAGGAGGAAAATTCTCCGTGTACTGGGGTCACTCCTGCCGAGGGTCTGGCGAGTTGGCAACATAATTCCCGTCCATGTCACCATGCCAACCCCGCTCATCATAGCTTGGCATAGAGAAACCGGTGGAGGTGATCGTGGTGACGCACGGGCACGGGAACAAGTGCATTCAGGTGCCGGTCGTGTTGGGTACAGGGGCGACCCAGCATCTGATTTGCACCGAGATCCCCCTGAAGCCCCGCGCCTTTGAGATCAAGGACACCAAGAAAAAGGTCCGGATTATCTCCTGCTGTGTCGGCGGCCTGGTGCATGAAGGCGGGCATGTCGTTGCCAAGGTAATCATTGACGCAATTTTGCAGAAAAATATCAATTTTAAGAGCGTGCATGACTGCAAGCCCGACAAGGACTGCGAGGGGCTGGAGACGCGGATCATTTGCGGCGACCTGCGGCATTGCCACGTGAAGCACCGAACGGGTCTACACCCTCTTTGACCGGCGGGCCGAACGTCCAAAGCTGCAATAATCATAAAAGCTTAATACATTGTTGATGACTCTTCCACATAAAACCACGTGCGTATTGCATTTCCTTGTGTAGTTGTGTATATTTGAATTGCGAACCACATATTCATATAGTTATTACCTTTTTTGTTCGCAGATGGTGTGCGGAGGATATGGCTTGAGCGGCACCGTGCCAGGATTGATCTGGCCTAGCTGTCCAGCTTCTCCCCGCTGCCACCCAGGGCACACCCGTCGAAAGACGGGGCCGCAAAGCCACGAGGCTAAGGGAGATCTTACTCCTATGCCGGTCGGGTTGCCGAACGGATCGAGGGAACGCGTCCGCCCTCCTATCCGGGAGGGCTCTTTCTTATGTGCAAAGGTACGAGGGGGTGAGCCCTTGGACTTGGGACTTCAGGGCAAGGTGGTCGTCATTATGGGCGGCCTGTCGGGCCTTGGCCGGGTCGCCGCCACTGCAGTTGCGCGCGAAGGTGCGCATGTGGCGCTGGCCTACCGCCGGGAAGAAGAAGCGCTCCAGACAGCCAAGCTGGTGGAACGCACCGGGGGGAAAGCAACGGCTATCCCGTGTGACCCGGCCGACTTTGGCTCCGTCCAGGCCGCGGTTAAGGCGGTGATCGGGCGGTACGGCATGGTCCACGCCCTCATTCATACGGTAACCGAATGGGATAATCAGGGTGGCTTCCTCCAGGCACCGGTGTGCGGAGTTCTGCCACCGGAACCCTGCGGCGCCATGGTGCTGACCAGCGTGCACCGGGCTTACCAGGTGGCATTGGCCATGATTGCAGTCATGCGTGCCCGGGGCTGGGGACGGATCGTTTACTTATCTGCCAACGAGGCTGAAACTGGGAAGCCTGGCTCGCCGAGTTGCCCGGCCGCCCGTGTCGGTTTGCAGGGACTCACTCGCCGTCTGGCTCTGGATTGGGGACCGACCGGGATTATGACCAATGTGGTGATGGTAGGCCCTACTCTGACTGATCGGGCTGAACAGACCTTGCCGGAATCGGTCCGCAGCCATGTGGAAAAGTCCACCTTTGCCCGCCGTCTCGCCAACCAGAAGGAGCTGTCTGACCTGGTCGCTTTTCTCGGCTCACCGGCGAACGGATACACAAACGGCCAGGTCATTGACTTTTGCAGCCGCCCAACCGCTCACCATGAGCCAGTGCATGGGTGCTGGGCTTCCCTTCCGGTGGTGCTTGCCCTCTGCCGCCAGACTAGCCGGCACCGGGCTTCCCTGGCTGATGGCACAGCGGTGCCCGCCTCAGGTGGTCCGGAGCTCCTGGCCCAGGTTAACCTGGCCCAGCGTTTGCTCCAGTACGATGAAGAGGCGAGGGCCCTGCTGCCAGCCATTACCACCCCGGCGGCCGTGGCCGGGCAGACCCAGCCGGCACCCGGGCAAGCTGTCCGGCCCAACCGCCGCACCTTGTTCCGCCTGCCCATGTATGACCACCCGTGCACCATGCGTCTGGTGGCCGTGGGTGACAGGTGTGTCACCATGCGAGCCGGGGAAGTGTCCATGATCGACTTGAGTGGCGGCGGTTGCCAGATTGCGACCAAGCTGGATTTGCCTGCAGACCACCGGATCGTTTGTGAATTTCTTTTCCAGTTCCGGGGGGCCGAATTCCGGTTATTAGGTGAAATCCTGCACAAGCAGAGCAACCGTGGGCTCTTTACCTATGGCGTGAAGTTTATCGAAGTCGTCCAACCGCAACGGGACTTGCTGATGCGAGCCCTGAACCTGGAGGCAGTGGAACGGCGGCGCCGCTCTCCACAGCCGCAGCCCAAGAGTGACAAAGCAGACTACGTGCTGTGATCAACGCAGGCGGGCTCCACCCCGGGATCAGGGGCGGCGCCCGCCTGCCGGTTCTATTCCGGCCACCCCTCGGGTACAAGTTTGCGGGGGGTGTTGGGCCATGGATCAGCCCGCGGTCTGGCGCGTCCGCCAGGTGATTCGGCGCCTGCTCGATCGGCTGAAGGAGGAACAGACACGTGACCGGCCACTCCCGACCGGAACTGGTGGCAGTGCTGTATCTGCGGGTCAGTACGGAGGACCAGAGTCAGAAAGGCTTCTCCATCCCGGAACAACGCCGGGCGCTCATGGCTCGGGCAGAGCAAATGGCTCGGGAGACCGGGAGCCCGCTGCGCCTGCATGAGTTCGAGGACCACGTGGGCGGTGACTTTCTGGAACGGCCGGCCCTCGACCGGGTACGGGAATTCGTCCGCTCCCAGCGGGTGGATGTCTTGCTTGCCCTCGACCCCAGCCGGTTCAGCCGGAAACTGGTCAACCAATTACTGGTGACGGAGGAGCTGGAGAAACAAGGCTGCCGGGTCGACTTTATTGACCACAGTTATGACGGCTCCCCGGAGGGTCAGGCTTTTCTGCAGGTGCGCGGCTCCTTTGCCGAATTGGAGAAGGCGAAGATCCTGGAACGTACTCAGCGGGGCAAGCGCGGTAAAATTGCCGAAGGCGGCATTCCCCAGGCCTTTCACCTGTATGGTTACACTTACATTCGCCAGGCCCCCCGAGGCATCTGCCCCCTGGTCGAAGACCCGCTGCAATCACCGTGGGTACGTCAGGTCTTCCGTTGGTGTGTGGACGAGCAGGCCACCTGTGAGGAAATTGCCCGCCGGCTGACGGCCATGGGGGTCCCCACGCCCCGCGGCCGGCGCCGCCAGTGGAACCGAACCACCGTGGCCGAGATGCTGCGCAACCGGGCTTATGTGGGGCAGGCGCAACTCAACCGGGTGGATGCGCGCGGTCTGGCTGCCCTGCGTCAGTTTCCGCCGGCCTGGCGCCGGGAAAAGGGCTTCCGGCTGACACCACGGCACCGCCCGGAGCAGGAATGGAAGACAGTGGCGGTTCCGCCGCTGGTGGACACAGCCACCTTTCAACTCGCGCAGCAAGTTTTGATCAGGCACCGGAAGGTCCGCCGGGCAGCCGGCGCCCGCCTGTTGTCCGGCAAAGGCCGCTGCGCCCTGTGCGACGCCCCCATTTATTACGGCAGCCAGGGTAATGGTGCCCGAACCTATCTGGTGTGCCGCAATCGTTATGGTCCCCGCCAGCCCGGTGCCCTGCCCTGCAGCCTGCCCCAGAAGCGGGCGACAGCGGTGGAAACAGCCGTCTGGTCACAGGTCTGCGCGTGGATCCTGCACCCGGACCGGCTCCGGGAGGCGATGTCGGACCTGGGCGAACTGACGGCCGCCGGCGAGGTGACCGGTGTTGAGGCCGAACTGACCCTGATGGAAGTTCACCTGGCCGGCCAGGACCGCGCAAGTGAGCGGATTGGGTGGTTGTTTGCCCGGGGTCTGTGGCCAGAGGCCCGAGCCACCCAGGCTCTGACCGCCATTAATGGGACGGTCGTGGAACTGGAGCGCCGGCGCCGCCAGTTGCAGGAGCAACTCCGCTCCCTCCGCCGCCAGCACGACGGCGAGGCGCTGCCGCCGCCGGACCGCCTGCATCACGACCTGGAGAACCTGCTTGGCCGTTTGCCCCAGGAAGAGCGCGTCCGCCTGGTGGATGAACTGTTGGATCATTACCGCCTGCATCCGACCGGCCACATGGAACCGGTGCGGGTGGACGCTCTCAGTCAGTCCTGCCGCCTCCTGAATGCGCCTGCATATGCGCCAAGCGTTCTGTCTGTTGGCCTTTTGGCCCAGCGAGGTGGACGCATCATGGCCATGCCTGAACACGTACTCCGAGTTGTGTCGTCGCTTCCGAAGGTGCGCCCTGAGCACCCGCGCAAGCTGCGGATGCAGAGGGACGGCAACGGAATGCCCGCCCTTCTGAGGGACCTTGATTTCCATATCCTTGAAGTTCACGTCGGTTACCCGAAGGCCATACTATTGAGCCATACCGCCGGTGTACAGCAGGCTCATGATGAAGACGTAATCCTCAACGCATCGCCCGCCGCGACGGCA
>JAKFDK010000122.1:0-5025 GCA_036676195.1 Clostridia bacterium | reverse complement strand
ATCGGCGGCAAACACGGGCTTCAGGGTCCCTTTTGAGAGCGTGAGATCACTCAGGTTGGCGTTGCTGGAGGGCGCCCGGTTCACGGTAATGGTATACGTATTAGTAGTACCGTCCTCGGCGGTGACCAGCACCTGCACCGGGTTGTCGCCCACCTGCAGGTCAGTGCCTCCGGTGATCTGTACGGTGGCCTGTGCATGCGTGGCAACCATATTCACCGTCACTGCCGTGACGTCGTTGGCCACGTTTGCGGTGTACTCCGTGGTGTCAGCCGCAAAGCTCGGGGCGAGCGTACCCTCGTCCACCGACAGCTCGGACAGAGTGGCGTCGTTCGACAGCCGCCGCACGGTGATGGTGTAGGTCTGCTGGGTGGTGCCGTCCTCAGCGGTGACCTTCACCGCGACCGTATTGTCGCCTACCATGAGGTTAGTGTTTCCGGTGACCTGCACAGCAGCCTGCGGATGCGCAGCGGTCGCATTCGCCGTCACGGTCGTAACATCGTTGGCCACACTGGCGGTGTACGCTATGGTGCCGGCAGCAAAGCTTGGGGTGAGCGTACCCCCGTCCACCGACAGGGCGGACAGGGTGGCGTCATTCGACAGCCGCCTGACGGTCACGGTATAGGTCCTGGTCGTGGTGCCGTCTTGAGCGGTGACCTTCACCTCGACCGTGTTGTCGCCCACCGTAAGGTTGGTGTTCCCGGTCACCTGTATGGTGGCCTGCGGATGTGCGGCGGTGGCGGTTACCGTCACGTCCGTAATATCGTTGGCCACGCCGGCGGTGTAGGACGTGGTGCCGGCGGCAAAGTCCGGGCTCAGGGTGCCCGACGAGAGGCTCAGGCCGCTCAGATCGGCGTTGGTGGAGGGAGCACGGGAGACCGTGACCGTGTAGGTCTTGGCGGTGGTACCATCCTGGGCCGTGACGACCACCGTGATGGCCGTGTCGCCGCCCTCGGTCAGGGCGATGTCGCCGCTGACCTGGCCGCTGGTCACGACAGTGCCGTTCACCTTCACCGTCGCATTCGCGTGTTCCACGGTTGGCGTCACCGTGATGCTGCTGACCGCATTGGCCACGCTGGCGGTGTAGGACGTGGTGCCGGCGGCAAAGGCCGGGCTCAGGGTGCCGGACGAGAGGCTCAGCCCGCTCAGATCGGCGTTGGTGGAGGGAGCGCGGGAGACCGTGACCGTGTAATTCCTGGTGGTGGTACCATCCTGGGCCGTGACGACTACTGAGATGGCCGTGTCGCCGCCCTCGGTCAGGGCGATGTCGCCGCTGACCTGGCCGCTGGTCACGACAGTACCGTTCACCTTTACCGTCGCATTCGCGTGATCCACGGTTGGCGTCACCGTGATGCTGCTGACCGCATTGGCCACGCTGGCGGTGTAGGACGTGGTGCCGACGGCAAAGACAGGGGTCAGGGTGCCGGACGAGAGGCTCAGCCCGCTCAGGTCAGCATTATCCGAGGGTGGAGCCGCTTCGACCGTGATGGCGCCCAGGTTACTCCAGTCCGAATCAGTTCCGTTGGCGGTTGCCTTGGCCCGCAGGTAGTACGTGCTCTCCGCCACATCTACGGCCCAGGTGGCGGTCGAGGCGGTACCGGAAGCAACGGTGGAACCGGTCACCGTACTGCGCAGGTCGGTATAGCCGCTGTCACCATGCAGCTCAAAGGTGGCGGACCAGTCCGATCCCGGCTCCGATGTAGCTGACAGCGTCACGTTATCCAACTGGACATGACTGGAATCCGCTGCCGGGCTGTTCCAGGTAGGCGCCGGTGGCTTCGCCACCTGCGCCCCTGCCGTGGGGACAAGGCTACTCGTACTGGTCCCATTGCCAAATTGGCCGGTGCTATTCCCCCCCCACATCCACACAGTCCTATCCGACTTCACTACCATGGTGTAGTCGAGTGCCCCGGCCACGGCCACGGCATTGTTCAGCACCGCCACGGCGGTACTATTGTTGGTCACGGTCCCGTCGCCCAGTTGGCCCTTATTGTTATACCCCCACGTATACACGGTCCCGTCCGACTTCACTGCCCGGGAAGTATTCGAATTAGGTCCCGCGGCAATGGCTTGCACTTCGCTCAGGTTGCTGACCTGGACAGGGGCTGTAGTGGAATAATTCATGTTTCCGTTGCCAATCTGTCCGCTACTGCCCCACCCCCATGCCCACACGGTCCCGCCCTCAAGCAGAGCCAGGCTGTGGTAACGCCCCGCCGCCACGGCCACCGCACCGTTCAGGGTGCCGACCCGGACGGGTAGCAACCTTTCAGTGTATGTTCCGTCACCAAGTTGGCCGAAAGAGTTCAGACCCCATCCCCATACGGTCCCGTCCGACTTCACCGCCAGGGTATGGCCGGTCCCTCCCGCCACGCGCGCCACACCACTCAGCCCACTGACCTGGACAGGGGTTGACTGGTTGGTCTTGTTCCCATTGCCAAGCTGGCCGTAATTATTGTATCCCCACGCCCACACGCTGCCGTCCGACTTCACCGCTACAGAGTGGTTGTCTGCAGCCGTAATGGCTACCACATCGGTCAGACCGTTGACCAGGACAGGGATTGACTGATTGGTCGTGGCCCCGTTGCCAAGCTGGCCGTAACCGTTGTACCCCCACGCCCACACGGTGCCGTCATCCTTCAGCGCCAGGCAGTGGCCGTTCCCGGCCGCAATCGCCACGACACCGCTCAGGTTGCTGACCTGGACGGGGTTTAACCGTTGGGTCGTGGTCCCGTCGCCAAGCTGACCGGCTGCATTCCACCCCGCCGCCCATACGGTCCCGTTTGGAGCCAGGAACAGGGAGTAACTCGACCCCGCCGCCACGGCAATAGCCTCGTACTCAGTGGCGGCCTGCGCCGCCGGCGGATTCCCTGCGAGTGCCAGCACCACTGCCAGCACCGCTACGGCAACCTGCCAGAATACCCGGCACCGGTCTCGGAACGATCCCCAAAATCCTCTTCCGTTCATGGTTAGCCTCCTGACTGTGCACGTTTGTTTGATTGACTGCAACTCCAACTTGTGCAGGTTGCCGACGTGCGCCGTTTGCTGCGTCCCTGGTCCGACGCCGCTGCCCTTTCCGGTGCGACCAGACCGGTTACCACGTGCAAACGGCTATACAAAAACCTTTATACTTGCAATCTTACCGATTGTAAGATTGCCGCGGGTTTTACACTATCGAAGTGAGTGTACCGGCGCCCAGCAGAACCCGCTAGAGGCGCCGCCCGGCGTAGTTTGTCAGTAGCCACAACAGCAGGCCCAACGCGGGTCTGCTGTTGTGGAGTGTCTCTATTTCGTTAACAGATCCATCAGCCGCTCCAGCATGACGGTGGCTTCGGCCCGGCTGGCCTGTTCCTCCGGTGCCAGGCGGGCGCCGGTGCGCCCGTTCATCAGGCCCAGCTCGGAGGCTCCGGCAACCGCGGTCCGTGCCCAGGCGGCCACAGCATCCGCATCGCCGTATGCGTCCAGCGTGGCCGGGTCGGCCTTGGCTGCCAGGTTGCGGCGGGCGGCGGCCCGCATGATCATGACTGCCATCTCCTGCCGGCTGATCGGATCATTCGGTCGGAACTGCTGGTTGTCTCCCTGAATCAGGCCGGCCCTGGCCGCTGCCGCCACAGAGTCAGCGAACCAGTCGCCGGTGCGGACGTCATCAAAGGTCGCCTGTCCAGACTCAACCGGCAACTGCAGCAGCCGGGCGAGCAGCGTGGCGAACTCCGCACGGGTGACCTCGCCGTCGGGGGAGAATAGCCGGTTACCCGTTCCCTTGACCAGGCGGCGCACCGCCATGCGCTCGACGTGGGACTTTGACCAGTGTTCCTGGATGTCGTCGAAGGTGACGTGCTCCATCACGGTATACTGGCTGAAGCTCGACAGGGCGATCTCAACGTACCGTCCTTCCACGTTGACGGTGCCGCCGCGGTGCTCCCAGCGCCCGGTCTGTTCGTTGAGGCGGTAGACGGCCAGGCTGTTCGGGTCGTCGGCCTCCTCGTACGGGATGCGGACCACGATCGGCTGGGCGAACTTGCGGATCGGTGTCACACTGACATCCCCGCCGGTCGATTCCACGATGCGCTCAGCGGCAAGGCTGAGCACCCGCCCGGCCGGGCGGATCCCATCCGATTCGGCGGCGGCGACCGTCAGCGCTGCCCGCTCAACCTCCGGGGCGGCAGCCGGGGCGGTCGGGTCGGTCGCAGGGGCGGCGGGATCCTGGTTCACCGTCACGGCCTCAATGCGGAAACGGTAGGTGACGCGGGCGGTGTCTTCAGCGGGAACTGGTGCCACGTCCGGCGCTGCCACGATGGCGGCGGCGGGAACGGTCATCGTTCCCAGTTTGGTCTCCACCTGGATGCTGCTGTCGGTGGCGGCCAGCCGCTCCAGGACGTTGCCGCCCATCTCAACGGCACGCATCTCAACAGGGCTGTCGGTAGGTCCGGTCTCTTTTTCGCTGGCGTTGTCCGTGCTGACCACCAGGTCGGTGCCGACGACGGCCGTCGTGACCGCACGTACATCTTCTTTGGTAGCAGTGGGGTCGTTGCCGCCGGCAATGATCTTGATCATATCGGCAAGCGGCTCCGGTTCGGGCTCCGACTTTGGCTCGGGCTGCGGTTCAGGTTCAGGTTCAGGTTCAGGTTCAGGCTGCGGTTCAGGTTGCGGCTGCGGTTGCGGTGCCGGCTCGGGGTCAGCCGCTTCCCGGTACACCGTAACCGTGTAAGTCTTGGTTGTCGTCTCGTCCTGCGCTCTGACCAAAAGACGGACCACGTTGGCACCTACAGTGAGCTGGATGGGATCCGTCTGCGCGCCGCTGTGCACCACCTTGTCTTCAAAGGAGATCGTCGCCGTGCTCTCCTGAGCTGTCGGCGTGATTTGGATGGAGTACTTCCCATGGCTCACGTAGGCGGTATAGTCAACCACATCGGCGGCAAACACGGGCTTCAGGGTCCCTTTTGAGAGCGTGAGATCACTCAGGTTGGCGTTGCTGGAGGGCGCCCGGTTCACGGTAATGGTATACGTATTAGTAGTACCGTCCTCGGCGGT
>JAKFDK010000121.1:0-88284 GCA_036676195.1 Clostridia bacterium | reverse complement strand
TCTGTATCCCCCTTCGCCACCAAGCCTGTGAGTTTTACCGCCATACGACCGCGCACCTGACCGGTCTGTCCTGTGAACTTGGGCTGAGTGCCGACAAGTACCGTCACATCTTCGTCCACACGCGTGTCCAGAAGAATCAGGTCGCCCACGCTCAGGTCTAACAGTTCCCTGATTGTCAACCCCGTAGAGCCCAATTGCGCGGCCACCGGCACCTTGGCATTGCCGATACGCTGCTTCATAAGGAGGAGATCTTCGTCTTTCACCTGCACGGGGCCGGCGCCATACCAGGTATGCGCGCTCAGTTTGTTGAGGGTAGGCTCCAGTGTCAGGTAAGGGAGACAGAGGGTAATCACTCCTACATGCTCGCCCACCCGCACGTCGATGGCCACGGTCACGACAATATCGTTAGGGGCGGCCACCTGCACAAAAATAGGATTGGTTTCCATCCGCAGCGGTTCAGGCTCCACAGTGACGATATTGGACCATGCCTCCCGCAGCGCCGAAAGGGTGCCGCGGATCACCCGCATGATGACCATGGTTTCAATATCAGTCAATTCCCGCACCCTGGGCAGGGCGGTTCCCGGGCCGCCGAACATCCGGTCAATCATTGGAAAGGCGACCACCGGATTGACATCCAGCACGCAGGTTCCCTGCAACGGGCTCAAAGAGAACGGACAAATCACCGATGGATTTTGAATGGAACGTATGAATTCCGCATAAGTGCTCTGATCAACCGAACCAACTACTAATTGCACCATGGTGCGGAAAGTAGCCGTATAAAAAGTAGTGAGTAGGCGGGCAAAGCTCTCATGGACGACCTGCAGTGTGCGTAACTGTTCCTTCGAGAACTTGTCTGGCCGCCGGAAATCGTAACTGCGCACCCGGCGGTGCGTGCCGGTCCCGTCAAGATCGGTCAACTGGACCTGGGCCGGTGATCGGCCGGCTTTATTGTCCCCGGCCGGGTCGGACACCAGGGAGGAGATCAAGGCATCGATCTCCGATTGGGTGAGGATCTCAGCCATGGGGCACCTCCTAGGGCTGGGTCACCATGTCCGTGACCAGGACCCTGGTGACAGTATCCCTACCGAGCATCTCATTGGCCTTGGTGAGGACGTCTTTGGCCAGAGTGTCCTTGCCGTCCGGTCGCTTCAGTTCTACACTCTTCTTGGTGCGCAAAATCCCGAGAATACTGTCCCGGATCTGGTTCTTGAGCTTTTCAACCCGCTGGGCATCCTTTTCCGAGCGCACCATCAGGACCAGGGTGACGTCCACGGCGCCGCCCTCATCCGCCAGGTTCGTCACGAACTTGGCCAGAGCTACCTCTTTCACTTCCGCGCTCTCGACCAGTGTGCTGCCACCGCTGGCTGCAGCGTAGCCACCGCGCTCTTCGCCGGCTGGTACGGCCCGGGGTATCATGCTCTTCATGACCAGCAACGTCATACCGCTGGATACGGCTGCCACCAGAACCAGACCCACGAGACCGGCGATGACGTAGATCAACGGAGACTTCACTCTAAAATAACACCTACCTCAACGAGCGGGCGAGCACGACAATGTCGACTCGCCGATTCTTGGCTTTATTTTCGGGACTGGTATTGGGCACCACCGGATAAAACTCACCTTTGCCAGCGAATTCGAACTGCTCCGGTTTCAGCCCCCGGAACTCAGTCAAGTAACGCACCACCGTAGCCGCCCGGGCACCGGATAATTCCCAGTTAGACGGGAAGAGGCCCGAAATAATAGGGTCGCTGTCCGTGTGTCCCTCAACCCTTACGATGTTCGGAATGTCCTGGAGGACGGGGGCCAGAGCATCCAGGCGAGCACGGGCCTCGGGGAGCAGGTCGGCCCGGCCGGAAGCATACAGGACCTTGTCCGGAAACCGCAGCAGCAGCCGGTCTTCGGCCAGTTCGATCTCCATATCTCCTGCGAAACCGTTCTTCCTCATGGCCTCTTGTACCTGCTTGTGCACCACGGTAAGTTGCGGTTCACGCGTAGCCGGCGGGGATGTAGTGCCCAGGATCGCGCCGCCAACCGGGTTACCCCCGGTCCCAGACGACGCAGCTCCCAGATTCGCACTGACAGAGGCCAGGGCCGTCTTATATTTGTTCACGTCCAGTGTGCTGATGGAGAACAACAGGATGAAAAAAGCTAGAATCTGTGTCACCAGATCGCCATAGGTCATGATCCACAAGTTTGGAGGCGGAGAACTGGCCACGGCCCGACGCCGGCGCCGCACCATGGGTTACCCCTCCTCCTCGGGCAGCAGGACCCCGGCATGGCGTCCGAACCTGCCCCGGTTCCCGCTCCGCTGCCGGGACTGCACATAGCACTGCAGTTTTTCCTGGATGATCCGGGGCCCGTCCCCGGCCTGAACGGCCAGGATTCCCTCAACGAGCATTTCCTTCTCCAGGATTTCTTCGCTGCTACGGGCTTTCAGCTTTCCGGCGATGGGCATGAACAGAAAGTTGCCCATGACGGCGCCGTATAGGGTAGTCAGCAGGGCCAGGGCCATGCCGGGGCCAACCCGATCAGGTTCGGTGGTCAGGCGCAGCATTTGCACCAGGCCGATCAGGGTGCCGATCAAACCGAAGGCAGGGGCGAGTTGGGACATGGTTTCAAAGACCGCCGCACCACACCGGTGCCGTTCTTCCAGGAGTGCAATCTCGGTCTCCAGGATGTGTCGTACCTGCTCCGGGTCACTGCCGTCCACCACCAGTTGCAGTCCCTTGCGCAGGAGTGGGTCTTCCGCCCGCTCGGCACCGTCCTCCAAAGACAGCAGCCCCTCCCGCCGGGCTTGCTCCGCCAGGTCGACCAGAAGGCTGATGAGCCGGTTTGGATCACCCGGGCGCCGAACAAACGCATGGCGGACCACCTTCACGACACCCAGCACCTGGTACAGCGGATAGTGAATCAACGTGGCGGCAATGGTGCCGCCCGCCGTAATGGCCAGGGAGGGCCAGTGGATAAAGTCGCCCAGTGGCCCTCCCTGGAGAATGGCCCAGACCATCAGGAACACACCGGAGGCCAGGCCGATCAACGTTGCCGTATCCAAGACATCCGCACCTACCCTCAACGGGTTCCTTTAGGGGCCGGACTCTTTGCCCGACCGGCCCCCGGTTCGGCCATGCTACGGCTGCAGGATGGCACGCTTGTAGGCCACCACGCGCCGTACAACCTCATCGGGACTCTCCTGGACAATGATCTTGTGGCCGGTGGTAAGGGTGACCACTGTGTCCGGGGTGGACTCCACCGTTTCGATCAACTCCGCATTGATCACCAGTTCCTCCTGGGCCCGCAGTCGCGTCAGCCTGATCACAACGCCTGACCCCCCAGGTGATTACCGCTTGATATTAACCAGGTCCTGGAGCAGTTCGTCGGAGGAAGTGATGATGCGGGAGTTCGCCTGGTAAGCCCGCTGAGTCAGGATCATATCGGTGAACTGCGCCGCCATATCCACATTGGAGGACTCCACGTTCGAGGGAACCACGGAGCCACGACCGCCGGTCCCGGGCTCACCGATCTGTTCCAGACCGGAGTTCGCCGACACGGTGTAGGTATTGGCGCCCGCGCGCAGCAGACCTTCCGGGTTGGAAAAGTTGGCCAGGGCCACCTGGGCCAGTGCCCGCCGTTGACCGTTGGTAAATACTCCGTAAACC
Source organism: Clostridia bacterium (assembly GCA_036676195.1). Taxonomy (GTDB): domain Bacteria; phylum Bacillota; class Sulfobacillia; order Symbiobacteriales; family ZC4RG38; genus JAKFDK01. Next base: position 84,628 of record JAKFDK010000121.1, on the reverse strand, counting down.
GTCCCATTCTGGTCGGTGAAGAAGTTGTCCAGGGAGCCCATGGCGTTGCCGTTGCGGTCCAGGATGCGCAGGTCGCTGTCGGCCGTATCAGAAATGGCCGGCTGGGTCATCTTGGTGAAGTCCAGGTCGATATCGAAGTCGGCCGCACTGCCGTCGGTAAAGGTCAGGTCGAGGTGCGCCTGGTTGTCTGCGTTGGCGCCTGCAACAGAACCGCCCGTCACCGTCTTCAGGCTGCCATCGGTATTAAAGCTGACGGTGCCCGTATTGGTGGTGACGGTACCGTTAGTGACCGGCGCGGTGGGGGTGATGGCCCAGGTCCACTCGTTGACGGTTGCACTTTTGGTAAAGTTGACCTGCACATTATGCACCCGGCCCAGGCTGTCGTAGCTACTGGCACTGGTACTGACCACAGCGCCGGTGGCCGCGGTGGCATTCAGGCTGCCGCCCATTTTGATCTGACTGGTGGCGGTGGCCAGCAGGGTTTCACTGTTATCAATCTGAATGTCCTGGAGGTTGACTGTATCCTTGACGCCAAAGTCGCCGTTGGAGTCAGCCACCCAGCCCTGCAGCCGGTAGCCGTTGCCCGGGGAAACAAAGTAGCCCTGCACGTCGCGGTTGAAGTTGCCGGCCCTGGTGAAAAACCGTTCATTGCCCTCCGAAACTATAAAGAAGCCGTTACCCTGAATGGCCAGGTCCGTACTGCGCCCGGTCAACTGCAGGGTGCCGGGAGACATCACCATGTCCACACTGGCCAGGGTGGTACCGAGACCAATCTGCACAGCGTTGGCACCACCGGACTCTCCCCGGGGGGAAGCCGCACTGCGCAGGGTCTCGGAGAAGGAGTCGGCAAAGGTGACCCGGCTGGCTTTAAAGCCGGGGGTATTGACATTGGCGATGTTGTCACCGATCACATCCATCTTGGTTTGCATGGAGCGCAGACCCACGACGGAACTGAACATCGAACGCAGCATTCGCAATAACCTCCCTTGAGTTACACCCGGAGCGCGCTGGCTCTGCATCGGGTGTCAAGCCGGAGCGAGGGCGCCGCTTCAGTCGTTCGGCGGCGCCGGGGGCTCCCTCCGGAGAGGTCCGGCCCCCTGAGTCAGCACCATCAGTCCAGGATTACAGCACTGTCGATATTCGTAAAGAGGTTCTCTTTCATGCGCTGCCCATCCATCGCCGTAATCACCGTACGGCTGCGGACGCTGACCACCAGCGCCAGGTCAGACATGATCACCAGAGATTCGCGGGCCCCCTTCTGGGCTGCCTTGTCCACCGCGCCGGCCAGTCGTTCCAACTCATCCGGGCGAAGGGACCGGCCACTGGCCCGCAGGCGGTCTTCGGCGTGGGCCGAAAGACGAACCGGCTGTACGGGTGTGCTCTGAAACGCCTTTTCCAGTTCGCCACGAAAGCCCGGAGCGGCGGCTGTGCTCCCGGCGGGCGGGCGTAAGCCGGGCTTGGGCGGGGTTACCGGCGACACCCCGGGGGGTCCGATCATCAGCCGGTCACGCATGGTCTCCTACTCCTTTCCGTCTGGGGTCTGCACCGACACAATACTGTCCAGTTCCACCTCAACCAGTTCACCCTGCCGGTCGATCCCTACCACCACCGTACCGTCGTCCAGCTTGCGCATCCCGGTGGCGATCCCGCTGATCTCCCCGCCGTTGCCATCGCGGGCGCTGATGTGCTTGCCCAGGAGGCTCATGGAGTAGTTCATAGTGCTTTGCCGGGTCATATTCTGCATCTGCTCCAGACCACTGAACTGAGCGAGCTGGGCGATAAACTCCTTGTCATCCATGGGCTTGAGCGGGTCCTGGTACCGCAACTGGGTGACCAGCAGCTTGAGAAAATCCTCTTTGCCCAGAGTCTGGTTCACCGACCGGCTCGGGGTCTGTCCGCTGCCGGCAGCCGAGCTGCCGCCTGCACCGGATACCTCCATGTGCTCACACCTCTTTCATCGTCCCGGTCCAGCCTCCTGGCCTCAGGCCAGGGCGGAAAAACGCCGTCCGACCCGCCATGCGTTATAGGCCTGCACCGCCGGCGCCGCCGGGGGCAGTGGGACCAGCAGATCCGCCTCGTCGCTGCCGTCGGACCGACCGAACGATCCCTGGCGTCGGGTCTGCGCCCATTGCCGCTGGGCGTTGCGCTGGTCGCCGGTTTCGCTGCCGAACTGCCCCACGGAGACCTGGAGGGTCCCCACATCCAATCCCTGGTGCTGCAACCGGTCCTTCAGGAAACCCATCTGGCTCTCCAGCGCTGCCTTGACCTCCGGTGAGGCCACCACGATATCGGCCCGCAACTGCCCGTCCTGGACGACCAGCTTGAGGGTGACGTCCCCCAGATGCTCAGGCACCAGGGTCAACTGGAACTCAGACCGACCGGGACCGTTTGTGCTCAGGCGCGCATGCGTCACGGCCCGGCTGATCTGCTGAGCAACGCTGACGCCGTCCGGCGATGTCCCGGTCAGGCCCGAAAGCTCAGGTTGAACCCCTGTCTGAGCGGTGGGTGCGGCACCCGCAGGCAACTGCCTGGTGACCTGTCCGGTGTCAGGGCTGGTTTCGGTCGGAGGGCTACTGTCGTGCTCGTCAGGACCCCGTCCATTTGGGCCCCGGGCCATGCGCGCCATGAGCGTCGCAAAGATTCGATGTTCGCTTCCGGTCGGGGCAGCGGTCACGCCTGCAGTGGAATCATCGCTGCCCTGTATCACCGGGCCTGGCTGCTCGTTGCCCAGATCGGGCAAATCCATCGGACGGGCCGACCGGGGCATATCCGTGTCGGCTTGCACAGTCCGGGCGACTGGAGTTGACTCAGCCTGGTTCCCCTGCAGCAAGGCTGTTGCCGGTAGCGGGACCGCAGGCTGTGCCGGGTCACCCGGCTGTGTGTCACTGGTCGCCGAAACGGGATGGGTCTCCGTCTGGGGCAGGGCGGCTGTCAGGGCCCGCGGGATGCCGGGGGAAACCTCTTCCGCCGCCGCCGCCGCCGGCACCTGCACCTGCACCTGTGCGTCTGCGCCGGCCCCCCCGTTCCCGGCCTCGGCCATCGCGATGGCCGGTGAACCTGGCCTGTCTTTGGCGGCTGCTCCAGCCGCTGGCAACGGGAGCGCTGCTCCCAGGGGGCGAACCGGCGACACAGGAGTTTCGGCGGGCGCTAGTTCAGAGACAACTGCTGCAGGCAAGACTGTGGCGGCTGCGGGATCCGGTCGGGCCGTTTCGCCTGCGGCCGGAGACAGGTCCTGTGCCACCTCTGCATACAGTGCGTCCGGCGTGGCCACCGGCGAGACCCGGGTCGCTGCCGGCCCCGGCACGACCGCTGTTGCAACGGCGCCTGCCGGCGCCACCTGGGAGGTAACTGTGTCTACAGTTGGCGCCGGCCCGAGGTCCGGGTTGACCGCTGGTACCGGCAGCCCGGCCAGCGCCTGGAACGTCAGAACTTGCAACACCACAGTGGGGTCAGATGCATCGATTGTGGGTGCAGGTTGGTCCACTTCGACCTCGTTGACGGCACCTTCCGCTGGAGGATTCACCTCCTGGGGAAGCTTGCCCGCCTGGGACCTATCCGTCGCTTCCGCTGGCCGGGCGGCCGGGGCCTTTGTCTCGGCCGGGGCCTTTGTCTCGGCCGGGGCCTTTGTCTCGGCCGGGGCCTTTGTCTCGGCCGGGGCCTTTGTCTCGGTCAGGGTCTGATCCGACCGATCCTGTGCTGCCCGGGTGAAAGCCCGGCTCTCAGCCGGGGTTGGTTGGGGCCGGACAGCGGATTCCGGCCGCTGCCCTCCCGGCGCATCGGAGCGCTGCTTCAGGGCGGCGGACAGGGCCTGGTCAAAACCGTCTGCGGTACCGGCGTCTGGGAACAGGCCATTGGCCGTACTCCGATTGGATACCGGGGCCGGGACCTGGCTTCGAACGAAAAGGGGGACATTGCTAACTGGCAAACTCCTTGTCACCTCCTTTCACGGTGTCTGTCGGTGGGCAACGTGTTACCGGCACCGGTCACGTTTTCCGTTTTATGGCAGCATCTGTTGAGTCAACCGGGCCGCCCGGTACGGGTCCATCTGACCCAAAATTTTCGCTACCAGCTCGGCGTCCAGTTGACCCAGAATGCGCAGAACCTCGTCATCGCTCATCACGCCCATGGCCTGGCCGGCCTGGCGGGTGTTCATGGTCCGATAAATCTCCAGCACCCTGGCCTCAGCCGCCGCCCTCGCCTCGGCTTCACTCTTCTGGCGGGTGACCGCCGCCAGTTCGGTGTTCAGAGCTTGCTCCCGCTGCTTCATTTGGCTCTCACGGGCGGCCAGTGCAGTCTCGCGGGCTTTCAGGTCTGCCTCGGCCTTGGTCAGCAGTTCCTGGCGTCGGGCCAGGTCTGCCTCGGCCTCCTGCAACTTTTGTTCCCGCTCGGTGAGTTCGGGATCGGTCGCGGCAGCGGTCGGCGTGCCCGCAACCAGCCCTGCTTCGCCCTCCCCCGCCGCAGGTGACGCCGCCACAGGTGACTCGGCCACAGTTGATTCCGCCGCAGGCGGCGGTCCGAGCAGCTTCGGCAACCAGGCCGCCTGGTCAGTGCCGGGAATTTGGTAAATGGCCCGTGCCACCGCCGTACGGATCGCGGTACGATACCGGACACCCATGTACCCCCCGGCCCCCACGGCCAGAGTCAGCAGCAGTCCTACGAACCACCGGGAGCGTTTGCCGCCCGCCTGCGCCTGAGTAACCTGAGCACGGGGCGCCGGAGAGCGGCCGGCGACTTCGGGTTTGGGCTGGATCTGTGCGGGCATCCGTCGGGCTACCTCCTTATTGGTTGATCCTTTGCCGTCGGGATTGCACAGCCAGTTCATCCAAAAACCCCTGGTGGACGCGGGCTGTCTCTTCCCCGTGCTGGGCCAGCCGCCGCTCCCTGAGCTTATCCAGTACCTTTTCCCGGCTGCGGGTCTCCACCAGAACCTGGCGGCACCGGGCCGTCTCCGCCTGGGCAGCCGCCAATTCCTGCTCTGCCCGTTCAGCCTGGCGCTGGAGGAAAGTAATATGCCTGCGGGAAGTGGCGAACTCCGCCGCCGTCATCCCCCGGGCCTCCTGGGCCGCTGCTACGGCCATTCGGACCTCGATCTGCCCGGTGACCGCCGCCAAAGCCCGGGCGGCTTCCTCCTGCACAGCCAGGGCTGCGCCCAGGACCCGCCGGGCCGCGTCTACCTCCTGGTGGCGCAGTTTCAGCACACGGTCGAGCCGAAACCGAAACGGAGCCATGGAGTCCACCGCCTTTGGGCCCACTAATAAACATATCGATGCGGCGACGGCGATTCTTAAGGGCAAATCACGCCGCCGTTACACGGTTTAGCGCGGGACCAGCCCAGTGAGTTGGGAAACCGCCTGGTCAAAGCTGCTGGTTTCCCGGTGCCCCTGATTCAGGAACTCCAGCATGGCCGGCAACCGTTCAACGGCAGCGTCAATATTGGCATTGCTGCCTTGTTGATAGGCGCCAATGGCAATCAGATCCTCAGCCTCGCGGTAGGTCGCCAGCAACGTTCGAAAGCGGGACGCCATGCGGCGATGTACTTCGCCGGCAATCTGATTCATAACCCGGCTGACCGAGCCCAGTATATCAATGGCCGGATACTGGTTAAGTGCAGCGATCTTCCGACTTAACACGATGTGCCCGTCCAAAATACCCCGGACTGCATCCGCAATGGGTTCAGTCAGGTCATCGCCGTCGACCAGGACTGTATAAAAACCGGTGATGCTGCCCCGCACCCCTGTGCCAGCCCGTTCCAGGACCCGCGGCAGCAGGGAGAACACCGATGGCGTGTACCCCCGCGAGGTCGGTGGTTCCCCTACCGCAAGCCCTACCTCACGTTGCGCCATGCACAACCTGGTCACCGAATCCATCATCAGTAGCACGTCCAACCCCTGATCGCGGAAGTACTCGGCGACAGCCGTCGCCAGCAGTGACGCCTTGATCCGCACCAGGGCCGGCTGGTCCGATGTGGCTACTACCACCACAGACCGGCGCAGGCCCTCGGGTCCCAGATCCTCCTCAATGAACTCCCGCACCTCACGGCCACGCTCACCCACCAGGGCAATCACGTTGACGTCCGCCGTCGTGCCCCGGGCCATCATCCCCAGCAGGGTGGACTTACCCACGCCGGACCCGGCGAAAATCCCAATCCGCTGCCCGCGTCCGGTAGTGAGCAGGCCGTCAATGGCCCGCACGCCGACCGGCAGCGCATCTGTGATCCGGCGGCGCTCCAGCGGACCGGGCGGCGCAGCTATCACCGGGTACTCCGCCTCCGTCTCCAGGGCACCCAGGCCGTCCATCGGGTACCCCAGCCCGTCCATTACCCGGCCGAGCAGGCCGGGGCCCACGCCCACCGGCAGCGCCCGCCCCAGAGACCGTACCTCCCACCCAGGCGCGAGGCCTCCGGGGTCCCCGAGCGGCATCAGCAGCACCTGCCGCTCCGCAAAGCCCACTACTTCGGCCCACAGGCCACCGGCCCGACCGGCGGGAAAACGAGGCGCGGGGCCGCACGGGGACAGCCAGCACACGTCACCTACACTGCTTTTGGGACCGCGGGCCTGTACAATCAGACCGGTAACGCCAATCACCTGCCCGACCAGAGGTAAGGGGTCCAGGGCAGCCAGGCGGCGTTGTGCACGCTCCAGCAAATTCATGCCCTAAACCCCTTTTCCCAGTTCCACCGGATCCAGTGCTGCGGCCGCCTCACTGAATTGGGCCTCCAGCCGTCCGTCAATGATTCCTTGCTCGGTATGTAAAACGAACCCCCCCCGGCTGAACCCAGGATCACTCACAAATTCCAAATCACTGCTCCCGGCGGCCACCAGCAAGTCGGCTCGCCGCTCCTGGAGTATGGCCAGGTCTTCTGGGTGGATGCGAACCCGCATGTGTTCCTCGCCGCGCAACTTGCTCAGCCCCGCCGCCACCATGCCCACGATGGCCTCTGGCCGCAGCGACAGTTCACTGCGCACGATCTGACGGGCAATGTCAAGCGCCAGACGCACCAGTTCGGGTTCCAGTGCGGCAATGGTCTGATTCCGCTCCTGATCGGCCTGGCAGACGACCTCTTCGGCCTCCTGCCGGGCCTGGTCCAGCCTGTTTTGTGCATCCATATGCGCTTGCTGGAGCAGGGCCTCCGCTTCCTCCCGGCCCGCCTGCACGCCCTCCCGGTAGCCGGCGCTACGCCCCTCGGCAGCGGCCGCCTCGCGCACCTGCCGGTGGAGCGCCTCGACTTCAGCTTCGGCCTGCCGGACGATTTCCCTGGCCCGTTGTTCGCTTTCCGCCAGCCGGGCGTGGCCAGCCTCCTCCGCCTCCAGCAGCAGCAGGCGGGCCCGGTTCTCCAGGGCCTCCGCCCGCCGACGGGCCTCTTCAAGGGTCACATTGGCCACCAGACCGCTCGCCTGATGCGGACGTTCCCGTTTTTCGACCAGCGCGGCTGCTACCTGCGATGCGTCCAGTGCTCCCTGTGCCGCTGCACATTCCTCGCCTGGCAACGGAAGGACAAAACCACGATCTACCAGACCGGGTTCAACCGACCCGAGCGCGGGCGCGGCCACGGCCAGGTGGGCCTTGATGACGCGCCGCCCCTCGTTATACAACGATGTCGTCCCCCCCGCCGCGACTGATGATGATTTCGCCTTCCTCTTCCAGGCGACGGATGACATTGACAATCTTGGCCTGAGCCTCTTCGACGTCCCGCAAGCGGACCGGCCCCAGGAAGTCCAGGTTCTCCTTCAGGTTTTCCGCCGCGCGCTTGGAGATGTTGCTCATGATCTTCTTTTTGACTTCATCGCTGGACATCTTCAGCGCCAGAGGCAGATCCCTGGACATATCCACCTCGCGCAGGACACGCTGGATCGAGCGGTTATCCATGTTAACAATGTCCTCAAAGAGAAACATCCGCTTCTTGATATCTTCGGCCAGCGCCGGGTCCTGCATGGCCATCGATTCCATGATGCTCTTTTCCGTCGAACGGTCCACCCGGTTAAGGATTTCCACCACCGCTTCCACACCGCCGGCCGCCGTGTAGTCCTGGTTGACCAGGGCGCTGAGCTTTCGCTCAAGTACCCGCTCCACCTCTTTGAGTACGTCGGGCGAGGTGCGATCCATAATGGCGATGCGTCGGGCCACATCCGACTGCCGATCCGGCGGCAGCGACCCGAGAACGACGGACGCCTGGTCCGGGTGCAAATAAGCCAGGATCAGAGCGATGGTCTGGGGGTGCTCATTTTGCAGGTACGACAGGAGTTGCGCCGGGTCGGCCTTGCGCACAAAGTCAAAGGGCCTCACCTGCAAGGCAGCCGTCAGCCGCTGCAAAATCTCAGTGGCCTTCCCGGTGCCCAGTGCCTTTTCCAGCACCTCGCGGGCGTACTCAATGCCGCCCACCGCGATATACTGCTGAGCCATCACCAGTTGATAGAACTCCGCCATGATCTTGTCCCGGTCCTCAAACGGCACCGAGCGGTGATTGGCAATTTCCAGCGATACTCTTTCCACTTCTGCCTGCGTCATCCGCTGCAAGATCCGCGAAGCCATCTCTGGGCCAAGTCCAATCAAGAGCAGGGCCGCTTTCTCCGTGCCAGTCATCATGTCCCTGGTGGCCACGCCATGTCCACCCTTCTGCTACTCGTCAGAATCCTCGCCGATCCATGCCTTGACCAACTGAACCACCACGTCCGGATTGTGGTGAATGAGCTTGCCAATTTCCTCCCGCAGCTTCTCCCGTACCGGGTCGAGTTGTGCGGGTTGCTTGAACTCCTGCCCTAATGCCCGCATCAGGTCCTGCTCAGTCACAAGCGGCATCGGCGGCTCGACGACCTCCGCCGCCGCTTCAGCCTTCATACCACTGGTAGACACTCCCTCTTCCTGGGCCGCCGCCAGTTGCTCCAGATCCATCGCCGTGCCTGCCATGGCCGCAATCGGCTCCAGTCCAGGTTGCATCCGGCGGCGCCACGAGACAGCGGCCAATACCAGTAACACCACCGCCAGGCCAGCCAGCCCAATGGCCACATATTGCCAGTTCACGGCAGGCTGGGCAGTGGCCGGTTCTTTCTCCTCCGGTTTGAAGAGGTTGACCAGTTCATTGCTAAATACCAGTGGCGCCACCGTCACATCTTCCGGTTTTGCCCCGGCCGCTTTGGCCACCGTCTCCTGAATCTGCGCGACGTTGGTGCCCTGTAAAATCTGCTGGTTCAGGAACACACCCACGCTAATGCCGACCACACTGCCGGGCGGAGTGACCTGCACAACCTTGGTCTGGTCTATTTCGTAATTGGTGGTGCGGCTTTTCTCGCCAAAACTGGACTGGCCCCCCCCCGCCGCGCCGGGTGCCCCCTGGTAAATCGGCGGGCTCGGGGTATTGGCATCAGCCCCTTGCCCCTGGCCCTCAAAGGTTTTTTCCGAGACCTGCTCCGACCGGGCCAGACCCTTGCCGTCTGCACCCGGGCCAGTGAAGGTAGTCCGCTCTTCCTGCCTGGATTCAAACGAGAGCCTGACATTGACCATCACGCTGGCATTACCGGCGCCAAAGGCCCGGTCCAGCATGCCCTGCAAGCCACTTTCAAGGTTTTTTTGATAAGCGAGTTGCTGCTTGAGCTGGTCGCTGGCCTCGGTGAGTTGCTGTTGCCCGCCCAGCAGCCTGGCCAACCCCTGCGCCAGCATCCGTCCGGTGTTGTCAATGACCGTTACTTGGTCGGGATCCAGTTCCGGCACCGAAGCGGCTACAAACCGCACGACGCCTTCGACTTCCTTCGCAGACAGTTCCACTCCCGGGCGCGGCTCAACCATTACCGCCGCCTTGACTGGCTTCTGCTCGCGAATGAATACCGACTTTTCCGGAATCGATAACTGAACGGCAGCGGACTTGATCCCCGCCAGTCCACCGATGACGCGACTGAGTTCACCCTGCAGAGCCCGGAGCAACTGAACCTTCCGATCAAAGTCCGTTTGGGTCATATTGTTCCGGTCAAACAGTTCAAAGCCCGCTGGTTGCTGAGGCACCCCGGCCTGAGCAACTGCCATCCGGGCCTTCATCTGGTCGGCCGGCGCAACCAATATTGTCGAACCGTCTGGTCCACCTAATTTGTAGGCTACGTTCTGTTCATTCAGCTTGGCAACCACCGCGTTGGCATCTGTGGACGTGAATGGTTGGCCGGGTAGTGGCACCAAATTTACTTCGGACTTGGTCCCAAGCGGAGACACCAGCGCAAAGTATAACGGGATGAAAATGGCACCGCCTAACAGTGACCACTTCACTGCAGTCGGCACTTTTTCCCACAATTCCCCGGCCTGTTGGAACGCGCGCTGAAGGCTGTCAAGAAACCGTTTCATCTTCTTCTCACCGGTTCGGAGGTATTAAGTAATGCCACATTAGACTGGCATCCGCATGATTTCTTGATAGGCCTCCAACACCTTATTCCGCACTTGTATGGCTAATTGCAGGGAGAGTGTGGCCTTCTCCGAAGCAATCATGACCTGCGAGAGATCCTGTACCTGACCGGAGGCGAGCAGCGCACCCTGGTGGGCTGCCTCTTTCTGGACAGCCTCCACCTGGTTCAAAGCCTGTGACAGGTAATCACCAAAGGACATTTCACCCTTGGGTGTGGCCTCAACCGGCCTGACCGCAGGCGTTGACAGTCTCTGGTTGGCTGGCACACCAGATAGCGTAATAGGCGGCATTCATCTACTACCTCCCGATTTCCAGTGCCCGCATGGCCATGTTCTTGGCCGCATTCAGGGCTGTCACGTTGGCCTCGTAAGCCCGGGACGCGCTGATGAGATCCACCATTTCCGTAACCGGATCCACATTCGGCATTTCAACATAACCATCCGCGTTGGCGTCCGGGTGCGACGGGTCGTACTTGAGGATCAGCGGCCGCTTGTCGCTGATCACTCCTGTCACCCGCACGCCCGACCCGACGGCAACATCTGGCAGCCCTGCTGCCTCACCTACAAACTCCGCCGGCACTCCGGCAGCCTGCAGGGCCCGGGAAAACAGGTTGCTAAAATCAGCCCCCTGGGCTTCCCCACGTGCACTCATCTCGGTAACCCGCCGGCGGTAGGGCCCACCCTCGGGACTACGGGTGGTCTGCGCGTTGGCGATGTTGTTGGAAATGACGTCCATACGCATCCGCTCGGCCGTCAGGCCGCTGGCGCTGATTTCAAGCGCCCGAAACCATCCAATGGCCACCTACCTAACGCCTCCCTTCCGTAATGGCCAGCCGCAACCGAGTGAACTCGTCGCTCAGTTGACGGCTGAGTCCACCATACCAGATCTGCACACCTGCTACCCTGGCCATCTCAGACTCTACATCCACGTTGTTGCCATCCGGTCGGGCCGAGCGCGTCTCGTCCCGGTGTACCTGTGGGCGTACATCTTCCGGACCAGCGATCGGTGGAGGTCCGGATTGTATGTGCGTTCCGTGGGTCGTCGCCATGGGCAACCAGGATTTGTTGGTACTGGTCCCGCCTTCGAGGACCTGTTTAAGGATGTCTTCAAACAAAACAACCTGAGCTTTGTAGTCAGGCGTGTTCACGTTGGCCAGATTGTGGGCCAGCGCGGCCTGCCGTAAGCTTCCGGCTTCCAACCCACGCTGCAGGACGGAAATTTGTCGGGGAAACAAGGGCATTATGCCACCTCCTGCAATCCGCTCCAGGATTTGGCCACCCCGTTACCCGAGTCTCCCGGGTCGCCCGGCTGCCAACGGTCTGTTCCGCAGGATTACTTTCATTAGCACGAAATTGTTGATCTTGTCGATCTCTACCAGTTATGTTTCGACGAATATGAGTCCTTTTCCTCCCAGGGCTATCAGTTTAAAAGCACAAAAGATCAAATCACGACATTTCTCCGGACACCGTACCCTCCAGGGCCATTCTGCTATTTCATTCATCGGATCACCGGGCAAAAACATAAAGGGCCACTGCCCATGGCAATGGCCCTTTACCGCCATCATTCCTGATTAACGCAGCTTGCGCAGTTCATCCACCAGGCGATCATTGAGCACCTTGATATGGGTGCCCTTCATGCCCAAACTGCGGGATTCGATCACTCCGGCGGATTCAAACTTGCGCAGGGCGTTGACAATGACAGAACGGGTAATTCCAACCCGGTCAGCGATTTTGGAGGCGACCAGGAGTCCTTCGTTCCCGTCCAGTTCATCAAAGATGTGCTGGACAGCCTCTAACTCCGAGTAAGAAAGCGTGCCCAAAGCCACCTGAACGGCAGCCTTCTTGCGGGCCTCGTCTTCCATTTCCGCCGCGTGCGAGCGCAGGATTTCCATTCCTACCACCGTAGCTCCGAGTTCGCCCAGAATGAGTTCTTCCTCCACAAACGCACCGGTGGCACGGCCGAGGACCAAGGTGCCCAGGCGCTCGCCGCCGCCGTTGACTGGCACAACCGTCGCGTTCGGCTCCTCAAAAGCGAGTTCCACACCGTCTTTGTTAGCCGGCACACGGCCAAAGGTCGCGTCAGTGGTGGTTTCATCAATCTTCATCAATTTGGTGTTAAACTCTTCTGGCAAGACGGCGCCAACAATCTCGGCACTGGCGCTGCGGATACCGGCCCCGAGTACTTTGCCCTTGCGAGAAACGACGTAGACGTTGGCATCGACCAACTCAGAGAGCACCTCAGCCATCTCGCTGAAGTTTACCTGAGTGCCGGCGCTGCGCTGCAGAAGCCGGTTGACACGCCGGGTCTTGTCAAGCAGAGTCTTCATGATCAATGTGCCTCCGTTCAGTGGCAGGTCTGGGATTTAGAGAATGAACCGGCTGACATCGCGCTGGGCCAGGATTCCACCAAGCTTTTCGTGCACATAGTCCTGGTTGATCACAATCTGGCCAAGGGCTGCGTCAGGAGCTGCGAAGGAGATGTCCTCTAGGAGTTTTTCCAAAACGGTGTACAGACGTCGCGCACCGATATCCTCGGTTTCGCTGTTTACCTTCGTAGCCACGGCAGCAACAGCCGCCACGCCATCTGGTGTGAACTGAAGGTGCACACCGTCCGCCGCCAACAAGGCGGTGTACTGGCGGGTCAGCGCCGTTTTCGGTTCAGTCAGAATGCGGATAAAATCCGCCTCAGTCAGCGGGGCTAACTCTACCCGGATCGGGAAACGCCCCTGCAATTCGGGAATGAGATCGGTTGCTTTGGCCAGATGAAACGCACCGGCAGCCATAAACAGGATATGATGGGTGCGAACTGGCCCATATTTTGTATTGACCGTGGCGCCCTCCACGATGGGTAGGATGTCACGCTGGACACCTTCCCGAGAGACGTCCGGTCCATAAGACTTTTCCTTGCCAGCGATTTTGTCAAATTCATCGATGAAAATCATTCCATGATTTTCCGCCCGGTGCACGGCCTCCACCACTACTTGATCCATATCGATGAGGCGGGCCGCTTCTTCTTGCAGCAGCAGTTCACGCCCCTGCGCTACAGTCACCTTTTTTCGCCGGCGATGCCTGGGTAACAGGCTTCCCAAAAACTCCTGCAGGTCAATCCCGATTTCGTCCATGCCCTGAATCCCAGGCACGGCTGGGAGGATGGCGGGGCCGCCGTTCTCCTCCAACTCGACTTCGATGTACTTACCTTCAAGGGTACCGTTGCGCAGTTGTGCCAGCAACTCCTGCCGATTGGCCTGGTAGTGTTGCTGGCTTGGTTCGAACTCTTTTGCCTCAATGCCTTCAGCGGATTCAACCGCCCCAAGTAGTGCCTGCAGGGGATTCCGCACCGGTGCCGGCCGGGCCGGCCTTGGGAACATGGCCTCGATGATCCGCTCCTCGACAGCACAGGCTGCCTGATCCCTGACGCTAGCGATCCGCTCGGCCTTGACCATTCTGACGGCCGTTTCCACCAGGTCACGGACCATGGATTCAACATCCCGGCCCACGTAGCCAACCTCGGTGTACTTGGTGGCCTCAACTTTGGTGAACGGCGCTCCAACCAGTTTGGCCAGCCGGCGCGCAACCTCCGTTTTCCCTACACCGGTAGGCCCGATCATCAAGATATTCTTGGGCACCACCTCATCCTGCAATTCAGAAGGCAACCTGGCCCGACGCACGCGGTTACGCAGCGCCACAGCCACCGCCTTTTTGGCAGCTCCCTGCCCTACAATGTACTTGTCCAATTCGGAGACGATCTGCCGTGGGGTCAAATCGGTCATTGCCCGCCGACCTCCTCCACAATTAGCTGGTCATTTGTGTAAACACAAATGGAGGCAGCGGTGCGGAGTGCTGCTTCGGCGATCTGCCGGGCATCCAGACTACTGTGACGGGTCAGCGCCCGTGCGGCCGCCAGCGCGTATGGCCCGCCCGACCCAATGGCTGCCACCCCGTCATCCGGTTCGATTACTTCACCGGAACCGGAGACAACGAGCAGCGTCGTGCGGTCCATGACCAGCAGCAGGGCTTCGAGTTGACGGAGCATCCGGTCGGTGCGCCATTCCCGGGCTACAGCCACAGCGGCTCGGGGCAGGTGGCCGCGCGCTTCCTCCAACCGGGCCTCGAACTTCTCCAACAGAGTCAGAGCGTCCGCCACCGATCCAGCAAACCCTGCCAATACCTGGTCATTCCAGATACGGCGAATCTTCCGGGCCTTGTGCTTCATGACCTGATTTTGACCCAAGGTAACCTGGCCGTCCCCTGCCATAGCTCCCCGGCCGTCCCGCCGCACCGCCGCAATGGTAGTGCCGTGGAACATGGTACCCACCTCGCTTGAGGTGCGCAACATTCGCATTCCGTACCGCTTGCCTGCAAACATGCAAAGGCGGAGGGCGTCGCGCCGGCCCCGGTTCGTCACCAGGGACACGACCGCCGTCCTCGCCCCAACGGTCTTGCTCTTGCCAACCGCCGCAGGTCGCCGGACTCAGCGGTACCGCCAACCCGCCCTGGAACAGGGCCGGAAGGCATTTGTCGAACCTTGCGCAAGCCATTCTACCACAATCAATAGTGTCGTGGCAAGGCTACTATTCGTAAAATTGTAGGAAACGGTGTCAATTTGGCCGGTCTTTTTTCTGCCTGCGCGATCTGGTGCGACGGGATACATAATAGACGATTTTTCATGTTTTTTGGTCTATCGCGGTGTTTGTGTTAAATTCTGGGCAGCCCAGGCAGGCTGCGCCTGGAATTCAGCCAGTGCAGCCAGGGCCCGTTCTGCCACAGCCGATTTCTTCGCCTTCTTATCCCTGATCCGGCCTGCGAGCGGGGGCAACAGCCCAAAGGCGATGTTCATCGGCTGGAAGTGATCGGGGTCGGCTTCAGTGATATACCGGGCCAGTGCACCCACGGCTGTCTCGGGTGGGAATTGCAGGGGCGGCTGCCCCAGCGCGAGGCGGGCGCCGTTCACCCCGGCCACCAGGCCGCCGGAGCAGGACTCCACGTATCCTTCGACTCCGGTCATTTGCCCGGCAAACAGGAGGGTCGGTCGCTGCCTGGTTTGCAGAGTCGGGAGCAGCAGGCGTGGTGACTTCATATAGGTATTGCGGTGAATCACACCCATCCGGGCGAATTCGGCCGCCTCTAACCCAGGGATCAGGCGGAACACGCGCTGTTGGTCACCCCACTTCAAACTGGTCTGAAAGCCGACCAGATTGTAGAGGCTGGCCGCCGCGTTGTCCTGGCGCAACTGAACCACGGCATACGGTTCCCGGCCAGTGCGCGGGTCGGGTAGTCCCACCGGCTTGAGCGGCCCGTATCGGAGCGTATCCCGTCCCCGGCGCGCCATCTCCTCTACCGGCAGGCAGCCCTCAAAGTACTGTACTTTCACCTCATCTGGGTGGTGCCCGATTACCTTTTCGGCGCCCATCAGGGCATCGTAAAAGGTATCGTACTCCTCCCGAGTCATGGGGCAGTTCAGGTACTCATCGCCGGCGCCCTTTCCGTACCGGGACAAACGGTAGACCTTGTTCATGTCAATGCTGTCCACCGTCACGATGGGTGCTGCCGCATCGAAAAAGCTCAGATACCCCTGACCGGTCAAACGCTGAATATCTGCTGCCATCGGCGCAGAGGTCAGGGGACCGGTGGCAATGACGACAACCCCACCGGGTGGAATCTGCGGGACTTCCTGCCTGATGACGGTGATGTTGGGGTGCCCGGTGACCGCGGCAGTGACGGCTCGACTGAACCCTTCCCGGTCCACGGCCAGGGCGCCACCGGCCGGCACGGCATGGGCATCCGCCTGTTGCATGATCAGCGAGCCAAGCCGGCGCAACTCCTCCTTCAGCAGCCCGACCGCATTGGTCAGGTCTGCGCCACGCAGAGAATTGGAACACACCAGTTCTGCGAAATCCCCGCTCCGGTGCACCCCCGTGGAATGGATCGGTCGCATTTCGTGCAGGGTCACTTTAACCCCGCGTTCCGCTGCCTGCCAGGCGGCTTCCGACCCGGCCAATCCGGCTCCGACCACGGTGATTGCTGCCGTCATGTCCTTACCTCCAGTATACAAACTCCCGGACCGAGTCCCGCTTGTTACCGTGCAGACGGCCCCGCCCATCCGTAAAGCCAACCGGGCACACAAGCAGCCCGTAGGACGATCCTACGGGCTGTTGCGCAGCCGGATCCGAGTTGGTTGCCGCCGCGCCGACAGACGGACCGGTCAGGATGGTATCTCCTCAATGGACTGTGCGACCTCCGTAAACCCGCAATCTTCCTTGATACAGGTATGGAGGAGACCCCGTTCCTTATCCTTCTTTTCCACCAGAATCCCGCCGCACTCCGGACAGTGACGCTCAGGCACTGGTTTTTGCCAGACCACAAAATCACAGGTGGGGTAGCGCTCACAGCCGTAGAACTTCCGGCCTTTCTTGCTCTTCCGCTCAACTAGTTCACCCTGTCGGCAGGTGGGGCACTGGACGCCGGTCTTTTCCAGGATGGGCAGGGTGTGTTTGCACTCCGGGAAGCGGGGGCATGCCATAAATTTTCCGAATCGGCCATATTTAATGACAAGATGGGCCTGCCCGCATTTCTCGCAGAGTATATCGGTTACTTCATCTTGTAATTCGAAGCCGCCAATCTTCTCTTCTGCCTCGATCAGCACAGACTCGAACGGGCCATAGAAGCGGCCCAGCACCTGTTGCCAATCGGCCTGCCCTTCTTCAATTTCGTCAAGCTGCCGCTCCATGTGGGCGGTGAACTCGACGTCGATGATCTCCGGAAAGTATTCCTTGAGCAGATCCACGACCAGGATCCCCAGTTCCGTGGGGGCGAAACGCTTGTCTTCCTTCACCACGTATCCCCGGGCCTGGACGGTTTCAATAATGGGCGCATAGGTGGATGGCCGGCCGATGGCCCGTTCCTCCAAGGCCTTGACCAGCGTGGCTTCAGTAAAGCGCGGCGGTGGACTGGTGAAATGCTGCCCGGGGATCAGCTCGACCAGGGCCAGGGACTGGCCTTCGCTGAGGTCGGGCAACAACCCCTCTTCTTCTGCTTCCTTGTCGTCCTCGCCTTCGATGTATACCGTCATGAATCCGGCGAACTTGATGGTAGAACCGGTAGCACGGAAAACCTGCTGGGCCGCTGTGATATCCACACTGACCGTATCCATCACAGCCGGTGCCATCTGGGAGGCAACGAACCGCTCCCAGATCAGTTTATACAGCTTGAACTGCTCGCTGGTCAGGGAAGGCTTCACCACTTCAGGGGTCAGGGTCACTGTGGTGGGCCGAATCGCCTCGTGGGCGCCCTGGACCCCGGGTTTCTCCTTGGCGTCCCTTCGATCCGGCGCCCCGACGAAGTCCGTCCCCCAGGTCTCCCGAATATACTCCGCGGCGGCCGCCTGCGCTTCTTCAGCTACACGGGCGGCATCGGTGCGGATGTAGGTGACCAGACCCACATGGCCTAGTTCGCCCAGATCCAGACCTTCGTACAGTTGCTGTGCCACGCTCATGGTCCGGCGCACGCTGAACCCCAGCTTACGGACCGCTTCCTGTTGGAGCGTGGAGGTGGTAAACGGCAGGGCAGGATGCCGGCGCCGTTCCTTGCGGCGAACTGCGCTGACGGTAAAGGACTGGCCGCTCACGGCTGCCATGATGCCTTGGGTTTCCTGCTCCCGCTTGAGTTCCTGTTTTTCCCCGACCCGACCGTGGTACCGGGCGGTGAAGGGCACGGCTTTGGCACCGGCGACAAACCGGGCATCAAGGGTCCAGTATTCCTCAGGTACAAAGGCACGGATCTCCGCCTCACGGTCGGAAATCAGCCGCACTGCCACCGACTGCACCCGACCGGCCGACAAGCCCCGGCGAACCTTTTTCCAGAGCAAGGGCGAAAGCTTGTAGCCGACCAGGCGATCGAGGATGCGGCGGGCCTGCTGGGCTTCGACACGGTTTTGATCGATCTGGCGCGGATTTTTGACCGCTTTTTGCAACGCATCTTTGGTGATTTCGTAAAACTCGATCCGGCACAACTGCTGGTCATCCAGACCAAGCACCTGGGCGAGGTGCCAGGAAATCGCTTCCCCCTCACGGTCAGGGTCGGTGGCGAGTAAGATCTTATCGGCCTTTTTCGCCTGCTCCCGCAGTTCCTTGAGGATGTCGCCCTTGCCCCGGATGGTAATGTATTTGGGAGAAAATCCTCCGCCTACGTCTACCCCCAACTGGGATTTGGGCAGGTCGCGCACGTGCCCCAGCGAAGCAGAAACCTGATACCGGCGCCCGAGGAATTTTTCGATGGTTTTGGCCTTCGCCGGCGATTCGACGATGATCAGCGCCTTGGACACCTGCACAGACCCCCACTCTCACGACCCTGCTCGTCCCCGGTTTGCCTGCTGGCACCAGAGGTCAGGGGTATCTCGTTACCTAGGCTCTTCCGGAGCGCGGAATTCTATGAAACAACCCGTCCGGAAACCGCCGGATCTGGCCCGCAAGCTCCAGGGCCGTCAGAATGCCCAGTGTGCGGGGTACGGTCCACCGCAGGGCCACCGCCACGTCCTCAGCCATGGCCGGGCTGCGCTCCAGCAGGGCCATGGCCTGATCCCCATCCGAACCGCCCCCTGCGGGTAGTTCAAGTGGTTCCGTCACTTCCGCCCCCAAGTCCAGGTCGGCCAACAGATCGGCCGCACTGGTGATCAGCCGCGCCCCCTGGCGGATCAGCAGGTGCGGACCGGCACTCAGTACACTGCGGGCGGGACCAGGAACGGCAAAGACGTCGCGCCCCTGGGCCAGGGCATGATCCACTGTTTTCAGTGTACCAGACTTCAGCCCGGCCTCCACCACCACCACTGCCCGGCATAGCCCGCTGATCAGCCGGTTGCGGGTCGGAAAGTGATAGGGCATGGGCGGAGTCCCCGGGGCATACTCGGAAAGGATCAGCCCGGCACGCCTGAGTTCGTGATATTCCGGATGGGAGCGGCGCGGGTACACGATATCGACCCCGCACCCCAGGACCGCTGCCGAGCGTCCCCCGGCCTTCAGAGCGCCCCGGTGCGCCGCTGTATCTACACCCAGGGCAAGTCCGCTGACCACTGTGATCCCGGCCACGGCCAAGTCTGCCGCCAGCCGCTCCGCCATTGCCACCCCATACGCGGTGGGGCGTCGGGATCCTACAATGGCCACCGCCGGCTCCAGACGCCCTGCATCCAGCGGCCCCAGCGCCCAAAGGCGGACGGGCGGATCGGCGATCGGCCGGAACAGATCGGGCCATTCAGGCCCGTCCGGTGTAAGTACCCGCATGGGCCGGGTCACCCCCTCTGGCGCTGCCGCAGCGGCAAGTCCTGCACCGCCAGAACCAGGAGCACCGTCTGGGCCAGCCCCCGGGCCAGTGGCGGCACCTCAATGAATTCGTCTTCCCGATGACCGTTGCCCCCCACAGTTACCCCAATGGTGACCGCGGGGATGCCCATGGCCAGGGGAATGTTTCCATCCGTGCTGGACGGGTAGCTGCGGGTTCGGATCCCCAGTCGTTCATGCACCGCATGTACCGCCTGGCAGAGCAGATGATTCTGCGGAATCATACCCGCCGGCCGCTCGCCCACCGGCTCGAGACGAACCTGCACGCCAGCCTGCCGGGCGACCCGCGTGGCAATCTCCTCCACCTCTCGCTCCAGCCGCCCGAGTTCGGTGCTGTCTACCGACCGTAAGTCCAACAGGGCCTCTGCCCGACTGGCGATGGCGTTTACGGTGGTGCCACCCTGGATGGTGCCCACGTTGTATGTGGTCCGCGGCACCTGCGGCACCGGCAGAGCACTGATGCGGGCCACCATCTGGCACAGACTGTGGATCGCACTGGGCATTCCGAATGCCCCCCAGGAATGGCCTCCTTCCGCCTGCACGACCAGGCGGTACCGGCGTGATCCCACCGCCTGTCGAACCAGGCCGCCCAGGGTTCCGTCTACGGGCACCACGTAATCTACCCGTTCGGCCAGACGACCCATGAGCGCCCGCATCCCCCGCAGGTTGCCCAGACCCTCCTCCCCCACGGTTCCGGCCAGAATCACGTCTCCTTTTAGAGGATACCCGCTTCCCAGCAGCAGCCTGGCGGTCTGAACCAGACTGGCCAGACTGGCGGAGTTGTCCCCGACTCCCGGTCCCCGCAGCAGTTCACAGTCCTTGTGGACCGTCAAATCGGTCCCGTGGGGGAAAACCGTATCCAGGTGCGCAGCCAGTAACAACACCGGTCCGCCCCGGCCCGGCAGTCGCCCGACCACATTGCCGGCAGAGTCAATCTCAACGGCGGGGACCCCTGCGGTGATCATCCGCTCAGCCACCAGCCGGGCGCGGGCACCTTCGTCACCGGTCGGTGCAGGCGTCTCGGCAATCCGGATCGTGTCCGCCACCAGATCTTCCAGCAGGGCCTGAGCCCGGCAAATCAGGTCGTCGGCCAGCGGGGAGCCCAACACCTCGAACAAGCCGAACCCCTCCTCGCAGGGGTGGTTCTGTTACGGCCCATGGGCGTTCAAGTCCACATTATAGCCGATGCCCTCCGGTGTGGAAAGGGTTGCCGCCATGGCACCCAGGCAGGAGTGCCATAACAGGCCGTCGAAGGAGCCATCCGACGGAGGTGTTTGGGTGAACATTCAGGCATATGTACAGACAATGCAACGCCTGGCCAGGCGGCATGGGGTAGCCGAAACCGGTCAGTTCATCCCGGTATCCGGGGAAGTATGGCATTACCAGGAGCAGGGTGCAGGTCCACCGCTGGTCCTGCTCCACGGGCTGGCGGAGTGGTCCTATACCTGGAGAAATAACATGCCTGTATTGGGTAAATACGTCAAAACCGTAGCTCCAGATCTACCTGGCTTCGGCCTGTCCACAAAAACCAGCTCGGCTGGCTACTCCCTGGGGGATCAGGCCCGGTCGGTTCTGAACTGGATGGATGCCCTCGACCTGAACCGGGTCGTTCTGGGCGGGCATTCCATGGGCGGTGAAATCGCCCTGCGCCTGGCCCATCTAGCGCCGGACCGGGTCGCCGCACTGCTGCTGGTGGCCAGCTCCGGCTATGTGGTATCACACTTGCCTCGGGAAGCCCGATGGGCCCTGAAGCTGCCCGGGGTGGGTCTGGGCCTGATCCGTTATTTCTTCTTTAATGCCCGGTTTGTGCGGGCAGCCTTACGCACGGCCCGCCCTGGCCGTGACGAGGTGACTGAGCTTGATGTACAGTCCTATCTGTTGCCTGCCCGCACCCCCGGCGCCGCCAGTACCTTCCTGCGCATCCTGCGGGAGATGGACTTCGGCAGCTTCGCCGGCCAAATTCACACGATCCGGCAACCGGCCCTGCTGGTCTGGGGGGCCGACGATCCCTGGGTCCCCGTGGCCCATGGCCAGCACATGGCGCAGCAACTGCCGGCGGGACAGTTACACGTGTGGCCGGACACAGGCCATTTGCCCCACGAAGAACGTCCGGATGACTTTAACCACCTTGTGGTGCAATGGCTGAAGGACCTGGGCTATTCAGAGGCAGTCAGATAGGCCTGCACCAGCCGCACCGCTTCGTCCAGTTCATTTACTTTGAATACGCGTGCAGAATACCCGGAGGGATAATACTTGCCCGTTTTGTAGTTATAAAGCGCATCGAATTCAATGGCTACAAAACTGCTGTCTTCCTCGTCCTTTTCCACCACCAGGTAGCCGCCGTTGCTCAGGTAAGACCGGCTGGCCCGGAAACGAGCCGGAGTGCGTACCACCCCCAGCACACGTCCCTCATCGTCCGTAATCTCTTCTTCCGTCGCCGCCAGCAGCGACCGCACCTCGTCCTGTTCCATGCCAACTTCCCCTGCCCTGCAGCCGCATTTTCCGCTCCCACCATTGCCGCCACCTCCGTTGCGCGGTCCGGCGGGTGGCCCGCCTTGTCACACACAGACCACATGCAACCATCTGCACGGGACCCGATGCAGGGGCGGACGGCACCGCCCCCGCCGGGTCCTACACCTTTTGGTCGTCAGTGGCACTCTGCAGTGGCTCTGTGGTCATAAGGCGCGTGGGGCGGGAATCCACAGCCCCTGTTCGTTCGTTGCGGGTCAGATTGCTGGGCGGGGTCTTGTACGGATTCTGTTGCTCCTGCACCTCCGCCTCGACCAACCGTTTCTGGGCCGGATCACGCAGAGGCGACTTGCCGTGCATGAGGCGGTCATCCACCATCGCAAATCCCTCCCAACCGCCGGTTGGATCCGCCTCTATTGTACCCGCTTCAGCTCTGCCGGTATTGAAGTGCTTCTGCCAGGTGTTCGGCCTCCACTTCCGTGCTTCCTGCCAGGTCGGCAATGGTACGGGCGACCTTCAGGCTGCGGTCGCGGGCACGCAGGCTGAACTTCAGGCGATCGAGAGTTTCCTGCAGCAGTCGGGCCGCCGCCGGACGGAGATGCACCCGGCGGTGCAAGTCCCGCGGGCGCAAATCGCCGTTGCTGCAGCCCTGTCGCTGTTCCTGGCGCAACCGGGCCGCGGCTACCCGCGCCGCTACCGAGACTGACGCCTCTCCCGGCGCGCCACTCCATTCGGCAGAACCTGGACTGCCCAGACGGACCTGCAGGTCAAAGCGGTCCAGCAGCGGTCCGCTCAGACGGTCCCGGTAGCGCTCCGGGATACCGGGCGGGCAATGACACAGGCGGCGCGTATCGCCGGCGAAGCCGCAAGGGCACGGGTTGGCGGCCGCCACCAGCATCACGGACGCCGGGAAGGTCAGTCGCCACCCCGCCCGAGCCAGCCGCACTGCCCCTTCCTCCAGGGGCTGGCGCAGCGCCTCCAGGCAGTCCCGCCCGAACTCAGGCAATTCGTCCAGAAATAATACTCCCCGGTGGGCAAGGCTGAGCTCTCCCGGACCGGGCGGTGACCCACCTCCCAGCAGTGCCGAGCGGGAGGCGCTGTGGTGTGGAGCCCGGAAGGGCCGGTGCACGATCAGACCGCCGGGATCCTGCCCTGCCGCACTGTAGATACGTGTAACTTCCAGTGCTTCCGGCCGGTTCAAGGGCGGCAGGATGCCTGGCAAGCAGCGGGCCAGCAGGCTTTTTCCCACGCCCGGGGGGCCCAGGAGCAGCAAATGATGATGGCCGGCGGCTGCCACCTCCAGGGCCCGACGGGCCACCACCTGACCGTATACTTCAGCCAGATCCGCGGGTGGATCTGCCACCGGCGCCTGGTCGGCTGCCGGTACCGGCGAGGGTTCACCGCCGCTGCGCAACCATGACAGCACCTGGGCCAGTTCGGCGGCCGGCAGCACGGGCAGACCGGCCAGGGCCGCTTCGGCCGCCACCGCCGCCGGCGCCAGCAGCCCCCGGCAGTTGAGGGCCGCAGCCGCCATCCCGATGGCCAGGAGACCCGGCACAGGACGTATGGCGCCATCCAACGCCAGTTCGCCGGCAATACCCAACCCCTGCAAGCGGATGCCTGGGATCTGGCCGGTGGCCGCCAATATGCCCAGGGCCATGCTCAGGTCAAAACCACCGCCCACTTTGCGCAGGTTGGCCGGTGCCAGGTTAATGGTGATGCGCCGGGCGGGAAAGTCCGCACCGGAGTTACGAATGGCTGCCCGCACTCGCTCTCGGGCCTCGCGCACGCAGGAGTCGGGCAGGCCCACAACTTCAAAGGCGGGTAACCCATTTCCGACGTCGACTTCTACCTGCACCGGGACGGCGGCTACCCCCAGTACGGCAAAACTCTGCACCCGCACGAACACGCTGTTTCACCCCGTAGCAAAGTATAGCATTTCCTCTTATGTTAGTAAATGCCAATGCGTCCCTCTGGAAAACAACGTGAAGTCAAGATGCCGGAGAATCGAAAGGACCCATCAGGAACTGCCTGATGGGCCTGTCGGCGACGATCTGTGCCACACCTCTTGCGCAACCGCCGGCGCCAGCCCGGCCTCAGGGACGAAACGCGTCCTGGATCCAATCCAGCGGCCAGGTATCTCCGGCAGCCGGGGCGGGACCCACCGCCACCACATCGAAGCGAACCGGGCGATTGCACCAGCCCCGCTCCTGCAGGAAGGCGTTGGCCAACTTGACTAGCCGCACCTGTTTTCGTCTGTCCACGGCTTCGGCAGGAACTCCAAAACGGCTGTTGGATCGGGTTTTTACCTCAACAAACACGACCTGGTCGCCACCTGTAGCCACCAAGTCGAGTTCCCCAAGGCGGCAGCGCCAGTTGCGGACCACCAGGGTAAGACCCTGGGACTGGAGAAAGCGGGCAGCCTGCTCCTCGCCCGCTCGCCCAAGCTCTGCCTGACCGGCCATCAGTCTTCCCGCAGGCTCATATCAGGCAGCAGTTGCAGAATTTCCCGGTCTCCGCCCAGTTTCCGATGGATCGGACACGGTCCGTATTTTTCTAATGCAGCCCGGTGCTCCGCCGTGCCATACCCCTTATGATTGGCGAAACCGTACTCCGGATGCAGACGGTCCATTTCAATCATATAGTTGTCACGGGTGATCTTGGACACGATGGAGGCGGCCGCAATGGAGGCGGAAAGCGTGTCACCGCCAACCACCGGCGACTGGGGCTGGGTCACCCCCGGCAGGTGCAGCGAATCGATCAGCAGATAGTCAGGCCCCACCGGCAGATTCTGCACCGCTTTGACCATAGCCTTGTAGGTGGCCATCAGCACGTTCGATTCGTCGATACCTTCTGGATCCACCATACCGATCCCGACGCCGACCGCCGTCTCCTTGATCCGGTCGTACAGTTCCTGCCGCTTTTTGGGTGACAGACGTTTGCAGTCATCCAAACCCGGCAGATAGACTTCGCCCGGCAGTACCACCGCCGCAGCCACCACCGGACCGGCCAGCGGCCCCCGCCCGGCTTCGTCCACACCGGCCACCAGGCGATAGCCCATGGCCCAAACCTGGCGCTCGTAACTGTACATGCGGCCAAGCCGGTCCCGTTCCTTCTTCCAGTCCTCCATGCGGGCCTGACAAAAGCGCACTAGTTTCTGTGCGCCGCCACGAGGATCGCCACCCAGTGCATGAATAACTTCTGGGTAAAATTCCGGACCGCGCTCCTGGATCAACGTCTGTAGCTTCTTCAAGCTCATCTTTTTGATGTTCAATCGCATTGCCCTTCACTCCCGCGCCCAGCCCGATTTAATTCGACAATGCCTCCTTTTGGGAGGGAAACCGAACATAAAGCCGTGAACATCTTAAAACTATTAGGGCGGGTAACGAGTTCGCTTCTCTTTTCGCAAAATCCTTCCCGGTCTTGAGCATACTTTGTCAAAATACGTAGGCCCCCGGAAAATCCGGGGGCCATTTACGCCTTATCCACTGATTGGCGGCGACACTGCCAGCAACTCCGGGATGGCCTCGCCGGGACGTTCGAAAGTGAGGCGACCCAGACGTCCATCCCGCAGTTCCCGCAAGAACAGGTGGGCCGCCCGCTCCGGGTCTGGTTGTCCGCCGGGGCGGATCAGCCCCTTGGCCCAGGCCATGGCGACCAGATTGGTTTGCGGGTCGGCGGCCAACTGCTTCAGGCCCAATCGCTCCTCGAGGGCTCCCGAGGCCATCTGCCAGACCAGCGGCAGGACGGCACCCGCCACCCAGTCGGCCCGGAAAACCTCTTCCTTTACCATGCCGATAGCCGCCAGCACGATCCCCTCCGACTGGCGTCGAATTCGGGGAACCAGGATGCCAGGGGTGTCCAGGAGGTCAACCTCTTTGTTCAGACGAATCCACTGCTGGCCGCGGGTGATGCCCGGTCGGTCACCGACGGCCGCCTTCCGCCCGCCCGCCAGACGGTTGATGACTGAAGACTTACCGACATTGGGCATGCCCAGGATCATGGCCCTGGCCGCCCGCGGCAGGCGCCCCTTCAGGGTCAGCCTGGCCAACTCGGGCTGGAACAGACGCCGGACGGCGCCGAGCAATTCACCTGTGCCCTTGCCCCGGACGGCATCGAGGGCGACCGCTTCCCGGTCGCTCCCACCAAGTTCCCGAACCCAGGCCCGGGTGGCATCCGGGTCGGCCAGATCCGCCTTGCCCAGCACCACGACCCGTGGCTTGCCGGCGGCGATTTCCTCGAGGTCCGGATTGGCCGTGGCCCGAGGCGCCCGGGCGTCGACCACCTCCAGCACCACGTCGGCCAGTTTAATCTGCTCCGCCACCTGGCGTCGGGCCTTGGCCATATGGCCGGGAAACCACTGAATGACCTCCGTCATGGTGCCGGAATCTCACCCTTTCGGTGACATCTTACCTTGCCCAGAATAACCCAGACTGCGGCGGAATGCAAAAGAGACAGGGCCGGAATGGCCCTGCCCACCCATGCTCACTGTTACTCAGCGGCGGTCGCCAGTTGGTGTATATCAAAGGCACGCCACCGGCCCAGCGGCCAAAAGCGGAAGAAGGCCCGCCCCTTGATATTCTTCAGCGGGACCTCACCAAAATAGCGGCTGTCCTCGGAGTTGTTGCGGTTGTCACCCAGGACCCAGACCGATTCGGGCGGAACTTCCCGTACCGGCCAGTCCCCTTCACCCCGGAACTGCAGGTATGGCTCGGCCACTTCCTGCCCGTTAACAAAGACATGTCCGCGCTTGATCTCAATTTTGTCCCCGGGTACCGCCATCACGCGTTTGATGAAGTCGCGGTCGGGCTGCCGTGGATAGCGGAACACGATGACCTCACCCGGCTGGGGCTCGTTAAGCCTGTATGTAAACTTATTAACAAGCAAACGTTCACCTGTTTTCAGGGTGGGCTCCATGGACCTGCCATCAACCACAAATACTTCTACCACAAAGGTGCGAATGACCAAGGCAATCAACAACGCGATCACCACGGTCTCCACAACCTCGCGGATGGGGTTCTTCCGTTTGGGGGCAACCGGCGCAAGCGCCTGCCGCTCCTCGGAATTTACCCCATCTCCCCTGGGTGAGGCAAGCTGATTCTCGGGCGTATCCGACATCCTCCGGCCTCCTCAGAGTCCGTAAAGTGCGATCACCGAGAAACCAGCGCCGGGCGCTGGGCGCCCGGCGCTCACTTCGATTATCGGAGTTCCTTGATACGGGCAGCCTTGCCCCGCAGATTCCGCAGGTAGTAAAGCTTGGCCCGGCGTACCACGCCGCGACGGACCACATCGATCTTATCGACCCGAGGAGAGTGTACCGGGAAGGTCCGCTCCACGCCCACACCGTAGGAAATACGCCGGACAGTAAAGGTTTCCCGGACGCCGGCCCGCTGCCGCTTGATGCAAACGCCTTCAAAGGCCTGAATACGCTCCCGGGTGCCTTCCACAACCTTCACGTGGACACGGACGGTGTCACCGGGCCGGAAGCTCGGGATATCGGTGCGGAGTTGCTCCCGCTCCAGGACCTCAATCATGTTCTGAGCCACTGTCAAATTTCTCCCTTCAAATCCGGGCGTACATTACCCTTCCGCGTGCAGGACAGAGGTCCGCCCGTCAATCCAACGGCTATTATTATAACAAACCGCTGTCTCTTACAGCAACCCTTCTTCGCGCTGCACCTCGGCCAGCAGGATTTCGTCGTCCCGATCCAGTCTGGCGGTTTGCAGTAGATCCGGGCGCAGCCGCAGTGTCCGGCGTAGAGCCTGTTTACGCCGCCAGCGGGCCACCGCGGCATGATCACCGCTTAACAGTTCCCCCGGCACCTGCATGCCCCGGAACTCCGGTGGCCGTGTGTACTGCGGCCCCTCCAGCAGCCCGGTGGCAAAGGAATCGTCCAGGGCCGAGTGGGCGTCGCCCAGGACACCGGGGATCAGGCGACTGATGGCGTCGACCATGACCAGAGCGGCGAGGTCACCCCCCGTGAGCACGAAATCTCCCAGGGAGACCGGGTCGGTCACCAGATGCCGGACCCGCTCGTCGACTCCCTCGTAGCGGCCGCAGATAAAGATCAGATGTTCAGCCTGCGCCAATTCCTGCGCGTAGGCATGGTCAAAGCGCCGCCCGGCTGGGTCCATCAGCAGAACCCGGGCACCCGGGGGCGGCCCGGACAGTTCCCCCGGCGGAACTTTCCCTGCCCCCGGCCCCTGGCGTGCGGCGTGCTCCACTGCAGCCCAGATGGGCTCCACCTTCATCAGCAGCCCGACACCGCCGCCGTAGGGGTAATCATCGGTGATCTGGTGGCGCCCGGCGGCGAAGTCCCGGATGTTGACGACGCGCAGGTCAAGCAGGCCTTTTTCCCGGGCCCGCCCGATGATGGCCTCTTCCAGGGGGCCGTAACAGATGGCCGGATGTAAGGTGAGAATATGCACCAACATGCCTAGTGCTCCTCGTCGAACAGCCCGGCCAGGGGGCGTACGACCACGCGGCCACCGGCCAGGTCTACCTGCGTTACGATGGCCTTTACCATGGGGACCCGCACCGGCGGCCGGCCCGGTCGTTCCACCAGGAGCAGGTCGTTGGCGGGCGATTCTTCCACATCGGCCACCGTGCCCAGGGGCAGTCCTTCAGGGTCCACCACGGCCAGGCCGCGTAACTGAAAGATGTAAAAGGTATCGGGGTCAGGCAGCGGATGAACCAGCGACATGGGCACCTGCAGATACACACCTCGCATCTTCTCCGCCTGTTCCCGGTCTGCCACACCCTCCAGTTGCACCACCGGCATCTCACCCTTGGCCCAGCCCAGAAACTTGATCCGGCGTGGCTGCGGTTCCGCCCCGACGAAGACCTCGCGCAGGGTCTGCCAGCGCTCAGGGAATGCCGTCAGCGGGTAGACCCGCACTTCGCCTCGGATGCCATGTGGCGCCGTTACCTGGCCGATGTTGATCCGCTGTTCCGCCACGCCCGCTCCCCTTTCACGTTTCCAATGCAGACACACCCAGCCGCCCGGGCAAAGCCCGGACGGCTGGAGGCTCCCCGCTGCCCCAACCCTTGCCGGTGGCAGGCAACGACGGCCCGGGTCTCTAGCTGCGGATGGCGACGATCTTACCGTCCTCCACCAGAATTTCGGTGGCGAACAGGGTTTCCCAGTCATCGCCCACGGCGACCTCGGCTACAGCCTGCACCTGACCCTGGGTAATTTCAGAACCCAGCGGCAACTCGGCAACCTGGCGGACACGCTCCAGCAGGTCCTGCTTCTCAGCGCCCCGCTTTTGCTTTTCCATTTCCACGGCCCGCCGGAGTTCCATTTGTTGCTGAGGCCCCAGGCTGGCGCCGGTCAGTTGCGCCCGCTTGAGAGCGGAGTCAAGCTGCTCCACCTCATTGTCCAGTTGCCGAATGGTCTCCTGGACCTCGGCAGCCAACCGGCTTTTGAGTTGCTCGGTAACCCTGGCCTTCACAGTCAGGGTGCGCAGAATCTGCAATTTGCTCACTGCATAAACTCCACATTAACCCGGCGCCCATCCCGAACAGCCGCAGCCTTAACCACGGCCCGGATAGCCTTGGCCACCCGGCCCTGGCGCCCAATGACCTTACCCAGATCATCGGGGGCAACGCGGACCTCCAGGGTCACGGTGCGGGCCGATTCGTGCCCTGTTACTGTCACTTCGTCCGGACAGTCGACCAGGGCTTTGACCAGGACCTCCACCAGTTCCTTCACGATAAGCACCCCCGCATCAGGACCCGGTCAACCAGGTCATGCGTAGCGCCGCGTACCTTGTATGCCGCTTACTTCCCAGCGACGTGCTTCTTGAGAATGCCCGCCTTGCTCAGCAGGGAACGAGCCGTATCGGTCGGCTCTGCGCCCTTGCTCAGCCATTCGAGGGCTTTCGCTTCATTAATTTCCACGATCGGGGGGTTCTTGATGGGGTTATAGAACCCGATCTCCTCCACAAAGCGGCCATCGCGGGGAGAAGTCTCCTCCGCCACCACAAAGCGGTAGATGGGGGCCTTCTTGGCGCCGCCGCGCTTCAGACGAATCTTCAATGCCATGTGCCTGGGTCACCTCCTCTCACAGGATCAGCGGCCGCACCGGGACCTCAGCGCCTGGGGCCAAAGGGCAACCCGGGCAGCTTACCACCCCAGCGCGACATCTGCTTCTTCATCTGCTTTTCCATGCCGGTGAATTGCTTCATCATCTTGCGGGTCTCTTCAAACTGCTTGAGCAACCGGTTGACCGCACCGATTTCGACCCCGGAGCCCTTGGCGATCCGATGCTTGCGCCGGGTATCAATGATCTCCGGCCGCCTGCGCTCCATCACCGTCATGGAATTAATAATCGCCTCGACACGCTTGATCTCTTTTTCATCGATCTTGGCGTCCTTGAGCTGGTCCTTGATCTGGCCCATGCCCGGCAGCATGCCCAGGATCTGTTCCAGCGGACCAAGCTTGCGTACCTGCTGTAATTGATCCCGGAAATCTTCCAGGTTAAACTCGTTCTTTTGGATCTTTTTCTGGAGTTCCAGGGCCTTTTCCTGGTCCAGGTTCTCCTGGGCCTTTTCAATCAAGGTGAGCACATCGCCCATCCCGAGGATGCGCGACGCCATCCGGTCCGGATGAAAGGGTTCCAGCGCTTCGAGTTTTTCCCCGACACCCACAAATTTGATCGGGCGTCCGGTGACAGCTCGCACGCTCAGTGCGGCGCCACCTCGGGTATCACCGTCCAGCTTGGTCAGCACCACACCGTCGACAGACAGTTTGGCGTTGAACTGCTCCGCCACGTTTACCGCGTCCTGGCCGGTCATGGCATCGACCACCAGGAGGATCTCGTGAGGCTGGACGACCTCTTTGATGCGCTGAAGCTCAGCCATCAGTTCTTCGTCCACATGCAGACGACCGGCCGTATCAATAATGACATAATCCTGACCCGCCCGGCGGGCTTCCTCCACCCCTTCGGTGGCGATCCGCACCGGGTCAACCTGCCCGAGGGTAAAGACCGGTACGTCCAGCTTTTCCCCCAGCACCTGTAATTGCTTGATGGCTGCCGGTCGGTAGATGTCTGCAGCCACCAGCAACGTCCGCTTGTTTTGCTTCTTGAGCAACAGGGCCAGTTTGGCGGCGTGAGTGGTCTTACCGGCACCCTGCAGCCCCACCATCACGATAATGGTCGGTGCTTTGGATGCCACTGTTAATTTGGCGGCCTCACCGCCCATGAGGGCGATGAGTTCCTCGTGGACGATTTTGACCACGTTCTGGGCCGGAGTGAGGCTTTCCAGGATTTCCTGGCCAACCGACCGCTCTTTTACCTTGCGAATAAAGTCCTTGACGACCTTGAAGTTCACGTCTGCCGCCAGCAGCGCTTTCTGAACCTCTTTGAGCGCTTCGGCCACATCCGCTTCAGTTAGCTTACCCTTGCCACGCAGGCGCTTGAACGCCTCCGTCAGCTTTCCTGTTAACCCTTCAAATAGGTCGGACATGCGCACTCACCCCGTTTCTGCGGGTAGGGGGGTTCCGTCATGATCGTCGCCAAGCTGCCGGCTCAGGGCCACGGCCCGTTCCAGGTCCAGCCGTACCGGGTTGTCCGGAGCCAGGGCTGCCGCTACTGTTACCAGGAGGTCTTGCAACTGCATCAGAGTCACCTGCCGGCGCCGATGTTCGGCCACCAGGCCCAGACGCAGCTCAAAGTCCTGCAAGGCGTGCTCGGCACGCTTGATCTGGTCGTGGATGGCCTGGCGGGACACCTGCTCCTCACCGGCGATCTCGCCCAGCGAAAGATCGTCCAGGTAGTAGGCCTGGAGTAGTTCACGCTGACGACTCGTGAGCAGCGGCGCGTAAAAATCAAACAGGAGCGCTAACTGGTCGATGGGCTTCAAACAGCGCACCCCCTGTCAAGTGCCGCAGCTTTACAACCCGACCCTCAGTATAACGAGACCGACCAGTGGTGTCAAGGTATTCTCCCTGACAACCTTGCCGAACCAGCAACCAACCGGCCCCGCCCTGCGTCAGACGGTACCGGGCCCGAGTTTGGTCCAGCCGGCCCAGTCATCGGCCGCGATGCGGGCTGGGAGATCCCGGCAGACGCTTTCAGCACTGTTGACAGTCCAGCCTGCCACCCGGGCGGCACAGGCCAGCGCACCGGTCAGGCCGGCCCCGGCATTGACGGCATGGCTGAATCCAGCCACAAAGGCATCACCGGCACCGGTGGTGTCCCTGACCTCAGCCCGCAGGGCCGTCACCCGGGCCTCCCCCCGCTGCCCTGCAGCCACTGCGCCGGCTGCGCCCAGCGTCACCACGGCGTTGCGCAGCCTCGTGTCGCCGGCACAGATGACTCGTGCCGAGGCCAGGGCGGCGTCTGCATCCTGCGGTACCGGAGCGCCCAGCAGCAGACCTGCCTCATGCTGATTCAAGATAAAGGTATCCAATTGTTGCAACAAATCCGGACGGGCACGCACGACGGAAAAATTGCCCGGCAGACCAATGACCGGTACACCGGCAGCCGAGGCTGCCTGCAGCACCAGTTCCGCCATTTCCGCATCCAGGTCAAGTTCCAGTACACACAGGCCGGCGCCGGCCAGCAACTCCGGCCCGGCTGAGCGCCAGGCCGCCTTCATCATGGTCAGGTCGGGCATTTGCGACAGGGACAGCGCCAGGTTACCATCCGGGCGGAGAATGGCCACCCACATACCCATCCCGGCTTCCGCCGCCTTGCCCACGGCGGTGGTATCAACCCCCAGGGCGTGCAGGCGGACCAGGACCTCCTCACCCAGGCCGCCTGCGGTCACGCTGGAGGCAAAGCGCACCTGCCCGCCCAGCAGAGCCATCGTTTCGGCCACATTCCGCCCAACGCCGCCTTGTACAAATTGCACACGGCCCAGGTTCCGACCGTCGGGATCCAGCGGGCTGTTACTGAACGCCTTGACATCAACAAAGACCGTTCCGACCACTACAACCGGCTTCATACGTTCCCCGCCGTCCTTTCTGGGGCATGCGCCCGGCACCGCCGCCCTGGTGCCATGTGCCTGGCCACGGCAAGCAGACAGGCACCCGATGCCACTTATTCCCCTGTGCCGTCAGGCAACGGGGGGGCGACCACCCGCTCCCACCGGTCACCGTCCCGCTGGCGATACTTGGCCAGTACCGCCTGGAAAGCATCCTCCAGGGCAACCTGGTGCTGGTTGGCAATGGCCGCCACGACAAACAAGATATCGCCCAGTTCCAGGGCTACGTTGCTAACTGCCTCCGTGGGCTTCTTGCGCTTGGGTCCGTGCAAGGCGCCCAGTTCCCGGGCCAGTTCGCCGACTTCCTCCGCCAGCCGGGCGAGGTTGGCGAGGGGCGGCCAGTAGCCCTCCTTGAACTGAGAAATCCAGGCATGGGTTTCTTCCTGTACCTGTTTCAACTGCATGGTCCTGCGCTCGCCTGCCTTTGACCCCGTCCAGGGCAGCCCCTCACCGGGGGCCAAACAGTGCCGCCACAAACTCCGACGGGTTGAAGGGCTGCAGATCATCCATCTGTTCCCCGACACCGATCCACTTGACCGGGACCCCTTCGGCGTGTTTCACCGCAATGACCACCCCGCCCTTGGCGGTACCGTCCAGCTTGGTCAGAGCCAGGCCAGTCACGTCAGTGACCTCTTTGAATAGCTTGGCCTGCTGGACGGCGTTCTGACCGGTAGTGGCATCCAGAACCAATAATACCTCGTGGGGTGCCCCCGGCAAGTCCCGGGCGATGACCCGCTTGATCTTGCGCAGTTCTTCCATCAGGTGTGTCTTGTTGTGCAGCCGCCCCGCCGTGTCAATCAACACAACGTCGGCCCGGCGAGAGCCCTGCGCAGCTTTGACCGCGTCATACGCCACCGCCGCCGGGTCGGAACCCTCGGCATGGGCAATGACACCGGCACCGGCTCGTTCAGCCCACACCTGCAATTGGTCAATGGCGGCCGCCCGGAAGGTATCGGCGGCCGCCACCAGCACCCGCTTGCCCTGCTGTCGGTAATGGTGGGCCAACTTGCCGATGGTGGTGGTCTTTCCCACACCGTTGACCCCCACCACCATGATCACGGTGACGCCGTTCGGATTCCACTGCATGGGGGCCGGCTGCCCAAGGATGTCGGCAATCTTTTCCCTTAACACCGGCTGCAGTTCCTCGGCGTGCCGCAGTGCCTTGCGCTTGGCCTCCTGCCGCAGGTGGTGAATCAGTTCCTCGGTGGTGTCCACGCCCACGTCGCCCTGAATCAGGACTTCCTCCAACTCCTCAAACAAAGCCTCGTCAATGGGCCGGAGGGTTGTAATAACGGTATTAATCTTTTCTACCAAGGCGGTCTTGGTCTTCTGTAAACCTTCCTTTAGTCGGTCAAAGAACCCCACGGCTTATGTACCCCTTTCGTATTGCGGAACCGGCACCCATAGTCCGCTGCTGCAAACGTGCCCGGACAGCGCACGGATCATACGGTCGAAGCGCCGTCCTAGCCGGCCAGCGGCTCATGTACGTCGGTAAAGCGCACGGACACAATCCGCGACATACCCGTACCTTCCATTGTTACACCATAGAGGGCATCCGCCACCTCCATGGTGCCGCGCTGGTGGGTAATACAGACGAATTGTGTTCCCTGTGAATATTGTTTGAGGTAACGCCCCACCCGTTCGACGTTGGCTTCGTCCAGAGCGGCCTCCACCTCGTCGAGCACCACAAACGGGCTGGGCTTCACCCGGAGCAATGCAAATAACAAGGCAATGGCGGTCATGGCCCGCTCGCCACCAGAGAGCAAACTCAATGGGGTCATTTTTTTGCCTGGCGGTGCCACCACAATGTCCACACCGGTTTCCAACAGGTCCTGGTCGTCCAGTAAGACCAGGTCCGCCTTACCGCCCTCGAACAACTCCTGGTATACCCGCTGGAACTCATGCCGGATCGTCCCAAACGCCTCCAGAAAATGATGTCGCATCCGCTTGTCCAGTTCCTGAATCGCCCGGTACAGCGACGCCTTGGCTTCTTCCAGATCGGCGCGCTGACCGCTGAAGAACGACAGCCGTTCCATGGCCTGCTGATGTTCATCGATCGCCCCCAGGTTAACCGGACCCAGGTCCCGGATGAGATCCCGCAGCGCCATCGCCCGTTGCCGCGCCCGGGGGAGTTCAGGCTCCGGAAGTTCCCGCCCGGCCACCTGCGCCGGACTCAGGCCATGACTGCCCTGCAGCCGGTCGGCCAGATTTTGCAGTTCAGTTTGCAGGCGCGCTTCCTCCACCTCGGCATGGGTGAGTTGGCTGGTAATCTCTGTTTGGGAACGCCGCAGCCCCCGGATTTCGCGTTCTTTTTGCACCGCCTGCTCCTGCGCCGATACGCGCCTGGCCTGCAAGGCCTGTTGCTGCTCCAGCAACTCGGTTCGTACGCGGCCGGCTTCCCGGGCCTCGGCGACGGCAGCGGCCAGTTCCCGAGCCAACTGCTCCCTGCGCGCCACCACCAGGTCCTGGGCAGCCATCCGCTCGCACTCTGCTGTCTCCGCCCGGGTGGCTTCGGCTGCCAGACGCTCCTGCTGGTCGGCCAGGGACCGCTCCTCCTGGGCCAATTCTGCTTGGCGCACCCGCAGTTCGGTGACTGCCCTGGCCGCGGCTTCGGTCTGATCCTGCAGGGTCCGACCCTCTTCCTGCAGTCGGGCGACCTGGGCTACCACTGCTGCCTGCTCCTGTTCCAGTTGCTCTGCTTCCGCCAGCAGTGCCTGAACGGTAGCCTCGCCGCCGCGCATTTGTCCGGACATGGCAGTCACTTCTGCTTCCAGATTGCGCTGCACTTGCTCGCACCGCTGCAGTTCCAGCCGGTGCCGTTCCAATTCACCCCGGGTGGCAGTGGCAGCAAGGTCGAGTTCCTGCATGGCCTTTTCCTGTTCGACCCGGGCCGTGGTTGCCGCTTGGTGTGCACCCCGCGCCACTTCATGCTGCTGCCGCGCTGCAGCCAGTTCTTCACGAAGTCGGGGCAGTGCCTCCGCCAGTTCCGCCCGCTCACGCTCGCGGCTAAGCAGTCCGGTACTGCGGCCCTCTACGGAACCACCGGTGAGGGCGCCACCAGCCGACAGCACTTCGCCGTCCAGGGTGACGACCCGGTGCCGAAAGCCAGTCTTGCGGCCGACGGCCAGTGCGGCATCCATGTTTTCCGCCACCGCAATCCGCCCCAGGAGATTGGCCACCGCCGGCCGGAACCGCTCTGCAAAACGACACAGGTCTATGGCTACACCCAGAACCCCCGGTTCGGATTGCAGTTCCCGCAACTCGTCAGCTCGAAAACTATTAGGACGGATAATATTCAAAGGAAGAAACGTGGCTCGACCGCTGCCGGTCCGTTTCAGTTCGGCAATGCAGGCCTTGGCCGCCTGATCCGTATCGGTCACGATGTTCTGCATCCCAGCACCAAGGGCAGTTTCGATGGCCCGCTCGTAACGCGGTTCTGTGCGCA
Source organism: Clostridia bacterium (assembly GCA_036676195.1). Classification (GTDB taxonomy): domain Bacteria; phylum Bacillota; class Sulfobacillia; order Symbiobacteriales; family ZC4RG38; genus JAKFDK01. Next base: position 48,014 of record JAKFDK010000121.1, on the reverse strand, counting down.
CGACCTCTGCCATCGCTCCCAAAACGCCCCTGGCCCAGGCCCGGTTGTTCTCGCGGGCCTGCAGCACCGTGCGGGTGCCCTTCTGGAAGCCTTCGCCGGCTGCCTTGAGATCTTCCAGTAATGCAAGTTTCGAGCTAGTTGCCTCAATCCGTTCCCGAAGCCGGGCCATGGCGTCGCCAGCCTGCTGCATGGCCAGGGCGGCCTGTTCCTCCCGGGCGCGGCTCCCGGCGGCGGCTGTCTCCAGTTCGCTTCGCCTGGCCGCCAGGTCCTGCAGTCGCCCGGCGGACGCCGCCTGCGCTTCCCGGGCCAAGCCAGCGGCCTGTCCAGCCTCTGTACCTTCCTGGTCCAGGCGCGCCAGGCGCTGCCGGACCTGCTCCCGTGACTTGCCCTCAGCCAGGACCAGGTTGCGCTTCTCCGCCGCCCGTTTCGTCAGGTCAAATGCCTGTTCCTTCAGGGCGTCCGCCGTACGAGCCACCCCGGCCAGGGTGGTCTGCAACTCAGTCTGCCCCAGTTCGCGCCCGGCCAGATCCCGACGAACCTCGGCCAACGCAGCGGTGACCGTGGTTGCCTGCTCCCGCACCCGGGTGAGGTCCGCCTGTAAGCTACGCAGGCGTTCCTGCAGACCGGCCACCTCTCCGGCCAGACGGCCGTCGTCGCTTTCGGCCTGCTGTGCCTGCTGGTGGCTCAGGTTCACCTGTCCTTCGGCCCGTTCCAGACGGGCAGTGGTCTCGACCAGTTGCGCCTGCAGCAGACCGGCCTCCTGCTCCAGCGCCCCGGTGAGTTGCCGTGCCACCTCCAAGGCACCCTCCGTATCCTGCAGGTTCAGCTCTGTTTCCTGTAGCTTGGCCCGGAGTTCCCGAGCCTTGATCTGCCAGGTCTGCAGGTCGGCGCCAGACTGTCGAAGTTGGTGAGCCGACAGCCCGATTTCCAACTCCCCCAGCTCACCGGACAGTTCCCGATAGCGGGTAGCCTTTTCCGCCTGTACGGAGAGGTCGCCCAGGCGGCTTTCCAGGTCGGCAACCAGGTCCCCCAGCCGCAGCAGATTCTGCTCGGTCTCGGCCAACTTGCGGGAAGCCTCGCGCTTACGCTGCTTGTAGCGGGCAATCCCGGCCGCTTCTTCAAAGATAGCCCGGCGGTCCTCCGGTTTCGTGAGCAGGATCTCATCGATCCGCCCCTGGCCGATGACAGAGTAATTCTCCTTGCCCACGCCGGTATCCAAGAAGAGTTCCAGAATATCTTTCAAGCGGCACGGAACCTGATTAATGAGGTATTCTCCCTCACCCGCCCGATCCACGCGGCGGGTCACCATTACTTCGGTGAACTGCACCGGCAGCTTACCGTCACTGTTGTCCATCACGAGGGAAACCTGGGCGTAGCCCACCGCTTTCTTGTGCTCTGAACCGGCAAAGATGACATCCGCCATCTGGGCGCCCCGCAGTTCCCGGGCGCTGTGCTCGCCCAACACCCAGCGAATGGCATCGGCGATGTTCGATTTGCCGCTGCCGTTGGGACCAACGACCGCCGTAATGCCAGGGCCAAATGCAAGTTCAGTCTTGTCTGCAAAGCTCTTAAAGCCGACTAATTCCAGACGCTTTAAGTACATGGACTCCTCCAAAGGCGGCTGTATCGCATGACTTGTTTTTGTTCGCCACCGATAGGAGTGACACCTGCCTGGACGCGCCGCAGGCGCCGGTACAGCCGGCGCCTGATGCCCTGTCCTGTTACTGCGGCTGAGGAATCTTGAACTTGTATTCAGCCTTACCGGCCGGCAGAATGACCATCAGGGTCCAATCCCCGTCCTGGCTGGGGACGTCGAATCCGGCCCAGCCCACCTTTTTTTGCCCGGGATTCACCCTGCCGTCCAACGTTGCACCCTTGATGGCCAGGGCCTGCATGGAATAGCGATAGGTGGATCCGTCGGGGCCGGCGAGCCTGAACACGTTCAGGCTGTTGATTCCCACTGAATCTTTGCCCAGGTTCTCCAGCGCAACCTCCAGCAAAACGCTGACCCGGCTGGCACCCAGGGTTGACTTGAATGCTTCCACCTTTTGAACGGTAAAGTTCAGGCCTTCCAGTTGCACGGCGTCACCCAGTTTAAACGGTCCCTGGGGCTGGGGGGCAGCCGGCTGACCACTCGGTGCAGCGAGCGTCTCTGAGCTGCTGCTTCCGACCGATTCCCCACCACAGGCGGTCAGAGCTACGGCCACGGTCAAGGCGAATAAGGTAACCAGGACACGGTGAAAGGCGGGCATTCAAGGCACCTCCAGGCAAATGTCCCCAGCAGTCACTTACTGCTTGAGGCGTGGGTCAGTAGCATCCCTCAGGCCGTCACCGACAAAGTTGATGGCCAACACCGACAGAAAAATCATGGAGCCGGGCGGAATCCAGCGCCACGGTTGTTTGGCCAATACCGTGACGGACTGTGCACTAGTCAGCATGTTACCCCAGGTGGGAACCGGATCCCGAACGCCAAAGCCCAGGTAGCTGAGGCTGGCTTCGGCCAGAATGATCACAGACAGATCCAGGGTGGCCTGCACAATCAGGGGGGCCAATGCATTGGGAAGCAGGTGATGAAGCATGATGCGCCAACTGGACGCTCCGGTGGCCCGGGCGGCTTCCACATAATCGCGCTCCCGCAGGCTAAGGAATTCGCCCCGGATCAAGCGGGCTGGAGTTGTCCAGTAAATGACGACAAAGGCGAACACCAGGTTGGTGACGTTGGGCCCGAAGATCGCCACCAAGGTCAAGGCCAGTAGCAGAAACGGGAAGGAGTAAACGACATCCACCAGCCGCATCAACACACTGTCGACCCAACCGCCGAAATAACCGGCAATCGCACCAAGGAGGCCGCCCAGGGCAATATAAATAGCCACACAGGAAATGGCCAGCGTATAGGAAACCCGCCCGCCCCAAAGCAGGCGAGTGAACAGGTCCCGTCCCAGTTCATCGGTGCCCAGCCAGTGAACCATGCTGGGGGCAGCCAGAATCACTTTGAGGTCTGTCTTGTCCCGTGGAAAGGGGCTGATGTATGGCGCCAGCACCGAGAGAAGCCCGAGCAGCAGCAGAATGCCCAGTCCGACCAGAGCCAGCCGGTTCCGGCGGAAGCGGCGCCAGACCATCCGGGCGTATGTCACCGGGGCCTCGGCCAGTCCGTGGCGGAGATGTTCGGGAGATTGGGCGGGCTGCGGGGTTGGAGCGGCCACTGCCTGTCCCCTCCTCTCTAGGAATACCGGATCCGCGGGTCAACGATGGCGTAGAGGATGTCCGCCAGCAGACTGCCAAACAGGGTCAGGAGCGCCAGGATCATGTTGGTGGCCATCAGAATGGGATAATCCCGAACCGTAATGGCATCCACGCTGAGCTTGCCTATGCCCGGCCAGGCGAATACCTGCTCCAGAATAACGGCGCCGGCGAACAGATTGGGCAATTCAAAACCAAATAGGGTCACCACGGGAATCAGGGCGTTTCGCAGGGCATGTTTGTACACGACCAGCCGCTGAGCCAGTCCCTTCGCCCGGGCCGAGCGGATGAAATCCTGCCGGATTACTTCCAGCATACTGGAGCGGGTAAAGCGGGTGTAAACCGCCAGGCCGCGCACAGCAAATACGGTGGCCGGGAGGATCAAGTGCCTGAGGCGCATGAGCAGGGTATCAGGCTGGCCGGGGCTCACGATGCCGCCAAGGGGCAGCCAGCCCAGCCACCACCCGAATACATAGATGGCTACGAGCGCGGCAAAAAAGCTCGGCAGCGAGATGCCCATGATGGCCAGGGCACCCAATCCCTGATCAAACCACGAGTATTGTCTGATGGCGGAAATAACCCCCATGGGCACGGCGATTACGATGGACAACACAAGGGCGCTGCAGGTCAGCAGCAAGGTCTGGGGCAGCCGCTCCTTGATCAGTTCCGCCACCGGACGCTGGAAGCGAATGGAGTAGCCAAGATTCCCACTGGCCGTTTGCTTGAGCCAGTTTATGTATTGAATATGCAAGTCGTCGTTTAGTCCAAGTTCTTGCATCCGTTTGGCCACATAAGCCGGGTCGCGTTTGGTCTGGCCAAAAGTAAGGGTAGACAGGGGGTTACCTGGGGCCAGTTTCATAATCATAAACACCATCACACTGACGCCCAGCAGCAGGGGAATCATTTGCAGAAGTCGCCTGACGAAAAACTTGCCCAACTGTGGTTAGCCTCCTTCACGGGACGGGGCAAGGGGCGATCCGGTCCGGACCGCCCCGGCCAGCCATCAGTTTTCGACCCACCACTCCCAGGAATTCCAGAGCTCACTGATTGGGGTAGGCCGATAGTTGTGCAGGCGCTTGTTCACACCCAGAATGCGATTTGGGGCATACAGCGGTAACACAGGCAACTCTTCGTTCATCACATGCTGCTGCCATGCCTCATAGATGGTCATGCGCTCTTCCACATCCAGGGTTTCCACGCCCTTGTGCAGCAGGTCTTCCGAAATGGCCGTCCACCAGTTGTACATGTTGTTCAGGTCAGGGCCGATCTGGTCCTTGCCGAATACGTCCAACTGGTTTGGATCGGGGCTGTTGATCTTCCAGGCCAACAGAAAGGCCTGATGCTCGTTGCCACCGATTTTGGTGAGCAGAGTGGGGAAGTCGAGTTTGGACAGGGTGACGTCGAAGCCGACTGCCTTCAGTTGTTGGGCAATCAGCGGCGCCGTGTTCATGCGGACGGCGTTGCCCGAAGGATAGAGCAGTTCGAGGCTCAACCGTTGGCCGTCCTTGACCCGGACGCCGTCCGACCCCAGTTGCCAGCCAGCCGCTTGAAGCAAGCTGCTGGCCTTTTCCGGGCTATAGGGGTACTTCTCGACATTCTCTGCATACGCCCACTGCAGCGGGTGGATCGGGGTGTAGAGTACTGAAGCGTGGCCCTGAATCAGGTCGTTGACGATGGCCTCGCGGTCGATGGCCCAGGCCACAGCCTTCCGGACCTCGCTATCATTAAAGGGCTCTTTCAGAACGTTAAAGCCCAGGTATTGCCATACCAGGTCAGGGTATTCTGTGATGGTGATGTTGTCCATCGACTCAGCAACTGCCAGTTCGGTGCGGTCCACGTCAGCCACGTCGACAGTGCCGGTGCCCAGATGCATGACGGCGGTCTCCTGGGCCAGCACCTTCCAGATCAGCCGGTCCACGTATGGACGACCCAGATGATATCCGTCGTAGGCGTCCAACTCGTAGTACTGGCTGGTTACCCCTTTGGACCACTTATAGGGTCCGGTGCCAATGGGGTGCGTCCGGTGGGGATCCCGATCGGTACCAAGGTCGGCCACGGGGACGGTGCAGGCACTGTAGGAGTCTTCAGGGCAGTACAGATGCCTGGCGATCATCCCGGTGTAGCCAACCGAATAGAGGAACGGAGCATGGACCTTGTTCAGGGTAAAGCGGACAGTGTACTTGTCGAGTACCTCGATCCCGCTCAGGTGCGCCGTCTGACCGGCGTGGAATTCGTCGTAACCCACCAGACTGTCGTAACCGATATTGCCTGGACCCTTGTAGTCCGGGTGGGTCAGCATTTCAAAGGTATAACGCACGTCTTCGGCCGTAAATTCCGTGCCGTCGTGCCACTTGATGCCCGGGCGCAGATAGAAGGTGAAGATCTTGTTGTCGTCCGAGATGTCCCAGTGGGTGGCCATACTCGGCCGCGGCTGCCACTGGTCGTCGAGGAAGAAGAGGCTGTCAAAGACCAGGTTGTTGATCAGACTGTCGTAGTAGCTCTGTGAAATGATGGGGTTGAATTTTTCTTCTGGCTCGCTCCACATGGCCTGGTGGACCGTTCCACCCCGCTTGGGCCATTCGTTGTCGACCAGATTGGCCACGCGCGTGTCGCCGTCCCAGTCCACGCGCACGCCCAACGCCTCCGACAGGAAGCGCATCGGCACCAGGGTGCGGCCGGCCATCAGGACCGGTGCGACTTCCAGGCTGACTGCATTGCCGTCCACATAGGCGGTGGTGCTGTCGATGGTCAGCTTCACGGTACGGCCGGACCTTGTGGCGGTGATCTCCTGGGTGGACGCGTCGTACGCTACCTCTGCGCCCATCGCCTCGAGGATCTTCCGGAAGGGCACCAGACTGCGTCCGTTCACCACCTGGGGTTCCACGTCGAACAGGACCGGGTGCCCGTTGAAACGGACATCCACTACGGGACGGCCGGCGGCCGCTGCAGGAGCCGCAACCAGTAGGGATGCCAGTACGGCCAGGGTCACGGCCAGATTCACTAACCGATTCAACTGCAAGCCTCCCTCAAAAACAATTTGACAGTAACAAGGAAACGGTTCTATTACCTGTTAGAACACCCCCATATTACCTATGATACTCATCAGCTCCTAAATACCAAATTTTCTCCATTAGGGGGCATGTTCCTGTTGCCATCCAGGTGCAATCGTGGCAACTTGTCGACACAACTCGACGTCCCTGCAATTTTGGGGACAAATATTCTCTGTTCACAAAACAATAATCCGGCCGGCTAGTGCCGACCGGATCAGATTCGCCAAGGTTTAGCGTGGTTCGACAATAAATCGAATGGCCGTGCGTTCCTCACCTTCAATATCGATTTCGGCGAAGGCGGGTACTGCCACCAGGTCAATCCCGTTCGGGGCGACATACCCCCGAGCGATCGCAATGGCCTTAACTGCCTGGTTGACGGCCCCTGCCCCCACGGCCTGAACCTCGGCAGTGCCTCTCTCCCGCAGTACTGCGGCCAATGCCCCGGCAACGGATTTGGGCTTCGATGTTGCTGACACCTTTAGTACCTCGGGCATATGTACCCTTCCTCCCGTCTACTTGTGCGAAGTGGCTGGCTCATCCCCCCCTTTATTCAGCAGTGGCCCAGAATAATCCTTTGAGTTTATCAAAACTTTTGCCCTAATAATTTCTATCTCATAGAGCGAAAGGTCGGAACTTCCCTAATTACAATACAAATAACCCGCGCGGATTGACCTGGCGAGCGCGGCGCAGCCACCGGCGCTGCCCGGGCCGGCTGCTATCCACGCCCGGGCAGGACCTTCTCAAGCGCGGCCCGGGCCGCCTCCTGTTCGGCCGCCCGTTTGCTGTGGCCCTCGCCCCGACCGGCCGGATCTCCGGACAACAGTACCTCAACCCCGTAGCGCCGGGCATGGACGGGTCCGGTTTCCGCGATGACCCGGTAAACGGGCGGTACGCCATATTCCCGCTGGGCCCACTCGAGGAGCTGCGCCTTATAGTTCGGGTGCAGTCGCCCCTGTCGGGCTGCCTCTACCTCCCCGGCCAGTTCACGCAATACCAGTTCCCTGGCCGCGTCAATGCCACCATCCAGGTAAATGGCAGCAACCAGGGCTTCAAAGGCGTCGGCCAGATTGGATTCCCGCTCCCGCCCCCCCATCTGCTCCTCGCCGCGCCCGAGCCGCAACACCTGCCCAGTGCCCATCTCACGGGCCCGTCGGGCCAGAGTCGGTGCCGAAACTACCGCCGCCCGAATCTTGGTCAGTTCCCCCTCCGGCCAGGTGGGAAAGGTGTCAAACAGGTAACGGCTCACGACCAGGCCGACGACGGCGTCGCCCAGGAACTCCAGTCGCTGGTTGGAAACAGCGCCGCCCCCCGCCTCATAAGCATGGGTAGGGTGTGTCAGAGCTTGCTCCAGCCACTGGGGCTCCCGGAACACGTGCCCCAGGCGTTCGGCCGCCCATGCAAGTACCCGCTGATCCAGCATGGCGGTGCATCACCCCCCTCGATCGGGATAAAGGTAGCGGAGGCCCGGTTCGGCCCCCGCTAAAGAACTTACCCCTGAAACTTCCGGATAATGATCGTGGCATTTTGTCCACCAAAACCGAAGGAGTTGGACAGGGCTGTCTCCACCCGGCCCGGTCTGGCCTGGTTGGGTACATAGTCCAGGTCACACTCGGGATCGGAAATTTCCTGGTTAATGGTGGGAGGCAGAATTTGGTCCCGGATGGCCATGATGCAGGCGATGGCTTCCACTGCACCGGCAGCCCCCAGCAGGTGACCGTGCATTGATTTAGTCGAGGAAACCGCCAGGGACCGGGCATGGTCTCCAAACACGTGCTTGATGGCCCGGGTCTCGGCGATATCACCCTGGGGCGTGGAAGTCCCGTGGGCGTTGATATAATCCACCTCATCGGGACTGATGCCGGCATCTTGGATGGCCCGGGCCATGGAGCGGGCGCCACCTTCGCCATTATCGGGCGGCTGTACCATGTGATAGGCATCAGCCGAAACCCCGTAGCCGATTACCTCGGCATAAATCCGGGCCCCCCGGGCCTGGGCATGCTCCAGAGTTTCCAGGATGAGCACACCGCCCCCTTCGCCCATCACGAAGCCGTTGCGGCCGGCATCGAACGGGCGGGAGGCCTTTTCCGGTTCCTCGTTGCGGGTGCTGAGGGCCTTCATGGAAGCAAACCCGGCCACCGCGATGGGTACAAAGGCTGCTTCCGAGCCGCCGGTCATCATCATGTCGGCCTTGCCGCCGCGCAGGGCGTCAAAAGCTTCCCCGATGGCGTTGTTGGCCGATGAACAGGCCGTCACGGTGGTCATGTTCGGACCTTTCAAGCCGAAGTGAATGGCCAGCGTGCCGGCCGCCATGTTGGCAATCATCATCGGGATCAGGAAGGGAGACACCCGGTTCGGCCCTTTGGTCAGCAAGACCTCCATTTGTTCGGAAAACGTCTCCATGCCGCCGATGCCGCTGCCGAAGTAGACGCCCATCCGGTCCCGGTCCAGCGCTTCCAGGTTAAGCCCGGAGTCCTGGACGGCCAACCGGGCGGCTGCCACGGCAAATTGCGTATACCGGTCCATTCGCCGCGCTTCTTTTTTGTCAATGAACTGCAGCGGGTCAAAATCCCTGACCTCCGCACCGATCTTGCAGTCGATCTGAAGGGGATCGAACCGGGTGATTCGGCCGACGCCGCTGCGCCCGGCCTTCACGCTTTCCCAGAAGGCTGCCGCGCCTATACCCAGCGGCGTGACTGCGCCTAACCCGGTGATCACAACGCGTTGCTTCATACATATCCTCCCATGTGACCAAAGCCGCGCTTTCTGGGATTTTGCCCGCTGCAGACCTTAAAAAAGCCCCGCACGCCGCGTAATACGCGCCGGACGGGACTTTTTCGTCAGGTTGGCAAAATACCAGTTCGCGATCAGGAGTTCTCCTTGATGTAATCCACAGCATCGTTGACCATAGCGATCTTTTCCGCCTCTTCGTCGGGGATCTCCAGGTCAAACTCCTCTTCCAGCGCCATAATCAGCTCAACGATGTCCAGGGAGTCAGCACCCAGATCATCAATAAAGTGCGCCTCGCCCGTGACTTCGCTTTCCTCGACGCCAAGCTGATCAACAATAATCGCTTTAACCTTCTTAAGAATTTCTTCCCGCGTGGCCATGCCGGTGTCACCTCCTCCCGGATGTAGGGGCAGAATAAACCATGAACATGAATGCAGGCGGTCTAGTGCATGGTGGTGCCGCCATCTACAGCGATCGTCTGACCAGTGATGTATTCTGCCCCGTTTGAGGCCAGGAACACCACGGCTGCGGCCACATCCTCCGGACGCCCGAACCGTGCCATCGGAATCATCGCGAGTAGCGCTTTCCGCTGCTCCTCGGTCAATTCCTGAAGCATGCCTGCATCAATGGCACCCGGAGCCACCGCGTTCACGGTGATATTCCGGCTAGCCAACTCCCGCGCAGTCGCCTTGGTGAACCCGATCATCCCCGCCTTGGCGGCTGAATAGTTCGCCTGGCCAGGGTTGCCCATGAGTCCGGCGATGGAGGTGATGTTGACCACACGCCCCCACCGTTGCTTCATCATGGTCCGGGTTACTGCCTTGGTCAAGAGAAACACACTTTTGAGGTTCGTGTCAACAACGGAGTCCCAGTCGGACTCCTTCATGCGCAGCAGTAGCCCGTCGCGGGTAATGCCAGCGTTGTTGACAAGGATGTCCAGGCGACCGAACTTGCTCAAGGCAGCTTCCACCAGAGCCTCGGCTCCATCCGGGCTGGCCACGTCCGCCTGAACGGCATGAACTGCTGCGCCGGCAGCCGAAAGCTCGGCCACCAATTCGTCAGCCGCCTGCACGTTGCGGGCGTAGCCAGCGACAACCGCGGCGCCTTCCGCTGTCAGCGCCTGTACGATAGCACGCCCGAGGCCGCCTGTGGCGCCGGTTACAAGCGCCACCCGGTTGGCTAGCAACATATTAACAGACCCTCCCACAGGAATCAAGCACTTTACCCAGGGACTGGGCGTCCTCAACGTTAAATACTTTTAACTTTCTGTCAACCTTTTTAACGAAGCCTGACAGCGCCCGGCCTGGCCCCAACTCAATAAAGGTTTCCACTCCGTCCGCCATCATGCGCCGGACCGATTCTTCCCAGCGCACCGGCGATGACACCTGCCGAATCAGCAAGTCACGGATCTGGTCTGGTGCTGTAACGTAATCGGCGGTGACGTTGGCTACCACCGGAATCTGCGCCGGTGCAAGGCAGATCTTCTCCAGATCTGCCGCCAGCCGGATTCCGGCGGGCTCCAGCAGCTTGCAGTGGAAAGGTGCGCTGACTGGCAATTGTACGGCCTTGAGCGCCCCGGCTGCCGTCGCCAGTTCAACGGCTTTTACCACCGCAGCCACCTGTCCGGCCACCACGATCTGACCCGGGCAGTTGTAGTTGGCCGGTTCCACCCAGCCTGCTCCCATGGCCCTTACCTCGGTACAGACCGACTCGACCTGCTCCGACTCCAGTCCCAGGATGGCTGCCATGGTCCCTTCGCCCAGGGGTACCGCTTCCTGCATGTAAATGCCGCGCTGGCGCACCAGGGGCACGGCGCGGCTGAAGTCGATGGCATCTGCCGCCACCAGGGCGGAGTATTCACCCAGGCTCAACCCGGCCATGACGTCAGGCTTGATGCCGTTCTCCCGCATTAACGCCAGGCAAGCGACCGACATGGTCAAGATGGCGGGCTGGGTGTTGGCAGTCTCTTTCAGTGTGTCCTCCGGACCTTCAAAACATAGCCGGGCCAAGTTAAAACCCAGTACTTCGCTGGCTTCTTCGAAATAGCGAAAGAAGCCAGGATGGCTACGCGCCAGTTCGGCGCCCATGCCCACGTACTGCGCGCCCTGCCCGGGGAACATGAAAGCGATTTTGGACAATGTATGCAACTCCTCCCTCGCCCGCAGCAGCGGACCTGTCACGGCTTAAAGGACCTCATGCATCGCCACGCCCACAGTGCCAGGCCCGACGTGTACGGCGATGACCGCACCGACCGGAGCGACCATGGTCTCGACGACATCATAATGCTGTTTAAGTGCAGCCAGCCAGGCACTGGCTTCCTCCGGAGCGTTGGTATGCAAGGTGGCCACCCGCACCTTGCGGCCGGCTGGAATTTTTTCGGCCAGCAGTTCCTGGATCCGTGGCAGTACCTTGGACTTGCCCCTGACCTTGTCAGCGGCAGCCACCTGACCTTCCTCCACCTTGAGGATCGGCTTGATGTTCAGCAAGCCGCCCAGCAGGGCCTGAGCCTTGCCGATCCGCCCGTTCCGGGCCAGAAACTCGAGGGTATCGACGCCAAAGAAGATCTGCATCCCCTTGGCAGCCGTCCGGGCATAGGCAGCAATTTCGGCGGCGCCGGCACCGTTTTGGGCCATCCGGGCCGCTTCTACCACGATCAGCCCCAGGCCGAGAGAGGCGCTACGGGTGTCTACCAGTTCAATGTTCGCACCTTCGGCCATACCGGCCGCCACCTTGGCGGAATTGAAGGTGCCCGACAGCAGCGAAGAGATGTGAATGGAGACCACGGACCGACCAGCCTCCGCCGCCTGCCGATAAACGGCCAGGAAGTCCCCGGGAGCCGGCTGGGACGTGCGCGGATGCACGGTGCTATGCGATAGCTTGGCCCAAAACGCATCGTTGTCAATCTCGATCTGGTCCTTCAGCACCTCGTCACCGAAATGCACGTTCAGCGGGACCATCTCAATCCCCAGTTCCTGCCGCAGTTGCGCCGGGAGATCCGCTGTCGAATCGGTCACAATGCAGACTTTACTCACTCTACTCCTACCCCCCTCGGGATTTTCCACCCTTCGCTCGAACCTCGGCGGCCGTCTGCCCCGCCAGCCCTAGCGGCCCCAGCGCAGGGCGCAGGCACCCCACACCAGACCGGCACCAAAGGTCACCATGACCAGAAGATCGCCGTCCTTGATCCTTCCGGCCGCCAGGGCCTCGCACATGGCCACCGGGATGGTGGCGGTGCTGGTGTTGCCATAGCGCTCGAGGTTCACAACCACCTTGTCCCACGGTATGCCGAGCCGGTCGACGGCAGCCTCGATGATGCGGATATTTGCCTGGTGAGGTACCAGCAGATCGACGTCATCAATGGTGTATCCGGCTTCCTTCAGGACAACCTGGGTCGACTCATTCATGGTGCGGACGGCAAATTTAAAGACTTCCTTGCCGTTCATTTTGATGTAATGCAGGCGCTGGTCGACAGTTTCGTGACTTGCCGGATACTTGCTGCCGGCGCCGGGCAAATACAGATGCTGGCCGCCGGAGCCCTCGGAGCCAAGTTGCAGGGCAAGAATGCCCCGGCCTTCGGAAACCGGTTCCAGCACGGCGGCGCCAGCCGCATCGCCGAACAGCACCGCCGTATTGCGGTCTTCTGGATCCACCACACGGCTCAGGGTCTCGGCCCCGATCACCAGCACCTTGTGATACATGCCGGAGGCGATCGTCTGGCTGGCCAGCCCCAGCGCGTAGACGAATCCCGGACAGGCGGCCGCAATGTCCACCGCAGCCGCCTTTTTGGCCCCGAGGGCATCCTGCAGCATCGAAGCGGTGGAAGGAAAAATCATGTCCGGTGTGACCGTACCCACCATGATCAGGTCCAGTTCCTCCGGCTGCACACCGGCCATCTCCAGAGCCTGGCGGGCCGCAGCCAGGGCCATGGTCGAGGTCGTTTCCTCCGGTCCGGCAATCCGACGTTCCCGGATCCCGGTCCGAGCCACGATCCATTCGTTTGAGGTATCTACCCGGCGCTGAAGTTCTGCGTTCGTCAGCACGTTGGCCGGTGCATACATACCAATTCCAGTAATACCCACCGGCCGAACCGTCTTACTCATTATTGACTATGTCCTCCCCGTACCCCGCCGCGGGTCCCAGCCGGGCGATCTGCGTATGCAACTGGCTCATGGTTTGGTTGCCCACAAACTCCCTGACCACCCGCAGGCCACTGTAGATGGCCCTGGCCTTGGAAGAGCCGTGGGACTTGAAGGCCGGATGCCGGAGGCCGAGCAGCGGTGCCGCCCCTACCTCGGCATAGTCCACCCGCTGTGCCATCTGCCGGAGCGCCCCTTTGGCCAACAGGCCCCCTAGAGAAGCCACCGGACCCGACTTCAGTGCCTCTCGGACCATGCCGAAAAGGGCAGAGGCAACCCCTTCAAACGTTTTTAGCATCACGTTGCCAACAAAGCCGTCCGCCACCGCCACATCCACTGCGCCCAGCGGTACGTCCCTTGGCTCTACATAACCAGTAAAGTTGAGCCCTGGCACCTGCCTCAGAAGGGGCAACGTCGCCCGGGTCAGGGCATTGCCCTTCTCGTCTTCGGTGCCGATGTTGACCAGACCCACGCTGGGCCGGTTTCGACGCCACACGGTTTCGGCGTAGACACTGGCCATGACCGCCCACTGCACCAGGTGCTCGGGACGGCTATCCACGTTGGCGCCCACGTCCAGTAGCAGGACCGGCTTGCCGGCCCGGGTCGGAAGCGGCGCCACCAGAGCGGGCCGCTGCACGCCGGGGATGGCCCGCAGCAGCACCTTTCCTGCCACCAGGAGGGCACCGGTGCTGCCCGCCGACAGCACGGCATCGGCCTGACCGTCCCGGACCAGCCGGTAAGCCACGGCAATGGAACTGTCTTTCTTACGGCGAAAGGCCATCGCCGGCTCCTCGTGAGTGCTGATCACTTCACTGGCTGGCTGCACGTGCACCCCGGGCGGAATCTTCCCCAGGCGCTTCAGTTCTGCCTGTACCGCCGGCTCTGCACCAACCAGAATCACCTCGATGCCGAAATCCCGCGCTGCCTCGACCGCTCCCTGGATGATTTCTCCCGGAGCGTGGTCGCCGCCCATCGCGTCAACCGCGACTTTCAACCCGTTCGCCTCCCGCCACGCGCCCGGGGTCAACGGCGAAGACGACAAATTTGCCCCGAAACACTTTCTCTGCCCCGGCCTTAGTTTCCACCAGGACGACGTGCTGCTGTCCTCGGCGGCGGATGACCTCACCCTTGGCCACCAGTTTTTCGCCCACGTAGACCGGGCGCTTAAACTTGGAGTTGGCCAGGCCGGTCAGCACAATTTCGGCATTGATCAAGGCAATAGCCAGGGAATCTGCCTGGGCAAAAATATGGTGACCGCGCACCACTCGAGTCCGCTCAAAGGCCATGTCCTCAGTGGTCTCCAGGATCGAGATGCCCCGCTCGCCCAGGACAATGTCAATGAGCTCACCCACGATTTCCTTGGAGCCCATGGACTTGACGATGCCATAGGTCCGTTCTGCCACAGACTTGGTCCGTTCCCGCAGTTCCGGGATGCCCAGGGCCAGCCGGTCCAGCCGGATGGTTTGAATACTGACGTCGAACAGACGCGCCAGTTCCTCGTCACTGAAAAACGGGTTCTCCCGCAACTTATCCTTGAGCAACTGCTGGCGATCCCGTTTCCTCAGCCCGCTGGTCAACCTGCTTCCCCCCCAGGGCAACGCATCTGAAACCGGTTATGACATCATTTTAGTACCTGGTGTTAGTATGATAGCATCCGGACAGTGGTATGACAAGAGATGCCGCCGCAGCCATCAGGCGGGAGACACCTGGCGTCAGGAAGATGTGCCGAAATGGAAAAAGACGAGGACACCCCGGGGGATGTGCCTCGCCAGCGTTGAACCACTTATTTCGTTTCAGCCACTTCGTGCTTGATGACCTCACGGCCATCGTAAAAGCCACAGGTGGGGCAGACGTGGTGCGGCAGCCTGCTGCTGCGGCACTGCGGGCATTCTACGAGAGCCGGAGCCTTCAGCTTCCAGTTTGCAGCCCGGCGCTGCGCCTGCTTCATATGCGAGGTCTTTTTCTTTGGAACCGCCATTCTGGTTTCCCTCCCAACGCCTCTACAGCCGATCGTTCTCGGGCCGGTTTAGCAATTGCCTGAGCACTTCGAACCGCTCATCGCCGCCACCGGCGGCTGCACAGCGGCACGGACCCTCATTACGGTTATGTCCGCAATCGGGACACAGGCCCTGACAGGTGTTGCTGCACAGTGGTTTCATCGGTACTTCGAGCAAAACGTGCTGGCGGAGCACCTCGGCTACCTGGATCTTATCACCCTGGTAACGGACAAACGTGGCACCGGTCTCCGGGTCGTCCTCCAACTCGCCAGGTACCGCGTCACCGTGGCTGCCACGGAATTCCTCCGCGAAATCCACCTGCAGCGGCTGCCGGAAGGCCGTCAGACACCGGCTGCATTGCAGTTCAACTTCACCTTTGACGGCCAGACGTACCACAATGCTATCTTCAGTGCGTAAAGCCTGTACGGTTCCCACGAAGGGAACCGGAAAACCGATGGCATCGCCGCCGGACTCTACCGGCATCAAGGTAATGGCAATAGGTACCTCAATCTCCCGAGCCTTGCCATCTTTCAAAGCGGAGACGTCAAGTTCCACGGGTCTTCACCCACCTTGGCCCCCGAAGGCACATGAAGTATTATAGAGTTCTCTGGCTTCATTTGTCAACGTAAGCCCTGTCACCAGCCCCGTCTGGTGCTTATTGGCTGCCTCCGGCCGGGTGGTCGGACAGCCATTGCAGCGCCTCGGTCACCGTGCGCACCGGCACCAGTTGCAGCCGGGTGGCAACCTGTGCCGCCTCGGGGTAATTGTCGCTGGGTACAAACATCACGCTGGCCCCGGCAGCCTCAGCCGCCAGCACCTTCAGGGCCGCCCCGCCGATGGGCCCCACGTTGCCCAACCAGTCCACTTCGCCGGTGGCTGCCACGGTCCGTCCGCCCAGCAGGTCCCTGTAAGTCAGTTGAGCCACCACTTCCAGGCTGAACACCAGACCGGCGGATGGCCCGGAGACGATGCCCGGTGTGATCTGCACGTCCACCGGCAGACTGACCTGATACCGGGCAGTCAGGACGACACCAATGGTCGCACCTTCCCGCTGCAGATGTTTGGCTGTGGGCACCTGAAGATCGATTTCCCGGTCGCCGCGCCGTACCTGTAGCTGGATCGGTGTGCCCCCGGAATGCGTCGCCAGGGAGGCGACGGCATCCTTCAGGTTATGGGCCGGGTTTCCGGCCCACATTGTGATCAGGTCTCCCGCCCGCAAAACCCCCCTGGCCGGAGACCCCGCCAGTACTGCACTGACGTACAAGCCCTCAGTCTGTACCGGCACATGGTAGCCCATGGCACCGAGCCCGGCTGCCGCGGCAAAGCGCCGGCTATCTTCCATCATGCGCACGCTGTCCTGGTGGTATTCCTCGTAACTCGGGTAAGGCCCCAGGTATTCCGTTCGATTTTGCAGCCTGGCCCGTCCCGGCACGGCGTGCGCGTAGAGCCACCAGAACAGGTTGGCCTGTCGGACCGACACAGTCAGGAGCAGCAGTTTCCCCGAATGGCCGGCCTGGGGTGCCCCTGCTGCCCGTACCAACTGGTCTGCGGCCAACGCATCGCCCGGCAACGTGACATAATACGGGGTAGGAATCAGCCAGAGGGTCGCCACCAGCAAGCAAAGCGCCGCCATCGCCCCGAACAAGCGGCGGCGGAACGGGTGCTGTCTGAGCCGGCCGATGACCGGCAGGAGCAAGCCGCCAGACCATGGCGGCCGAAATTCGGGCCAGATCGCCAAGGCGGAGAATCACCTCCACGGACTACCGTTGCAGTTCTTCCCGGCTCTTCTTGACGGTAGTGTAAGCCCGCTCCAGGCTCTGCTCCACCTTGTGCAGCACATCTTCCGCGTAATCCAGAGCCCCGGCCCGGATTTCCCGGGCCACCCGCTTGGCTTGCTCGATCGCTTCCTCGGCCTTTTCCTGAGCATCACGGGCAATGGCGGATTCGTCCGTCAGTTGGCCGGCATAAACCTTGGCGTCACGCACCAGGGCCTCTGCCTCAGCCCGGGCTGCTTCCAGAATCCGCTCTTTTTCCTCTGTGACGCGCCCAGCCTGGCGGATCTCCTCCGGGAGCAACTCCCGCATTTCGTCCACGACCGCCAGAGCCTCATCCGGATCGACCATGACCTTACCGGTGAGTGGCACTCTGGTGGCGTTGGCGAGCAAGTCCTCCAGCCGGTCCAGCAGCGCAAAGATGTCCACTGCCACGTGTTCCTCCTTACATTCAGCGGGACCCCTTCCGGTCCACGCTTCACCAGCCACCATTCACCTGACTGTAGGCCCCCAGACCGCGCTTCCCCGGCGGGTCCGGCCCGGAGACCCGCCGACAGCGCTGCATGCCTCAGCCCGGTTGGGAGCCAACTCGGTTATACTTCTGCAGGAGCCGTTCAGCCACCAGCGGCGGCACCAGCCCGTCCAGGGAACCGCCGTTGCGGGCGACGTCTTTTACCAGTGTGGAACTCACGAACGTGTACTTGAAATCAGCCATGAGAAACATGGTCTCAACATCCGGTGCAAGCTTCTTATTCATCATGCCGATCTGAAACTCAAATTCGAAGTCCTGCACAGCCCGCATGCCCCGCACAATGACCTGACACCCAAACTTTCGTGCCGCCTCAACGGTTAGGCCGGAAATAGCTTCTACCTTAACATTAGGCAGGTGACACATGACCGCTTTCGCCATTTCTAACCGTTCTTCACTGGAAAAAAGCGGAGTCTTGCTGGCGTTGACAGGTACCCCGACCACCACATGGGTAAAGATCTGTGCTGTGCGTTCAATTACATCCAAATGTCCATTCGTCAAGGGATCAAAGCTACCGGGTACAATTGCCGTTGCCAAATACTTTACCCCCTGCCACTCGCTCCAGCGTCATCCTCGACTGACCCGTGCCGGTAAAAGGACAACACCGTCTCACCAAACCCTAATTCTCTAAAGCGCAAAAGCAGCCCTGCCGAAGGTGGCACCGGATCCTTGCGATGGTGCTCACATACCGCCACCCCACCCGGCACCGTTACGGCTGCAGCAGCCAAAACCGCCAGCGTACGTGGCACAAGGTCCTGGCCGTACGGCGGATCCAGAAAGATCAGGTCGAACCGCTCCCCACGCACCCCCAGGGAAGGGATCATGTTCAGGACGTCGCCCCGGAGCAGTTCGGCCCGGTCGCGCAGGCCGGTCTTGTCCAGATTGTCAGCGATGATTTTCAGGTGAGTCCCGGCCTGCTCGACAAAAACAGCCCGGTCGGCCCCACGGCTCAGCGCTTCAATCCCCACTGCCCCCGAGCCGGCAAACAGATCCAAGAAGACGGAACCGGCCACTAGCGGCTGCAGAACATTAAACAGGGATTCCCGTACCCGGTCGGTGGTGGGGCGCACAGCCAGGCCCTTTACCGTCTTCAGGGGCCGCCCCCGGGCGGCCCCGGCGATCACACGCATCAGGTGTTCTCCTCCGCCAGCCCCAGCAGGCCAACTACTCCCTGGGCAACCGCCACGATCTCACCGTCAAAACTTTCCCATTCCTCATCGCTGGCCTCGCCCTCCTCGGGGACTTCCAACTCAAACCAGTAGTCGATGATGAAATGGGACTCGATGTTGACATGGATGGTCTTACCGCTCTCCCCACGGAAATAGCGCTGCACACCGCTGATGCCGACGTCGGCTCCGGCGATGGCCTTGGCCCGTGCCCATAGTTGGGCCGGCTCCAGATGTGACACCATATGGGCGGGCAGGGTGACCTCGATCTCTACCTCGCAGGTATGGCCGCGGGTCGGGTACACATACAGGTCGGCAACGGGCCCGCTCTGGTTCTGCTGGTCCCGGCCGGCACTTAGAATGACTTCCAGATGGGGTGCCGCTGCACCTTCCCAGTGCTCGGACACGGTGCGGACCGCCGCCGGAAATCCCAGATCACCCAGGGCATCCTTCAGGCTCTGCACCATATCCTCCAAGGGTTGAAACACCCGTCGTGCCTCCTCCTGCTGGTCCAGTAGTACATTATACCACGTGGGTGTGACTGGGGACACGTGACGAACTGCATGCAGGTAGCACTCCGCCCATCAGCCGGAGAAGCCTTCCAAACACATCTTATTCATCTTATAATAAGCACATTGCCAATCGTATTCCTATGTTTGACGGTGTCTTATGCGAGGAGGTCAAAGGCTTGAAGGCTGAGATTCTTAACGCCTTCCTGCGTGCAACTACCGATACTCTACGGACTGAAACAGCCGACGAGGTATCTCGTGTAGGCTTGGCCGCAATCAATGTTCCTAACCTGACGGACGATGTCACAGTGGTTCTGGCGGTCGTGGGTAACCCCAGAGGACTGGTCCAGTACGGCATGAGCACCGAGACCACCCTGGCTATGGCCGGAGCCATGGTCGGTCAGTCCTTTCCCGAAATCAACGACCTGGTGCTCTCCGGGGTGGCCGAACTGGGAAATGTCATCACCGGGCGGGCGTCCATGTTTCTGTCGCAGATGCAGTACGAGTGTGACATCACACCGCCCTCGGTCATGGTCGGCAAGGGCGCCCGTTTCAGTACCCTGGGGATTACCCGGATCGTGATTCCGGTTCAGACCCGTTACGGCCCTTTTCACGTTTATGTGGCCCTTCAGACTGATACATAAAACCCCGGGTAGCCCCCCGGGGTTTCGACTTGGGTCGGATCAGTCCAGCAGGTAAACCGGCAGGGGACGGACGCCGTACCTCAGTGCCGCCTCATGCAGGTCTTCCGTGTACAGGTCTATTTTATGGCCTTTGATGGCACCGCCGATATCCGCCGCCACGCAGTAGCCATAGCCCGGCACATAGAGCAGGGAGCCCAGGGGAATGACCGTCGGATCCACTGCCACCACACCGACCCGCACCTTCAGGCTGGTATAGGTGATGGTCCCTACTCCCGGTTCTCCGGTCGCATACTTGGTGGTCTGCATGTCCATGGCGCGGGCGTAGCGGACCAGGGTCCCGTCCAGCCGGATGGTATTGCGGCCCTGGATGGTTGGCAGCAGGGCCCGCTGCAGCAGTGTGGCGATTTCGGCCCTGGTCGCCGTCTGCGTGGCTTGAAGGAAAGCGGCCGGTCCTGGGCCGGATGTAAGAATCCCGCGCCCGGCAAGAAAAGCCACGGACCGCATGGCCCAGTCGGCTACGGCGTTGCCGTCGCCGAACACGGCCAGTTTGGCGGCGTTGTCGCTCCAGGCGGTGCGGCGAATCTCGTACCATTTGCCCAGTGCCCGCACCGTGATAACGTAAGCCTCCTGACGAGTTACGGGGGCTGACGGTTCAAAGCGGCCGCCCCCCCGCCCTTCGACCAGGGCCAGCCGGTGTCCCATATGTACATAGGGACCGTACCAGGTCGTACAAGGTACATCGTGGAATTGGGGCCGGCACTCCTTGCTTACGGCGATGCCCCGGGCGATCAGGATCATCTTGACCAGTTCGGCCCGGGTTACGGTGTCGTCGGGCCGGAATCGCCCCAGTTCGTCGCCCTGGACCACCCCGGCCAGAAACAGGGCACCGATTGCTCCGGCGTCAGGGTGGTCCGGTGGTACATCGGAGAACAGCCAGGCAGTTTTTGTCTGGGGAGCAGGGACAGGCGCGGCCAGGGCGGAAGCCGTGCCGGTGGCAAGGACCAGGGCAAGGATCAGGACCAATACCAGGGTGGCCTTGCTGCTTCGCAATGATCAGTGCACCTCCGCAGGCAGATCAATGGCCCGTGGCGTCCGGATGGGCGTCATGGGCCACTGGGCTGATACCGTGGTCTTAATCTTCGCCGGCGCTCCGCAACTGGCTCTCCAACGCCTCCTCGGAAATGTTCCCCAGTACCTTCGTCACCTTGTACGACGGTTCAGTGGCCAGGTCTACCTCAAACGGCTGGCTGAGCGTCCGACCGGCGGCATCCTTGACCACGCGCACCCGCGGCCGGTCTGTGCTGCCCCGCACCACCGCCGTTACCACAGCGACCTCACCGCTGTTCATTTCCAGGACGGAACCTATGGGAAACAGGGCGATATTCTCCACAAACGCCTTCAGAACCTCCGGTTCGAACCAGTCTGGGATCACTTCCAGTAAATTGCGCAGGGCCCGGTCGGGCGTGTATCCTTTACGGTAAACCCGGTCGGCCGTCATCGCATCGTACACATCGGCGAGGGTGACCACACGGGCGTAGGCGTGGATATCCTTGCCGCTCAGACCGCGGGGGTAGCCGCCGCCGCCCCAGCGCTCGTGGTGCTGATAGGCCACGTGCGCCACGTGAAAGCTCAGTTCCGACTGCTTGCGCAAAATCTCAAACCCACGTGTGGTGTGCTGGCGCATCTCTTCCGTTTCCGACGCCGTCAGGGGCCCGGGCTTGTTCAGGATCTCGTCGGCAATGGTCACCTTGCCGATATCATGCAAGACGGCGCCCATTCCGATCTCGCGCACCTTGCCCACATCCAACCCCATGGTGTGGGCGGTCAGAGTAGACAGGATGCACACGTTGACTGAATGACCAAGGGTGTATTCATCGTGCTGGCGGATATCCTGCAGGTGGACCAGGGCGCGCGGATTGGCCAGGATTTCGTCCACCACCATCGAAACGGCCGATCGCAGCCGCGCCGCATCGCCCGCCCAGCGCTTCACTCCGGCCTTGCCCTTGTCGGCCAGGGATTCCTTCAGGTGGCCCATGGCCGCTTTCAGTTGTGCGCTCAGTCCGGCTCTCGCCCGTTCGGAAACGACCTCCGGCACCTCGAGATCAGGCGCCAGTTCGTTGCCAATGTATACAGCCGGAATTCCATATTGTTTCAGATATTCAATGTAGCTTTCCTTCAGAATGGTGCCCGCCGCCAGGAGAATGCGCCCGGAGGCATCAGTCACGTGCCTGGCAACCTTTTGCCCCGCCACCAGGTGGGACGTGGCTACCCGAAACATGAATGCAATGGCCTCCTCAAGATCGGCCAGCTTTCTTGTGAGTCACCCGGCCGAACATATTAGATATATTCATGCTTCGACGGCGTGCATTCCAATTCCTGCCTATCGCCTCAACGGATCACTCGGCAATAAAACAGCCGTTCCACTACCGGGCGCCGCCGGGCGCGGCCGGCCCCGTGACCGAACACCGGGTAATCCGCGGAAAACACCTGTACGGGTCCCCGTCGCTCCATGGCCGCCAGGATGGTCTCGTCCGGGATAATTCCTTCATTGTTATAGCTCAGCAGCAGATGGCGGCAACGGGCCGCCGCAATGAGTTCCTGCAGGGCGTCTCCGGCATGGACCCGGCTGGAATACCGACTCTTCAACTGGTCCCGCGCAAACTTACGGGTCTTGCCCACCAGCGGCGGTCGGTCCCAGCGAGCAATGTTCTCAAGGACATGGTAGTTGTCCACATACTGGCGGGTATTGTATGGCGGATCCAGGTAGAGCAGGTCAGCCTCCACTCCCGCCACCACCCGGTTGGCATCCGCGCAGATCACCCGGTGCCGCTCCCCGCCAGGCAGGGAGTGAGGCATCCCCAGCTCCAGCGGGCGGTAGACCATGGCATCGACCAGGTGGGTGCCGTCAGAGCGGTACGGGGCGTGCCCCATATGCTTCATAAAGGCGTCATACTGGCCGCAGGTATTGGCCACCTTGTCCGCCGCATACAGCAGGCTGGTGATTAACACCAGTTCCTCCTGCCGGGTAAGTTCTCCGGCCCCTGCCCAGGCCGCGATCTGGTCTCTGATACTGTCGATGCGGGCAGCGTTCTCGACCGTAAAGTAGGCGCCCCCGTAGTGCTCGGCTGCGTAGCCGGGGCACCCCGGCAGGCGGTTCAGGGCGGCGAGGCTTTCGGCCAGCCTGGTCTGACTGGCGTTCCCCGGATGTGTGGTGAGAAAGGCGCGGGCAGCCGCGTAGTTGCTGAACAGATGATCAGCCGCCGTCACTTGCATCCCGCAACTGGCCAGGGCCCAGGCCACTACTCCGCTGCCAGCAAACGGATCGAGGGCACTACAGGTATCGGGACACACCTCAGCGACCACCTGAAGAATAAAGTCCAGGAGACTCTGTTTGGAACCAATAAATTTGCGGTTCTGGATGAATACCGGCCGCAGTCCGGCCGTGGCCAATGCCCCCACGGCGTTTCACCCCCCCGGCAGCCGGTGCTCCCGACGGAACACCAGGATGTTTTGGTGAATCATGCTGGGAATGAATTCGTACCGGTAGCCGTATATATGCAGGCTCTTGGCGACGTCGTACCAGACCAGATTGGCTTTCATGGTCAGGCCCAGTTCAGTGAGCACCCCGGCCAGCTCATGGGACAGCGGGTGGTAGCTGCCCGAATGGTACATGTCCCCGATGAAGGCGGCCACGTAACCCCGGGGTTTCACCAGAGGCGTGGCGGCTGCAAACACCGCCCGCATCAGTTTAAGCCAGTCGTCCCGGTCGGCCGGGCCGGGCACCGCCTCGCTGCCTGCAGCGGCCGGAGCCGGGGCGAAGGCCCCCAGCCGTGACGTGCGTCGCTGGGTGGCCGCCCCGCCGGCCCGCTTGAACTTCCCGTTGGAGCGGCGGCGGGTGTCCATGTCCCAGTATGGAACATCGGTCAGTAGCAGGTCGAACCCGCCTCCAACCTGCCCAAGAATCTGGCGGCTGTCTCCCACCAGGGCCGTCATTTCCGGCAGGCCCTCGCGCCGGCAGACCTCACGGTAGATCTCGACCCAGCGTTGGTTCAGTTCCACGCCCACCGCCTGGCGGTCGCACATGGCTGCCCCCAGGAGTGTGCCACCCACGCCCATGAAGGGGTCCAGCACCCGCTGGCCCCGCTTGGTGAAAATCTTGATCAGGTGCGCGCACAGTTCCGGCGGCTTCTGGCCGCCGTGCTGGTTGCGCAGTTCGAACTGACAGGACGGCGGAAAGGACATGTTGATGACAGACTTGCTCCCGAAGACCCATTCCTTTCCGGTCAGGTCGTTGAGCCGGTTGCCCGTATGATAAATGCCCCGCTCGCCCAGGTCGACATGCCGCCCCTGCACCAGGGGTCCCCGCTCAGATGCAGGCACCCGCATTCCCATGCACCTCCGGCGCATCCCGGTTCTCCCGACCCGCGTGCAGGTCGGGACTGCCCCGCCGCCGGGCTGACCGGAGTCGGAGCAGGAAGAAAGGGTCCCCTTCCATTGTAAACCATTGCAGCAATGGATTCAATACCCGTATGCAGGAAGGTCGTACCATCGTCCGGTTTACCGTTGCTGGAGAGACGGGCGGGCAGACGGGGCGATGCACATAAAACACACGGCGCCCGGGATAAACTAGCGCGCAGCAAAATCGCGGGGGTGGCAACGATGGGCGGGGCAGAAGCAGACTGGCTGGACGGTCCTTATACAGACCTGGCCATTGAAACCACTGCAGCCCTCCGGGGGCGGAGCGGCACCGAGATCCCCGGCGTACGGATGCAAGAAGAGGACGAGGGCGGCGTCCGCCTCTCCCGGGTGGAGGTATTCAGTGCCGAGGGCCAACAGGCCACCGGCAAGCTGCCGGGGCGCTATATTACCCTGGATGCCCCTGAATTGCGCCGGCGTAATCTGGACGTACAGGAACAGGTGGGCAAGATTCTGGTGCGGGAACTGGCGGGGCTGGCCGGTCTGCGGGACGACACCAGTCAGAGTGTGCTGGTGGTGGGACTGGGCAACGCCAGCGCTACCCCGGACGCTCTGGGGCCGCGGGTGGTCAGGAAGCTCCTGGTCACCCGACACCTGAAAGACTATGTACCCGAGGAACTGCAGGGCGGTCTGCGGCCGGTGGCGGCGGTGGCCCCGGGCGTACTGGGCGCCACGGGGATTGAAACCGGGGAAATCATCCAGGGCATTGTCGAGCATATTCAGCCAGACCTGGTGATTGCCATTGACGCTCTGGCCGCCCGCAGCCTGGAACGAATCGGCACCTCGATCCAACTGGCTGATTCCGGGATCCATCCCGGCAGTGGTCT
Organism: Clostridia bacterium; assembly: GCA_036676195.1. Classification (GTDB taxonomy): domain Bacteria; phylum Bacillota; class Sulfobacillia; order Symbiobacteriales; family ZC4RG38; genus JAKFDK01. The sequence continues at coordinate 22,941 of JAKFDK010000121.1, read as the reverse complement.
CGGGGCGCGCCGCATTGGCCTGAACCGTGCTACCCTGGGCGTGCCGGTACTGGCTGTGGGGGTGCCAACGGTGGTCCATGCCAGCACCATTGTCATGGATACCATTGCCATGATCGGTGCATCCCTGCAGGGCAAGAACCCGTTCTTCGAGGTCATCACCACCTACGACCCGCAGCAACGCCGGAAGTTGATCGAGGGCGTGCTCGACCCCCGGGTTGGCCCGCTGGTGGTAACGCCCAAGGAAGTGGATGAGTTAATTGAAGACATGAGCCGGGTCATTGCCGGCGCCCTGAATGCGACGCTGCACACCAGCGTAGAGTCCCGTGATTTTCTGCGTTATGTCTGACCCGCTGCTGTTTATCCAGGACAAGAACAGGGCGCCACTGAGTGGCGCCCTGCCGGCCGTATGATCTAGGCGGTCGGACCAGGTGTCGTGGGAGCCGTGAATCCGGCGGCCGCACCACCGGCGTAACCAGGACCACCGGCAATACCGGTCGGAGCAGTGGTGGACGGGCCGGTAATGGCCGTTGGGTTGGGGGTTCCGGCGATTTGGGACTCGGCCAGGCGGATCATCTTCCGGACCATGTGGCCGCCCACGGCACCATTCTGCTTGGAGGGCACGTCGCCCAAGTATCCCTGGTAGTTCGGGATTCCCAGTTCAGCAGCCGTCTCCTGCTTCAGGCGGTCGAGCGCCTGGGCAGCCTGCGGGACCACCTTCTGGTTATTCCGCGGCATCCTGCGCACCTCCGTTGTTGGTTTGTGGTATTAGAATGCCTGCCAGTGGCCCCACTATAAGTGGAAATTGAAGGGGACGGCCGTCCGGCCGTCCCCTGATGTCTTTCATTTGCGTAGGTTTTCCAGAGCGGCGGCAAAACCGGGGAAACTCACGTCCACTGCCTCTGCCCCGTGAATCTGCAGCTCACCGCCGGCCCTCAGGCCAGCCACGGCCAGCGCCATGGCCATACGATGGTCGTCGTAGGACTGCACCGCCGCCCCGTGCAGGGGGCGGCCGCCCGTAATCACCATGCCGTCGGCCAGTTCCTCCACTTCTGCACCCAACTTGCGCAACTCCGCCACCATGCAGGCAATGCGGTCAGACTCCTTCACCCGCAGTTCCTCGGCGTTGCGAATGTAGGTGGTGCCGGCGGCATAGCAGGCAGCCACCGCCAGCACCGGGATCTCGTCCACCAGGCGGGGGATCAGTTCGCCGGCAATGGTGGTAGCCCGAAGGTCGGCGGCTCGTACCAGCAGATCGGCCACAGGCTCGCCGGCTTCCTCCCGTCCGTTCAGTTGGGTAATGCTCGCCCCCATGGCCGCCAGAGCGTCCAGGAGGCCGGTCCGGGTGGGATTGATCCCCACCCCTTCGATGAGCAGTTCCGACCCGGGGACGATACTGGCTGCCACCAGGAAGAAGGCGGCAGAGCTGATGTCCCCCGGCACCTGCACCCGCTGCCCGCTCAGTTGGGGGCGCCCGGTGACGGTGGCAGTCAGCCCGTCGACCCGGACCTCGGCGCCGAAGCCCCGCAACATCCGCTCGGTATGATCACGGCTGCGGGCCGGTTCGGTCACGCTGGTCTGCCCCTCGCAGGTGAGCCCGGCCAACAGGATGCTGGACTTGACCTGGGCACTGGCCACCGGCGACTGGTAATGCTGCGGCTGCAGGGCTGTGCCACGGATCGCCAGCGGCGCCAGCCGCCCGCCCTGGCGGCCGTTGATGCGTGCGCCCATCTGCCGCAGGGGTGCGGTGACCCGGTCCATCGGCCGCCTACGAATGGAAGCATCGCCCGTCAGGACACTGAAAAACGGCTGGCCGGCCAGCAGGCCGGAGATGAGGCGGATGGTGGTGCCGGAGTTGCCCACATCGAGCACATCGGCCGCCTCACGCAGGCCCTGCAGCCCGTGGCCGTGCACCAGTACGTGATCAGGCGCCCGTTCCTCGATTTCCACGCCCAGGGCGCGGAAACAGCGAATCGTACTCTTGCAGTCGGCTCCGGGGAGAAAACCGGTGATTTCCGTGGTGCCTTGACTGATGGCACCGAACATGACTGCCCGGTGGGAAATCGATTTGTCGCCCGGAACCCGGAGGGCGCCGCGCAGCGCGCCTCCTTTGCTGACCGTCCACATCCTGCTCCACCCCATTGTCTGTGGTGGCACCACCCCTACCCGGGCAGTGCCCCGCGGGCCAGGTGCGCCCGGTCAAACCAGTGCTCCACGGCGGCGGCATCGCCGCTGCGCACCGCTTCTTCCAACCCGTCCAGAGCCGCCCGAAAGGCGGCCAGCGACTCCAGGACAGCCGCCTGGTTGGTGAAGAGGATGTCCTGCCAGACATGGGCCGGACTGGCGGCAATGCGCGTTGTATCCCGAAAGCCGCCTGCCGCCAGATTCAGGGCCCAGCCCGTGTGTTCATCCCCGGACTGGGCCGCCGCGGCGGTCGCCGTGGCCACCAGTTGCGGCAGGTGGCTGATGTAGGCGACCCGGCGGTCGTGCAGATCGGGCGGCATCCACAGGGTGCGGGCGCCGATGGCCTCGGCCATGGCCGCCACCAGGGCACCCGCCCGGGGCGGGGTGCGTTCGGTCACTGTAATGACCCAGCGGGCGCCCCGGTACAGGTCGGCCCGGCTGTTGGTCACCCCGGTCTTCTCGGAGCCGCACATGGGGTGTGAGCCGACAAAGGCAGCCTCCGGGTGCAGATGCCGTTCCCAGGCGGCGACCACGGCCGCCTTGGTGGAGCCCAGGTCGGTGACCACGCAGCCGGGGGGCACCTGCGGCCCCCACTGCCGGGCCTGGTCGATGATCACCCGTACCGGCGACCCCAGCACCAGCAGGTCGGCACCGGCCAGCCCTTCGGCCGGATCCAGGGTACACTGGTCGGCGGCGCCGACCCGCAGGGCTTCCTGCAGGGAGCGGGGGTCCCGGCCGATGGCCACCACCTGCTCCGCCACCCCGGCCGTCTTCAGGGCCAGCCCCAGTGAGCCGCCCATCAGGCCCATGCCCCAGACGGCCACTTTATGAAAGTTCAGGTCAGGCACCGGCACCCACCGGCAGGGGCACCCGCCGGCCCAGCACGGCTGCCACACCGGTCAGTTCGTGCATCATGGTCCGGAAGGCGGCCGGGCTCACGGCCTGGGCGGCGTCGGAGATGGATTCGTCCGGCCGGGGGTGGACCTCGATCTCTAACCCGTCGCAGCCGGCGGCTATACCGGCCAGGGCCAGCGGCCCGACATACTGCCGCTTGCCGGCGGCGTGACTGGGATCTATCACGATGGGCAGGTGGGTCAATTGCTTGGCCACCGGTACGGCGGCGATGTCCAGCGTAAAGCGGGTGGACTGCTCATAGGTGCGGATGCCCCGCTCGCACAGGATCACATTCGGATTCCCACCGGCCAGAATATACTCGGCGGCACAGAGCCATTCCTCGATGGTATTGCCGAAGCCCCGCTTGAGCAGCACCGGACGGTTGATCCGCCCCAGCGCCTTGAGCAAGGGATAGTTCTGGGCGTTGCGGGCACCGACCTGGATGATGTCAGCGTAGGCAGCCACCAGGTCTACCGTTTCCAGGTCGATGACTTCGGTGCAGACGGGCAGGCCGGTCCGCTCCCGGGCTTCGGCCAGGATCTTCAGACCTTCCTCCTCCATGCCCTGGAAGCTGTACGGCGAGGACCGGGGCTTGTACGCCCCGCCGCGCAGGATGCTGGCACCGCTTTCCTTCACCGCCTGGGCCGCCTCCAGGAACAGTTCCAGGCCCTCCACGGCGCAGGGACCGGCGATCACCGGCACGTCGCCGCCGCCAAAGCGGACGCCACCCACTTCCACCACTGTATCGGCCGGATGGAACTCACGGCTGGCCAGTTTGTACGGTTTGGTTACCCGCATCACCCGGTCCACCCCCGGGTGGGATTCCAGATTGAGGGACTCCAGGGCCCGCCGGTCGCCGCCAATGGCACCTACGATGGTGCTTTCCACGCCACGGCTCAGGTGCACGCCAAATCCGACCCGCTTCACCTTCTCGACAACCGCATCGATTTCCGGGTTCGTGGCACCCTTGCGCATGATGATTACCATTTGGTCAGCACCCCTAACGTTTATGTTTATACCTTTCGCCGCAGGAAGCGAAGACATAAAAAGGCCTCCGTCCCCAGGCAAGGGACGGAAGCCAATGCTTCCGTGGTACCACCCTCATTGGTCCGCCTGCACGGCAGACCCACTTGACCGGCGCTCCATCAAGCGCCCCTCCGGCTAACGGTGGAGGAGACCGTCGGTCACTACTTCCGGCCGCCGCCCCCGCACCGGCCGGGTTGTCCGGTCGGGTCAGGCAGCAGGGACAGGTTCGTTCCGCACTCCCGGGTGTATTCAGCCAGCCCCGACCACCGGTTTGCACCATGTCCCGCCGCCTGGCTGGCCACAACCGAGGTTGGTTGTGGGTGGCCCGGCACCGGTCCCCACCGGCTCTCTGAGGTTACGGGGATCCGACTTACGTTCTCCCGGTCATCGTTTTCACTGTTGGGAGTGAGTATAGCACCTCTCCCAATACTGGTCAAGTAGTTCCGGTGGCTTCCGCCCCTGCACCCATGGGTATTTATTTCAGTCCCCGAGCCAGTTCCTGCACATAGCCGGTCACTCGCTCCACCACTTCGGCGGTGCTGCCGCCGTCGCCGCAGAGCTTGACCACCGCACTGCCCACGATGACGGCATCGGCTGTCTGTGCCACCCGGCGGGCCTGCTCGGCGGTGCTGATACCAAACCCCACCGCCACCGGCAGGCCGGTGTGCTGCCGCACCAGCTCCACCAGGGGCTGGAACCGGTCAGATAGGGTGGCACGGGTCCCGGTGACGCCGGTCAGGCTCACACAGTAGACAAAGCCGCCGGCTTCCCGGCAAATTGCCGCCACCCGTTCAGGCGGGCTGGTGGGGGCCAGCAGCGGAATCAGGTCGACCCCGGCGGTGCGGCAGGCGGCCCGCAGTTCGTCGGACTCCTCGTGCGGCAGGTCAGGCACGATCAGCCCGTCCACGCCGGCGGCGGCGCACTCAGCGGTGTAGCGCGCCACGCCTGCGTGCAAAATCGGGTTGTAGTAGCCCATCAGCACAATGGGAATCTCGCAGCCGGCCTGGCGCAGACGAGCCACCAGGTCCAGACAGGCCGGCGGGGTGGTCCCCGCCGCCAAGGCCCGCTGGGCGGCGGCCTGAATCACCGGGCCGTCGGCCAGGGGGTCGGAGTAGGGCACACCGAGTTCGATCACGTCGCTGCCGGCGGCCGCCAGCGCCCGGACGAGGGCAAAGGTGGTCTCCAGATCGGGGTCACCGGCGCACAGATAGGTCACCAGGGCTTTGCCCCCCTCGGCCCGCAGGGCCGCCAACCGCCGGGACAGCCGGCTCTTCGGTTGGACCGTTTCCATCACAGTTCCCCTCCGATCTGCGCCATGACGTGGAAGATGTCCTTGTCCCCGCGGCCGCTGAGGCATACCACCAGGATCGTGTCCTTGGGCAGGCCCGGTGCCATTTTCGCCGCCTGGGCGATGGCATGGCTGGATTCCAGGGCCGGGATGATCCCTTCGGTCCGGCAGAGCAGTTGGAACCCGTCCAGGGCTTCCTGATCGGTGATGCTGGTGTATTCAGCCCGGCCGGTATCCCGGAAATAACTGTGTTCAGGGCCGACGCCGGGATAGTCCAGACCGGCGCTGACCGAGTGCGCCTCCACCACCTGACCGTGCTCGTCCTGAAGCAGGTAACTCTTGCAGCCGTGCAGCACCCCGACCTGACCGGCGGTGAGGGTGGCCGCGTGCCGGCCGGTCTCCACACCTTGCCCCGCCGCCTCAACCCCCACCAGGCGGATGTCGGGGTGGGCGCTGAGGGGGTGGAACATACCCATGCTGTTGGAGCCGCCGCCGACACAGGCGATGACCACGTCCGGCCGCCGCCCCGCCGCCGCCTGTACCTGCTCCAGGGTCTCCCGACCGATGATGCTCTGGAAGTCCCGCACCATGGCGGGGTATGGATGCGGCCCGACCACCGAGCCGATGATGTAGTAGGTGTTTTCCACATTGGTGACCCAGTCACGGATCGCCTCGTTGGTGGCATCCTTGAGGGTGCGGGAGCCGGAGGTGACGGGAATCACCCGGGCGCCCAGGAGCCGCATGCGGAAGACGTTGGGCTCCTGTCGCCGCACGTCTTCTTCACCCATATAGACGTCACATTCCATCCCGAACAGAGCCGCCACCGTGGCGGTGGCCACACCGTGCTGCCCGGCGCCGGTTTCGGCGATCACCCGCTGTTTGCCCATGCGCCGGGCCAGCAGGGCCTGCCCGACGGTGTTGTTGATTTTGTGCGCCCCGGTATGGTTCAGGTCCTCTCGCTTCAGGTAGATGCGGGCGCCACCCAACTCGGCCGTCAGCCGCTCGGCAAAGTACAGCGGTGTGGCCCGGCCGACATACTGGCGCAGGTAGTAGTCCACTTCGGCCTGAAAGGACGGGTCGCTGCAGGCGGCCCGGTAGGCAGCCTCAAGCTCCAGGCAGGCGGGCATCAGGGTTTCCGGTACGTAGCGGCCCCCGAACTGGCCGAACCGGCCGTGGGCGTCGGGCTGTGAGAGTGGGCGGGTGGTCACAGGCGGCCCTCCTTTGCGTTGCCGAGGAAATGGTGAATCTTTTCAATGTCTTTGGCGCCGTCTGTTTCCACGCCGCTGCTTACGTCCACCCCGTCGGGCCGGACGGCGGCAATGGCCGCCCTGACGCTGTTCGGATCCAGCCCGCCGGCCAGGATAAACCGGCCGCGGTAGCCGGCCTGCTGCAGGGTTTGCCGGGCCTGTTGCGCCAACTCCCAGTCCAGGGCAATGCCGGCGCCCCCCGCCGTAGCCTCGGCATGGGGCTCGATCAGGATGGCCCAGCAGTTCAGGTAGCGAGTCAGTTGCAGCAGGTCGCCGGCATTTTTCAGGCGGATCCCCTTGATCACGGGCAGGGGCAGGGTGGCGATCTCTTCCGGGGTTTCCGCACCGTGCAGTTGCAGGTGGGTCAGTCCGGCCGTCTGGGCGGTGCGCAGCACCTCGTCGGTCGGGGCATCCACCCAGACGCCGACTCGGGCCAGTTCGGACGGCAGGCGGCAGGAAATGGCACCGGCACGCTCCGGGTCAATCAGTCGCCGGCTACGAGGCCAGAACACAAAGCCCACCGCGTCGGCCCCCGCCTCGGCCGCCGCCAGCCCGGCCCGGGTATCAGTGATGCCGCAAATTTTCACCCAGGTCATGGCTTGCTCCTCCGTCTTGCTCAAATCCCCAGCAGGTCCCGCAGGGCCAGACCGGGGTCGTCCCGGCGCACCAGGGATTCGCCCACCAGTACGGCCCGGGCGCCGGCCGCCGCCAGCCGGTCACAGTCCGACCGAGTGGCCACGCCGCTCTCCGCCACCAGGATGGCCTCCGGCGGTGCCGACGGCGCCAGGCTGACGGTGACGTCCAGGGAGACGGTAAAGGTGCGCAGGTCCCGGTTGTTGATGCCGATGATACCGGCACCGCCGGCCACCGCCAGCGCCAATTCCGGGGCCGAGTGGACTTCCACCAGGGCCGCCATGCCCAGTTCCTCTGCCAGTTCCCGGTAAGCCCGCAGACGCCCGGCATCGGGAATGGCCGCCACGATCAGCAGAATGGCATCGGCTCCAGCCGCCCTGGCCTCGTAAATCTGGTACTCATCAATGATAAAGTCCTTACGCAGTACGGGGATATCGACCGCCGCCCGGATCTGCACCAGGTAATCCAGGGAACCCTGGAAGTACTGGACGTCGGTCAGGACGGAAATGGCGGCGGCACCGGCGGCAGCATACTGCCGGGCGATGCGCACCGGTTCAAAGTCGGAGCGGATGACGCCCTTGGACGGGCTGGCCTTCTTCACCTCGGCGATGCAGGCCAGGGACGCTCCCGGGGGCGGTGTCTGCAGCGCACGGGCGAAATCACGGGCAGGCGCCGCCCGAAGGGCGGCCACGGTCACCTCGGTCAGGGAATACCGGGCCCGGGCGGCCGTCAGCTCTTCGGCCTTGGTGGCCAGGATGCGTTCCAGGATCATGCTTGGTTGCCTCCTCAGGCGCTGGCGACGGCCGCGGCCAGTTGGGCCGTGCGGCTGCGTAGTTGTTCCAGGGCCTGGCCGGCCCGGCCGGAATCGATGGACTCGGTTGCCAGTTCCACGCCCTCCCGCAGATTGCGGGCCCGGCCGGCGGCCATCAGGGCCGCCCCGGCGTTGAGCAGGACCACGTCCCGGCGCGGACCCGGCTCACCCCTGAGCACCGCCTCGGTGATGCGGGCGTTTTCCTGGGGGTTGCCGCCCCGGATATACTCCCGGGGTGCCCGTTGCAGCCCGGCGTCTTCCGGTGTGACCCGATAGGTGGTCACGTATCCGTCCTGATACTCAGAAATCTGCGACGGGCCGCAGATGCTGATCTCGTCCATTCCGTCCAGCCCGTGCACCACCAGGGCATGCGCCACGCCCAGGCGTCCGAGCACACGGGCCAGGGGCTCGGTCAGCCCGGCATCAAACACGCCCACCACCTGGGCCGCCGCTCCGGCCGGGTTGGTCAGGGGTCCCAGAATATTGAAGATGGTGCGCGTGCCGATTTCCCGCCGCACCGGCGCCACATGCTTCATGCTGGGGTGGTGGGCCGGAGCGAACATGAAGCCGATGCCGATTTCGTCCAGGCAGAGGCCCACCGCCTCAGGAGACAGGCCCAGGGTCACGCCCAGGGCTTCCAGGACATCGGCGCTGCCGGTCTGGCTGGAAGCTGCCCGATTGCCATGCTTGGCCACGGCGACACCGGCACCGGTCGCCACAAAGGCAGCGGTGGTGCTGACGTTGAACGAGCCCGACTTGTCCCCGCCGGTACCGCAGGTGTCCACCACCAACGGCTGGTGGTGCGGTACCCGGGTCGCCCGGTCACGCATCACCCTCGCACAGCCGGTGATCTCGTCAATGGTTTCGCCCTTCATGCGCAGGGCCACCAGGAAGGCCGCCGCCTGGGCGGGCGAAGCTTCTCCATTGAAGAGGAGAGACATGGCCACTTCCGCCTGGGCCTCGGTCAGGTCCTTGCCGGTGCTGACCAGCGTGATCAGCGATTTCATGTCCATATTGAGCGTCATGGTCATTTCCTCCTTACACATGCTGGGCGAGCACGGCCGGGCGACGGGTGGCCAGGAAGTTGGCCAGCAATTGCCTGCCGCCCTCGCTGGCGATGGATTCCGGGTGGAACTGTACCCCTGCCACCGGGTCCCGGCGGTGCCGCACCGCCATCACCAGTCCGTCGGCTGTTTCCGCTGTTACCTGCAGGCAGTCGGGCAGGTCTCCCCGGCGCAGCAGCAACGAGTGATAGCGCATGCCGGTGAAGGGGCTGGGCAGTCCGTCAAACAGGGGGTCGCCGTGGTGGTAAATGGCCGAGGTCTTGCCGTGCATGACCTCCGGAGCCGGCACCACTGCACCGCCGTATGCCTGTCCAATGCTCTGGTGCCCCAGGCAGACCCCCAGGATAGGCACCTCCGGCCCCAGTTCACGGATCACCTGCAAGGTGACGCCAGCCTCGTTGGGGGTGCAGGGGCCGGGACTGAGCACAATTTTTTCCGGCGCCAGTGCCCGGATCTGCCCGACGGTGATCTGGTCGTTGCGGTATACCTGCACATCGGGCCCCAGTTCCCCCAGGTACTGGACCAGGTTATAGACGAAACTGTCGTAGTTATCGATGACCAGAATCATGGCTGGATGCCCTCCTCGGCAAGTTCCAGGGTGCGCAGCAGGGCACCGGCCTTGTGCAGGGTCTCCTGGTATTCCCGCCCGGGGTCGCTGTCGGCCACAATCCCGGCGCCGGCCTGGATGTATGCCTGAGCGCCCTTGAGCAGAAGCGTCCGGATGGTGATGCAGGTGTCCATGTTGCCCTGGAATCCGAAGTACCCGACTGCGCCACCGTAGCTGCAGCGCTTGGTGGGCTCAAGTTCGTCGATGATCTCCATCGCCCGCACCTTGGGGGCGCCGCTCAGGGTCCCGGCCGGGAAGCAGGCCGCCAGGGCATCGAAGCAGTCCTTGCCGGCGGCGAGCCGGCCCCGCACGTGGCTGACCATATGCATCACGTGGCTGTAGCGCTCCACCTGCATCAGGTCGGTCACCTGCACGCTGCCGTACTCGCAGACCCGTCCCAGGTCGTTGCGGCCCAGGTCCACCAGCATCAGGTGTTCGGCCCGCTCCTTGGCATCGGCCAGCAGCCGCTGCTCGTTGGCCTGGTCCTCGGCCTCGGTCTGGCCCCTGGGCATGGTCCCGGCGATGGGCCGGGTGTGGGCTATACCGTCCTCCACCCGTACCATCAGTTCCGGGCTGGCCCCGATCAGCTTCAGGTCTCCGAAGCTCAGGTAGAACATGTAGGGTGAGGGGTTGACGGTGCGCAGCACCCGGTAGATGTCCATGGGGGCCGCCCGCACGGTGGTAGTCAGCCGCTGGCTCAGCACCACCTGGAAGATGTCGCCGGCCAGGATGTATTGCTTGGCCCGCGCCACGGCGGCCTCAAAATGCTCCGCCGTGCAGTTGCTGCTCACCTGCAGCGGCGGGCGCTGGTGGAAGCCGTTGCCCGGCACCCGCCCCGGTACCGGTACCGGACCCTGCAGCCGCTCCACCGCCCGGTCCAGCAGGGCCAGCGCCCGCCCGCAGGCGGCGTCGGGGTCGTTGCCCGGTTCGGCCAGCACCAGTAGGGTCAGTCGGTGCCGGAGGTGGTCGAACACCGCCACCAGTTCAGTCAGCATGTAGGCGGCGTCGGGCAGGCGCAGATCGTCGGCAGGCGTCTGCCCCAGCCGCTCGTAATGGCGCACGGCATCGTAGCCCAGATAACCCACCGCCCCGCCGTAGAACCGGGGCAGAACCGGGGCAGTGGCCGGAGTCGCGGCGCCGCCTCGCCGGGGTGCTGCGATCGGCTCTGCCACCCGGTAATGGCCCAGCAGGTCCCGCAGGCCACCCAGGGGGTCGCCGGGGGTAATGCACTCGGGTGGGGCCAGTTCGTTGACCCCGGCCACTTCCACGTGATTGGCGGCGTCATCACCCCGATACAGGCGGTTGGCGCCGTCGCGGTTGATCAGTGTTACCAGGGGCCGGGCCCCCAGGATGGAGTAGCGGGCCACCCGCTCTCCGCCCTCGACGCTTTCCAGCAGAAAGGCGCCGGGTTCGTCGTAGCAAAGCTTCATGAATACGCTCACCGGGGTCTCCAGATCGGCCAGGACCTCCCGGTAGATGGGAATGAGGTTGTAAGTCCGGGCCAGTTCGCTGAACTGCTGCGCCAGTGCCCGCATCTGTGTTCCCTCCTGTACGGGCCCATCGGCCCGTGACCAACTCGCAATACAACATAAAAAGGCACTCCGCCCCGTTGCCGGGACGGAGTGCCTTGGACAGGCTTCTCCGCGATACCACCCAGTTTAGGCACGCCAAAATGACATACCCCACTTGTCGCTGCAGGTACGTTCGCAGCCAGGACGCCGCGAGTTATACCTTCTACCCTTCATAACGGCGGGAGTGCCCGTCAACGTCTACTTGCGGCGCGCCGCGTTCGAGTTGCCGCTCGCGGGTCCATTCACCAGGTGACTCCGTACCGGTCCTCTCACCATGGGTCTGGAATGGCCTCCAGACCCCGCCGGCTCGCTGAAACGGCTCCACCCGGGTACTCGTCCCACTCATCGCGTTTGCGCTATACTGCTTGTTGTATAAGGTATCACCGCCGGCCGGGGCCTGTCAACCGACAATTTGCCCCTTCGCCGGCAGCGAACTTCGGCCACCGTGCCGCACCATCTGGCCGCCTTTCCCGTCATCCCATTATGAACAGAGGCAACGCCTCGGGGAGGGGGTGACGACATGAACGAGCAGAAGGAGGGCTACAGCAAGCCCATGCTGGAGGCTGATCCCCTGCAGGTCCTGGTCGATAAGGACGGCTGCGGCTGCGGGTGCGGTTGCCGGGGTGCGGGCGGCGCCGGCGGTGGCGGCGGCAATGCACTGAACTAGGGGCAGGGAGCAGGGCGGGCCCGCCGGTGACCGGTGGGTCCGCCTGCCACCCGTGGCCACCCGGGTCGATCTGCCTCACGGGGGGTGCTGGCTATGCTGGGGCGAGTGGTGGTTCCACCCCGCCTGGCCTTAATTTGCCGGGGTGAGGAAACCCTGGGGTATAACCCGGCCCTGAACCTCTGGGAACGGCTGGACCGGGATACCGCCGAGGCCATCCGCTGGCTGCGGGCCGGACGCGACCGGAACCGGTTGGCCGCCCATCTGGAGCAGCGCTTCGGTTACAGTGCCGCGGTGGCTGCCGATCGGCTGCAGGCCATCCTGAAGTGGTGCATCCTGCGTCGGCTGCTGTATCTTGACCGCCTGCCGGATCTGCCCGGGCTTGCCGCCCCGGCCGACCCGCTCGGGGCGGTATACTGGGTCTGCACCCAGGCCTGTAACCTCCGCTGCACTTATTGCTACCAGAGCGCTGCCAGGGCCCGCCCAGGCGAACTTTCCACTGCCGAAGGCAAGTACCTGGTGGATCAAGTGGTGGAAGCAGGTGCCAAAACTCTGGTGTTCACCGGTGGTGAACCCTTTACCCGCAAGGACTTGCTGGAGATCGCCCGGTACTCCCGCCAGTGCGGCCTGCGCACCAATGTGATCAGTAACGGTCACTACATCACCAAAAACAACGTGCGGGATGTGGCCGCAGCCTTTCACAACATCACCATCAGCCTCGACCACGGGGTCCCGGCACACCATGACTGTAACCGCGGCCAGGGCTCCTGGATTCGCACCGTCAGGGCCATTGACCTGCTGGTGCAGGCCGGGGCCACCCTGGACATTAACTCTGTCCTGTCCCGCTTTGGCCTGACCGATGTGGCGGAATTGCTGCGCTTTGTCCGGCAACGGCACGTGCGGCTGCACCGGATTATTCCCCAGTTCCCGCTGGGGCGCGGGGCGTGCGCCCGCGGCAGCGAACTGACGCCGGCTGATCTCTTACAGCTGAACGACCTGCTGTTCCGGGCGAACCAGGCCCTGGCCGATGCAGCCACACCGGAAATCCGGCCGGAGGGCCGCTACAGCAGCAAGCTGACCCGGCGCAACCACTGTGGCGCCGGTGTAAGCGAGGTATCCATTGATCCGGAGGGCTGGGTCTACCCCTGCAAGTTACTGCAACTGCCCGAATTCCGCACGGACAATATTCGCACCCGCCGCCTGGCAGAGATTGTAGGGGACCACCCGCAACTAGCCTACCTGCGCGGCCGCGTGGCCGATACCCTGGCGACCTGCCCCACCTGCATCATTAAGAACCACTGCGGCGGTGGCTGCCGGGCGATTCACACGGCCTTCAGCGGCGAATACACCCGCTCCCACCCGCTGTTTTGCGCATACCTGCGCCGCACCTTTGAAGTTCAGGCCTGGGCACATACAGGGGAGGTGCCACCGGCCCGCCCGGCCCGCTTTCAGGCGGCAGAGGAAGCCGGCGCCACCCCGGAGGAGGAGCCATGAGCAAACTGCTGCGCAACCCAGAGGTGATCTGGGACACGGTGGATGGCACCATGGTCCTTTGCCACACCGGTACCGTCACCTTCTTCAGCCTGAACCCCCTGGGCGCCCGCATCTGGGCCGCCTGCGACGGATGCACGCCGGACGAACTGGTGGCGCAGGTAGGGGCCGCCTATCCCGACCAGGACAGCGGCCAGGTGGCGGCGGACATCCGGGAGTTTGTCCAGGCCATGGAACAAGCCGGGTTGTTCCAGCGGCAGGAAGCCTGAGGAGGGATGGCACATGGCTGTGCGCATTACCGACAGTTGCATTGCCTGTGGCGCCTGCGAATGGGAGTGCCCCACCACCGCTATCTCCCCCGGTACCCTGCGGCCCGTGGTCGATGCCAGTTTGTGCACCGAGTGTTACGGTTTCTACGGTGAGAGTCAGTGCGTCATCGTTTGCCCAACCGACGCCATTGTGGTTCGGCCCGAGCCGGAAGCGGTTTTGCTGGCCCGATTTACCCGGCACCATCCGGACCGCCCGCCCCAGAGCCTGTGGGCCTGGCAGCGCCGCGGGTCGGGCGAGGCTTAAGCCGGCCGGGCGGGGCAAAACGCACCGTTTCAGCGCCAGCCCATGGCCCCCAGCGCTGCCCGGACCGACTGCGCCACCACTGCGGCCAGGACAGCCTTGAAGCCCGGCTGCCGGCGGGCCTGCGCCAGCCATCCGGTGACCAGGGCCGCCACCGGCCACGACCACAGATACCCCCCGGTCGGTCCCAGCAGGGCGGTCGGCCCGCTGCCAAAATTGGCAAATACCGGCACACCAACGGCACCGACCGCCAGGTACACCACCATCGCCACCGCCCCCCAGCGAGGACCCAGCAATAAGCCGGCCAGCAGCACCGTCAGCACCTGCAGGGTAAAGGGTACACCGGTGATGGGCAACTTGAAGCTCATCTGGGCGGTCACCGCCATCAGGGCGGCAAACAGCCCGGCCAGCAGCAGTTCGCGCAGATAAGTCCGCATGGTAATCCCTCTACTTGCTACTGGACAGGCCGCAGACTGACTTCGCCGGCCAGCACCCGGCGGCGCTCACCGTCCGGCAGCCGCACCACCAGGGCACCGTCCGGGTCCAGGTCCTCGGCCAGACCGACGTACCCGGGCTGCCCCGGGTTGACGGGCAGGATGTGCACCTCCCGCCCCAGCGTGGCGCTGAACAGGCGCCAGCGCTCCAGCACCCGGTCAAAGTGGCCGTCCAGGGTCTGCAGGTATGCCTCCTCCAACCCCACCAGAATCGCCCGGACCAGGGGCGCCCGGGCAACGGGCCGCCCCGCCTCCGCCAGCAGGGAGGTGGCGGTAGCCTGCAATTCCGGTGGGAAGTCAGCCGCCGGCGTATTCACATTGATGCCGACCCCCACCACGGCGAAGTTGACCCGGTCCCAGTCCGCCTCGAGTTCGGTGAGAATCCCGCAGACCTTCCGATCCTGCACCACGATATCATTCGGCCATTTAATGCCGGCCGGCACGCCGGTGCTCACCTGCACGGCCGCGGCCACCGCCACGGCGGCACACAGGGTGAGCCGGGCCGCCTCGTAGGGCGGCAGGGGCGGGCGCAACACCACCGACATCCAAATCCCCACCCCCGGCGGACTGGCCCAGGTACGGCCCAGGCGACCCTTGCCACCGGTCTGCTCCTCAGCAATCACCAGCAGACCTTCGGGAGCCCCGTCCCGGGCCATCTGTTTGGCCACCTCGTTGGTGGAGCCCACGCTCTCCCGGTATTCCACCCGGTGGCCCAGCACCGCCGACGTTAACCCGTCACGGATCTCTGCCGGGGTCACCCGTTCCGGCGACGCCAGCAGGCGGTGGCCCACCCGCGGCATGCTCTCAATGCGGTAACCGGCGGCCCGCAGGACCTCCATGTGTTTATGGATCGCCGTCCGGCTCACACCCAGGTTCCGGGCCAACTGCTCACCGCTCACGTACGTACCGGCGTGCTCCCTGAGCACCCGCAGGATGGCTTCACGCATGAACTATCCCACCCGCGCCAGGCCCAGCCGATCGCCCCAGCGCGACCGGACAGTCCCCAGCAGTTCCGGATACCGGGCCAGGTCACCGCTGCGGACCAGTTCGGCGGCGTCGTCCCTGGCCTCCTCCAGCAGGGCACGGTCCCTGGTGATGTGGGCAAACTGCAGGCCCCAGCCGCTCTGCTGGGTGCCCAGGTATTCCCCCGGCCCACGCAGTTCCAGGTCCTTCTCGCTCAGTTCAAAGCCTGAGGAGGTCTTTTGCATTAACATCATGCGCTGGATCCCCTCCTCGGTCTTGGGGTCAGCAACCAATACGCAGTAAGACTTCAGGCTGCCGCGCCCCACCCGGCCGCGCAACTGGTGCAGTTGGGCCAGGCCGAACCGGTCGGCCGCCTCAATCACCATCACGGTGGCATTGGGTACATCCACCCCCACCTCCACCACGGTGGTGGAAACCAGTACATCCAGGGCTCCGGTGCGGAACGCCTCCATCACACTGTCCTTGGCCTCGGCCTTCAGGCGTCCGTGCATCAGGCCCAGTCGCAGTTCGGGAAACTTGGCCGACAGTTCCTCAAACAGTTCCGTCGCCGCCAGCGCCTCGAGCTTCTCGGACTCTTCCACCAGCGGGGCGATCACGTAGGCCTGCTGGCCCGGGCGGACAAACTGATCCACCAGTGTCTGGTACACGTGGTCCCGGTCCGCCGGCTTGCGCCAGACGGTGGCCACGTCCCGCCGCCCCGGCGGTTTTTCATCGATCACCGTCAGGTCCAGGTCGCCATACAGGGTCATGGCGACCGTCCGGGGAATGGGGGTGGCCGTCATGACCAGTACGTCCGGACTGCGCTGATCCTGCCGCTTGGCCTGCAGGGCGGCACGCTGGCGCACCCCGAAGCGATGCTGTTCATCGATCACCACCAGGCCCAGGTCGCCGAACTGGATCTGCTCCTCGATCAGCGCATGGGTGCCCACGGCCAGGAGCTTACGCTGGGTCGCCAGCGCAGCGGCCAGGTCCCGCCGCAGGCGGCGGCCCTGTCCGCCGGCCACCAGCACCACCTCTACCCCCAGGGGCTCCAGGAGGCGGCGCAGACCGTGGAAATGCTGTTCAACCAGAATCTCCGTGGGTGCCATCAGGGCAGCCTGGTAGCCGCTCTCCACGCATTTGACCACGGCTGCGGCCGCCACCACCGTTTTACCGGAGCCCACGTCCCCCTGGACCAGCCGGTTCATGGGGACTGTTCGTTCCATATCCTGCTTGATGGCGACGATGGCCGCTTCCTGGGCAGCGGTCAGGCGGAAGGGCAGTTGTTCCCGGAACAGTTCTGCCAACGGGCCGTCCGGACTATGGCCAATGCCGTCCCGAGCGGCCAGGTTTTCCTTCAGCAGGGCAATGCCTACCATCATGGTCAGCAGTTCCTGGTACTTGATGGTACGCAGGGCCTCGTGCATCTGGGCCCATGTATCGGGCCAGTGTATGCCGCGCCAGGCCTGCGGTGCAGCCAGCAGGTGCCGACGCCGGCGCAGGTATTCGGGCACCAGCTCGGGCATCGCCTCCGCCGCCTGAGCCACCGCCGTCTGCATGAGCCGGCGCATTTCCCGCGGGCGCAGCCCCTCCGTGAGCGGGTAAACCGGCATGATCCGCCCGGCATGTAGCAGCTCGGATTCTTCCTCCAGGACCTCCCAGAGGGGGTTATCCATCTGCAGGGCGCCGCGTTCGCGCTTCAGACGGCCGCTGACGATCACCGCTGTCCCCGGCGGCAGCGCCTTCTCCAGCCAGGGCTGGTTAAACCAGACCGCCTTGAAGTAGCCCGACCCGTCGGTGAGCGTGGCACTGACGATGGCGAGGTTGCGCCGGTGCTGCGGCCGATAGGTACTGATCTGGTGCACCCGGACCTCCACCGTCGCCGGTTCGTCGGCCTTGAGGTCCTTGACTTTGATAAACCGGCTGTAGTCCAGATAATCGCGCGGGATATGTTCCACCAACTGGCGCAAAGTGCCCAGTCCGAGCTTGCGCAACAGTTCCGCCCGTTTTGGTCCGACACCCTTGATGAACTGGACGTCCTGTTCCAGGATCGGGTTCACCCGGCACCCCCCCGTTGCCTGTCCCCTGGCACAAAACAGGCGGGGCGCAGGGATCTGCCCCGCCTGGCCAAGCCCCCGTTATTCCAGGGAGAAAATATAAAAATAGAGCGGCTGGCCGCCGTATTGCAAGTCCACCTCGCAACCGCGGTACAGCTTCTGCAGTTCGGCTGCCAGGGCCTCAGCCTGCTCGGGCTCCACACCCTGGCCGTAATAGACGGTAATCACTTCGCCGCCATGGCGCTCCATCATCCGGGCCAGCACGTCCTTGAGGGTGGCCTCGGGAGACGTGCCGGTGGTGACGATTTCGCCGTTCCACAACCCGAGCATGTCGCCGGCCTTGATCTGCAGGTCGCCGAAGGTGGTATCCCGGACAGCGTAAGTGATCTCACCGGTCTGCACCTGGTCCAGAGTCCTGGTCATGGCCTGCAGGTTGCGGTCCGGGTCACCGTTGGGCTGCCAGCTCAACAAGGCGGCAATGCCCTGGGGGATGGACCGTGCCGGTACCACGTAGACCTGTTTTTCCGCCAGAGCGGCCGCCTGTTCAGCCGCCAGAATGATGTTTTTGTTGTTCGGCAGAACAAACACCACCGGGGTCGGACAGGCGTTAATGGCGTCGAGCAAGTCCTGGGTGCTGGGGTTCATGGTCTGGCCGCCCTGCACCGTCCGAGCTACTCCCAGGCTCGTGAAAACCGCCTCCACGCCCTCGCCCACCGCCACGGCCACCACAGCGCTGAGCCGTGCCTCCTCCGGAGCCTCCGGGGCGGCGGTTGCCGGTGTGGTCGGGGCCACGGGGGCCGTGTCGGCCCCCACGGCACCTGCGCGCGCCTTGATGTCCTCGTACTGTTCACGCATGTTATGAATCTCGATCCGGATCAGATCCCCGTACCGGATACAGGTATCCAGCACCGGACCCGGGTTATCCGTATGAATATGCACCTTCGCCAGTTCGGGTCCACCGACCACGTATACGCTGTCGCCCAATGTCTCCAGCTTCATCCGCACCGCCTCCAGGTCAATGCCCTGGCCGCGGATGTAAAATTCAGTGTCATAGGGGAAGTGCAGGTCGTACAGTTCGTCGTCCAGCTTGAAGGCCACCTCGGCAGCCGGAGAGTTGTCCCTGTATCCCTCAGCCCCGGCGCCGGCCGCCGGCGGCGGCAGGGATACAGCCGGTTCCACCACCGCGGCCTGCGACGGCGCCACGGCCTCTGCCCCGCCCATGTCGGCTGCCCGCAGCGCCTCCAGATAACCATACAGAATCAGGGTCAGGCCCTTGCCGCCCGAATCCACCACCCCGGCCTTTTTCAGCACCGGCAGCAAATCCGGCGTGCGCTCCAGAGCGATCAGGGCCGCCTGATAACAGGCTTCCATCACGCCCCGCACGTCAGCCTCCCGGGTCCGGGACGCCTGCACAGCCGCCGCCGCCGATTCCCTTGCCACGGTCAGAATGGTGCCCTCGACCGGCTTCATCACTGCCTTGTAGGCGGTATCGACGCCTTCTTTCAGGGCGGCGGCCCACGTACGGGCGTCCACCGTCTGGCATTCGCCGACGCTGCGGGCAAAGCCGCGGAATAACTGGGACAGAATCACGCCGGAGTTGCCGCGCGCCCCCATCAGGGAACCCTGGGCCAGGGCCTGGGCCACCGTGCCCACGCTCCGCTCCGGCGCCCGCTCGACCTCGCGGCAGGCCGACCACATGGTCAGAGACATGTTGGACCCGGTGTCGCCGTCTGGTACCGGAAACACGTTGAGTGCGTTCACCGCTTCCTTGCTGTCGTTCAGGCTGCGGGCGGCGGCGGCCACCATCGCTTTGAACAGGCCGCCGTCGATCTGTCGAATCGCCAACGAACGTGCCTCCCCCACCGGGATTATTTCGAACCGGTCACCTTAACTCCCTGAACAAAAATCCGGACATGGCGGACCTTGAGCCCGGTGGTACTATGAACCACATAACGAACCTTATCGGTCACGTTGCGGGCAATCTCCGAAATGCGAGTGGCATAACTCACCACAATATAGAGGCTGATGTCCACGCCGTCCTCGTCCATCTCCACCTTGACGCCCCGGGCCAGGTTTTCCCGGCCCAGAAGTTCCGCCAGTCCGTCCTTGATGCGGGTCGAAGCCATGCCCACGATGCCATAGCACTCGGTGGCGGCAACGCCGGCCAATGTGGCAATGACATCTTCGGTGAGGGTAATGCGGCCGTTCTCGGTGATCACTTCTTTCCCCACCCACATTCCCCCCAAGCGGCTTCAAGCCAGAACGATTCGGGCTCGGGCAAATAAAGTCCTTCTATGCCAGGACAGTGCCGCAGTCCCGTACAATCACGCCTTGCAGCATGCTATACTGTGTGATATGCTTTCTGGTGTGCCTCTTAGACGGAACAAAGGGGAGGTGTACGGCAAGTGGCACGTCTCTGCGAAGTGTGCGGAAAGACCTGGTGGCGGGGCAAGGCTGTCTCCCACTCTCACATCCGGACCAACCGGACCTGGTCGCCCAACATCCAGCGGGTGCGGGCTCTGGTGGCCGGCAAGAAGGTTCGGCTATATGCTTGCACCTCCTGCCTGAAGGCCGGTAAAGTCCAGCGTGCAGTCTAAAGGATCGATCAACGGAAGCCGGCCACTTAGTGGTTGGCTTTTGTATTTTCCGGACCTTTGCGCTCAGCCTCGTCCAGCAGCCGTGCCAGTTGGTCGGCGGCAAACGGGTACATCTGCGCGCAGAATTCGCAGCGCAGTTCTGCCCTGCCATCGCGCTCCAGCATGTCACGCAGTTCAGCCGCCCCCAGACTGAGCAGAACCCGCTCCACCCGCTCCGGGGAGCAGCGGCACCGAAAGCGCAGGTCCTGGCGGTCCAGCAGCTTGCTATCCAGCCCGCCCAGCGCCCCCCGGACGAGGTCCGCGGCCACAAGGCCGGCGTCTACCGCCAGCGATACGGTCCCCAGATGCTGCAAATTTTGCTCCAGCCGATCCCGGTCTTCACCCCGGGCCGCCGGCATCAGTTGCACCATGTAACCGCCGGCCGCCCGTACAGTTCCGTCCGGGTCCAGCAGCACACCCAGGGCGACGGCCGATGGGACCTGCTCCGAATTCCAGAAGTAATGGGTCAGGTCCTCGGCGATTTCCCCGGTCACCAGGGCACTGGTGCCGGTATACACGTTCTGCAGCCCCATGTCCCGGGTCAGGTGCAAGAAGCCGCGCCGCCCCACCGCCACGCCCACATCGAGCCGGCCGGTCTGGTCAGGCACGTCCACACCAGGGTTGCCCACATACCCGCGCACATTGCCGTCCCCGTCGGCTGAGGAAACGATGGCTCCCAGCGGTCCGCCGCCTTCGATCCGCAGGGTCACTTTCTCTTTGCCCTTCAAATTGGCCCCCAGCAGGGCGGCCCCCGTCAGAGCGCGGCCCAGGGCCACGGTGGCCAGGGGTGAGGTGTGATGACGGCGGGCCGCCTCGGCTACCAGCGACGTGGTGACCGCGGCCAGGGCGCGGACGCTGCCGCCGGCCCCGGTAGCCCGGACCAAGTGATCTGCCATGTTGACCGGTCCACTCCTGTTTCAAATCTGCCTGTGGAGTGCTGCCTGCAGCCCCCCATTCCCCTATTATAGAACAACCGCTGGCGGGAAGGAAAACCCACGCCAGCGGTCAGCCAGAATGTACGGTCGGGGACCCGGACGCCCATCCCCATTGCTCAGCCCGATGCGCCCCCGCGGGAAAAGACGGAGAGGATGGCCATTACCACCTTGCCCAGGGCCCGAGGCAGCTTGATGACCGTTATCCTCATGCTCAAGCCCCCTTCCCGAATCACGGTCTCACGGTCGCCGGCAGATCCGCCAGCCCAGATACCCCAGAAGTCCGCCCAGTCCGGCGACCCAGAAATGGAAGGGTAATATCAGGAGCACGATCAGCCCACCCAAAGCGATGCAGCCATACCCGGCGATTTGGTTGGGCCGCGGCAGCCGCTGGCCTCCCCGCCCCAGTCGCACCCCTGAATCCCCTCCTCACCTCCGGCGGTACGGTTCACGGTTACCATATGCCTGCTCCGACCCCAGTGTGTAGAGTGGTCATGAGATATGAAAAGGCCGGTGGGCTTCCCCACCGACCACCATGTCTATGCTGCTGCCTCGCTCCCGATTACCCTGGCCAGATCAATCAGTGGCACCAGCCGGCCTTCCAGGCGAGCCACCCCGAGCAGGTAACCGGTGCTGACGTTACCGGCGGCCCGGTCCGGCGGATCCACCTGGGATGCCTGAATGTTCAGCACCTCGGTCACTCCATCCACCACCAGACCGGTCACGGTGCCGCATTCCACCACCATAATCCGGGTCTCTACCCCTGGTTCGGCCGTTGGCAGACCCAGGCGCATGCGCAGGTTGACCACCGGGATCACCCGCTGCCCGCGCAAATCAATCACGCCCTCGACAAATGGCGGCGTCCCCGGCAGCCGGGTGGCTGGCCGGTGTTCGATAATTTCCTGCACCATGCTGATCGGCGCGCCGTAGTCCACGGCCCCGAGCTTGAATACCACGTAGAGCTGATCGTCAGCCACGGTCCGCCGCCTCCCGAACTTAAAAATTCAGGTATATCCAGAACTAGGATTGGCGACGGCGCCGCCGAAATCCTGCCAACTCGGTACAAGTTCCCAGCCGGGCCAGAATCAACAGGTAAGCGATCGATGTCTACTGCGAACGCGGACGCAGGGCGGCAATGGCAGCCGGAATGTCCGGCTGACCAAACACGGCCGATCCCGCCACCAGGGCGGTGGCACCGGCCCCCATACAGGCTGGTGCCGTACCGGGTGTCACACCGCCGTCAACTTCCAACTCGACCTGGCCGGTCAGCCCCCGTTCATGCAGCAACCGGCGCAAGTGGTGCAGCTTGGGCAACCCTTCGGGAACAAACTGTTGCCCGCCGAACCCCGGATTGACGGTCATCACCAGGACCAGGTCACACAGCGGCAACACATGCTGCACCATTTCCACCGGGGTATGGGGGTTGAGGGCCACCCCGGCCTTGACCCCGGCCTCGCGAATCTGGCCAAGTACCCGATGCAAGTGCGTACAGGCTTCGGCATGCACCGTGATCAGGTCGGCGCCGGCCTTGACGAAGTCACCGATGTACCGTTCGGGGTTGGAAATCATCAGGTGTGTATCCAGGGGTAGCCGGGTCCGCTCACGAATGCGCGCCACCACTGGAGGGCCAAAGGTGATGTTCGGCACAAAGTGGCCGTCCATCACGTCCAGGTGCGCCCAGTCGGCGCCCCCGGCTTCAATGCGACCCAGTTCGGTCGCCAGGTCGGCAAAGTCGGCGCTGAGGATGGACGGGGCGATCTTGACCCGCCCGGGTTCGATGCTGATGGGCACGGGGTTCACCTCTAAGTCGGA
>JAKFDK010000120.1:0-114774 GCA_036676195.1 Clostridia bacterium | reverse complement strand
CGTGAGCAACTGCCGCCGCTGAAGGAGCAGTCTCCCGACCACCGCGTTGCTTGCCATCTGCCCGGAATAGGGTCGGAGGGCGGATTTACCGGATAGAAAGGTTGAGCCGGCATATGTCCAAGTGGTCGCGGCTGGGGTGGATCGGCGCCTTGATTATGGTGGCCTTCCTCAGCGCGTGTGTCACCGGCGTTACAACCTGGCACCTGTTAGGGATTCGCCAGGAACCATCCGTTAACGTGCAGACAGAAGTGCCCCTGGCACGCCGGCCGAGTGGGCCGAGGCCAGCCTCCGTTGGCCGAACGACCATCCTGGTCCTGGGCGTTGATGAACGGCTAGATGATGTGGGTCGTTCAGACACCATCATGGTGGCCTCCCTGGACCCGGGTCAGGGGGATGTGTCCCTTCTCTCCATTCAGCGGGATACCTGGACTGAAATTCCGGGCTACGGGTGGGATAAAATCAACCACGCCTATGCCTTTGGCCAACATCAATTGACACTGGCGACTGTCCAACAATTGCTTGATATCCCCATTGATCACTGGGTTATCATTAATTTTGCCGGGTTCCAGGCCATGGTTGATGCCGTGGGCGGTATCGAGGTGGATG
The DNA here is from genome assembly GCA_036676195.1 of Clostridia bacterium. Lineage (GTDB taxonomy): Bacteria > Bacillota > Sulfobacillia > Symbiobacteriales > ZC4RG38 > JAKFDK01. The sequence goes on along the minus strand of JAKFDK010000120.1, from coordinate 114,168 downwards.
TAACCGAGTCCATGCACTACGAGGACCCAAAGGACGACAACGGCGGTCTGTATATTCACTTTGAACCCGGCCATTACAAACTCGACGGGCAAAAAGCACTCGAGTACGCCAGGTATCGTTCCGGTCCCGATGCGGATATTGGGCGAATGCGGCGGCAGCAGGAAGTCATCAAGCTGGTTCTGCAAAAAGCCATGAATCCAGCCATTGCCCTGCGGGTGCCGCAATTGATTTCATCCCTTTCCAATGCCATTCGGACCGACCTGAACCTACCGGAGATCCTGCAACTCGCCTCTGCCGGCAAGGATTTGCTGGCCAGGGGCCCGGTGCAGACGGCTATTATCAAGGGCGAGGGTTCCTTGGTGGGGGATATCTTTTACGACGTACTGAATCTGGGTGAAGTACGACAGACTGCCTACCGGATGTTATTGGGCCAGGAGCCACCGGCCGACTTCCTGGAGCGCGCCGAAAAGGCGCAGGCTGTGCAAACGGCCGCCATCAGGGAAGCCGAACAAGCGGCAGCCGCTGCCCGGGCCGCGGCTGTGCTGGCGTCGGCGCCCGCACCTGCACATCAGACGGCAGACCAGCCACAGCAAGGGGACGCTAAACCTGAAAATCCGCCTGATGCCACAGCTGGCACCACCGGCGACGAGCAGCAGAAGAGCGCCGCCACCACGGTCACCGACCAGACCGCCATTACGGGCAATGTCACCAGCCAGAACGACCGGAGCAGAACGCGGTTGCCGGCTACCATTCTCTATGATTTCTCCGGTAAAGATCTGATCGGAAGTACCGTGAAACGTTTGCGCCAGGAAAAGTTCAACGTTATGCATTTTGCTCGGAGCTCCCGGCTCGTGGACAAGACCGTCATTATTGACCGTAGCGGCGACGACCAGGTCACTGCGAAACTGAAGGAATTGTTCCCCTGGGCACGCATTGAACCGGGAGCTGCCGCTGCGGACGTCCAGGTTGAGATCCGTCTCGGGCGGGACGCCCGGTAGTTCGTGCTGGTTGACGCCCGCCACATCAGCGAGTATGCTAGAGTAACGATAAAGTGAGGTGAGCCGTGTGCCCTTGTTGAAGGATATTTACGAACGCATGCTCAACGGTGGGCACAAGCTTACACCACAGCGTTGGGCTATTCTGAATATCTTTCTCCAAAACAAGGGACAGCATCTCAGCGCTGATGAGGTTTACTCGCAGTTAAAGTCGGTATACCCGAACAATGGGATCGCCACTGTCTACCGAACCATCGAGTTACTGGTTGAACTGGACGTCCTGAAGAAATTGGAGTTTGGCGATGGGCGGGCCCGTTTTGAAATGTGCGACCCGGACGAACCCCATCATCACCATCATTTGATCTGCCAAAAATGCGGCGAAGTGACCGAGTTTCAGGATGATCTGATGGAATCGCTAGAAGCAGCCATTCGCCGTAAAACTGGGTTTGTGATCCAGGACCATATCGTTAAGTTTTATGGTGTCTGTAAGCAATGTCGTGAACTGACCGAGTCCGGAGAACCAGGCCAATAGGATACAACCCCGCCCTCCATGGCGGGGTTTTTATATGCGCTTACGCCGGGCGGGACATGTGTTCCGGCATAGCCAGTGATTAACTGGCGGAGACTACAAGGGTCCGGAGGTGATCAGTGGTGAAACGAATTGCGGTTGAGCCCAATCTCACACCGGTGCGGGACGCACTGCAGGCAAAGGGCTGGCAGGTACTCTCGCTGGAACCGGGGCAGCGGCAGCAGGCCGATGCCTATGTTGTCACAGGGCTGCAGGACAATTTACTGGGCGTTGAGGTTACGAACGGTAACCGCGCTCCGGTCATTGAAGCCAGAGGGCGCACCGCTGAGCAGGTGGTTCAGGAAGTGGAGCGCCGGGCTTTGGGAGGTGAATCCTGATGGCTTTACTCGAAATCAGCATCACTCCCGTTGGCACCGACGCCACCAGCATCTCCAGTTTTGTCAACTCGGCTTGTCAGGTAGCAGCCAGGCAAGGCGTCAAGTATCAGGTCAATGCCACCGGAACTACCCTGGAAGGCGACTTGGCACGGGTATTATCGGTTGCCCAGGCCATGCACGAAGCGGCTTTCAAAAATGAGTCGGCTCGCGTTGTTACAAATATCCACATTGATGACCGTCGTGACCAGGGACAGACCATCGCCAGAGCCATCCAGACCGTCGCAACCTGAAAGGAAGCCCCCGGCCAACTGCCGGGGGCTTCCTTTCACGGCTTGTCTCCGAAGCTAATCTTTGGGTGGAATTGGGGCCTGAACCCCTGCTAATGCCTGTTCGGCCACGTACACAGCATACTTGACAAAATTGCCCGCCTCCCTGGAAGTCAGGTTTCCGTAGTCCCCGGGGGCTACCCGGTTACCGGCACCCTGAAGACGGGCCAACTGCATTTTGGTCTGATCAGAGAGCAGCGAGCGCCTGCGTGCCATGGCTTGGCCTCCCTTGCCATCAGAACCACTGTCAGGGATACCCAGCCGGTGACAGGCAAGAAACAGGGACCAGTGGAATCCTGGCCCCGGCCGGATTCAGTCAGACAGGCGCCGGATTCCCGGCTTGGGTCCCTGTCCTTCAGGAATGAACGTCCGGCACTGGGTGTGTGCAGATGTGGCCGCCTGGGGAGTCCCCAGTTCAGCACCAAATTCCGTACCAGCCTGTCCCCGAATGGTAGAGGGGTTGTTGGCCACCATGATGGCGCTGGCCCGACACTGGTCGCCTGAGGCGTAGTAATAGCAGGAGTGGACTGTGCATTCGATCGACTGCTGACCCATTTCATCGTCACCTCCGCCCCTAGTGTGCGTCAAGCGACGTGCGCCTATTTGGCTCGGGCATCCGCGTGCGCGGCCGGATCTAGCGATCACGAAAGACGATAAGATCTGGTGTCCGAGAGCGTGGTGGCGAGTTTCAACGACGTGAACGGTAATAAAGGGGCCTGATCGCCTCTCATCGACTCTGGCGGTTAGTGACCCTGGGTTCAAGGTCGTATATACTTTATTCTCGGTAGTTTCCGCTGGGCCGGGTTGTACGTCACCGGTGACGTACTACCGGGCTTTCGTCTTGAGGTTTTAGGGCGAACCAACGCGAAAGTGTAAGCAAGAGCGACTGAACACGTGGCTGTGGAAGCAAGAGCAACCCCGTCTAGCCCTATTGACTTTTATGTGGCCCTATCGTAAAATCCAAGCTATTGTAAGCGGTCTTTTGTAGGAACCTAGTACGCCTGAAAGGGTTGGGGCCCGGGTCATTCCCGGCTGCCTGACTTTTCCCCCGTGGGCGTGACGACGGTCCCGTCTAGCCTGGGAGGGCTAGGTCATTCCGGCTTCCAAGGGGGAAAATCACGGTGGCAAAGTTTTCTACTTTCGGGCGTCACGTGACTATGGACCTGCGGGACGTCAGCTTCGGAAAACTGGATGATCTCCAGTTTCTTCGTCAAGTGATGATGGAAGCGGCGACCCGGTGTGGGGCCACGGTGGTCGGGGAGAACTTCGTTAAGTTTCAGCCCCAGGGGGTTACGGGCGTACTGGTCTTGAGTGAGTCGCACCTGTCGATCCACACCTACCCTGAAGAAGGGTTTGCCGCCGTAGATTGTTACACCTGTGGTGAAACAGTAGACCCGCAAGTTGCCTGTGACTATTTGGCAGGTGTTCTGGGCGGGACCGTGGCTGGTTATCGGACCTTGCAGCGTGGCACCGGAGAGATCGTGGATTTGGCGCCGAACCTGCCTTTAGCCGCTGTCAGGTAACCGTCTAAAGACAAGACAGAGGGAACCCCAAGTAGGGGTTCCCTTTTTATATTCTCACAAACCATGCACCGGCGCGCAGACCTGTGTTAATATATAGAAGGATATGGAAGAAACGTTATAGAATAGGTATGCTCAAGCTTGCTGACTTGGGACAGCTTTCGCATCGCTGGCAGACTCCCGGGCCGGGCTAAAATCGTCGGGGCTATCCTTCACGACCAGGGTGGGTTCAGTCTCAGCAGGGGACAACGGTCGTTTGGCCTGTGATTCCGGTCGTTCACGGTCTGTAGCCAGCTTGCATCTCTCCCGCCGGTTTTTTCTCCCGTGGGTAGTTTTCCCGGACCCGACCGCAGATACCAAGGGATTTGCACAAGGAGGGGATTCCGATGGGTGAGCCCAGCCGGGAATATTTACGTCTCCGGGTGGGTTTCAGGCGACCTGGCTGGCTGGTGGCGGCGGAACGTTGCCTGTGCCAATTGACGGCTGTTTGGACAATGCGCGGGGCTTTACTGCTGGGTGTGGGCCTGGGCATTGCAGCCGTGCTGGTGATCCTGTCGGACTGGCGTTGGGCAGTGCTGCTCGTGATCTGTGGGGGATTGGCTACGGTCCTGTGGGCAGCAAACCATCAGCACCGTGTCGCCGCACAGGGGCAACCCTGCTCCAACAGCGGCCACCTTGAAGAACGGAATCAGCAGTTGCAAATCCTACTTCAGGCTAACCGAGCGATGGCGGGTGAGTTGGACCTGGACCGTGTGTTGGCAGCCGTTGTAGAACAGGTCACAACCATGACCGGCTTTCCCATGGCCCTGGTCGCCCTGGGGCCGGATCAGAGCGGCGTCTTTCGCGTCGGGGCATCTGCCGGGCTGACCAAACAGCATCTGGACGAATACTCCGCCATCCTGCAGGGACCGGAGCGGTGCCATTCTCCCTCCGAATGGGTGCGGCAGACCCTGCAACCCCTGGTAGTGGAGGACGTGGCCCAGGACTTTCGGTTGGTGTCACTGGGCTCCACGTACGCCAAGGACGGGATCCGGTCCCTGATCACGCTCCCCATGGTGGTCCAGGAGCGCATGACCGGGACGTTATCAGTTTACATGGACCGCACGGCCGTCTTTAACACCGCCCAGGTTTCATTACTGGCGGCTCTGGCTGCACAGGCTGCGTTGGCGGTGGAAAATGCCCGGCTTTACACGCTGATGTCGGAAAGTCGCCTGCGGCTGGATCACGCCATCGAGTTCCTGGATAACGCGTCCAGTGCACTGGCCCACAGCCAGGTTGGGGTAGAACCCCTGTTAAAACGTGTAGCCGGGACTGCGGCCAAGCTGTTCGCGCCGGCTACAGTCAATCTATTCGTAGACGCCGGCAACGCGCATCGGGGCACACCGCAGAGACTTACGGTCCATTACGGGGTAGATCCCGTGCTGGCGGCCCGGTACCGGGAGTGCCTGATGACCAGCCACGGTACGGACCAGGAACAGATTCCGTGGCCGGCCGCTCTCAGTTTGCCTGTCATCCTTGACGGACGCCGACTGGGCCATTTTGAAATCTATCTGGCCGGAGAAGGCCGGAGCATTGAAGCGGAGGAGTGCCGGATCCTGCAGGCGTTTGTGCACCTGGCCGCCGGTGCCCTGGCCAACGCCGGTCTGGTGCAGGACCTGCGCCAGGCTGGGGTGGAAACGGAACGGGCCTACATGGGCACCCTGGAAGCGCTGACCCGGGCACTGGAAATGCGTGATCATGAAACAGAAGGTCATTCACGCCGGGTCGTCCAGTATACCCTTACCCTGGCCCAGAAGCTAGGTGTGCCCGAAGAACAACTCGTGCCCATGATGCGGGGTGCCCTTCTACATGACATCGGCAAGATCGGTGTCCCGGATCAGATCCTGCGCAAGCCAGGACCCCTGACCCCGGACGAGTGGGAGATTATGAAGTGCCATACACGCATCGGCTATGAAATCCTCAGCCCTATCGACTTTCTACGGGACGCATCTCCGATTATATTGCACCATCATGAACGTTTTGACGGCAGCGGTTACCCGGATGGGCTGATCGGGTTCGTGATTCCGCTGGGGGCACGCATTTTTGCCGTGGCTGACGCCTACGATGCCCTGACCTCGGACCGGCCCTACCGTCGTGGCCGCGCCCATGCCAGCGCGGTGGAAGAGATCGTCCGTTGCTCCGGCACGCACTTTGATCCGCAGGTTGTAACGGCACTGCTGCAGACCCCGGAGGAGGAGCTGACCCGTATTCGAACGGGGCACATGTTGACCCTTGCCTGACCCGGAATACAGACAGAAGGACACCTGTGAGGTGTCCTTCTGCACTTATTGTCCGGCCGTGTGTCCGGTCTGGGCGGCGCAAGGCGCCTGTTCCGGGTATTGTCCTCGGTCCACGGCCATAGGATGGGGTGGACAGGGGGTGGGCTCCTTGCGAGACTGTGGGGATCAGGCCAGGGACGGGGATACTGGTCCTGCCCCGGAACGGCCGGCACGCAGGCCGCAGATTCAGCCGGGGATACACAGGTGGATGGAACCCAACGAGGTGCGTACACGTCTGACTCGCCTGGCGTTGCAGGGTATTCTGGCAGTCGGGCTGCTGGCGGTCGCGGCACTGATCCGCTGGCTGCCCTTCACCGCCATGAATGCTGCCCGCGTGGGCCTGGGCCACGCTTTTACCCGCGATTTTACGGCTACCATGGCCTGGACCCGGGCGTCAGGTTGGGCGGGTAAACGCGGGGGGTGGGGCCCGGCGCTGGCTGGTCTATACCTGCATGCCAGGGACCGAGTGGCCACATGGGCGGCACCTTTGCGCCCGTTACCGGATAACCGGGGCGAACCGGTGCCTCTTCCCTACTTGCAGGGGCCGGGGCTGCTACGGGAACCAACGCGGGAGATGCCGGCGATACAACTGCCACCGTCACTGCAGCCAGTGCAACTGCAACCGCAGTCGCTGCAGGCACCACCGGAGTTGCCGGAGCAGCCCCGACCCCAGCTTCCGGTAACCACACCAGCCGCAACCGACCCGACACCTGTCCGCGCAAACGGCCCCGGGGTGATCAGTGTCAGGTGGCCGGGGGATCCGGGGCGCAACCAGGGCACCCCCGGCCCGGCGGTCCGCCCCGTTGAGGGCAAGGCCATCGCCCCTTTTGGCTGGCACGGGGATGTGCTGCATTATGGCGTCGATCTGGCGGCGAAGGCAGGTACGCCAGTGCGAGCCCTGTGGAAGGGCAAGGTCGCTGAACTTGGCACTGACCCGGTCATCGGCCCCTATGTGGAACTGGACCATGGCCAGGGGCTGACCAGCCGTTATGCACCTGTGGATGAGGCAGAGGTGAAAAAGGGGCACGAGGTACAGGCCGGACAAGCTCTGGGCCGGGTTGGTCCCGTGCCTGCCGGGGAGCCTGGCCAAAACCACCTGCACCTGGAAGTCCGCCAGGATGGCCGGGCGGTACAGCCGGAGCCTTTCCTGAGCGACGGCGGGGGGATTTAAAGGGTGCCAGGGGTGCTGGCTGGGCGATGGGGCGGTGTACGCTGCGGCATTCACGGGGCCTTTCTGTTTTTGCTGGCTGTGGCGGTAGCAGCCGGTTATGGTGTGCAGTGTACGATCCTGTTGGGTTCCCTGGTAGCCCACGAACTGGCACACATGGTCGTTGCCCGCCTCCTGGGGGTGGGGGTGGAGGAAGTCCTGCTCACCCCTTTGGGCGGAGTGGCCCGGCTGGACCCCCACCTGGAATTCGAACCGCAGAACGAATTTGCCGTGGCACTGGCCGGGCCGTTCCAAAGTTTCTTCCTGGCCGGTCTGGTGTATCTCCTGGCTGGAAACCGGATCTGGGACCGGGAACTGTTGCAGTTCTGTTTCGATGTCAACGCCAACCTGGCATTCTTTAACCTGCTTCCCGCTCTGCCGCTAGACGGCGGCCGGGCACTGCGCGGCCTGCTGGCGCAACGGCATGGGCACGCTACCGTCACCCGCTGGATGAGTTGGAGCGGACGGATTGTAGGGCTGGGATTGACCGGGTTTGCCGCTGCCATGCTGGGGGCCGGGCGGATCTACACGGCTGCTGTCATCGGTGGCCCTTACCTGTTCTGGCTGGCCGGGCGCGGTGAAGAAGACCTGTTATTTCGCTCCATGCGCACGCTGCTGCGCAAGCGCGGTGAGGTCCCCCGCCGCCGCATCGTACCGGCCCGGACGCTGGCAGCCATGGCTGATACCCGGCTGCGGGAAATTCTCCCGCAGTTGGCTGCCCGCCAGTTTCACCTGGTACTGGTGCTGGATGATCGTATGTGTACCCTTGGCGTACTGACCGAAGCTCAACTCGCCGACGCCTTGGAACGCCACGGTCCAGAGGTACCACTGGTGGAACTGGTGGGAAGATGAGTTTCGCCAGAATTTCCATGCTGCAGCGCAATCTTTTGCGGCACTGGTGGCAGGTAACAGCGGTCTCCCCGCGGTAATATGGGTTTCTGGTACCTGTAGCCGGCAGGGTCACACTGCCCACTCTGTCCTTACTGCGCACAGGTGTCGGTTACCAACAGGAGGTCGCCTCTTTGTTAGTTCGTTTTCCGCATTTGCCGGCTCTTCTCGCCCGCTTCCTCGACGGTGCCCGGGCTGTCTGGCCCGGATTGTGGGCCCTGATGGGCGATAGCCCGGCAGGACCCGGGTGGGCGGCCGCTTATACAGTGTGCTACCGTGGCGGGCGGCTGCTGTCACTACGCTTTCCCCTTTCCACCGTTGCCGCTGAACAACTCTTTCTGCTTGGCCTGGTGGTACTGGTGCCAGACCTGATTCACCGCGTGGATGGTACCGCCGCCCACATCCTGACCGCAGTCGGGCTGCTTTTGGCCGGCTGGGGACACACCGCCCTTGCCCGGACCCTGGGGAAGCTGGGGATGCCGGCCTCGCACCTGGCCGGCGGCCTGGCCGGTATTGTCGCAGTGGTGCTCATGCCCCTCAGCCTGGGCTGGCCCTGGCTGATGATGGCGGCGGCGGCCGGTGCCCTGGCAGCCAACCTGATACGGGCCGGAACGGAGGAGCCTCCCGGTTCCGCCGTACCCGGGTTGCCTCCCGGCGCCAGCCCGACCACTGCAAAACGCATACGCCCCTTCGTGCGGCTCGTCCCCCTGGTATTCAACATCTACTATTTTACCTTCGCCACCTATCTGCCACTGGAGTTTGCACGGCGTGGCAGCCCTCTGTTGGCCGGCGTTGGCTTTGCCATTGGCTGGGCACCCTCCCTGGTCTGGCACTGGTTGGCGCCACTGGCGATGCGGTGGCCGCCGTATCGGGTGATGGGCGGAGCCGCCCTTCTGCTCATACCGGCCACGTTCCTGATCAGCCTGGACGGTCCCTGGTGGTGGCTAGCGGTGGCACTGGCTGCACAGGCTCTGGTGGCTGGGGGGGTGTCGCTGTATCCCCGCCTGACGCAACCCCATGAAGAGGCGTCCCACCTGTATGGCGTCGCCCTGGGCGAAATCACCGGGCCGATCCTGGCCGGGCTGCTCTGGTATGTCGGGCAAGGCGACATTCGCCTGCACGCCCAGGTCGCGGCGGGCCTGGCCGCCATGGTTGCCGTTATCGTTTGGGCCATGGCTCCGGTCCGGTGGTCGGTACAGACAACCGGGCAGCGCCAGGCCGGGTAACAGGGGCATTTCGCCGCAACGGTGTCCGTGGTCTCAGTACTCCCGACATGGGCTGCGTATGATACAATGGAGCCACCTTCCACTTGGTAGATTCCGGTCAGATATCAGGCGCTCTCTGGGGAACGCTAGGATGACCGTACCAACGCGCCCTTAGCCGGGCGCGGCCCACCTATGACGGGGGTTGTTTGACACCATGCCAAAAGAGATTTTTGTGACTGTGGATCTGGATGAGACCCGAGCCGCTGTTCGCGAAGACGGAGAACTTGTTGAGATTTTTGTTGAGCGGCCGGTCACCCAAAGGGTAGTTGGCAACATTTATAAGGGTAAGGTCCAAAACGTTTTACCTGGCATGCAGGCCGCCTTTGTCGACGTGGGATTGGAGCGCAACTCCTTTCTCTACGTAGACGATGCCTTGCCCTTCGAGTCGGAGCTTACTGATGCCAAAAAGCTGACTATCAAAGACGTCGTCAAACCTGGCCAGGAAGTGCTGGTGCAGGTCGCCAAGGAACCCATTGGCACTAAAGGTGCCCGGGTGACGCGTCACATTACACTGCCGGGGCGCTACCTCGTCCTGATGCCAAACATGGAGTACATCGGCGTGAGCCGGCGCATTTCCGACGAAAAGGAGCGGGAACGCCTCAAGAGTCTGGCCTCAGCGGTAAAACCGCCTGGTATGGGCATGATTGTGCGGACAGTGGCCGAGGGGGCCGACGCCGAAGACCTCACCCGGGACATCAGTTTTCTTGTGCGCCTTTGGGAGCGGATCCGGCAACGGGCGAAGGGGACGCACGCGCCGGCCTTGTTGCACCACGACCTCGGTCTGGTGGACCGGGTATTGCGGGACTGGTTTGATGCGGATGTAGACCAACTGGTGGTGGACAACAAGGCCGAATATGACCGTGCCCTGGAATTGCTGGAGTTTACCAGCCCGCGTTTAAAGGAGCAGGTCAGGTTATACAACCGGCCGGGCGAGACCCTATTTGACCACTATGGTCTGGAAGCGGACATTGACCGTGCTCTGAAACGGCGGGTCTGGCTCAAGTCGGGTGGGTACCTGGTCATTGACCATACGGAAGCGCTTACCGCCATCGACATCAATACCGGGAAATTCGTCGGTACCACCGACCTGGCGGATACTGTCTTCAAGACCAACCTGGAGGCAGCCAGGGAGATTGCCCGCCAATTGCGCCTGCGGGACATTGGCGGCATTATCATCATTGATTTTATTGATATGGAAGTCCAGGAACACCGCCAGCAGGTGCTCAAGACCCTGGAGGAATCCCTGCGGCGGGACCGCACCCGCGCCCATGTGCTGGGACTGACCCAGCTTGGCCTGGTGGAGGTGACCCGGAAAAAGTCCCGCCAGACCCTGGACGATGTCATGACCCGTCAATGTCATGTCTGCGAAGGACGTGGCCGGATCCTCAGCGAGGATACAATGGCACGCCGGGTACGTCAGGAGATCCGCCGTATCCTGCGTGACTCCCCGTCTGACGCCCTGCTGATGGAGGTTAACCCAGGTGTGGCGGCGCTCCTGATCGGGCCGGGCGGTGCCAACCTGCGGGACTTGGAGCGGGAACTGGGCAAGTCCATTTACATCCTGGGCAACCGCGAGGTGCATGTCGAGCACTGGCAAATGCGGGCCCTGGGTACCCGTGACGAAGTGGAAGCCCTCGCCATCCCGGTTCGGCCCGGGCATGTACTGGAGATCAAAGTTGAGGAACCCCATGTCACGAACCCGACGGACGGAATTGCCCGCTTGGACGGATACGTCATTGATATTGATGGGGCCGGCGGCCTGGTCGGGCGCAAGGTCAAGGTGGAGGTCGTGCGGGCGTACCGTACCTACGCCAAGGCCAAGTTGTTGTGAAGATAAAGCGAACCGGGGCCCGGAGCTGGTGGGAGGTCCCGCAGCCATGATCTACGGCTGTACCGTTGAGCGGGTGCAGGTGCCTATTCATGGGTTGCCCCCTGCTCTGGCCGGGCTCACCATAGGTGCATTCAGCGATACTCATATCGGCTACTTCCAAGGCCCCCGGCTGCTGACTCGGGCTGTCGCCCGTCTTAACCAGTTACAGCCGGACATGGTGGTCTTTCTTGGTGATCTGGTTCACTACCACGCTGCCCGCTTGATTGCCCGTGCCGTTTGGCCGTTGCGCCAGTTACGCGCACCCCTGGGCACTTACGCCGTTCTGGGCAACCACGATTACCTTGCCGGAGCCGCAGCAGTCAGCCAGGCCCTCGCTGGTGCCGGGGTAAAGGTCCTGCAGAACACGGGTGTACTGCTGCAGTACCGCGGCAGCTCGTTTTGGCTGGGTGGCGTTGGCAGTGCGCGGGCTGGAGCGGCCGATCCGGCCGGGGCCATGGCCGGGCGGCCTGCCAATGTTCTTTCTCTGCTGCTCTGGCACGAACCGGATCTGGCTGACCAGGCTGCAGGACACGGTGCAAAGTTACAGATCAGCGGCCACAGCCATGGCGGGCAGGTCTGCCTGCCGGGCGGGCGTTTCCTGTATGGACCCCGCCTGGGAAGCCGTTATCCTCGAGGCCTGCAGCCTGTAGGCAATACGGGTATGCAGGTGTATACCACCCGTGGCCTGGGCCTTACGGGGCCGCCCATCCGGCTGTTCTGTCCGGCTGAGATTACGTTGCTTGAGCTGGTAAAACCATCAAATTGACACCCAATATCCGGTGTGTTATGATGAATCGTCACCTGGCTGCCTTCGGGTTGCCCGGTGCCCAACCGCACGGCAAGGGCTGTACAAGTCAGTGTGTTCGGCCGGCCCCGTTGGCCGGCGCCACTGCGCCTGCTCCGGCGAGTCTGACATCGGGGAGGTGTAAAAGCATGTACGCGATTATTGAGACCGGTGGCAAGCAGTACCGGGTCGCTCCCGGTGAGACCATTCGCGTGGAGAAGCTCACCGGTAATGACGGTGATGTGGTGACCTTTGACCAGGTGGTCATGGTGAACAAGGATGGCAACATCCAGTTCGGTAACCCGGTCATCAACGGTGCCAAGGTGACAGCGAAGGTCATCAAGCAGGACAAGTATCCGAAGATTCTTGTCTTCAAGTACCATAACAAGACTAACTATCGGCGGCGTTACGGTCACCGGCAGCCGTATACCCAGCTTCAGGTTGAAGCCATCGAGGCGTAACCCGTGATTCGTATCCGGGTACAGCGGGACGGCGGCGGGGCCATTGCAACCTTTCGGGTTGAAGGTCACGCCGGTTATGCCCGCCATGGCAGAGATATCGTCTGTGCCGGTGTAACCGCCCTGGTGGATACCGCGGTTCTGGGGTTAGGCAAGATAGCAGGCCTTCCGCACGAGGCCCGGCAGGGAGACGGCTTCACCGAAGTCCGACTGCAGGCAGGGACCCCGGCGGAACAGGAGCGGGCCCAGGTGATCCTGGAGACCATGCTTCTCGGCCTGAAAGATATTGAAAAGACTTATAAGCAGTTTATCCGTGTAACGGAAGGAGGTTGACACCATGTTCCTCCAGCGATTTGCGCATAAGAAGGGCGTAGGCAGCTCCCGCAACGGCCGGGACAGCAATCCCAAGTTTCTCGGCGTGAAGCGGTTTGGGGGTCAGGCCGTCAGCGCTGGCACCATTCTGGTCCGGCAGCGCGGCACCAAGATTCACCCGGGTAAGAACGTGGGCCGCGGCAGTGACGACACCCTGTTCGCCCTGGTAGAGGGTCAGGTGGTGTTCGGCAACAACCGGGCGGGCAAGAAGGTTGTCCACGTGGAGCCGGCCGCCGCTGAGGCATAGGTGCCCTGAGGGCCCCAGCACCCCGGTGCTGGGGCTTTTTTACACCCTTCGGGGGTGGTAGGATATGGCATGTGAGGGATGGCTGGATCTCCTCCGCTTCCAGCGCCACAGTTTCCTGAACCATTTGCAGGTGATCTCCGGGTGGATCCAACTAGGGAAACTTGACCGCGCCCGGGACTACCTACAGGAAGTGGCCACTCGGTTGGAAGCACAAGGTGAACTCAGCCTGGTTCAACCGCCGGACCTGGTCCTTGTCCTGCTACAGGTGGCCCATCTGGCCGAAACTTATGATGTGGAAGTCCTGTGGGACGTAAAGGTGCCGACAGGCGCCCGGTTCAAGGTTGGGCAACTGCGGCTCCTGCAGCGCCGTTTACAGGCCGAACTGGAGGGGGCAGCGGAACGTGGCGTCCGGCTGCATGTGCTCCTTTCGGAAGCCAACGGCGAATTGCTCGTACAAACACATGATATTCCGGGGGATCAGGCGGGAAGCTGTTAGTAGGTGATGACAAATGTTTGTTGATGTCGCGAAAATCTACACAAAGGCGGGGGACGGCGGCCGTGGCAATGCGGCCATGCGCCGGGAAAAATACGTCCCCGAGGGCGGTCCCTGGGGCGGCGACGGCGGCCGCGGTGGTGACGTGATCTTTCGGGTAGATCCTGGCCTGAACACCCTGTTAGACTTCAAATACCAGAGACATTTCAAGGCCGAGCGAGGCGAACACGGTCTCGGCAAGGGCCAGTACGGCAAGGGCGGCAAGGACCTGGTAGTGAAGGTGCCTCCCGGCACGCTGGTCAAAGATGCCGAAACCGGTGAAGTTCTGTTTGACCTGACCGAGCCCGGACAACCGGTGGTGGTCTGTAAAGGTGGCCGGGGCGGACGCGGTAACATCCATTTCGCCACTTCGGTCCAAAAAGCACCCAAGATTTACGAAGAAGGGGAGCCCGGCGAGGAGCGTTGGGTGGTCCTGGAGCTCAAGCTGATTGCCGACGTGGGGCTAGTTGGTTACCCAAATGCCGGCAAGTCGACCTTTCTGGCCGCAACGACCGCGGCCAAACCCAAGATAGCTAATTATCCCTTCACCACCCTGATCCCCAACCTGGGCGTTGTGGAGGTGGGCGACGGGCGCGGATTCGTCCTGGCCGATATCCCCGGTCTGATCGAGGGGGCCCACACCGGTATCGGGTTGGGGCATGAGTTTCTGCGCCACGTGGAGCGTTGCAAGGTATTGATTCACATGGTCGACGGCTCGGGTGGGGACGAAGGGCGAGACCCGGTTACCGACTTTGATGCCATTAACCAGGAACTTGAACTGCACAATCCTAAATTGGCGGCACGGCCCCAACTGGTGGCGTTTAACAAGATTGACCTGCCTGCGGCTGCTGATCACCTGGTGCGGTTCAAACAGGTGGTTGAAGATGAGCGGGGTTATCAGGTCTTCCCCATCTCCGGTGCCACCCGGGATGGTCTGGAGCCGCTCCTGCAGGCGGCCATGCAGGCCATCGAACGGTTTCAGCCGGAAGAAGTGCCCGTAGTGGAGGAGACCGAGCGGGTATATCGGGCCGAGGATCCGCGGGCGTTTGAAATCCAGCGGGACCACCGCGGGATCTGGAACGTCTACGGCCGGGACATTGAGCGGCTGGTTGCCATGACCCCGTGGCAGAACGAAGAGGCAGTGGTCCGCTTTCAACGGATTTTCCGCCGCTCTGGTATTGAAAATACCCTGCGCAAAGCCGGCGCCCGCGGGGGCGACACCGTGGAAATCCGCGGGGTCCAGTTTGAGATGGAGGAGGGCATCGAAGAGTGACCACGCCCCTGCGCGGTAAGCATAGGCGGTTTTTACGGGCATTGGGCGTGAATGAGACGCCGGTACTTCACGTGGGCAAGGAGGGGCTGACCCAGCCCGTCATCGATCAGGCAGCAAATGCCCTCAAGGCTCGCGAGTTGATCAAGGGCAGGGTGCTGGAAACAGCACCCGATGACCCGGAGGGAACTGCCCGGGAATTGGCGGATGCCACCGGGGCCGAGTTGGTGCAAGTGATTGGCCGGAACTTTTTGTTATTCAAGCGCAATCGCAAGGAGCCGCGCATTCAGCTACCGGACTAGCGGTACCCGGCCTTTACGGGTTGCCTGGCACCACGGGGGGAGCGAGCATCACGGTGGGTAAGCAGCGGGTAGGCGTGTTTGGCGGCACGTTTGATCCCCTCCACTACGGTCACCTGGCGGCAGCCAGGGGTGCCATGCACCTGACCGGGCTGGATCAGGTCGTTTTCGTCCCGGCTGGCCAGAATCCGCTCAAGACCGGGCCGCCCACGGCGCCGGAGCACCGGTTGGCCATGTTGCAGGCCGGTCTGGCCGGAGCACCCGGTTTTTCGGTCAGCACCGTCGACCTGACCCGCCCGGGGCCGTACTACACCCTGGAAACGCTGGAACTCCTGGCTGAACAGCATCCGGCGTGGGAACTGCATTTTGTCTGCGGCCTGGATGCACTGCTGGAAGTAGAGCGGTGGTGGGAGTACCGACGGCTCCTGGCGGCCCATCCATTCCTGGTGGTCACCCGTCCAGGGAGCAGCCTGACCGATTGGGAGCGCCTGCGCAGTCGCCTGGGTCCCGACCTGACCCGGCGGGTGCAGATCTTGCCGATCCCCGGTGTGGCCGTTGCAGCGCGGGACCTCCGGGAACTGGCCAGCCAGGGATATCCTCTGACTTATCTGGTGCCCGCCGCGGTGGAGCAGTATATGGAGAATGCCCGTCTTTACCGACGGTAGGTGGAAAGGACCGGCGGGCGGTCCTTTCCACCTTTATAGAGGAAACGGGGGGGCGTGGGCTTTGTTTGACCTACCGGAGCTGGAGGCTGCACTGCGGCGGCGGATCAGCGGGGGCCGCCTGATCCATACCTATGGGGTGATGGAGACAGCGGTCAAACTAGCAGAGCACAATGGGGCCGATGTGCAAAAGGCCCGGGTGGCCGGCCTCCTGCACGATTACGCCAAGGCCCTGCCTGGGGAAGAAATGCTGGCACTGGGAAGGCGCTTCGGCCTGATTCAGGAATCTGTGGAAGAAGCCAGCCCACAGTTACTTCACGCCGAGGTCGGTGCCGCGCTCCTGCGTGAGGAAGGGCTCATCCGGGATGAAGAAGTGCTGAAGGCCATCGCCAACCATACGTTGGGCAGCCCGGGCATGCCGCTGTTGGACAAGCTGATCTGGGTTGCCGACCTGATCGAACCCAACCGGCGCTTTTCCGGGGTGGAAGAGATTCGGGCGCTGACCTGGCGTGATCTGGACCTGGGCCTGCTGGCCGGGCTGGACCACACCCTGGCCTATGTGTTGTCCCGGGGACTGCGAATTCACCCGCGGACCGTTTATACCCGCAATTGGCTGCTAAATGAACTGGAGAGGCGTGGCCAGCCCTGGGCGGGATATAGGAATCCGGCTTAGACAGCCCAGCCTGTCCACCTTTTCGCGGCTAGGCCCCCGGACCGGAAGCGGGTATAATAACTGTGGGAATTGCCGTACAGGGAGGAACCGCATTTTGGACATGGAATACATTAATATAGAAACACCTCAATCTCACCAGCGGAAGGGGAATGCCCATTTGACCTCAGCCCAAATGGCGCAACTGGCAGTTCGTCTCATGGATGATAAGAAGGCCAGGCAGGTGCGCATCCTGGACATTCGGAAGATCAGCCTCGTGTCGGACTATTTCGTGCTCTGCTCTGGGGGCAGCACCAATCAGGTTCGGGCCATTGCCGACCACGTGGAAGAGACACTGGATGAACTGGGGGTACCCCTGCACCACTCCGAGGGGTACAAAAACGGGCGTTGGGTTCTCCTTGACTACGGCGATGTTGTGATTCACGTCTTCCATGAAGAAGATCGGGAGTTTTACGACCTGGAGCGGCTCTGGGGTGACGCACCGGAGGTGCAGGTCATCCCTCAGGCGGTCTCGCAGTAGCGGACAAGCACGTCGAAGAGCGTGAGTCTAGGCATAATCTGACCGGCGGTTGCAAGCTCATGCAACCGCCGGTGCTGTTTTGAACCACAAACCGAACAAACGGGAGGTGTGTTCGAATCATGAGCGAGCATCGGAATGTCAACCCCACCTGTCCGGAGTGCGGGGCAAGAGAGGTGGAGGGGATGAACTGCTGGTGGCAGTTGGGTGCCATCGGGCAGTGGGAGTTTCAAGATCCAGAGCTGCTCGCGGTCCACTTTCTGACTGTCGCTTCTTACAACCTTCAACATCCCGCTTCATTTACCGACGAAGCCTTGACCGGATTGAGCCAATTGTTCTGTCAAGCCGTAGATCATGGATGGTCGAACGAACATATTCGTAGACAAGTGGCTGAAACAGCCGAGGGTAAGTCACGGGTGCTTCGAAAGGAGGGAAAGCGTGTTCCGGTGCTCAGGCAATGGCCGATGACCATAGCGGACGTGTATATTCCAGGGCATCCCCAGGGGGCGGCTGATCGGGTACGCGCTTGGGCGGCGGTCATTCGGGAGGCGTTACGATGAAAAAATCCTCTGGGGGCATTATGCCTTTTAGATTGCAAATCGAGTCACGCTGGGGATCCGGCCGGGGAAGGCCCGGATGGATCTGTTCTTGACGTTGGGCATGTCCTTGGGCATAATAGAATCTACTGTATATGGCAAGGGCTTGGATGGGGAGCAGTAAGGCGGGCAGACGCCCAACAGAGAGCCGCCAGCGAGACACGAAACGGTCTCAAGGTGGGAGGCGGCGGGCGGGCCCGGCTGAACTCGCCCCGGAGCCGTTTCGGCGAGCTTGCCTGTGGATTACAGACTGTGCCGTGGCGTTGCCGGGATGACGGCCGGCGGCAACGGTATGGTTTCCCCGGGGGTTAGCCGGAACCGTGTGCGGCGCGTTATGCCTGCCAAAGAGGGTCCGCGGGGTGCCGCGACCAACAAGGGTGGTACCACGGGAGAATGCCTCTCGTCCCTTACCGGGGCGGGGGCTTTTGTTTTTGTGTTAAGGAGGTAGGATACCTGTGAGCACGGTTGAAGAGCGTTTTAACTTCCGTGAAGATGAAGCCAAGTGGCAGCGGGCCTGGGCGGAGACCGGGATCTACCGGGTCGCCGAAGACCCGAATAAGCCCAAATATTACGCGCTGGCCATGTTCCCGTACCCCTCCGGCAAGATTCACATGGGTCATGTCCGCAACTATACCATTGTGGACTGCATCGCCCGTTACCGGCGCATGAAGGGCTATAATGTCCTGCACCCCATGGGGTACGACGCCTTTGGCATGCCTGCAGAAAACGCCGCCATCAAGAACCGGATTCCGCCGGACAAGTGGACCTGGGCCAATGTGGCGGAAATGACCGAGCAGCTCAGTGCCATGGGCTACTCCTACGATTGGGATCGGGCGGTTGCCACCTGCCACCCTGGTTACTACCACTGGACGCAGTGGCTGTTCCTGGAGTTCTACAAGCGCGGCCTGGCCTACAAGAAGGAGGCTCCGGTCAACTGGTGCCCTTCCTGCGAGACTGTGCTGGCGAACGAACAGGTGGTTGACGGCCTGTGTTGGCGCTGCGACTCCGTAGTCAACAAAAAGAACCTGGCGCAGTGGTTTCTAAAAATCACCACGTATGCCGACGAACTGCTGGCTGATCTGGAAAAGCTGCCTCACTGGCCCGAGCGGGTGCGCATCATGCAGGAAAACTGGATCGGGCGGTCTGAAGGTGCCGAGATCACCTTCACCGCTGAATCCGGGGACCCAATCACCGTGTTCACCACCCGCCCGGATACGATTTACGGCGTTACCTATATGGTGTTGGCGCCCGAACATCCGCTGGTCGACAAGTTGATCGCCGGCAAACCCCAGCAGCAGGACGTGCTAAATTTCCGTGAGCAACTGAAGGCTCAGAGCGAGATCGAGCGAACCGCTGCTGATAACGAGAAGGTGGGTTTGTTCACGGGGGCCTATGCCACCAATCCTTTTAACGGTGCCAAGGTACCCATTTGGGTAGCCAACTACGTGCTATTGGACTATGGCACCGGTTGCGTCATGGGCGTGCCGGCCCACGACGAACGTGACTTTGCCTTTGCCCGCAAGTACGACCTGCCGGTGCGGGTAGTAATTCAAAATGCAGCCGGCGACCTGGATCCCGCCACCATGGAGCAGGCGTATGTGGATTCCGGTATCATGGCCAATTCCGGCCCGTTCAGCGGGCTCGAGAGCGAAACCGGCAAGCGCCGGGTGGCCGAATATGGCCAGGAACATGGCTTTGGCAAACGGACCGTCAACTACCGGCTGCGCGACTGGCTGATTTCCCGCCAGCGTGCCTGGGGCGCCCCCATTCCGATTGTCTATTGCCCTGAACACGGTGCCCAGCCGATTCCGGAGAGCCAACTGCCCGTATTCCTGCCTTCTGACCTGGAGTTTACGGGCGCGGGCGGCAGCCCCCTGGCCAGGCACGAAGGCTTTCTGAAGACTACCTGCCCGGTGTGCGACGGCCCCGCCCGGCGGGAAGCCGACACCATGGATACCTTTATCTGCAGCTCCTGGTACTACTTCCGGTACGCGGACGCCCGTAATTCGCAGGCAGCCTGGGACAGGGAAAAGGTTAATTATTGGCTGCCGGTGGACCAGTACGTGGGCGGCATTGAACACGCCGTACTCCACCTGCTATACTCCCGCTTCTTCACTAAGGGTCTGCGGGACATGGGTCATGTGTCCATCGATGAGCCCTTCACCGCCCTGCTGACCCAGGGGATGGTAATCAAAGACGGGGCCAAGATGTCCAAGTCCAAGGGGAACGTAGTCAGTCCGGAGGAAATGGTGGCCCGATACGGGGCCGACGCCTGCCGCCTGTTCATCCTGTTTGCCGCCCCGCCTGAGCGGGACCTGGACTGGAGCGATACCGGCATTGAGGGTGCCAGCCGCTTTGTGAACCGGTTCTACCGGGTCATGAATGGCATGGCTGGTGTGGTAAAGGCTGCTGGAGCTGGCCTGGAAATACGTAGCGATGCCGACAAGAATCTGCGCCGCACCGTGCATTCCACGATCAAAAAGATTAGCTCTGACCTACATGAGCGGTTTGCCTTCAATACAGCGATTTCCAGCCTGATGGAGCTGATCAATGCGCTGTATGATTATCGGGCCAAAGTAGCGGAAGCCGAACAGAACGACGCCATCCTTGCCGAAGCGGCCAAGACAGCACTGCTGCTGATCGCCCCGTTCTGCCCGCACTTGGCCGAGGAACTCTGGCACCGGGTCGGCTATACCAGCAGTGTCCACCTGGCATCCTGGCCCGAGTGGGACGAGGCCGCCCTGGCTGAGCAGTCGGTGGAGATCGTTGTTCAGATCAACGGCAAGCTGCGTGACCGGCTCAAGGTGGCGGTGGGTGTTCCCGACGATGAAGTCAAGCGCCTCGCCCTTGAGCTGGATAAAGTCAGGCTGTGGGTTGAGGGCAAGGAAATCAAGAGTGTGGTCTGCGTGCCAGGTCGGCTGGTTAACATCGTGGTCAAGGGATAAATGAAAAACGGCTCCTAACGCGTGGAAGAACCCTGAGACTATCACTGGTCTCAGGGTTCTCTTTTGATGGTGAGATGAAGCGGGCCCGCTACCGCTCGCCTGCAAGAACACCCCCCATCTGCGACAGTAGCCAGAAAGTATTTTGCAGAGCTCTCTCGCAATCGGGGGAGTTCGTAGCCGTCAGGCCAGGAAATACTGCTCCAAGAGCCGCAGGTCTTCCTTGATCAGCAGTGCAGACTGATCAAAATCCCGCAGTTGTTGCTGGACAGCAAAGGCATCATTGGACAGGTTCTGCCACTCGGCCTTGTCCCGGGCGTTACGCATGGCTTCCATAAGGCTCAGATAGCGGGCCTCGACGCCGGCGCGGTCCTGGCGGTGTTGGCGTAACTGGAGCAGCCGCTGCACCAATTCATCCACCGGTTGGGGAAGGCGTCCGGACGTGGGGGCCCGCAGTACCGGTATGGCAACCTGCGGAACGGTCATCTCCTCCTGAGGAGGGGTGCTGCCGGCAGTCTGCCCGTGGACGCTGTCACTGTACATGCCACCTTGCTCCCTTCACCACGTGCCTCAAGAACTTTGATCCGGCCAGGTACACTGAAAGCACTCAGTTCGATCAGGCCTTTGTTGCATATTCGCCGACAGGTCAGGGAAAACCTTCCAATAAGTTACCGCTGAGTTGGCAGGAAATAAATGGTAGAACAAAGAATCAAGACCTTCGGTGGGGGGGCTATCGATGAGCTTGCCAGTTCCATTGCGCTGGGTGACCACTGTCCTCTTTGGTCTGGTGGCGGCAGGGGTACTCTTCGTGGGTTACCGGTACTACAGCCGGTTGCAGGTGGCGGAGGCAGAAGTGATTGCGGCCCCGGTGGCACCGCTGACGCAACCGGAAATCATCGTGCATGTCACCGGTGCGGTACAGGAGCCCGGGCTGCACCGGCTGCCGGCAGACGCACGGGTAGGTGAGGCCGTCGCGGCTGCCCGTCCTGAATCCGGAGCAGCACCGGAAGCGCTTAATCTGGCGGCACCTCTGGCGGACGGCGACAAAATCTTTGTGCCCAAACAGGAAGAATTACCGGTTGAAGGCAGCCCGGCGGCAGCCATGGGGGCCAACCATACCCCAGTTGGCGGCAAGTCCGGCAGCCCCTCGGGAGCCCCCAACCGGAAGATCAACATCAACACGGCTACTGAGCAGGAACTGGCCCAGGTGCCCGGGATTGGTCCCTACCTGGCCGGCAAGATTGCCGCCCACCGCAAGGCCATCGGCCGCTACCGGCGACCCGAAGACCTCCTGAATGTGCCCGGGATCGGCGAGGCTACACTCAGACGTATCAGTCCTTACCTGACCGTGTAAGGACAGAGTCCTGGGGAGCAGCCGGAGAAACCGGAGCCAAGTGCAGGGCCACAGACCGAGGTGGATACGCGTGCGCCCGTTCCTGATTGGTATTGTCTGTCTGATCGCGGTTGTCGGCGCACTGGGGTGTACGGGCAGTCGGCCACGACCACCGGACTCCTCCGGCGTCGTGTTCGACCCCGGACAGCCCCTCAGGCTGCAGGGATGGCCGGCGGGGGCCAGCAGTGTCCTGTTTCGCTACCGGATCAATCACCAAGGCTGGTCTGAAGTGGAATTCCGCCGTTCCCCGAGCGGAGCGGTACCGGCGGCCCGGATTGAACCCGAGTTGGCCCGGTTATGGCCGGCTGCGCTGGTGGACTGGCAATGGCTCGCCTGTTTCCCCGAGGGGGGGCGCCGCCAACTGGCGACGGGCGACTTCCTGCTGGAGGAACGACCTGGACAGGAACCCTGGCAGGTGGCCCGGAGCGGCCAGGTACTGTTGTTTACCTCCCCGGCCGGTCCGGCTGCGCCGTCGGTGGCAACTTTGGAGCAGGAGTACTGGCGCCTGGCCGAGTTACTCCTCGACCCGGCGGTGCAGCCACCCGTGGTGCGGCTGTACGTTTTCTCCAGTCAGTTTGACTTGGCCCGGTTCAAGACTGGTGTTGCGGCCCTCAGTGGGGCAGCACAAGATGCGGATGCGGTGTACGTCGGCCCCATGGATTCACCGGCCCTGCTCCAGCAGAAACTGGCGGTGGAACTGGCCCGTGTCATGGCCGGGCCGTTTGTGGCCGAGTGGCTTGCCAGCGGGGTGACCTACCTGGCTACGGAGCCGTATATACCGGCCGGCGCTCGCACAGCCATGCTGGCGCGGGCCGGGCGCGTGATGAGTCGGCGGAAAGCCACCGACTCGGCAGAGACCGGCGATTGGCGAAAGGCCGACTATGGTCCTGCCTTTCTGATGTACCTGCGCGACCACTATGGTCAGGAGCAGTTGCGGTCGTTCCTGGCGTCTGTACGGGCCGGACAAGGGGATCTGGACGCGGCATCTGTGCATGTGCTGGGCAGAGGTCGTCGCACTCTGGAAACGGAGTTCAGTCTGGCTTTGCTGGCCCGGCTGGCCGGGGATCTGTCCCTTTGGTCAGGATCGGGTTTGGGGTGAATTCCGCCACCGGGAGGTGGATCTGTGCGGCAGCGTCCGCTGGTCTGGCTGGCGGCGGCTGTAGCTGCCGGTATCACATTGGCGGGTTGGGTGCGCCCGCATCCGCTCCTACCCCTTGGGTTGCTGTGCGGTGCCCTGGCAGCGATGGTGGCCTGGCGCCGGAGATCCTGGCCATGGTTGATCCTGGCGCTGTTGGCCGCCGGGGCGTGGCGGTACAGCCACCTGCGGCACGGGGGGCCGGGGGAACTAGGGGTGTGGCTGGACCGGCCGGCCGAACTGATGGGGACAGCGCTGGATGTGCGTCAGGACCAGCGTAACTGGAGGGCAGTCCTGACGGTGGCGGCGGTGCGGCCGCCGGATGGCGATTGGGTAGCTGTTTCCGGACGGGTCTGGACAACGTGGTACCCATCCTCGGGCGGCCAGGTGCCTGACAGCTTGCCCCGAGAGGGCGATTGGATCCGGGTTGTGGGTGTATTGGTGGAGCCGGCCGGGCCCCGCCCTCGGGATACCTTTGATTTCCGCGAATATCTGGCCCGCCGGGGCGTCTTTCTGGTCCTGGACGCCCCGGAACCGCCCTTGGGCTTTGGGTCCGGCCGCGAACCCGGATTGCGGAAATGGGCCAGGCGCACTCGCCAGTACCTGGAGGCCGCTCCCCGCACCTTTTTGGCTCCGGACCAGGCGGCGTTGCTCGCCGGTCTGGTGCTGGGCACCAAGGAAGGGATCCCGGTCGAGTGGCAAACAGCTTTTCGCGTCACCGGGGTATACCACATTCTGGCTGCCAGCGGGGCGAACGTGGCCCTGGTCATCATGCCTTTGCTCTGGGTACTGGCCAGATTGGGGCTGACGCGGCGGGGGCGTTCCCTGGCGGCTCTGCCCGTCGTGGCGATGTACTGCCTGGTGGCCGGCGCGGGGCCGCCGGTCACGAGGGCGGCCATCATGGCAGCGGTGGCCCTGGTCGGCGAGGCGCTGGACCGTCCGGCTGACGCCTTCAACAGCCTGGCTGCAGCCGGGATTGCGATCCTGCTGGCTGCTCCGGGTCAGTTATATGATCTTGGTTTTCAGCTTTCGTTTGCCGCTACACTGGGAATCTTGATCCTTTCCCGACCGGTACAGACAGCGCTGGAGCGAGTGTTGGTGCGGCCGGTCGCCATAGGCCTGGCGGTCACCGTTGCGGCGGGCGTGGCCGTTGAGCCGTTGCTCTGGGCCACTTTTGGGTATGTTACAGTCGCCTCACCCCTGGCCAACCTGGTGGTGGCACCGGTGCTCGTGCTGTTGGTTCCGCTGGGACTGGGTGCCATGCTGTTGGGAGCGGTCTGGTCGGCGGCGGCAGCGCCGGTGCTGGGCATCTGCAGCCTGCTCCTGCGCTGGCTCGTGCAACCGGTGGAGTGGCTGTCGTTGGTTCCGGGGGCCTATCTGCCCCTGGGGGCGATCCCGGTCGTCTGGGCGCTGCCGTGGTACGCCGCCCTGGCTTGCTGGCGCTGGTGGCCCTTGTGGTGCGGGCACCTGATTCGTTTGTCCCGGTGGGCCCGGAGAATCATAGGGATCCCCCGGGTGGTCGCAGCCGGACTGGCCCTGCTTATGCTGACAGTGGCCGTGTTCCGGGTCCCCCGTGCTGAATACGATGATGCCCTGCCTGACGCGCAGTTAGCCCTGCTCGCCGTTGCCGGTGGGGAAACCGAGGTGCAACTGCCGGATGGGTTACGGCTGCCTGTACAGGCGGCCCGCCAACCCCCGCCCGGCATCGTTGGCATGCGGGCGGGGGTTTGGCGGGCCGAGCACGGCGATACCGTATTCTTGCTTATGGGTGCCCTGGATAGCCGAGAACAGCGGGCACTGCTGGGCAACCCTCAGCCGTTGCGGGCGACGGTCTTCCTGGCGCCACCGGCACCTGTGCCCGAGTTACTGGCAGCAGTCCGGCCACAGGTGGTCGTTTTTGCCGCCGCCCCCCGGCCGGAGGTCACAGCGGGCTTGCGGCAGGCCGGGATCACTGTATTGCGCACTGACCGCCATGGGCAGGTTACGGTCTCCTCCGATGGGCACGTGCTATACACCAGGGTAACCCGACGACCCTGGCCGGAGGCTGTCGGCCGGTGGTTCGGGGCATGGTGAACCAGCTATCGCCGAGTGTGGCGGAGGGGGCGGAGGTTGCCACTGCGGGGAACCGGCCGGCGCCTGGCAGACCCAGTCGCCGGGTGCGGCGCTGCGGGCGGTGGAACAGGGTCAGGTTGAGGCCCGGCCAGAGCCCGTGAAAAGGCAGCCGTGACACCGGCGACCAGCGCCCACACCGGCGCCCCGAAACCCAAAATCATGCCTTGGGCCGCATCCAGAAAGAATTTGACCGTCCAACCGGCACCGGGCCAGCGGGAATGCTCGCCCCAGCCGGTCCAAAGCAGTAATCCCAGCACCTGCAGGGTCAGCAGGGACAGGATCACCAGGTTGGTGTGCAATGCGGCCACGGCAGCGTGGCCGGGCCGCCGGTTGCCCCGACGCCCCTGTACCCACCCCACCGCAATCGCAGCCGGGAGCATAGCTCCGGCCGTCTGCAGCAGGCGGGCGGTCCGGAAAGCAGGGCCCGGTTCCTCAAGGTGGGGCAACTGGGCGGAGAACTGCCCGCCCATGGCGAAGAACAGCAAGTGGTACGCGACGCCATATACCAGCAATCCCAGCAACAGCGGGCCTCTTAAAGGACGGCTCAGGGCGATGGCCACATAAACAAGCAGAACAAGGGCAATGCCACCAACCCAGGCGGCCTGCGGCCGTACCTGCTCCCACCAGCGGATCAGGCGGCTGCGCAGATCCCCGACGGGTACGGCATGAGCCTGCCGGGCCAGTTCCTCCCAGACCGCACGCTCCGTATGCCGGTCGGGGGTAAGGGCGGACCAGAGCGGGCTCCCGTCGGTCGCAAACGGCGGCACACCCAACAAGACACCCAGGGTAGGCGCCAGGTCAACGGCAGCGGCGGGGGTGCCCGGCGGTATGCCGGGAGCAACGCCGGCGCCGGCGAACACGAGTGCAGTGGTCGCGCCCGGTTGGTGCGCCCCCGCGGGCCCGGCTGCATAAGTTCCGGCCACGACCACAGTGGAACGGGTCAGGTCCGCCCCCTGCAGCATTAAGGCTAACCGGGCATCCGTCCACGCCAGGGCCTCGTCCCACAGTACCGGCGGCAAAGTGGTTTGCTCCGGCCGGTGGGCTACGGCGTGCAGCCCCTCCAGGTGCAGGATCGTCAGGTCAGCTCCCGCGGTCAGAGCAGACTGGCTGGCGGCCAACAGCGGCGTGCCGGTTCCTTCCCACCCGGAGGGAATCTCGAACGCCGACTTATCCAGCCAGGGTCGGACGAGTTTAAGGAAACCCTGGCTGCCGGCGGCGGATACCGTCAGGCGGTGTTGGCGCAGGGCCTGCAGCAGGCCTGGCTGACCAGGGGGACGGTACTCGGCGGCAAGTAGCAGGCCGTGGCCCGCCGCCTGGCGTCCGGTCAGGGCGGTAGCCCAGGCCGGTGCAGGCCAGGCTGGCGGCATGGGTGCAACCGAAAAACTGGCGCCTTCACGGGCCAGGTGAGCCAGTGCAGGCAGGCGGGACGCGTCGCGGGCCTGCAGCCCGTCCACCAGGATCAGAATGACCCTGGGACCTGGCGGTACCGAAGGGGTGGCAGGTCGCCCGGCTACGGGGGCAGGTGCCTGGGCTGCCTGTCCGGTTGTGCCGCCGGCGGGCGGGGCAGACGCAGTGGGGATACCCTGGTACCGGATCAGCCGGTCATAACCGACTTCCGCCAGCACCAGAGCGCCGCGACCGGCGGCCAATCCCACCAACAGCAGGAGTAAGATTGCAGGTGCCCGCTTCACAAGTTCGCCTCCAGATCGTTCCCGGACCGCGATCGTCCCCCATTAAATTCATTGTCAAGGGCACCCGTTCCTCCGCGGGCGGGCAGGATGCTTTCGTGTATGGACCGAACTTCTACGCGTTGACGAGTTGTACCGGGAGTGAGCGGGATTTGAACTACATGGAGGTACTCAAGGAGGTCCGGGAAGGCAGGTTTCGCCCCGTTTACTTGTTATACGGCGGTGAGCCCTTTCTGGAGAGCGAGATCCTGGCTGCCTTGCAGGAGCGTCTGGTTCAGCCCGAGACGGAGGCGTTCAACTATCATACGGTTGACGCGGGGCCCAACCAGGTACAGCAGGCCACCGGAGTAGCCCGAACCCAGCCGTTCATGGGTCAATGCCGCCTGGTGGTTATGCGTCAGTGCCCGCTGTTTTCGGCCGGGCGGGGCAGCCGCAGTGAAGAACCTGAAGGGGCGCAGTCGGAGGAGCCGAGCGGGGGCCAGGAGGAAGAACTGCTGGCTTACCTGCAGCGGCCGGTTCCTTCCACATGCCTGGTGATCGTTGCTGCCACCAGAGAATTGGATAAGCGGCGCAAATTAAGCAAACAGGCTATAGGCATGGGAGCAGATGTGGAATGCCGCCCGTTGCGCGAGGCCGAGGCGGCGGCATGGGTGCAGGTGCGGGCCAAGACCCATGCCGGTAAGAACATGGGGCACGCAGCCTGTGCCCTGCTGGTCGAAAAAGCCGGCACAGACCTGCGGTCATTGGCCACTGAAATCGAGAAGCTCATGTTGTTTGCGGGCAATGAACCGGAAATCACCGAGAGCATGGTGCAGCAGGCCGTGTCCGGCCTGTCCCAGGCTCAGATTTTTGCACTGACTGACGCCCTATCCGAAGGACAGACCTGGGAAGCGATCCGGCACCTACGGGTCATGCTTAACCAGGGGGACCACCCTCTGAAGTTGCTGGCAGCCATTTCGGGCCATTTTCGGCGGTTGGTTGAGGCCAGTGCCCTGGCCCGCAAGGGCCAGAATGCGTATCAGGTGGCCCAGAGCAAGGGGCAGAAACCATTCTACTGGGAAAAACTCATGAAGCAAGCCCGCCGCTACCGGCGGGAGCAATTGATCGGGGCCATGGAACGGCTGCTGGAAACCGACCTTGCCCTCAAGGGCGGCAGCCAGAGCGAGGAATGGCTGATCATGGAAACACTCCTGGTGGATTTGGCCGGCGGCAATGCAAATGCCGTGTGACGCACCTGAAACAAAACCGGCCCGGCGCCTGGGCGCCGGGCCGGTTTTGCAAGCAAGCAGGCAAAAAACCCCTGCCATAACCAACCGGGTTTCAGGTGGCAGCAAGGGTTTGCATCCATTATGCAATTAGGTGAGGCATTTACGCCGGCTTCGACATACTGGCGAGCCTCTTGGACAGCCGGGCCTTTTTACGGGCGGCGTTGTTAGCGTGCAGAATCCCCTTAGCAGCAGCCTTATCAATAATCCGGAAGGCCTTGCTCAGAAGTTCCTGCCCACCGGCTGCACTGTTCGCAGTCGCGGCCTCCCGCACCTTACGAATTGCAGTCTTTACCACAGACTTCCACATCTTATTGCGCAGCGTACGGACAGCCGCCTTCTTTGCAGCCTTACGGGCAGACTTTGTGTTAGCCACCTACCTCACCTCCACTCGGATATATTAGCACGCGTGGTGCCGCCATGCAAGTAAATCCGTTTGCATAGACGGGTCCAGATTGCGGACACTAGCGGTACCTGCGCAGGGGGTGAACGAGAATGCTCAGAGCCATCGTACGTTTTGTTATTTCAGCACTGGTACTGGTGCTGGTGGCCTGGTTGGTGCCGGGCATGCACATCGCCGGATTCATGACGGCTTTATGGGCAGCAGTTGCCATCGCCGCCATCGGCTGGCTGACTGAACGGGCCTTTGGACGTGGAATTTCCCCCCAGGGCCGGGGGGTTGTCGGTTTCCTGGTGGCTGCGACAGTCATCTACCTCGCACAGTTCCTGATCGCGGGCATGCGGGTTTCCATAGTGGGAGCATTGCTCGGCGCCTTCGTGATTGGTCTCATCGACGCGGTGGTGCCCACGGAATTGCGCTAGCGTGATCACAGAAGTTCCAGTCCAGTCACGGGCTGGAGCTTTTTTCTGCTGTCTGCCTGTAGCAGGAGGGGCGCGTCAGGGGGCGAACTTTCAGCCTGTGAATATTTTAGGCTGGGGTGAGTACCTTTGGCACTGCCTATTTCCGGTTCCCGGACCGAGTACCTGCGCAAGCGCCGGCGCAGCCCAGTTCTGGCGGCGCTTCTGTTGGTGCTGCTGGCGGGCGCCACTGCAGCCGGCTACCAACTTGGCCTGAACCAGCGTGAATTGCCCTATTGGGATCCGCTTGTGCTACGCGCTGCCTTTAACCGCCCGATCGACACGGCGCTCCCCGGGACGGGCCCGTGGGTCGCCGGATACTATGTGCCCTACGACAGCAAATCGTTACGGGCCGTGCAAAGCCGCGCTGTGAATCTGGACCAGGTGATTACCTTCTCTTATGGTGTAGGTCCCGATGGCAGCCTGTCCGGCGCTGACCCGGATGTGCTCAGGGGAATTATCCGCGGCGAGAAGACCATCCTCCTGTTTGCCAACATTGTTGATGGAAAGTTTTCTGCCGATGCTGTCCGGATCCTGCTGTCTAACCCTTCCGCCCGCGCCACCGCCATCCGCAACATTGTTACGAAAGTAGAGCAACGGGGTGCCGCCGGAGCCCAAATGGACTTTGAAGCTGTCCCTAACAGCCAGCGGGCCGAATTGACGGCCATGATCCGTGATCTGGGCCAGGCATTGCGGGAAAAGGGAAAGACGTTGAGTATCGCGGTACCGGCCAAGACCGCCGACAACCCCCGCAGTACCTGGAGCGGCGCCTTTGACTATGCCGCCCTGGGTGAGGCCGCTGACCAGATTTATATCATGGCTTACGACCAGCACTATAAGGGTGGACCGCCTGGGCCGGTTGCCTCTCTGCCCTGGACCGAGCAGGTGGTTCGTTACGCCGTATACACCATACCGGCGGGGAAAATCATGCTGGGTATTCCCGGCTACGGCTACGACTGGGGCCAAAGTGGTACCAAGGCCAGGGGGTGGCCGGCTATGCTGGAACACCTCAAACAAATGAATGCTGAAATCAAGTGGGACGGAAATATGGCTGAGAACGTCGCCACTTATGGGGGCGAGGAGCCGCGTACGGTCTGGTTTCCCGACGAACGCAGCGTGGCCGCCAAATTTAAATTAGCTCAATCCTATAATTTGAAGGGCATTGCCCTGTGGCGACTGGGATTTGAAAGCGACGACTATTGGACACAGGTGTTCGGGTTCCATTCCGACCCGCAATAATGCGGTTATACTAACCCCATCAGTCACGGGACAGGGGTGAACACCGGTGTTCCACATTGCCCTGTGGTTCCTGATCCTTGCGGCCGTTATGGTCTATGTGCTGATTCGGGCGGCTCCCGATCGGCCGGCCAAGTCGATCCTGAATGAAGACGGGTGGCCCCGGGAGTTTCCCCGCAACAACGATGAGGCAACCATGGACCAGGCGCGTCGGCCGAAAGTTAAATAGCAGGATTCTCCGGTTGCCGGCTCGAAGCGGGTTCCAACGTAAGGAGGGGAACGCCCATGCAGATTGAAGAACTTGCCCAGGGCGTGTCCGCAGGGTTGGGCCTGACCATTACCGGGCGGGAACCTGGGAAGGTGACCCTGGAAGGGCGCCAGGCAGTCGTGGAAATTACGCCGTTCTTTGGTGGGTGGGAGTTGAATGTGCAATTGCCCGGCGAGCCTGTGCAACAATTCTTTGAAGAGGACCTCCGCTACCTCATCAGCCGTGTCGACGCCCGGCTGAAGGCTTGGGTGCGCAAGCAGGAAGAACTGGCCAGGCGGAAGCAACCTTGAACTTCCGTCTGGCTGAAAGAGGACCCCGGAGCGCGAAAGCGGCGCTCCGGGGCCCTTTACTTTTAGCACCTCTTAATGCGCCTTTCGGGTCTGGTATACCTGACCAAGGTCAAGCAAATGGTCAATCTGCCCCCTGCACCATTCCACTCCCAGTACCTTGCCGAGCTGGATGCGGGCCTGGGCAGAATCCGCCGGGGCGTTTCCTTCCAGGTCGCGGATGCGCTCCTCATATAGCTTGCGCAGGGCCAGGAGGGCGTGGTAGCCCTCGCGGCGCAGCATTTCCTTCTGACGCTCCTGGTCCTGGGCTTGCTGCAACTGCTCCTCGACTACGTTGTCGACCAGGGATTCCAGAAAGCGTGTCTGATGTGAAATGATCCGGATATAATCACCCGTCAGGTTTGGTACTGCCACCAGGGAGTGTTGGGAGTGGTGCAGGAGAAACTTGCCCAGCAGAAGATCGTTATTCAAGAAGGCATTCAGTGTCAGTGAGTGTTCGCCCTGAAAATGGCCACGTTTTGGAAGGAATCGGTTAAGGGCCGTGTACTCCCCGCAGGTGTTGCAAAAGATCAGCCAGTCTCGGTCTGCAAGATTCATGCACAGTCGCCTCCCTGACGAGCAGGTGCGGGTATGTACCCGCCCAAAAGTGCAGGCGCAGATGGGGGGAAGCTCAGGCTGGCTTGAGGCACCTCATGCGGAACGATTCACTTGTAATGTATTATAGCATATCCAAATGCTTGAAAAATGACTGCTGTTGCAGGCGGGGCGAATGTGATGTATTTACCGCCACAGCGAAGAATGGACAAGCGGACATAAGGCAGACCAGCCAGGCATAAGTTTTGGTGACGGAATACCCCGGAGGTGTCACCGGCCCATGCGCCTGCGCAAGGTTCGCCCCCTGCTTGTCGTCTATCTGCTGGTGGTCGGTTTTGTGGTCGGCTTATTGGTTGACAGGCACCCGCTGCCGGAGCCGGCAGTGGCGGCATCTGCTTTGGCCACCAACACCGGGGCCGTTTCATACCAGGTGGAGGAAGACCGCCCGACCCGGAACGGTCGGTTCTACTGGTTGGATCTGTTTCGACCTTCGCGGGAAATGGCCGGACTGCTGCTGGAACAGGCGATCCCCATGTTCAAGGGCCGGACCGCCGGCATAACGCCTGGCGTGTTAAAAATTTACGGTGAACCGGGCAAGCCAGCCGGGCTGTTTCAGGCCATGTTTCCCTTCCTGCAGGCCCGAACAGACCGCAGGCCGCCGGCGGCATCGCGCGGTGTGCCGCGCGACGTCGTTCCCGGCGGCACACCCAGCCAGCTCCGCTTCGAACCCGTAGCCCCGGCGGAGCAGGCGAATCCGCCCGCACAGACTACCCCGCCGGTCGCATCGGCGCCGCCCGGTGCCGGGGGCACCGGCCCGGTGGGGGGAACAGAGCGCGCCCCTGCCCCCGCCCCTGCCCACGCCCCTGACCAGTCTCCCAGGCCTGCTGCCACCGGGGATGGCGCCGGATGTGAACGTCCCCCCGGTGTAGTGCCGGTGGCGGGGGGGGTCCCGCTGGTCGGCATCTACCACACCCACGACTACGAATCATACATCTCCGAAGTTCCCCTGCAGCCCAAAACAACTGCCGACTGGCTGAAAGCAAGGGTGGAGAGCAAAGATCCCGATCATAACATTATCCGGGTTGGTCTGGAGATCGCTCGCGAACTCTGCCGGCAGGGGGTGACGGTGGTGCATTCCCCTTCGGTCCACGCATTGCCTATGCGGTACGACGAGTCCTATCAGGTGTCGTATCGGACGGCCAAATACATCCTGGACCAGTATCCGACAGTCAAGGTCCTATTGGACATTCATCGTGACGGCGGTGACCTGGACAAGAGCACCACCACGGTCCTGATCAATGGCCGGCCGGCTGCCCGGATCATGCCGGTGGTGGGGATAGGCAAAAGTGCCGAGCCCAATCCGAACGTAAAACAAAACCTCGCCTGGGCCGATGCCCTGGACAAGGCTATGGACAAGAAATACCCCGGGCTGTCCCGGGGAGTGGCCCGCAAACCCTATTGGTTCAATCAGCACCTTGCAGCGGGGGCGGCTCTGTTGGAAGTTGGCAGCCCGCGCAACACCATGGATGAAGCACTGCATTCGGCCCGTCTGATCGCCGACGTTCTGTCGGGTTTGTTGGCCAGCGGCCAGTACTTCCGGTAGCCGGGGCATACTAGTCCCGGAGGTGCAGACGGTGCGACCCCTGTTGTGGACAGGCTCCCGGCGCCGCCGCCGGCGTCGTTGGCCCCGGTGTGTCGCAGTTGCCCTGCTGTTTACCCTGGCACTCCGGCAGGTGAGCCTTGGTGTAGCCGAGGTGCGCGGCCGCCCGTTGCCGCCGCCGCTGACCAGGGCACAGGTTGAACTGGTTGCGACCCGGGCCTGGTCCTACCTGCGGGCGGGCTGGGCAACGGTCTACATGGCCGCCGGGCAGGTTAGACTTGCGCTCAGAAAATAAAGACTGGGCACCGTCCGGCGGTGCCCAGCATAAGCGTAAGCGGGGGATTTCCGGATCAGTGGCCTGGTCGGGGGTTCGGCAGGGGATGCACGTCGCCATTCTTCATCATTAACAATTCAATCGCCATATCCAGCATATCCGGGCGAATGCCGGCGCGGGCTGCTTTTTTCATCAGTTCCACATACGAACTGACCGCATCCACCGGCAGGGCTTCCGGCATCTCATCCTCAAGGGTGCCCCATCGGAACCAGTGCGGGCTGATCCCCGTCAACCGGCTCAGGGAAGCCGCGACCTTTATGTATATATCATCCGGCGTATCGGATGAGTTCCAGTTGTCCAGAAGTTCGCGGAACCTCTGCCCGTCGATGCCGACTTGCATCGCCAGGTGCTCCAGTGAGAACTCGGTGCCGAATTCCGCCGACAGGAAGTCAAGGACCAGTCTGGTCCGGGCCCGCGGCGAGGCAAAGTATAGCTTACTCCGCTCCTCCGGCGGGAGGCCGCGGATGGAAAATTCAAATTCCTGTCGCGGGTCGCGCCCGGTCAACAAGTATTCGATTTTCACGCCATACCCTTCAGCAATCTTCTTTAAGGTACTGTGGAATGAACCACTCACCTCGCCCTTTTCAATCCGGGCAATGGTGGTATGGCTGACCCCGGTGCGCAGGGCCGCTTCACGTAAGGAATCCCCATGTGAGGCCCTCAGTTTCGCTACCCGGTTTCCGACCACGAGAATCCCCCACCTCTGCAACGTAGAGTTGACCAGTGGCTAACTCTTCAATGTCATATTAAGGCTTAACAGTCTCGGGGTCAAAGTGAAAAGTCTTTGCGCGCTCCCACCTACCAATAAGCGGGAGCTATCCCCCTGCCGAAAATTCGTCGCTCAGGGAGGATTACAGGGCAGGTCGGACCGGGGGTGCGGGGATTGATCTGTCTGGGCGCAGGCGATTGTTCACGGCCCCGGTTCTTGCTATAATAGCGCGAAGACCATTTCCCAGATTCTTTTGGGCCCGGCCAGCCGCCGTCAGGTGGTTGGGCCGGGTCCGATTAAGGTAGGAGGCAGTGCCTTTTGGGCATGGCTGACCAAAAGCATATACGCAACTTTTGCATCATCGCGCACATTGACCACGGCAAAAGTACGCTGGCGGATCGTTTGATCGAATACTGCGGCGTTCTGACCAAGCGGGAGATGCAGGAACAGGTTTTGGACACGCTGGACCTGGAACGTGAGCGGGGCATTACCATTAAGGCCAACTCCGTCCGCATGGATTACACGGCCGCCGATGGCGGAAAGTATATTCTGAACCTCATTGACACGCCTGGCCATGTTGACTTTACCTACGAAGTCAGCCGGGCTTTGCAGTCCTGCGAAGGCGCGCTGCTGGTGGTGGATGCGTCCCAGGGCATTGAAGCCCAGACCCTGGCCAATGTCTACATGGCCCTGGAACATAACTTGGAGATCATTCCGGTGATCAACAAGATCGACCTGCCCAGCGCGGATCCGGAGAAGGCGAAGCAGGAGGTTGAAGAGGTCATCGGCCTCGACACTTCGATTGCTGTCCTTGCTTCGGCCAAAGAGGGCATAGGCATGAGAGAGATTCTGGAGTCGGTCGTGACCTTTGTCCCACCCCCCGGCGGTGACCAGCGCGCGCCGCTCAAGGCCCTGATCTATGATTCCTTTTACGACGCCTACAGGGGTGTCATCAGCTATTTCCGGGTCTTTGACGGCACAGTCAGGCGCGGTGATCGGGTGCGGTTCATGGGGACCGGGGCCGAGTTTGTGGTGGACGAACTGTATGTATTCAAGCCCAAGCTGGTGCCAACCGATGAACTGAGCGCCGGCGAGGTAGGCGCCCTGGCTGCCGCTATCAAGGATGTCCGGGATGTCCGGGTGGGTGACACCATCACCCGCTGCGACGTGTCGGCGAGCGAAGCGGTACCGGGTTTCCGCAAGGCGACCCCCATGGTCTATACCGGGCTCTATCCCGTGGAGACCAGTGACTATGAGAACCTGCGCGACGCCCTGGCCAAGCTGCAGTTGAACGACGCCTCCCTGAGCTATGAACCGGAAACATCAGCAGCGTTGGGATTTGGCTTCCGCTGTGGCTTCCTGGGTCTGCTGCACATGGACGTGATTCAGGAGCGGTTGGAGCGAGAGTTCAACCTGACCCTGATCACGACTGCCCCCAACGTGATCTACCGGGTGACCCTGACCAACGGTGAGTCGAGCATGATCGAAAACCCGGCCAAAATGCCGGACCCGACCGTGATCGGCAAAATCGAGGAACCCCTGGTCAAGGCCGGCATCATCACCCCTTCCGAGTATGTCGGGGCCCTGATGGAGTTGTGCCAGGATCGGCGGGGCGTGTTCAATAACATGGAGTATCTGAACGAGAAGCGGGTGCTGCTCACCTACCACCTGCCCCTGGCCGAAATCATGTACGACTTTTTCGATCAGCTAAAGACCCGTACCCGGGGTTATGCCAGCCTGGATTACGAGATGATGGGCTACGAAGAGTCAGACCTGGTCAAGATGGACATTATGGTGAACGCTGAACCGGTTGACGCCCTCAGCACCATCGTCCACCGGACGAAGGCAGAGAAGCGGGGCCGGGCCCTGGCGAACAAGTTGCGGGAACTGATCCCCAGGCAGCAGTTTGAAGTGCCTATCCAGGCAGCCATCGGCAACAAAATCGTCGCCCGGGAAACCATTCGGGCCCTGCGCAAGGACGTACTGGCCAAGTGTTACGGCGGGGATATTACTCGTAAGCGCAAACTGCTGGAAAAGCAAAAGGAAGGCAAGAAGCGCATGAAGCAGGTGGGGTCAGTTGAAATTCCCCAGGAAGCGTTCATGGCCGTGCTTCGTACCGGCGATGACGAGTAAAGCATAACGTGGACAAAGGGACCGAAAGGGGTCCGGCCCGTGCAATCAGAAGTCCAGGAAATGTGCCGCCGTCTGATGGAAGCCTGGCCCGGAGTGGTGGCGGGACCGGCACCGGCCCACTACCGTGACAAGGTCCCGCCGGGAACCACTGCGGTGATATTGATAAAGGTTCCTAAAGAGATGGACGCTGTCGCCGTCTATGCCGATGCCCGCATCTTGCGCAGCGGCATCAAGAAGCGGACAGGGTTGCTGATTGGCTGTTTTGTGCAGCGGGTAGATCCGGAACCGCCGGACAGTGCCCAGCATTAATCCGGGACTGCTCGGTTCTGGGATTGATTGATAACCCGACACCGGCGTGCATAGGCATCGGGCAGGGGGTGTTGCCCGGTGCACGATACCCGGCGCTGGTACGTGTTAGCCGTGAGCGTGATTGCGGCGACGATGCTTCTGTATGGCTCCTGGCGGGTCGCTTCCGGAGTGGGCCAGCTCGTTTTCCCCGGCGTCGTCATGGCCGAGCCGCCCCTGCCGGAGCATCTGCCGCCTGAGGTGCGCAAGCAACAGTTAGACACTTATACAAGGCACCGGAATTGGGCGATCAGCCACCAACGGGCGCTGGCGTTCCGCCGCCTGGCCGGAGATTTGCTCGCCCTCGGGGCTGTATACATGATCTGGCGCAGTCACCGTGGGCTCCTGACCGGGGGCGGCGGGGCCGGCGTCAAAACCTGAGTGAGTAGCCCCGGGGGATGAACCTCCGGGGCTGCGCGCGGCCAGCCTGTAAAATTTGATTTGGATGGGGGGTGTCAGCCCTGCGACCCGTCGCACTGTACCTGCATATTCCTTACTGTGCCCGCAAGTGCGGCTACTGCGATTTCAACAGTTATGCCGGGACCCGCCCGGACGACCAGGAAGCCTACGTGGCGGCACTGGAGCGAGAAATGGAACTTCGGGCGGCCGCACTGGCACCTGATGTGACGGTTCCCACTGTGTTTGTCGGCGGTGGAACCCCAACCTTGCTAGCGGCGGAGTTGCTGGCCCGGTTGATCCGGCGCACCGGTGAGCTGTTCCCCGTTGAGCCGGGGGCGGAGTTTACCGTTGAGGCCAACCCCGGCACCATCGACCTTGCCGGGGAAAAGCTCGGACAGGCCAGGGCGGCCGGTGCCAACCGCATTTCTTTCGGCGTGCAGGCCTTTCAGGACGCGTTACTGCGGCGCCTGGACCGCCTTCACAGCGCCGGCGAGGCCGTGCAGGCGGTGACGGCGGCCCGCCAGGCTGGATTCACCAACCTGAACCTTGATCTCATGTATGGTCTGCCGGGCCAAACCCCGGAAGATTTCCGCCGGACGGTGCAACAGGCCATTGCCCTGGGGCCGGAGCATGTCAGCGCCTACAGCCTGATCGTGGAGGAGGGTACGCCCTTCTTCCGCTTATACGAGCAGGGTGAGCTGTCCCTACCCGGCGAGGAAGATGAGGACGACATGGACGCCCTGGCCTGGGGAACCCTGGCACAGGCGGGGTACGCCAAATATGAAGTGTCCAACTATGCCCGGCCTGGCTACGAATGCCGGCATAACCTGATATACTGGCGCAACGAAGAATGGCTTGGCCTGGGGGCTGGCGCCCATTCGCACCTGGCGCACCGGCGGGCCTGGAATCTATACCGGCCGGATGACTATATCCGTACAGTGCAGACCGGGGTTCTGCCCGAGGCCGGGGCCGAGGAGATCGATCCGACCGGAGAGATGGCAGAGACCATGATGCTGGGACTACGCACCCTGGCCGGCGTAACCGAAGCACGTTTCGCAGGCCGGTTCGGACGTACCCTTACCGACGTGTATGGTACGGTGGGAACGCGGCTGGAGCGGGATGGACTGCTCGACCGCAGCGGGGGGGCCTGGCGCCTGACCCGCCGGGGCCTGCGCCTGGGGAACCGCGTTTGGGCCGAGTTTCTGCCCTGATGATTCGGGGTGGCCATCGAAACTGCCCGGCAGGGACAACCTCGGCCAAGCGGGAATATTCCATGGTGCAGAAATTCTGGTTATATGATGAGCGGAGGGTGCGCGGGTGACACAGGCTCTGGCAGGCGTACGCGTTCTTGATCTTTCACGAATCCTGACCGGTCCCTATTGCACCATGATGATGGCTGATCTGGGCGCAGAGATCATCAAGGTGGAACCTCCCGGCGGCGACGATACCCGCCAGTGGGGGCCGCCTTTTGTGAACGGGGAATCGACTTACTTTCTCAGCATCAACCGCAACAAAAAGTCCATCACCCTGAACCTGAAGCGTCCGGCTGCCCGTCAGGTGTTGCTGGACCTGGTCAAGCGCAGCGATGTACTGGTGGAAAATTTCCGCCCCGGCACCCTGGAGAAGTTTGGCCTGGGTTACGACCGGCTGAAGGAAGTGAACCCGGGGCTGGTCTACTGCGCCATCTCCGGCTTCGGCCAGACCGGCCCGTACCGCGAAAAGCCAGGGTACGATGTGTTGGCCCAGGCCATGGGTGGCATGATGTCTGTCACCGGATATCCGGGCGGGCCGCCGGCCAAGGCCGGCATGTCCATTGCCGACATCGGCGCCGGGATGTTTGCCGCCTTCGGCATCCTGGCTGCCCTGCGCCACCGGGACGCCACCGGGGTTGGCCAGGTGGTAGACACCAGCCTGCTCGAGACCATGATGGCCTGGCATACCTACCTGGCCACCGCCTACTTTGCCGCCGGCAAGGTGCCGGGTCCGCTGGGAACGGCGCACCCGAGTATCGTCCCCTACCAGGCTGTGCAGGCCCAGGACGGGTTTGTGATCATTGCCGTGGGTAACGAGCAACTGTGGGCGAAATTCTGCCAGGTCACCGACCTTGGCCACCTGGCGGCCGACCCCCGTTTTGCCACCAACAAGGACCGTGTCCAGCACCGGGACGAGTGCATTCGCCTGATCGAGGAGCGGTTTGCCACCCAGCCCATGGCCCACTGGGTGGAAGTGCTGGAGGGTGCCGGTGTTCCCGCCGGGCCGATTTATAACCTGGCGCAGGCGTGGAACGACCCGCACATACTGGAGCGCGGCAACGTGTTGGAAGTGGCCCATCCCACCGCCGGCCCGATCAAGTTGCCGGCCATGCCAGTGAAGTTTTCCGCCACGCCGGCTGGGGTAACCGCTCCGCCGCCCCTGTTGGGCCAGCATACAGACGAGATTCTGGCCGGACTGGGTTATTCAGAGGCCGACATCGCCACTTTGCGGGCTGACGGCGCGATTTAGCCGGATGTGCAGGGCGGGTTGCACGGGCGCCATGAGTCAGTCCGGCAGCTCCTGCAGATACTGGGTGGGAACGAGAAGGGTAGCGGAGGAGACGATGAACCAGTGGAACTCGAAATTAAACTGACATATACACCGGGTGCCCCCACGGACCCGGACGAACTGCTAGCGCAACTCGCCATGATCCCGGCTGTTTCCGGCTACCGGTTTGCCTCTCCGTACCCCCATGTTTTGCAGGATGTTTACTATGATACCGGTAACCACCGGCTGCGCGGGGCCAAGGTGGGACTGCGGCTGCGGCTTGAGGACGGACGGGCCCGGATCACCGTGAAGCGGCCGCAAAGGCGGGAGGGCGCCCTGGCCCAGCGGGAGGAATATGAGGCTCCCCTGGATGCGGAGACATTCAAGCGGGCGTTGGACCCACTCCGCGCCGCCGGTCTGCTGCCGGCAGACCAGGAGGTCCCCCTGACCGAATTCGGCAAGGGACAGCCTGCCGGTCCGCTCATTCCCACCCTGATCACGGAAACGCGCCGGGTGGAGCGGCTGATCTTCCGCATGCCGGGCAATATTCCGGTCGGCACTCTGTGCCTGGATCGGGTCACCTACGTGAGCGTCAAGGGGACGCCTGTGTACCACGATGTGGAAATAGAGGCGGCCTCCCTGGAATGCGAAGAGGATATCCGCCAGTTGCAGAGCCTGGTGATTGAAGCCGCCGGTGGTTACCTGAAGGAATCCCACGAGAGCAAGCTGCTCCGGGGTATGAACCTGGTCGCTCAGGGCCGGTAGAGATAACCTGAAATTCGCCCACCTGATAATGGTCTGTATCCAGGCGCTGAACCTGCAGTTCGCAGGCTTCAGCGCCTTTTGTGTTCTGCTTTTTGTACCCTCGGGAGTCGTGCCAGCCTGAACCGCAGCCAGAACACACTAATTTCTTTCATCTGCGTGAACGGACCCGCGAACCTTTTACTTTAAACTTGCGTTATCAAATATAGGAAATAAGCTAATAAAATACCAGTAAACCCATGTCTGGAGAGATTGAAGGGAGGATAATGGATGCGTGTGCTTTCTGTAGTGATGCGTACGGGCTCGGATTCAACTTTAGACCGGGTGGTAGGTCTACTGCGCCGACGCTGTTTCCCTGTAAGCAGTATTTGCTTTAATTCAAGAGCAGGCGAGCAAACAGAGATTATTCATGTGACCATCCCGGTTCAGGATGCCTGTCAGATCAGTCTGGCCTTAACTCAGTTGCGACAACTACCCGATGTGTTGGCGGTGGCTGAGACGGGTGCGGCAGAAGCGCTGGAACTGGCCCGAATCGCAGTCACTGTTTCGGCATCAGAGCGGTCCCACCTGCTAGACATTGCTCGTGCCTTTAATGCCTGTCTAACAGAGGAGGCACCGGACCGGGCAGTTCTGGAAACCGTCCAATCGCCGGAACAGGTGAACTTACTGCTGGACCAGATCAGAGCTGTGGGTCCGGCGGTTGTCAGCCGGACTGGGGCCATATGTGAACCGCTGGCGCTGCCGGCTGCCGGTATTGCCCCGGCCCGCAGATCAATCAGTAAGTAAAGAGGAGGATCATATGGAGTGCACTGCAGCTCATGGTCTTGTACGTGCCCTGAAGGCAGAAGGGGTTGAACTGGTTTTTGGTTATCCGGGTGGCGCCATTCTGCCCATCTATGACGCCCTGCTTGCATCCGGGATCCGGCATGTCCTGACCCGCCATGAGCAGGGGGCCGTCCACGCAGCAGAAGGCTACGCAACGGCCTCAGGCCAGGTAGGCGTGGTAATAGCCACTTCCGGCCCGGGTGCCACAAATTTGGTCACTGGTCTGGTCGATGCTTTACGGGACTCCGTTCCGCTGGTAGCGATAACCGGACAGGTCCCCAGGAACCTGATGGGCAGGGATTCCTTTCAGGAGGCGGACATGGTCGGAATAACCATGTCCGCCACCAAACACAACTATGTGGTCAGGAATTCAGCCGACTTGCTACCTACGCTGCGTGAAGCCTTTTACCTGGCCCGGAGCGGGCGTCCCGGCCCAGTGTTGGTGGACATTCCGAAGGACGTAGCCTACGAAACAATCGCTTATCAATATCCACCTGCGTTGGCTCCACATCTCTTGCAGCCGCCACCGGTTCTAAACCGTGCTGATTTGGAACACGCAGCTGACCTGCTGGTGGAGGCGACACGTCCGGTAATGATCTGTGGTGGGGGGGCGATGACATCCCCTGGTTCACCCCAACTCCTGACAGCGGTGGCTGAACTGCTGCAGGTACCGGTAACCACCACGCTGATGGGGCTGGGGGGCTTTTCCGGCGCACACCCGCTTTACACCGGTATGTTGGGGATGCATGGGCTCTATGCAGCGAACATGGCCGTCCAGCAAGCCGATGTCATTCTGGCCGTGGGTATGCGTTTTGACGACCGCGCTACGGGCAAGCGCAAGCACTTTGCACCAAATGCCCGGATCATTCATATCGACATCGACCCTGCGGAACTGGGCAAGAACGTTCAGCCCTACATTGGTCTGGTTGGGGATGCAGCTTCTATCCTTGGCGAACTGCTTCAAGTGCTGCAGGAACGTAGTCCGGCAGCGGGCAAGACGTCCAACTGGCTCGCCCAAGTGCGGGACTGGCACCGCCAGCATCCAGTTTGGGTAGAGCGCCGACGTGAATTCCGCGTGCCGTTCGTAAACCCGGAAGTGCTCAAACAGGTTGCCAGTGCGAATCAGGCGGGCGCTTCTGCCACTCCAGCTCCGGTAAGACCTGAAGACGTGCTCAGGGCGATCCAGGTGGTATTTGGGTCCGACGTGCCGATCGTCACGGATGTTGGCCAGCACCAGATGTGGGCAGCTCATTTCTGCCTACGCACCCAACCCCGGACCTTTCTTACCTCCGGGGGCTTCGGGACGATGGGGTTTGGTCTGCCCGCTGGTATAGGGGCCTGGCTGGCCCGGCCGGAAAAGGAACTTGTTGTAGTTACCGGAGATGGAAGCTTCCAAATGAACCTGCAAGAACTTGGTACAGTAGTGGCTGAGAAAATCCCACTGCGGATTATGGTAGTGAATAACGGACACCTTGGGATGGTACGGCAGTGGCAAGAATTGTTCTATGACAGGCGTTACTCGGCGGTGGATATAAGATCCGGTACTCCTGATTTTGCCCGGTTGGCTGAGGCGTACGGGATCAGAGGGATCAAGGTTGATTGTCGGGAGCTGGT
The DNA here is from genome assembly GCA_036676195.1 of Clostridia bacterium. Taxonomy (GTDB): domain Bacteria; phylum Bacillota; class Sulfobacillia; order Symbiobacteriales; family ZC4RG38; genus JAKFDK01. The sequence goes on along the minus strand of JAKFDK010000120.1, from coordinate 71,447 downwards.
ACCATGGGCAGTGAATGAGGCACATAAGCACCCTGGACCCGTACTTGTGGAGTTTCAGGTGCTGGAAGAGGAAAATGTTTACCCCATGGTCAGCCCTGGTGGGGCCAATGACGAGATGATTATCGGCGAGGCGCCGGTGCAATCACGTTAAGGGGGTTGAGAGAGTGACTGAACGCATCAAAATCTTTGATACGACCCTGCGGGATGGTGAGCAGTCGCCGGGATTTAGCATGACCGCCGTTGAGAAGCTTGCCATGGCAAGGCAATTGCAAAAACTGGGTGTCGATATCATAGAAGCTGGTTTCCCTGCCTCATCCCCTGGTGACTTTGCCTCTGTACAGCAGATTGCGCGGGAAGTCCGGGGGCCGATCATCTGTGGCCTGGCCAGGGCAACCAGGTCTGACATTGAAGCAGCCTACAACGCTCTCAAGGAGGCTGCCCGCCCCCGCATCCATACCTTTATTGCCACTTCACCTATCCACATGGAAAAGAAATTGAATTTGAAACCAGATGAGGTGTTGCGGCGCGCTGTCGAGTCGGTGGCATACGCAAAGTCGCTGGGAGTCGAGGTGCAATTTGCCCTGGAGGACTGCACGCGGAGTGATCCCGCTTTTGTGGTGGCCGTATGCCGGGCAGTCATTGCGGCCGGCGCGACGACTATAAATATTCCGGATACCGTTGGCTATGCAGCGCCCAAAGAAATGTTCGATCTCATTCGCCATATCAGATCTCAGATCGAACCTGCCGAAAATGTGACCATTTCGTGCCACTGTCATAACGACCTGGGACTGGCAGTTGCCAATTCGTTGGCAGCTATACAGGCTGGTGCTGGTCAGGTTGAGGGAACCATTAATGGCATCGGGGAGCGAGCCGGTAACGCTGCCATTGAGGAAATTGTCATGGTGCTCCAGACACGATACGATCACTACCTGACAGCAATGGGGCTTCGCACCGAGGAATTATATCCAACATCCAAGTTACTGCAGGTTATAACGGGAATTCACATTCAGCCCAACAAGGCCATTGTGGGCACCAACGCATTTGCCCATGAGGCAGGTATTCACCAGGATGGCATGCTGAAAGATCGTTCAACTTACGAAATCATGCGGCCCCAGGACATAGGTGTACCGGAGTCAGTTCTGGTGCTGGGGAAGCATTCGGGGCGCAGGGCCCTCAAAGACAGGCTTGTCCACCTGGGTCTGCAAGGAACTGACGCCGATGTTGATAAACTGTTCACCCGATTTAAGGAATTGGCTGATCAAAAGAAATACGTGACCGATGATGATCTGGTCATGCTCTTGCAGGAAGGCAGCGGCACTGCTAATGGCAGCCTGGTCAAACTTAACACCTGTGAAATCGTTACCTGCACCGGAGCAATTCCGAAGGCTACCGTCCGGCTTTGCGTTGGGCAGGACATTTGCAAAGAAGAGGTGGCATCGGCGGAGGATCCGCTTGAAGCTCTGTACCGTGCAATTGACCATTCTGTGGGGTTTTCCGGCAGAGTGCTGGACTACCAGGTGAAGTCGTTGGCCGGCGGCAGTAACCAGACAAAAGAGGTCACCATCCAGGTTAGTTGGAGGGATCAGGTGTCGGTTGGGTGTGGCGCCTCACAGGACCTGTTTGAAGCCAGTGCCCTGGCGTACATCAATGCGCTGAATCGTTTGGCAGCCAGGCTTGAGACTTTCCAACAGGCCGCAGTTGGGCTGGATTGGTTTCAGCGCATTTTCAGAGATTGACGGGAGGTCAAGGTCAGGCGCCGCTGGCAACCGGCGGTGCCTTTGACATTTTAAGTCTTGACAGTAAAAGCCAATACGTTAAAATGAGGGTATAAGGAATATACAGGTAAGAATGAAAATTACAGTATGTATCACAATCTGTTGCGCCGACATTCCTTAACACGATTCACTGTGGAGAGGAGGGGTCTGGTTGGCGCCGGTGGTCCCGGATGCTCATCCGACCAAGGGAAGCAGGGGCAAGTTGTGGATAAGTATTGGGACCAAACTGACGACCGGCTTCCTTGTACTGGTGCTCCTGCTGTTGGTCAGCAGTGGCTGGAGTTATTACTCGCTCACCGCAATGCAAAACCGATACGATGAATTGCTGGACGAGACATACCCGCTTGCCCTGGCGGCCAAGGACCTGAATGTTGAAGTCCTGACTCAGGCTCAACAGATCATGGCTTTTGCTGCCACCCGAGATACCAAAGCCATCGGAGTTATTACGGAGTCCCAGGAGAAGGCAGATGAATTCCTGGGGGTACTCACGGAGGCTGGCGCCAACGACGAGGTCATTGGCAGTTTGGTGACGGAAATTGGTGAGAAGCGACTAGTCTTCAATCGGATGATTCAGGCGATCGTCACAACCGGTGAGAGTCTGGAACAGTACCAACTTGTGCTGGCTGCCGATAATGCCCGCAACATGGGTCGTGCGGTAGGTCAGCAGATAGCAGAACTGGTTGCACAACTACAGGGACAGGTTAGGGTGGCACAGGATGAGTCCCGCCAGGCAGCCCGGTCGGCGATGGGTTTCCTGGTGGCTCTGGGCCTGGCCAGTGCCATTCTGGGTGTATTTGTCAGTCTGTTAATTTATCGGATGGTCGTACGTCCGTTGCGGAACCTGGCTCAACAGTTAAAGAAGATCGCTGCCGGAACCGGAGACTTAACACAACAGTTACCGGTTACCACGAATGATGAAATTGGCACGCTGGGCGAGAGTTTCAACCAACTTACAACCGGGCTGGCAGCCATGGTACGCCGTGTAATTGCCTCCAGTGAGGAGATCTACCAACGTTGTCAGCACATGATTGCCACGGTTGGTGAGGTCAGCGGCGTCAGTGGGTCGGTAGCCTCGGCCATGGACATGGTTACCGCCGGCTCGCAGCAGGAATCACGTAATTTACAGACGGCGATGCATAGCCTGGCAGAGCTTAACGAAGCGATTGAACAAATCGCAAATGGCGCACAACACCAGGCTTTACAAGTCCAGGAGACGACGATGACGGTTGAACAGATGGTTTCCTCGATGGAGGAAATGTCTACTACGACAGAAAGGATGAGTACCACTTCCGATCAGACCGCCTCCCAGGCTCGGGAAGGCGCCCGCATTGTGGATGCGACTCTCAATCGGATGCATCGGATTCGGGACCGGGTGTTGGGAGCAGCAGACAGGATCGAGGAACTCGGGCGCTATGGTGGACGTATTGGTGAAATGCTACAGGTTATTACTGAAATTGCTGAACAAACGAATCTCCTTGCCTTAAATGCTGCGATTGAAGCTGCCCAGGCAGGTGCGCAGGGCCGTGGGTTTGCCGTGGTGGCTGGGGAGGTCAGGCGTTTGGCGGAACGGTCAGCCACTTCCGTCAAAGAGATCCGCACACTTGTTAAGGGTATTCATGATGGCACCCACCAGGCGGTAGCGGCCATCACAGAAAGTACCCGTGGTGTTGAGGAAGGTGTTCAGCTCTCCAATGCGGCCGGCGCTGCATTGAATCAGATCCTGCAGGCGGTGGAGCAGACCACCGAAGGTATTCAGTTTGTGAACAAGGCAAACCGAGGTGTCCTGCAATCGGCCAGGGCCGTAGCACGCGTAGTACAGGAGATGGCTGCAGTCACTCAGGAAAACTCTGCGGCCAGCGAGCAGATGGCAGCTGGTTCTGGTCAGGTGTATCACGCGATGGGAGAGCTCACTAACGTGAGCGATACCAACAGCAGGGCAGCCGAAGAAGTTACTGCTTCCATGGGCGAGGTGACCGCTTCGGTCGGAACAATCGAGCAATCCGTCAAGGAACTGACCGACATAGCTGGTGCCTTACGCGGCCTCGTCGCCCAGTTCAAGGTGTAGGACGCCAATTAAAAGGAGGTCGGAATTGTAATGGCGGGTTTGCGGTTTCTGTGCGTCCTCTTGTTAAGCACCATGCTCCTGGTGTCCGGTTGTGGTGGAAACGATAGTAAGAGCTCTGACAGTAAATCAAATGCCAAGTCCACGAGTAAGCCTGCCGCCAGCTCCAGCAGTACCTCGGGAGCCTCAGCCGATACAACAAAATCTGCTGCCAGTAATGCGCCATCGTCGGCTACGCCCATCAAGGAGACTACCAAAGTTTCCCTGGCCTTCGGTGGCGGAAAGACGACGATGGTCTACCTTCCAAGTGTTTTAGCGGAGTACACTGACTATTACAAAGAAGAAGGCCTTGAGGTCGAAATGATCGACATGAAGGGCGGAGCCCAGGCCGCCCAAGCCCTGGTCAGTGGAGAGGTGATGTTTGGTTCTCTGGCGGCGGAGCATACAATTAAGGCCAGGGCTCAGGGGGCGGACCTGGTGATGGTGTCTCTTTACACCCGCTACCCTGGACTGACACTGGTCGTCGATAGCCGGCTGAAGGATAAGGTCAAAACCGTCACTGATTTGAAAGGCATGAAGGTTGGCGTCAGCAGCCCTGGATCTGGAACCCATAAAATGGTTCTCAGCTTGATGGAGAAGTTTGGGATGCAACCGTCGGACATTGAATTTCTCGGTGTCGGGACCTCGGGGGCGCAGGCAGCAATGGAATCGGACAAGATTCAGGCCGCGGTAACTACCGATCCGTGGATCACGGAAATGGTTACGAGTGGCAAGGTCTATGTCTTATGGGATCTGCGCACCAAGAAAGACACAGAGTCCCTGTATGGATCTGATTACCCCCACGTAGGACTGGTCACCAGGCGTGAGGTTCTGGAGAAGAATCCGGAATTGGTGGCTCGGGTTGTGCGGGCAGTGGTTCGGGCCAGTAAATTTATTGCGGCCAATTCGCCTGAGGCCATATCTGCCAAGATTCCCGCCGAAATCAAGGGGCCAAATGATCCGCTGTATGTTGCTTCACTAAAGGCCACTAAAGATGCCTTTACCCCAGATGGCCTGACCACTGAGAAAAGCCTGAAAGTCGTTATTGATAGTCTCAAGAAAGACAAGGTAATTCCAGATAACGCTGACATTAAGCCTGAAATGGTATTTGACGGAAAATTCGCTAGCCAATCCTAGTAACGATGTCGCGACCGGAGGCCAGTTTGGGCATTGCCCGAACTGGCCTTTCCTTTATTTTTGATTTTCTGTATGCAAATACCGAACCAATTCAAGGTAATTACCGTAATCATATATGCATTGAATTACCTGTAAGGACTTCATTTCAGGATTGGCTATTTGGCTCAAGGGGGTGGATCAATGGGCAACGGGGCGACCGAAGTTCCTCTGCTGGCCAGATTGCCCAGAGTGGAATTCGCCAAGTTACTGAATGAACTGCAGGAATTAGAGTTTCCAGCCGGAGCTATTATCCTGGAACCTGCTGCTCTGAATGACTGGTTGTATCTGGTGATACAAGGCCAACTTGCCGTACTTTGCACTAACGAAGGAAAGGAAATTCCCCTGGTGGTCCTTGGCGCTGGAGAGATGTTTGGGGAGCTAAATATCTTTATAAACAACAAGAATGCTCATTTGGTCAAGGCGCTGCAACCGACGCGGCTTTGCCGCCTACCGGGTGCTCGGTTACGACGCTTGCTGCAGATCGAACCCAAACTGGCGGAGGATTTCATCCAACTTCTTGTGGGCCGAGTGGGCGATACATTGCATGAACTTTCCCGTGCCAAGGTGATACTAGCGTCCTATATGGAGGCGCTCTGGGGCGAAATACCTCTGCCACAGATGGAAGAGGCCAGTTCGAAGGAGCTTGCCCCAACCAGCCCGGTTGAGCAAGTTGCCGTGGCCGGATCTGCACCCAGTACCGCGGGACGCGTGCTGGCGTATCGCTCCTGGCTGGCGCATCCACTTGTCCGCAGTGTGGAGATGGTATTGGGTATCGTTGGTGCCTTCATGGTTTATTGGCTCAACGACGCGGATTTTAAAACCTCCGCCGTTGTCGCCATTCTTTTATGGGCTACCTATAACTGGCTGCTCGGCGCCATGCCGGACTATGCCGTTGGTTTGGTGGCGGCAGGTCTTCTTGTTGTGACGCATGCTGTAACACCTCCGGTGGCTTTTTCGGGCTTTGCGAACCCAGCCTGGTTCTTGTTACTTGGCGCAGGGGGCATGGGGGTAGCAGTATCCCGTTCTGGGTTACTATACCGCCTTGCCTTGCACATGTTGCGTTTGCTGCCTCCAACCTATGTGGGCCAGTCCCTGGCGATGGCTTTCACCGGAATCCTGTTCACGCCCCTGCTGCCGTCGGTGAATAGCCGCATGCTAATGGCAAGCCCGTTGGCTCGGGAATTAAGTGAGGCCATGCGCTTTCCAGAGCGAGGCAAGGGTTCGGCGGGCCTGGCGATGTCCACGTTTTTGGGCTTTGGGCTCGTTTACTTTATCTTTTTGAACGGTGCCAATACGTCATTGTTGGCCTGGTCGCTCTTGCCAGAGAACGTGCAACGGCAGATTTCCTGGACAGCATGGCTATGGACAGCACTACCCTTGGGCGCACTGGTGTTTGTACTGTGCTATATGGCCATTCTGTACCTTTACCCACCGGAGCCTACTGCAGGCGTATCACGTCAGACGATCAAGGCACAATTACAGGTTCTTGGTCCCATGAGTCGCATGGAGCGCATCATCAGTCTGGTTCTTGGTGCGGTACTGGCAGGCTTTCTCACCCAGACAATGCACGGAATCGACCCGGCCTGGGTTGCTTTGGCCGGCTTTGTTGCGCTGATTGCATTTGGTGTCATTGACAAGAACGGGATCAAGGGCATCGATTGGAATTTTCTCCTATTATTTGGTGTCCTGATCAGCGTATCTGAGATTACCAAGGTCACCGGATTGAGTGCTCAGTTGTCCGGGTGGATTGAGCCGGTACTACAGCCATTCGCAGCGTCTCCATATTTCTTTCTGGCAGCTGTCGGGATCCTTACCCTGGTGATGCGGCTGGTTGTTCCGCTCCAGCCCACGGTATTGATGATGACGATTTCCCTTCTGCCGTTTTCCATCCAGTTGGGTTATAACCCGATTACGGTGGCCTTGGTGATTCTGGCCCTGAGTAATAACTGGATTGTTCCACAGCAGAACTCTATGTACCTTACCGTTTACTCGGGCACTGAGGAACGGGCGTTCAGCCATCGCCAGGTGCGTCCCCTGGCCGTCGCCTATTCCGTAATTACCCTCGTGGCCGTACTGGTATCCGTGCCATTTTGGCAGTTCCTTGGCCTGATCCCTGGCTAGACGGCCCCCTTTGGCTCGACATATGAAAGGGCCGGGGCCACCATGGGGTGCCCCGGTCGCTCACGACTACCATAACCGCTAACCGCGCTGCAGAGGCAGCCACTCAATATAGGGTTAACTTCTTTTTCACCCAGGCGGCCAGGCTAGCCTGTTGTTCGGCGCTGGCGTTCAAGCGGAGTCCGATCGCGTAGGTACCTCCGGAGGTGGGGGTGCTCCGGACTACGACCGCATCCAGCCCCTGTAAGAAGAGACCTGATCCGAGATTGAATACCAGGGTTAATTGCTGACCCGGAACAGCTGGAATCATTGATAGTACACAAGCCCCGCCGGCGCTGACGTCTTGTAACTGAGCGGCCACAGGGCGCAGAGCCAGTCCGCCGACGTGCACCGGAAGATCCACGTCTACCCGGGGGAACTCCCGGCGCTGCTCCATGCGGCCTTTGGAGGGGAGGCTTAAATAGGCGGTGTTGTTATGCTGTTTGATCAGCGTGCAGGCATAGCAGACCAAATCCTCTTTCACCAGCACTTCCAAGGCCACCGGTATCGGAGGAGTGAGTCCGTCTGAATCCGTGCCCAGGGTTTCTACGGTGAGAGATGCCTCGGTGACTGCGGTTAGTAGACCGGTCAGGCGCTTTCGTCCCCCATGGGCAGGCTCATCAAATGTCAGACGGGCCGGTTGGCCAACTAGCGGCAGAAACTCCTGCACTACTCCGGCCGAAGCAGTGCCATATCCTAATTCGGTCATTCTCCACTACCTCCCTACCTGCGGCCTCTGCGGATCGTCACCCGGCGACAGGTCTGCTTATTAAACGTAAGACTTCACTTAACAATACGAAACTATGGCGACAAAGGTTCGCACCTACAATGGAGAGGACGGATTCTGGGCTGGTTGATAAGCAGGTAGGTTAAAGGTCCAAAATCCATAGGACTTTCGTCACCTAAATACGGGCTGATATACAAAATGAGGAATAAATAGTATACAATAGGGGCGAGAGTTCTGAAATGTATGGAGGAAGTTTGACATGAGTAATTTGGCAGTTTCCGTCGGCCATTGGCCCAATAAGGGGGAGAGCACCCCAATAGTTTCGTTACGCGATGTTTCCCTGACTTACCGCACGGGAAGTCGGGAGGTAACCGCACTGGAACACATAAGCCTGGAGATTGCGGCCGGAAAATTCGTGGCGGTGGTCGGGCCCAGTGGGTGTGGTAAGTCCACCCTTTTGCACCTGGCCTGTGGAATCCTCAAGCCTGCCCATGGTCATGTATTCCTTTATGGGCAGCCACTGGATCGGCTGGCGACAGGGGTCGGTTATGTTTTTCAAAACGATGGACTGCTGGCCTGGAAAACGGTTGCTGGTAACATCAGCCTGCCGTTGCTTCTCCAGCGGCGGCCGCCGGCCGAGGTGCGGGAGCGCGTCCAGGATTGGCTGCGGCGCACCGGACTGACTCGATTTGCCAACGCTTACCCTGCACAACTGTCTGGAGGCATGCGTAAGCGGGTGGCCTTGGCTCAGGCTTTGATCCAGTGCCCAAAGTTAGTACTCATGGATGAACCCTTGTCTGCCCTGGACGTGCAGACGCGCACTTTGATCGGCAACGAATTGATGGCGCTGTGGACCAAGATTGGCAGCACGTTTCTACTGGTTACGCACGATCTTGAAGAAGCCATTGGCATGGCCGACGAAGTTGTAGTTCTGTCAGCCCGCCCCGCTCGCGTCAAAGCTGTATATCCGATCCCCTTGTCCCGGCCGCGGGATTTGGCGGAAATTCGACTGACTCCTGAATTTCAACGTTTGCATGCGGCCATTTGGAACGAACTACGGGAAGAGGTGCTGATTGCCCATGAACAGCAGAGCTGAACCCGCACCGTGGCTGATTTATACGCTTCAGGTGGCCCTGGTGACGGCCGCTCTGGGAGCGTGGGAGTTCAGTGCCCGCAGTAACCGGCTGATCTCGTTCTTTTTCAGCCGTCCCATGGCAATTGCCAGTCGTGTTTGGGAATGGGTCTGGGGCGAAACGATCTACAGGCACGTATGGCAAACCTTGGCGGAAACAACAACCGGTTTTTTGTTGGGTGTGCTCGCAGGTCTGGTTATTGCCTTAATCTGCTATTATAGCCCGCTCATCTACCGGATTACGCAACCTTTCATTGATGTAGCCAATGCCATGCCCCGTGCCGTTTTTGGTCCGTTATTTATTCTGTGGTTTGGGCTGGGTATGACCTCGAAATCAGTCCTGGCGGCCAGCTTGGTCGTGTTCATCGTCTTCTATGCCACTCTCACCGGACTGCGTGAGGTAGATCAAAACGTCGTTTACAAAATTCGTCTACTTGGTTCTTCACAGCGGGATCTGCTCGTGCACGTGTTGCTCCCGTCCGCACTGGTGTGGGTCTTTTCCAGTCTGCGGACCAGTGTGGGGTTTGCCCTTGCGGGTGCCGTAGTAGGGGAATATATTGGATCTACCCGTGGGATCGGGTACCAAATTGCGCTTTCGGAAGGCAACTTGGATGCAACAGGAATCTTTGCTGGCTTATTTGTCCTTTCCGTAATGGTTTTGGGCATGAATGCTGTTCTACAGTGGATTGAGCGCCGTCTGGCGCCCTGGCGGGCTGCGTAGACAGGCAGGAAGTGTTATGCCAAGTTTGCCGGGTTCTTGCGGGTGCGGCGAAAAATCGTAATAATGAAGAGGTGCCTGCACTGCGGACGTTGACAGTGCACGACGATAATCAGAAAGACTGCCCCGGCAAATCCTGTGGCTGCCAGGTCCAAATCATCCCTGGCGGAAACGGCTTGCTCCTGTCGGTAGCCGGAAAGAAGTGGAGGCGGGCGCTTTGCGGAAACGAATTGCAGTATTGGCTGGCGACTATATCGGCCCCGAGATTGTTGCAGAGGCGATCAAGGTTCTGAAGGCGGTGGAACGTCGCTTTGGCCACGAATTTTCTTACCAGGATGCTCCTGTAAGTGGTGAGGCCTATGATAAATATGGTAAGCATCTTCCGGAGAACACACTGGAGGTGTGCCGCCAGTCAGACGCAATTCTGAAGGGACCGTTTGGTGGTCCCCCCTCTGAACTGAACCACCCCAAGTGGGCCAAGGTTGAGCAAGAGGCAATTCTTGGCTTGCGTAAAGCGTTCAATTTCTATATCAACTTGCGCCCTGTCCAGCCGGTTGACGGACTTCTGCATCTGTCTCCGGTCAAGGAAGAGAACATTCGCGGCGTTGACATCGTCTTTGTGCGTGAACTCATGTCAGGCATGTATTTTGGCCCCAAGGGTCGCCAGGTTGAAAATGGCGAAGAAGTTGCCTTTGATACTGAGCTATACCGTGAACATGAGATTGATCGCATTGCGGACGCCGCTTTTACCCTGGCCATGCAGCGGCGGAAGAAGGTTACGTTAATTGGCAAGTCTAATGTGTTGACCTCCAGTGTTCTGTGGCGCGAGGTGGTCGCCAAGGTTGCACGTGATTACCCAGATGTTACCCTCGACTACCAGCATGTTGATGCCGCCAGCATGTATTTGATCAGCAACCCCCGGCAGTACGATGTGGTTCTGACCAGCAACATGTTCGGCGACATTCTGACTGACGAGGCCTCGGTACTGGTCGGCTCGCTGGGCCTGTGCGGTTCAGCCAGCCTGGGTGACGGGTCCTTCGGCCTGTACGAGCCGATCCACGGGTCTGCTCCGGACATTGCCGGCCAGGACAAGGCCAACCCGTTGAGCACCATCCTCAGCGTGGCCTTGATGCTGCGCCACTCCTTCGGGCTGATGGAAGAAGCCAACGGCGTGGAAAAAGCCGTATTTGACGTGTTGGCCAAGGGGTATCGCACCCCCGACCTGGCGGCCTATGACCCGCAGGGTACGAAGGTGGGCACCCGGCAGATGGGTGATCTGGTAGCCCGGGCGGTGGCCGAGTCGAAGTAGGCCTGTACAGGTGTGAGACTGGACGCACCAGGCAGATTTGCCAGGGGTAGGGGCCATTCAGGCACCTGCCCCTGATTCGTTTTATAGGCGATTTTCCGCATGGCGAAATGCAAATTAGGCAGATTAACCGGTTTTGATTGACAGAGAGGGCGAATTCAGATTAAATAGGGGCTCAATTGGGGAGTGAGAAGAGGCATGGCGGAGCGGGAATTCCGGCGCATTCTGGTGGCGAATCGGGGCGAGATTGCCATTCGCGTTTTTCAGGCCTGTACCGAACTGGGCAAACAGACCATTGCCATTTACAGCGAAGCGGATACACTGGCTCTTCACCGCTACAAGGCCGATGAGGCGTATCTGGTGGGTGAGGGGCTCACCCCGGTAGGGGCCTACCTGGACATTGACGGCATTGTGGACCTGGCCCGGCGCAAGCAGGTAGACGCCATTCATCCTGGCTATGGCTTCCTCTCTGAGAACGCGGAATTTGCCCGCCGCTGTGCGGCCGCCGGTATTGCCTTCATTGGCCCGGAGGCGCGGCATCTGGACCTGTTCGGTGACAAGGTGCAGGCCCGCAACCTGGCCCTGGCGGCCGGGCTGCCGGTGCCCCCCGGCACCCCGGACCCTATTTCTTCTGATGGGGAGGCACTGGCCTTTGCCCGGGAGCACGGCTACCCGCTGATGGTGAAGGCGGTCAGCGGCGGTGGTGGTCGGGGCATGCGTGTGGTGCGCGACGAGACTGAACTGCTGGCGGCGGTGGAAGCAGCCCGGCGTGAGGCGGCGACTGCCTTCGGCGACGCCGCGGTTTATCTGGAAAAGCGCATTGAAAACCCCCGGCACATTGAGGTGCAGATTCTGGGAGACCGGACCGGCCTGGTGGTGCACCTGTGGGAGCGCGACTGCTCGGTGCAGCGGCGGCACCAGAAGGTGGTGGAGGTGGCACCCGGCGTTACCCTGCCCATAGCCCTGCGGACGGAGATTTGCGCGGCGGCTGTACGGCTGATGAATAAGGCTGGTTATGTCAACGCCGGTACAGTGGAGTTCCTGGTCGATCCAGAGGAACACTACTACTTTATCGAAGTCAACCCACGCATCCAGGTCGAGCATACGGTCACGGAACTGGTCATGGGGGTCGACCTGGTGCAGACGCAGATTCGCATCGCCGAGGGTGCGACCCTACCCGAACTGGGGTTGGAGCAGGCGCCGGCGCCGCGAGGCTGCGCGATTCAGTGCCGCGTCACCACCGAAGACCCGGAAAACAGCTTCCTGCCCGACACCGGCCGGATCCTGGCCTATCGTTCTGCCGGCGGCTTTGGCGTCCGGCTGGACAGCGGGAACGGCTATTCCGGCGCTGAGATTACCCCGCATTACGACTCCCTGCTGGTCAAGATCAGCACCTGGGGCCGGGACTTCGTCCAGGCGGCCCGGAAAATGCACCGTACCCTGCAGGAATTCCGGGTGCGTGGCGTTAAGACCAACATACCGTTTTTGGAAAATGTGGTGCAGCACCCCGACTTTCTGAACGGGCAGGCGACCACCACCTTCATTGATACCCACCCGGAACTGGTGCGCTTTCCGCTCCCCCGGGACCGCGGCACGAAGCTGCTCCGCTATATCGGCCATGTGGTGGTGAACGGGGCGGAAGGAATCAAGCCCGGTACCCGCAAACTGCCCCTGCCCCAGGCCCCGGTGCCAGCCGTGCCGTCCGGCTGGCGGCCTCCTGCTGACACAGCCAAAGGCATTCTGGACCGGGAGGGGCCGGAGGCGCTGGTGCAGTGGGTGAAGGCACAGAAGCGCCTGTTAGTGACAGATACCACCATGCGGGATGCCCACCAGTCGCTGCTGGCCACCCGAATGCGCTCGTATGACCTGCTGCAGGTGGCCGAGGCCACCGGTGAGCGGGCCCCCGATCTGTTCAGCCTGGAGTGCTGGGGGGGCGCAACCTTTGATACTGCGTACCGCTTTCTGAAGGAGGACCCGTGGGAGCGGCTGGCGGAACTGCGCCGGCGCATTCCGCATGTCTTGCTGCAGATGTTGCTGCGCGGCCAGAGTGTGGTGGCTTACGGCAGCTATGCCGATAACCTGGTCGCTGCCTTTGTGCGGGAAGCGGCGGCCGCAGGGGTGGACCTGTTCCGCATCTTCGACAGCCTGAACTACCTGCCCAACATGACCACAGCCATCGACGCTGTCCGCCAGGCGGGCAAGGTGGCCGAAGTGGCGGTGTGTTACACCGGCGATATCCTGGACCCCCGCCGGACCCGCTATGACCTGAAATACTACATCAAGCTGGCCAGGGAGATTGAGCGAGCCGGCGCCCATATGCTGGCCATCAAAGATATGGCCGGGCTGCTCAAGCCCCAGGCGGCGTACAATCTGGTCCGCGCCCTGAAGCAGGAGGTGGGGCTGCCGGTTCATCTGCACACCCACGACTCGGCCGGTAACGGTGTGGCCACCCTGCTGAAGGCAGCCGAGGCCGGGGTCGACGTGGTGGACGCGGCCCTGGGCAGTATGGCTGCCGGTACCTCCCAGCCCAGCCTGAACGCGGTAGTGGCGGCCCTGGAGGCGACGGAAAGGACGACCGGGCTCGACCTGGACCGGTTGCAGTCTCTGGCCGACTACTGGGCTGCGGTGCGCCGGTATTATTACCCGTTTGAGAGCGGGCCGGCGGCGCCGGATGCCTCGGTTTACCGCAACCAGATGCCGGGCGGGCAATACACCAACCTGCGGCAGCAGGCCGAAGCGCTGGGGCTGGGCAGCCGCTGGCCCCAGGTGGTGCAGGCATACCGGCAGGTGGATGAAGTGCTGGGCGAACTGATCAAGGTGACCCCATCTTCCAAGGCCGTGGGCGATTTCGCCCTGTTCATGGTTCAGAACGACCTGTCTCCGGAAGGCCTGCTCCAGCAGGCACCGGAACTGGATTTCCCCCAGTCGGTGGTGGAAATGTTGTATGGCATGCTTGGCCAGCCGCCCTACGGCTTTCCACCTGAGTTGCAAAGGGCGGTCCTGAAGGGGCGGGAGCCAGTCCGGGAGCGACCGGGTGCCCTGCTGCCGCCGGTGGAACTGGCGGCCCAGGCGGTCAAGCTCGCCCAGTATATCGGGCGGCAGCCTACGGAGCGGGAAACCATCTCGTATGTGCTGTACCCGGACGTATTCCTGGCCTTTAACCGCCACCAGGAGGAGTATGGAAACACCTCCTGCCTGGATACCCCCACCTTCTTCTATGGGCTGCGGTTGGGGGAAGCGGCGGCGGTGGAAATTGAGCCTGGCAAGACTCTGATTATTAAACTGACGGCCATTGGCGAGGCACAGCCCGACGGCACCCGCAACGTTTACTTTGAGTTGAACGGTACGGCCCGGGAGGTCAGGGTGCGGGACCTGAGCCTGACCCCGGCCACCGCCAGCCGGCCCAAGGCAGACAGGGGCGACTGGCGGCAGATTGCCGCCGCCATGCCCGGTAAGGTCGTCAAGGTTTTCGCGGGCGTGGGCGACGGGGTGAAGAAGGGTGAGCAGTTGCTGGTGATTGAGGCGATGAAGATGGAGACTACCATCACGGCCCCCCGGGACGGCCTGGTGACAGCCGTTCTGGTTCGCCCCGGTGATGCGGTGGCCGGCGGGGACTTGCTGCTGCGCCTGGATGCCGAGTAAAATGGGGCCGCTGTCCGAGGGGCAGCGGCCTTTTTCGCTGCACCTGGGGGTGATTTCCCGCCGCTGGCCCGCCAGCCTGGCCGGTCGCTTGCTTGACAGCCTCTTCAGGCTGGTGCTACCCTTAAATTGGTGGATTAGCACTTCGTCTACCGGAGTGCTAAGCCGGAGGGCGGGCATGCAAGGGGGTCGCCGCCATGACCATGGACGCACGCAAGAACCGCGTGCTGCAGGCCATCGTTGATGACTATGTAAACACTGCTGAACCGGTGGGATCCCGCACAATCGCCCGTAAGTATCGGCTTGGGGTCAGCCCGGCCACCATCCGCAACGAAATGGCGGACCTGGAAGAACTGGGTTACATCGAGCAACCGCACACCTCAGCCGGGCGGGTGCCGTCGGACCTTGGCTACCGCTACTACGTCGATTGCCTGATGGATAGCCCGGATCTGGCCGGGCCGGAACGGGAGCAGATTCAGCGGGCTTTTGAGCGCAAGCTACGGGAGATGGATGCCCTCATCCGGGATGGAGCACGGATTCTGTCTGAATCCACCCGTCTGACCGGTGTGATCACCGGACCGCAAATGGGTCGGTCAACCTTCCGGGAGATCCGCCTGGTGCCCGTCACCCGGGACCGCGCACTGCTGGTGTACATCACCGATACCGGCTTTATGGAAAATACCATTCTCGACATGCCGGTAGAGGTCACCCTGCTGGAACTGCAGCAGATTTCTACCTTGCTGTCTGAGCACCTGAAAGGGCTGCAGGTGGAGCGGCTCAGCCACGGAGCCCTGCAGGAACTCGAGCGGGAACTGGAACGGTACGGCAGTCTGCTGGAGCAGTCCCTCACCTTCCTGGCGGAGTCGATTCGGCCCGGAGAGCGGCAACGGGTCTATCTGGGCGGGGCTACGCACCTGCTCAGCCAGCCAGAATTCCGTGACATTGAGAAGGCCCGGAACCTTTTCCGGGTGCTGGAGCACGAGGACCTGGTCGGTGATCTGCTGGACCAGGCCCCCGGTGAAGCCCGGATCGGCGTACAGATCGGGGAAGAGATCAAAGTCCGGGAACTGGCGGACTGCAGCCTCATCTCAGCCGCCTACCAGGTGGGCGACAAGCTGGTGGGACGGATCGGGGTGATCGGGCCCAAGCGGATGGAGTACGCCAAGGTGATTGCCATTGTCGATGACGTTACCCAGCGTATGTCTGAAGCCATTCGCAGGAATTTGCTGGCCGACTGAGGCGCATACTGGAACCAAACGGGACGGCCACCCAGGCCGTCCTTTTGTTTGGGAGGAGACATGGCCGAACCGGTCCAGGAGCAGGGTGACGGACGGCTGGCTGCCCTGATCAGCAATGTGGAGGCTGTACGGGCGATGGCCAGGGCGGTGGAAGGTACCCTTGGACCCAAGGGCCTGGATACCATGTTGGTGGGTCGCGAAGGCGAGGTGCTGGTGACCAACGACGGGGTGACGATCCTGACGGAAATGGACGCCACCCACCCGGCCGCCCGGATGGTGGTGGCGGCGGCCCGGGCCCAGGAGCAGGCGGTGGGCGACGGTACCACCACCACCACCGTCATGGCCGGCGCTTTGCTGGGGGCGGCGCTGGAGCATGCCCTGCGGGGGGTGCCGGTAGCCCGGCTCATTGACGGAATCCGCCAGGGTGAGGCTCGGGCTGAGGCTGCGGTGCGTGCCCTGGCCCGCCCCCTGGCCGGCGTCGGCGATCCCTTGCTGGCCCAGGTGGCGCGGGTGGCCGGCCGGGGGGAGGCCGACATTGCCGCGCTGGTCACGGAGGCTGCCCGCCTCTGGGGCAAGGGCCGCCTTGGTCAGCCGGGCTTTTGCCTGGCTGATTGCGTGCTGGGTCAGCCCGGCGTACCCGGTGAGGTTTTTCCCGGCGTGCTGATCAGCAAGGGGCGGATGGACCGCCAGCAGCCCCGGGAGGTACGCCGGGTGCGCGCACTTGTGCTGGACGACGCCCTGGCGCCGGTGGCGGTGGAGGAAGAAGCCCTGGCGACTGAGGCTGGCTTCCGCCAGTACCAGGAGAACCGGCGGCAGTTCGTGGTTGGGCTCAAGCGTCTGCTGGAACTGGGGGTAAACCTGGTCCTGTGCGACCGGGGCATTGATGACGAAGCGGCAGAGCTCCTGACCGACGCCGGCGTGCTGGCAGTGCAGCGGGTGACCATGGCCGAATGGCAGCGGGCGGCCGAATACCTGGGCGCCCGGGTGGTCCGGCGGAGCGCCCTGCTGCGGGACCCGGCCGAACTGAAGCGCTGTCTGGGCCGTGCCCGCCGGGCCTGGGAGGAGGAGCACCTGGAACAGATCCGGCTTCTGGGCGGCGCCGGCCGCCCCATGGCGACGGTGCTGGTCGGTGCGGCCACCCCGGAGGTGGCGGCCGAGCGGGAGCGGATTGCCCGGGATGCCGCGGCGGCAGCCCAGGCGGCCCTCCGGGAGGGGGTGGTGCCCGGTGGCGGCGCCGTGGAACTGGCGGCGGCGCGGGCGGTGGCTGGCCTGCAGCAGACGGTCGCGGGACTGTCGGCCTATGGGGTGGCCTGCATGGTCGAGGCCTTGCGCCAGCCTCCGGCCCGGATCGCGGCCAACGCCGGACTGAGCCCCCTGGAGAAGGTGGGCGAGGTGTGGGCGGCGCAGAATATCGGCGATACGGGCTCCCTTGGGCTGGACTGTGAACGGGGGGTGCCGGCCGATATGTGGGCACTGGGGGTGGTGGACCCGGCGGCTGTAAAGGTGGAGGCGATCCGGACCGCCGCCGAAATCGCCGCCGCCATCCTGCGCATTGAAACAGTGGTGCGCAAGAAGGCAGTCCCATAAAGCATGATTAGAGCCGTGATCCGTCGGCACTTGCTTGACAATGGTAAGCCCGGAATGCTATGTTCTTGATTGGGTGTTAGCACTCTCGCTGATTGAGTGCTAACAAGGTAAGCACTTACCCGTAGCGCTAAAGTTAAGAAGGTGACCGTTTCTCTTATGGCAGATCGGGATGACGAGCAAACCAACGCGGGAGAACCGGCCGGCCCAGCGGAGGAATCGATCAGCTTGCAAGAAGAACTGGAGAAGGTGCGGGCCGAACTCGCCCAGGCGCAGGAAGATGCCAGGGTAAACCTGGAGCGGATTGCCCGGGTCCAGGCCGATTTTGAAAACTTTCGCCGCCGCACCCAGCGCGAGCGGGAAGAATTGAGCGTGTATGCCAATCAGGGGCTGCTGCAAGACTTCCTGCCGGTGATCGATAATCTGGAGCGGGCGCTGGCTGCCGGTGACAACGCCACGGCGGAAAGCCTGCGGTCGGGTGTTGAACTTACGGCCCGCCAGTTCCGGGCCCTGCTTGAAAAGCATAACGTGAGCCCGGTAGAAGCGATGGGGCAGCCCTTTGATCCCAACGTCCATGAGGCGGTCATGCAGGAGCAGGGGGACTATGAAACTCCCACCGTTGTAATGGAACTACAGAAGGGCTACAAGATCGGTGACCGGCTGCTGCGGCCGGCCATGGTCAAGGTAGCCCGCAAGGACGCGTAAACCAACCGGCTCCCCAAGGAGGCTTTCACAATGGCGAAAGTCATTGGCATTGA
Source organism: Clostridia bacterium (assembly GCA_036676195.1). Lineage (GTDB taxonomy): Bacteria > Bacillota > Sulfobacillia > Symbiobacteriales > ZC4RG38 > JAKFDK01. Next base: position 53,136 of record JAKFDK010000120.1, on the reverse strand, counting down.
CCTGGGTACCACCAACTCGGTTGTGGCCTTTCTGGAAGGCACTGAACCCAAGATCATTCCGAATACCGAAGGTGATCGGCTGACGCCCTCCATCGTGGCCTTTTCCAAGACCGGCGAGCGGATGGTCGGCAAGGTGGCCAAGCGGCAGGCGGTAACCAACCCCGACCGGACCACCATTTCCATCAAGCGACATATGGGCACCAGCCATAAGGTTCGTGTTGATGACAAGGAATACACGCCCCAGGAAGTCAGCGCCATGATCCTGTCCAAGCTGAAGCAGGATGCCGAGGCGTACCTGGGTGAAACGGTCAAGCAGGCCGTGGTCACGGTGCCGGCTTATTTTACCGACGCCCAGCGGCAGGCCACCAAGGATGCCGGTACCATTGCCGGGCTGGAGGTTCTGCGCATCATCAATGAGCCGACGGCGGCCGCGCTCGCCTACGGCCTGGATAAGGAAGAGGACCAGACGATCCTGGTCTTCGACCTGGGCGGCGGCACCTTTGATGTGTCCGTGCTGGCCATTGGCGGCGGCACCTTTGAAGTGATCGCCACCGCCGGTAACAACCGGCTGGGCGGCGATGATTTCGACGAGCGGGTGCTGACCTGGGTGGCCGATCAGTTCCAGCGGGAGCACGGCATTGACCTGCGCAAGGATTCCCAGGCCAACCAGCGCCTGCGGGAGGCCGCCGAGCGCGCCAAGATCGAGCTGTCCGGGCTACTCACCACGAATATGAACCTGCCCTTCATCACCATGGACGCCAGCGGTCCCAAGCATCTGGACGTCACCCTGACCCGGGCCAAGTTCGATGAACTGACCAAGGACCTGGTCGAGAAGACCATGGGTCCGGTGCGCCAGGCCATGGAAGACGCCGGCGCCAAGGGCTACAAGAAGGTCGACAAGATCATTCTGGTCGGCGGCTCCACCCGCATTCCCGCTGTCCAGGAAGGTGTGCGCAAGTACCTGGGCATGGAGCCATATAAGGGAATCAACCCTGACGAAGTGGTGGCCCTGGGCGCCGCCATCCAGGCCGGTGTCATCACCGGTGACGTCAAGGACGTCCTGCTGCTGGATGTCACGCCGCTGAGCCTGGGCATTGAGACCCTGGGCCAGATCTTCACCCGCATCATTGAGCGCAACTCCACCATTCCCACCTCCAAGAGCCAGGTGTTCTCCACGGCTGCCGATGGGCAGACGGCTGTGACCATCAAGGTGGCGCAGGGCGAGCGGGAAATGTTTCCTGATAACAAGTTCCTGGGCGAATTTGACCTGACCGGCATTCCGCCGGCGCCCCGAGGCGTGCCCAAAATCGAGGTCACCTTTGATATTGACGTGAACGGCATCCTGCATGTTCGGGCCAAGGACCTGGGCACCAGCAAGGAAGTCAAGACGACCATTCAGAACAATGTGGGTATGGGCAAGGACGAAATCGAGAACGCCGTCAAGGATGCCGAGCGCATGGCTGCGGAAGACCGCAAGCGGCGCGAGACGGCTGAAACTCGCAACATGGCCGATCAGGCTGTATATCAGAGCGAAAAGCTCTTGAAGGAAGCCGGAGACAAGGTCGATAATAAGCTGAAAGAAGACGTTCAGTCTGCCGCTGACAAGGTGAAGGAAGCCTTGCAGGGTGAGGACGCCGAAGCGATCAAGAAGAGCATGGAAGGTCTGCAGGAAGCCATTTATAAGCTTTCCGCCGCCCTGTATGAAAAGACCGGAGAGCCCGCCGCCGCCGGCGGTGAAGATCCCCAGGCAGGGGGCGCAGGCGAGGCAGACTTCACGGTGAAGGACGAAGACAACAAGTAGTGACAGCCTGAGCAGGCGGCCTGGGGGGCGAGAGCGCAATCTCGCCCCCCATCTTGGATAAGGACGGAAGGTGAACCGGTGAGCAACGGCAAGCGGGATTACTACGAGATTCTGGGCATCCCGCGCACGGCATCCGACGAAGAAGTCAAAAAGGCTTTCCGCAACCTGGCCAAGAAATACCACCCCGACGCCAACAAGAGTGACCCCAGCGCGGCTGACAAGTTCAAGGAGGTCTCGGAGGCCTACCAGATCCTGTCCAATGCCGAGAAGCGGAAGATGTATGACCAGTACGGTCATGCGGCCGAACAGATGGGGCAGGGCGGTCCGGGTGGACCGTTCGGCGGCGGATTTCCCGGGGGGTTCGGCCAGGGCGGCCAGGGCGACTTCGGTGGATTCGGCGATTTGTTCGAGATGTTCTTCGGCGAGGCCATGGGTGGCGGCCGTGGTCGCCGCAAGGGTCCGGAGCGCGGGCGGGATCTCCAGTTTGAGATCGAGATTACCTTTGAAGAGGCCGTTTTCGGGGCCACCAAAGAAATTCGGGTACCCCGTATTGAGACCTGTGCCGTGTGTGGTGGCAACGGCAGCCGCCCGGGCTCGCAATCGGCTACCTGCCGCAAGTGCGGCGGGGCCGGCCAGGTGCAAATGGTGCAGAATACGGCCTTTGGCCGTTTTGTAAATGTGACCACCTGCCCGGATTGCCGGGGCGAGGGCCGGATCATTGAACACCCCTGCCCGGAATGCCGTGGTCGGGGACGTATGCGGCGGGAAAAGGCCGTGGAAATCTCAGTTCCCGCCGGTATCGATACCGGAATGCGCCAGCGCCTGACCGGCTTTGGTGAGGAAGGTTCCCGCGGTGGCCCTCCCGGTGACCTGTACGTGGTTTACCACGTCAAGCCCCACCAGTTATTCAAGCGTGAGGAAGACGACATTCTGCTGGAGTGGCCGATTAGCATCGTCCAGGCCGCTCTGGGCGCCAGTGTTGAGATTCCCACGTTGGAAGGTCACTACACCCTGCAAATTCCGGAGGGCACCCAGCCCGGTGCCAACTTCCGGCTGAAGGGCAAGGGTGTGGCGCACATCAAGGGCCGGGGCCGGGGCGACCAGTTGGTGACCATTCGGGTGGAGGTGCCCAGGAAACTGACGGTCCGCCAGAAGGAACTGCTGCGGGAATTTGGTGCCGCTGCCGGTGATGAGACAGGGGACCAGTCCAAGGGCTTTTTTGGAAAAATTTTCGGTGCCTAGTGGCCTGAGTCGCATGCCCCGCCGGCCAGAAGCGGCGGGGCATGCTGTTTGGGCACCCCCGTGCTACAATAAGGGGGATCAATCGGCACCACCAAGAGGATGAACCTGAACCGTGCGCTATCTGGAAATCACGGTACGCTGCACCCGTGTTGCGGTGGAGGCGGTGGCCGGCCTGTTGACCGATCTGACCGGCGGTGTGGCCATTGACGACCCCCTGGATGTGATCCAGGCCCAGGCAGCCGGGCAGTGGGATACCACCGACCTGGTGGCTGGGGACCCCACCTGGGTGGAAGTGAAGGCCTACCTGGCCGAGGTCGGCCACCTGGAGGAGCAACGGCAGCGGCTGGATGTGGAATTGGATCAGGTGCGCGGGCTTGACCTGGGTGCCATTGAAGGGCCGGTCCTGCAGTGGGTGAACGATGAAGACTGGGCCAACGCCTGGAAGCAATACTTTAAACCGATACGGATGGGACGGCGGCTGGTGATTGTGCCTTCCTGGGAACAGGCCGACCTGCAGCCGGAAGACCTGGCCATTACCCTGGACCCGGGTATGGCCTTTGGTACGGGACAGCATGCCACCACTGCCCTTTGCCTGCGCTGGCTGGAGGATCTGGTCCGCCCCGGCGCGGTGCTGGTGGACGTCGGCACCGGTTCCGGCATTCTGGCCATTGCCGCGGCACAACTGGGGGCGGCGGCCGTTCTGGCCTGTGATATCGATCCGGTGGCGGTTCGGGTGGCGGCGGAGAACACGGCGGCCAACGGGGTGGCTGATCGCATTCAGGTGGTGCATGCCGCCCTGGATCAGCCGCCGGCGCAGAGCTGGCTGGGGACGCACCGGCCAGGTTTGGTGGTGGGGAACCTGACGGCGGGCGTGGTGCAGCAGGTGGCGCCGGATATCGCCGCTGCCCTGGCCAGTGGGGCTCGGTTCCTGGCCTCTGGCATCATTGTGCAGCGGCAGGCCGAGGTGACGGCTGCGCTGGCTGCCCTGGGCCTGCAGGTGGAGGAGGTGCGGGAGGAGGAATGCTGGGTGGCCATGCTCTTCCGGCGCACATGAGCCACCACTTTTTTGTGGATCCGGTTGGAGTGGTAGATGGACAGGTCTTTTTGGACCAGGAGGACTCCCACCATCTGCTGAAGGTATTGCGGGCTCGCCCCGGCGAACCCTTTGCTGCCGTGTCGGCCGGGGTTGTGTACCGGTGCCGGCTAATTGAGGCTGGCGGCAACACGGCCGTGGGCCAGGTTCTGGACAGCGCGCAGTGCACCACCGAGCCGCCGGTTCAGATCACCCTGTTCCAGGGCTTGGCCAAGGGGGATAAGCTGGAACAGGTGATTCAGCATGGCACCGAACTGGGGCTGACCACGGTGGTGCCGGTGGAGTGTGCCCGTTCGGTGGTCAAACTTGACGCCCGCAAGGCGGCCGAGCGGGTAACCCGGTGGCAGCGGATCGCCCGCGAGGCTGCCGGGCAGTCGCGGCGTGGCGTGGTGCCCACGGTGGCCCGAGTGGAAGATTGGCAAACGGCGGCCAACCGGGCCGGCGCGTTTGACCTGGCGCTGGTGCCATGGGAAGCCCGGGCCGGCGAACCGGGGCTGCGCCAGTTGCTACAGGGCCTGCCGGAAGGCGCCCGGATTGCCCTTTACATTGGCCCCGAAGGAGGCCTGACCGCAGCGGAGGTGGAGCAGGCCGTTGCGGCCGGCGCTCATCCGGTGGGCCTGGGCCCCCGCATTCTCCGCACGGAAACGGCGGGACTGGCTGTGCTGGCGGCCGTTCTCTACGCCGCCGGCGACCTGGGATGAACCGCCCCCCCCGCCTGCCGCCGGGCTTGCCCTGCCCTCCCGGGCTATGTATCATAGTGAAGATGGTTCAGCAGGGAGGTGACGTGCGTGGCGGATGCGCGCAGGGTTGCGTTTGTGACACTGGGCTGCAAGGTAAACCAGTATGATACCGAACAGATGCTGACGCTTTTCCGGCGCTCCGGGTATAAAATCGTGGAGTTCGACCAACCCGCCGACGTTTACGTCATTAACACCTGTACTGTCACTGGCCGTGGTTCCGCCAAGAGCCGGCAACTGATCCGGAACGCCATTCGCCGCTCGCCGCTGAGCGTGGTGGCTGTAACCGGTTGTTATACGCAGACCCGGCCCGACGAGGTCGCCGCCATTCCCGGCGTGAACCTGATCATCGGCACACAGGACCGTGAGCGGGTGGTGGAACTCTGCGAAGAGGCGGCCGGCCGCGACGTGCCGATCCGGGCAGTGAACAACGTCTGGCAGGCCAGAGAATTCGAAGATATCCCCATCGAAAATTTTTCCCGCGGGACCCGAGCGGTTGTCAAGGTGCAGGAGGGCTGCAACGTCTTTTGCACCTACTGCATCATCCCCTACGCCCGCGGCAAGCCTCGCAGCCGGCCGCCGGAAAGTGTACGGGCCGAAGTGGAGCAGTTGGCCGGCCAGGGCTACCGGGAAGTCGTACTGACCGGCATCCATGTGGGCTCATATGGCAAGGATGTCGGCAACCGCTTCACCCTGGAAGGATTGATGGAGCAGGTTGCGGGCGTCCCCGGCATTGAACGGGTGCGGCTTTCTTCCATTGAACCCGGGCATGTGAGCGACCGTCTGATCGCTCTGATGGCCGAAAACCCCAGGATCTGCCGGCACTTGCACCTGAGTTTGCAGAGCGGGTCAGAGACAGTTCTGCGCCGGATGAAGCGTGCCTACACCGCCGGGGAGTTTCGCAGTAAGGTGGAGCGGATCAAGGCCGTGATGCCGGACTGCGGTCTCACCACGGATATCATTGTCGGTTTCCCAGGCGAGACTGAGGCTGAGCACCGGGAGTCCCTGGCCTTTGTGCGGGAAATGGGCTTCAGCCGGTTGCATGTGTTCCCGTTCAGCGTCAGGGAAGGAACACCGGCGGCCACCATGCCCGGCCAGGTGCCCAGGGGGCTCAAGGAACAGCGCACCCACGAGATGATTGCGCTGGGCGACGAACTGGCGCGGGAGTTTCATGCCCGTTTCATTGGAACGACCCTCCAGGTACTGGCCGAAACAGAGGCGGATACAGAACCGAGCTGGCTGGAGGGGTATACCCGGAACTACATTCGTGTTCAGTTTCCCGGTGGGGACGAGTTGCAGGGGACCCTCATCCCGGTACGACTGACCGCAGTGGTCGACGAAATCTGTCAGGGGGAGATGGACGGGCGGCCCCGGTGACTGGCCGGTCCGCGGGCGCACCGCGCATCCTTTTGCTTCTCAGCCACGTTATCTTGCATATCGGACGTGGGATGCTTCATACGGATTGGGAACGCAGACGAAAGGGCGGGGTCTGATGAAAACCCGCGTGTACCTGATTTTTGGTGGGCGCTCCGGTGAACACGAAGTATCACTTATGTCAGCCCGCAATGTAATGGAGGCGCTGGATCAGGACAGGTACGAGGTGGTGCCGATCGGCATCACCAAGGAAGGCCGCTGGCTGCTGACCGGAGACCCCATGAAGGCCTTGCTGGAAGGTGTGGAGCGGGCGGGGGGAATGCCGGTGGCGCTGCTGGGCGACCCCACCCTGCGCAGCCTGGTTCCCGTTGGCCAAACGGATGCCGTTGTCCCGCCGGCGGCGGCGCCCGGGGTGCCGGCGGTCTTCTTTCCGGTGCTGCATGGCCCCTTCGGGGAGGACGGCACCATCCAGGGCCTGTTGGAGATGGCCGGTGTACCCTACGTAGGCTGTGGCGTGCTGGCCAGCAGCGCGGGCATGGATAAGGCCATTGCCAAGGCCCTGTTTGCGCAGGCCGGGCTGCGGGTGGTCCCCGCTGTAACCGTTCTGCGCAGCCAATGGGAGGGCACCCCGGCTGATGTGATCTGCCAGGTGGAAGCGCGGTTTGGCTATCCCGTGTTCGTAAAACCGGCCAACCTTGGCTCCAGCGTGGGCGTTTCCAAGGCCAAGGACCGGGCCGGCCTGACCGAGGCCATCCACGCCGCCTGTCGCTTCGACCGCAGGGTACTGGTGGAGCAGGCCGTGAACGCACGGGAAATTGAGCTGGCGATCCTGGGGAATGATGAACCCTTTGTCTCGATCCCCGGCGAAATTGTTCCGGGTGCAGAGTTCTACAGTTACGAGGACAAATACTTCGATGACAAGTCCGAGGCCCGCATTCCGGCAGACCTGTCCCCTGAGCAAGTGCGGGAAGTTCAGCAGATGGGCCTGACAGCGTATCGGGCCATTGACGCCGCCGGCATGGCCCGGGTGGATTTTTTCCTGGACAAAACCACCGGCGAGTTTTACATTAACGAAGTGAACACGATTCCCGGGTTTACGCGCATCAGCATGTTCCCCAAGCTGATGGAGGCTTCCGGTCTGCCATACCCCAAACTGGTTGATCGGCTGATTGAACTGAGTTTGGAACGTTGGCAGGAGAAACAACGGACCACCTTCACCCTCGGGCCGGACCAGACTTAAACAATTTCTAGCGGCGGACTGTCCTGTCGCCACATGCACTTCTTGTGGCTGAATGGCAAAAGGAATTTGCCGGAGGGTTGCAGAATAGTTTGGCAAGGATTAAACAACTGCCTGGATGGGTAGGCTACCCCTACCAGACACCTGGCTGAAATGAGGTGAAATGGCGATGCAGGACTGCATTTTTTGTAAGATCGTGCATGGTGAAATTCCTAGCACGAAAGTGTATGAAGATGCCATGATCATGGCTTTTCAAGATATTCAACCACAGGCGCCCACGCATATCCTGGTAATCCCGAAGAAGCACCTGCGCAGTGTGATGGATTTGTCTGTGGCCTATGCGGAACTGATTAACCGCGTGTTTGCTGCGATCCGTGCCGTGGCTAAAGAACAGGGAGTGTCCGAAACCGGTTTCCGCCTGGTCACCAACACCGAAGCAGATGCCGGGCAGGTTGTGCACCACCTGCATTTCCATGTCCTCGGTGGTGCCAAGCTGGGGCAGATGGCTTAAGTACCGGTATCCTCCCGTATAAGATCTCTGGGGGGCCCCTGACGCGTTGACATAAGGTTCGCGTCGGGGTATAATAGATAAGTCATGTTTTCCCTCAGTTTCGATGAGGGGAGGGAATATCGGATGTCCGAAATCCGGGTTGGCAAGGGCGAGTCTCTGGATAGCGCCCTGCGCCGCTTCAAGCGTTCCGTCCAGAAGGCTGGGGTACTGACTGAGGCGCGCAAGCGTGAGGCCTATGATCCGCCTAGCGTGAAGCGCAAAAAGAAAGAGAAATCGGCACAAAGGCGGAAGTGGAGCTAACCTGTGTCAGTGAAGCAACGCCTTGGCGATGATATGAAGGCAGCCATGCGGGCCAGGGAAGCTGGCAAAGTGGCGTTGTCCACGATCCGCATGGTTAAGGCTGCCATTAAGAACGTTGAAATCGACAAGGGCCGCGAGTTGACTGACGATGAGATCACTGCGGTGATCGCGAAGGAAGTCAAGCAGCGGCAGGATGCCTCGGTTGAATTTGAGCGGGGCAACCGTCAAGATCTGGTTGAGCAGGCCCAGGCCGAAATCGCCGTCCTTCGGGCGTATCTTCCGCAGCAGCTTTCGGAGCAGGAACTCCGTGACCTGGTCAAACAGGTGATTGTGGACGTGGGTGCTTCCGGGCCCAGAGACATGGGGAAGGTGATGCAAGTCATCCAACCCAAGGTGCGGGGCCGTGCGGATGGTAAACTGGTTAGCCAGATTGTTAAGGAATTGCTTGGATAGCGATTTTCAGGCCCGCCACATTTGTGGCGGGCTTTTGAATGCGCCGGGGCGCAGTCCCTGCCAGTGCGTGTGCTATAATCGTGCATGTAATCTTCCTTGCGGAGGTGAAAGGGTGGACCGGCGTACCTGGTTCAAGCGCAGCTTCCTCGACCTGGGCAAAGCTCTGGCCGGTGCGGCGGAGGGCCTGGCCAACTCGGCTGCCACCCGTGTGACCGGTGGCAAACGCTATCTCCGGCCGCCGGGCGCCTTGTCTGAAGCGGCCTTCCTGATTACCTGCAACCGGTGTGGCCACTGTGGGGCGGCCTGTTCCAAGGGGGTGATCAAATTCCTGACGGCCGATGCCGGTGCAGCGGTCGGGACGCCCTATATTGACCCGTATTCCGCCCCTTGCTATATGTGTCTGGACTGCACCCGTGCCTGTGAGACCGGGGCTCTGCAGATGCTGACAGACAAGCGGCAGGTCAAGATTGGTCATGCGCTGCTCAATCAGGAAACTTGCTGGGCGTACCAGAATCAAACCTGCGATCTGTGCTATTCCCAATGCCCCTTCTCCGACGAGGCCATTGTGCTGACTGATGGCAAGCCGGTGGTGGAGGATCGCTTCTGCACGGGATGTGGCATTTGCGCTTATGTCTGTCCGAGTACCCCCAATTCAATTCGTATTGTACCGCTTGGGAGTGACACCTGAAATGAAGATGATCCCAGTAGAAGAGGCCGTTGGGATGGTACTTGGTCATGATATGACCCGCATCGTCCCCGGTGTTTCCAAGGCGCCAGCCTTCCGGCGTGGCCATGTGATTAAAGCCGATGATATTTCGCTCCTGCTCAGCATGGGCAAGGAACATATTTACGTGATGGACATTCCGCCTGGCCAGGTCCATGAGGAGGAGGCGGCAGTGCGGATTTCCCGGGCCATCGCCGGCCAGGGGATTCGCTTTTCCGAGCCCAAAGAGGGCAAGGTAAACCTGCAGGCTGCCTACGATGGGCTGCTACGTCTGGATATAGCCAGGCTGCTGCAGATCAATGCCATTGGCGATGTGCAACTGGCTACCGCCCGCAACCGGCGTCCCACGAGGGCGGGCGAGGTGATCGCCGCGACTCGGGTCACCCCTCTGCTTGTAGAAGAAAACCAGGTGACGGCGGCCGAACGGCTGGGTGCGGCCGGCCCCATTGTGGAAGTGCTGCCTTACCAGCCGCTGCGGGCCGGCATCATCGTGACCGGGTCCGAGGTGTTCAAGGGCCGTGTGGAGGACAGGTTCGGGCCGGTGGTGCAGGGAAAGATTGAGGCGCTGGGTGGCTCCGTGATTTACACGGCCAAATCTAGCGATGATATAGACATGACGGCCGGGCATATTCATAGGGCAGCAGCGGCTGGGGCTGAGCTGATCTGCCTCACCGGCGGGATGTCGGTAGATCCGGATGATGCCACACCGGGTGCAATCCGCAAGTCCGGTGCCCGGGTAGTGACTTACGGCACGCCCGTACTACCGGGTTCGATGTTCATGCTGGCCTATCTGGCTGGAGCCGCCGTCATGGGTTTGCCGGGTGCGGTGATGCACGACCCGATTACTATTTTTGATTATATTCTGGCTCGGGTCATGGCCGGTGAGGTTCTGACCAAACTGGACTTTGTGGAAATGGGCCATGGCGGCCTGCTGGGTAAGGGTTAAGGCCGGTCTGGATGCCCGGTGCTGCAGTTGTCAGGAGTATGTCAATTTCCGACGGCAGGAATGTAAAATGTATGGGCCGAACTCTTCCGTGGAAAACCAAGACAGGGGGTGCTGACCCGTGAAGGATGATGCGAAGGTCCACGCCTACAAGTGCTGGGACTGCGACCGGGTCATTTTCGCCTTTGAGAAGGAATTGCCGAAAACTTGCCCCTTCTGCGAATGCAAGGATATGATCCGTCTTAAGGACAAGGTAGAGGTAACGGTTACACCGGTGGAAGAACCAAAAACCTGAACAGGTATACCCTGGCGTTTCCGGGGCTGGGCTTATCGTAGCCTGGCCTTTTCCCTTTTTGAAGCGTGAACGTTTTGGCTCCACGCCAGAGTCTTTTTCTCGGTAAGGCTAAGGGCGGGAGGTGTATGGGTATGCGAATCGGCGCTCTGATCGCCCTGGTCCTGAGTCTGGTGTCTGCCTTCGCTTCCGTGGCGGCGGCGGCGCCGCAGGTGTACGCTGTGGCGATCAGGGAGACCATCGATCCGGGATTGGCTGCCATCGTTCGGAGCGCGGTGCAGCAGGCTGAGGCGGATCAGGCAGCGGCCTTGGTCCTGGTCATCAATACCCCCGGCGGGCGTGTGGACAGTGCCGTGCAGATTCGCGACGCGGTTCTTGGCGCCAAGGTGCCAACGGTGGCCTATGTGGAGCGGGCCGTGAGTGCAGGTGCACTGATTGCTTTGGCAGCAGAGAAGCTGTATATGGTTCCGGGGAGTCAGATTGGCGACGCGGAGCCCATCCCTTATTCAGATAAGGCAGTGGCCTATGTGACCGGCGAGTTCGAGTCGGTTGCTCAAGCCCGGAAACGGGACCCCGGCATCGCCGCCGCCATGGTGGATAAGCGGCGGAACCAGCAGGGAGCGGTGCCGCTGACCCTGACCGGGAAACAGGCCCTGGAGCGGGGCATTGCCGATGGTGTGGTCAGTGATCTGGACGAGGCGCTGGCCGCGGCGGGCGTCGACGGGCCCTTCTCCTGGTATGAACCGGACCTGTCGCAGCGGGCGGCCCGCTTTCTGACCAGTCCCTGGGTGGCCGCACTGTTGCTGGTCGTTGGTGTGGCGGCGGCAGCCATCGAGTTTGCCAAGCCCGGGGTCACGCTGCCAGGCTTGGTGGCCACCGTGGCGCTGGGCACTTTCTTTGGCAGCCACTATTTAATAGGCACGGCCGGGTGGCTGGAAATCGGTCTGGTGATCCTGGGACTGTTCCTGCTGGTGGTTGAAATTTTTGTGCCCGGGTTCGGAGTCTTTGGATTGGCGGGCATCCTGTCAGTGCTGGGCGGGGTATTTCTGTCTGCCCCCACCGAGCAACTGGCGGTCCGTTATGCCGTTATCACTCTGATTGGCAGTACCGTGGTGGGTGGCGTGCTGGTTTACCAGTTCAGCCGGCGCGGCCTGGGGAGCTGGCTCACATTGGCTACCCGGCTGGACACGCGGTACGGCTATGTGCCGGCCCGGACTGCCCTGGAGGAGCTGCGGGGCAGCACTGGCACTGCCCTGACCCCCCTGCGCCCGGCCGGCACCGCCCAGTTTGGCGACCGGCGGGTGGATGTGGTGACGGAAGGCGAATTTGTCCAGGTCAACACCGAGGTGACGGTGGTCGCGGTGGACGGGACCCGGGTGGTTGTGCGGGCCGGATCGCAAGGTGGACCGGATTCAGAATAAGGGGGATGGCCCGTGGAGATTATCCTTCTGCTCGTGCTGGTTTTTGTGGGCATCTTTGTGCTGTCGGTGTTCTTTAGCTTCGTGCCTGTGGGCCTCTGGATCGCCGCTTTGGCGGCGGGTGTACCGGTGGGTATCGGAACCCTGATTGGCATGCGTTTCCGTCGGGTTCAGGCCTTCCGGGTGGTGAACCCGCTCATCAAGGCGGCCAAGGCCGGGCTGGACATCAGCATCGACAAGCTGGAGGCGCACCTGCTGGCCGGCGGCAATTTGGACCGGGTAGTCAACGCCCTGATCGCAGCCCACCGCGCTGGAATCGACCTGACCTTTGAACGAGGGGCGGCCATTGATCTGGCTGGGCGCGATGTGCTGGAAGCGGTGCAAATGTCGGTGAACCCCAAAGTGATTGAAACCCCCATTGTGGCGGGAGTGGCTCAGAACGGCATTGAACTGAAGGCCAAAGCCCGGGTGACTGTTCGGACCAATCTGGACCGGCTGGTGGGCGGCGCCGGTGAGCAAACGATTCTGGCCCGCGTCGGCGAAGGGATTGTCACCACCATTGGTTCCTCCACCTCGCATAAGCAGGTGTTGGAGAATCCGGACCTGATCAGTCGTACTGTTCTGGCCAAGGGCCTGGATGCTGGTACAGCCTTTGAAATTGTGTCCATTGATATTGCCGACGTGGATGTGGGCAACAACATCGGTGCCCGTTTGCTGGCGGATCAGGCGGAAGCAGAAAAGCGGGTGGCCCAGGCCAAGGCCGAGGAACGCCGGGCTGCAGCGGTGGCGGTGGAACAGGAAATGCGCGCCGAGGTGCAGCGGCAGCGGGCCAAGGTGGTCGAAGCAGAGGCAGAGGTGCCCAAGGCCATGGCAGATGCCCTGCGCGCCGGCAAGCTGGGTGTGATGGACTGGATGCAGATGCAGAACATCCAGGCCGATACCGGTATGCGGCAGTCCATAGCCGGGAGCCCGCAGGGCGGCGGGCCGGAGAAAAAGTGAACAGCCGGGCTGCAAACGTGCGGATAAGGGGGCCTGAGCCCCATGAAGTTTGACCCGCTGGCGCTCCTGATTTTTGTGGTGTTTGTGGTGATGCCGCTGGGACGGCGGTTATTGGGCCGCGGTCGCCGGGAAGACACGGCGCGGCGCCGGGCGCCGGCGCGCCCCAGGCCCGACGGGCCAGTGGCTTTTCCGATGGGGCTGCCATTTCCGACAGATCCCCCACCCCGGGAGTTGCCTCCGGAGGAGGAAGGCAGCGGTGAGGGGCAAGGGCTGGAAGGCCCTGCCGACATGCGTGTCGAAGATGTGGCGACGGAAGCCGTTGCGGTGCCGAACTTCGGGCAGGGCCTGGGGGCGGCCATGGACCTGGAAACCCAGCGTCTGGCCCGTGAGGCCGAGCGGGTGGCCCAACTGGGACACGGGCTGGATACTGAACTGGGTGTGGCGCCGGAACTCGACGTGCTGACGCCGGACCAGCCCGGGTGGACAGCAGAGCAAACGACCGTTCTCCCGGATCTGTACGCCCGTAACGAACTGGCTCGGGCCGTTGTGCTGGCGGAAATCCTTGCCCCACCGCGCGCTTTGCGTCATACTCGGCCCTCATGGAGGCGGTAAAGTGGCACAACCGGAGTCGAACCATAACGTGAAGCTGAGCTATGAAGAACGGATGATTGCCGGCATTGAGCATATCGGTGTCTTTTTTGCAGTATCTGGCTTTCTGGCCAACGTGCTGATCTATGTGTTTTATCGACACCGGTCGCCCTTCATGGCTGCCCATGGGCGCCAGGCCCTGCTCTGGCAGGGGACGACGCTACTGGTCAAGGTCCTCAGCGGGCTGGTTGTGGGCGGTCCCGCGGTGGCCCTGGAGTTTTCGGGTATGACAATTGGCCAGCCGTGGCGCTGGCTGATGGGCACCCAGGCCGCGCCGCCGGCGCTGGTAGGGCTGGCGGTGTTGCTGTGGGTCATGTACTTTACCAGTTTGTTTGCCCTGTCCCGGGCCTGGGGCGGCAAGCACTATCAGTATCCCCTGCTGGGGCGGCTGATTGCTCAGCCGTGACCTCTGCGGTGGAAAGCGGGCAGATTCTGTCCGGTAGGCCGTAATAACGGCAAGCAGTTCGGGGGTTGAAGCGCGCTGTGGTGGAACGGGTCGTTGCCGAGAATTGTTTTGAAGTAGAACCAGGGCTTTACCGGATTTTGTTGCCCCTGCCCTGGACGACGCCGTTTGTGAATGCCTGGCTACTCCATAGTGGCGGGCAATGGGCGCTGGTTGACTGCGGATTAAACTGGGGCCCCAGCCTGCGGGCCCTGGGGCGGGCGCTGAAAGCGGCGGGTGTCCCAGCCGGTGGGCTGACCCACCTGCTACTGACCCACGGCCATGACGACCACGCGTCGGCGGCCAACTCGACGCATGCGCGCTGGGGCGGGCAGGTCTGGCTGCATGCGGCTGACCTGGCCCAGCGCCGGCGGTCTTCGGCGGAAATCCAGGAATGGCTCAGTCGCCACGGCGTGGCGGGAACACTGTTGGAGCAGGCGGGGGCTCGGCGCACGGCGCAGGCGGTTGAGTACAAAATGCCGGCGCGGGTGGAACCGCTGGAGCCGGGCCAGGTATTGATGGTGGGTGACCTGCAGCTTGAGGTGATTGGTGTGCCCGGTCACTCGCCGGGCCAGGTCATGCTACGGGAAGCCGCCCGCGGCTGGCTCTTTTCCGCTGACCATGTCCTGCCTTCCGCCAACTGGTGGGCGGTTTGGTTCGAAGCGTGGGCAACCGGAGACCCCCTGGGGCAGTACCTGGCCCAACTGGAGCGGGCGAGCGGCGTTACGTGCCGCCTGGTGCTGCCCGGTCACGGTCTGCCGTTTCCGGGGGCAGAGTTGCCGGGTCTCTGTGCCGGTGCTGTACGTTTTCACCGGGAGCGGGTCCGGGGTGTGTTACGTAAATTGGGGTCCGACGAACTCACCGCCCATGCACTGGCGATGCGCGAGTCGCCCCTGCTGGCCGGTGGTGCCAGTACGGTGGGCCAGGCCGTTGCCGAGAGCATGGCCGTCCTCGCTTACCTGCACCATACCGGAGCGGTGTTGCGAACCGAGCGGGGCGGGCAGGAGCTGTGGCGGGCGGCGGTGGCGTGGGAGTAGCCACCGGGACCAGTTGCCGGTTGAGACGCCAAGGCAGGTGAGTAAAACAGGGCCCGCACCCGAGACCGGGTGCGGGCTTTGTCATATACTTCGGTCGGGCTAAAACGGGCCGAATGTAGGGGGGAACGCACCGGGCAGTGGCGTCCGCCCAAACTGACCGAGCAGAGACAGCAGCAATAGGAGGGCGTTCAGGTCAAATAGCCCTGGTGTTCCGGTGGGTGACGGGGCACCCGGGTTCACTAGCGTTACGTCCAGCACCACCTGATTGCCGCGGGTGGTCAGGCGGCCGCAGAGGGTGGCGAAGCGCCCGTCTGCTGCGCTGAGCGGGATACCGCCGAGCGGAGTGGGACTGGACTGGACAATGGGGATCGGGGAGCCAAGCAAGGGCGTGATCTGGCCGATCACCGTGCCCGGCTGTGGCGGGGCAAAGAACCGAAATAGGTTGACGTGGCCAGTAAAACACTGAGACCCTGCAGTTCCCACCAAGGTTGGAATGGCACCTAATACGCTCAACGTTGTACACCCCTGGTCTCAGACATTCTCCACCAGGGTATGAGCGGACCCGCCCGGGTGCCTATGGCTGGTGAGGAATTTCGGCGCTCAGCCGCGCCAGGCGGGTAAGGAAGCGGTCGGCGGCCGGGCCGGATAAGAAGGCGGGGCGGAAGCCGGTGATGTAGGCCGGAATGATGCGGGCGCTGCGGCCGCCGCCGGGGAAGAAGGTGAACTCAGCCAGGAAGGACTCCCGTTGGATGGTGCCAAGACTCTCATCGTCCATAATAAAATTACCGAAGGAATAGGCGATAAAGGTATTCTTATAGATCTCAAATCCTTGCACCGCATGGGGGTGGAAGCCAAGGACCAGATCGGCACCGGCATCGGCACTCAGGTGGGCCAGGCGAATCTGTTCCGCATTGGGGTGGTTCTGGTACTCCTCACCCCAGTGGAATGCCACCGCCACCACATCCGCCACCCGGCGTGCGTGGGCGATATCCTCCAGCAGGTCGGCATCACGGACCGGTGCAACGCCCGGTACCGTATCGGTGGCGGTAAAGCGGCGGGGGTAATGCGGGTCGAAATACAGGTCTGCAAACAGGCTGTAACTGAGAAAGGCAACGCGCAGGCCGGCGGCCTCCAGTACGGCCGGTTGCCGAGCTTCGGCCAGGGTGCGGCCGCCGCCCACGTAGCGGACTCCGGCCTGATTCAAATGCCCCAGTGTTTCCAGAAAGTTCTCGGTGTCGTAGTCCAGGATGTGGTTATTGGCCAGGGTAACCAGGTCGAGACCGGCCAGGGTCAAGGTCTCGGTTGCGGCCGGATCGGCCCGGAACCAGATGCCCTTGCCCGGGAGGGGCTGGCCCGCCCGGCCGATGGGGCTTTCCAGGTTGGCAATGGTCAGGTCGGCAGTGCGCAGCCGTTCGGCGACCAGCTCCACCGGGTACGCCGGTCCCAGGGCATGGATCCGAGCGCCCACCCCCCGGGCCAGCATAAAGTCGCCGGCTACTGCCAGTGTAACCGGGCGTGCCGGTCGCGGCCGGAAATGACGGCGTGCCAGCGCCGTGGCCGGTTCCGCCTGCGGGTGGGAGATGCCAGTGGGGCGCAGGCCAACCGGTTGTGGCGGTTGTGTTGGGGTATGGCGCCATCGCAAATCCGCGAGTAACACCGGGGTAGGCTGGGCGGCATCTGGGCTCAGGAATGGGATCGCGGGCACGCCGGTCTCCCACGTGACCGTTTCACCGGCGCCCACGGCCAGAGCCAGGTGAGCGGGAGGGCCGGGCTGCTGTTCCTGGCGCAGGTGCACCTCCAGCCCGGCATCGGCCCAGGCTTGACGGAGCGCTGTTGCCACCCCCTGGAGTTCAGACGGGAAGCTGACGACCAGGGGCGAAGGGGGCTGGAGGGACGGGGGCTGCGGTTGGGCGGACCCCGGTACGGCGGGCCGGCAGCCCGGCACCAGCAGGATCATTGCGGCTAAAAGCAGGACTGGCAGTCGCATGGCTCCTCCTGAGGATTCATAAGAGTTAAGAGCAAGCGCGGGCCGGGGGTGGCCAGGCAACGCGGTCGACGGGGCGGTTGGAGGTGCGGGAAAGTGGGGGACGGCAGGGACCTGCGGGGGCGAATCTCCAGCCTGTTCGACTTGCCGGAAGACATCATGTTGGATGTGGCCCGGGTGGTACTGGTTGGAAACGCACACCTGGTTGTGGGCAATCACCGGGGGCTGCGGGAATACACGCCGGACCGGGTGGCCATAGAAGTGCCGCGGGGCTGCTTGTTGGTGGGCGGCAGCGACCTGACCATTGCCAGTATTACCCCCGAGGAAATCGTCTTACTGGGAAAGATTTCGGCCGTTCAACTGACGGAGTGAGGAAACGATGCTCCTCAGCCTGTATCGCATGTTTTCCGGTTACCTGGATGTGACGATCACCGGTGTGGCGCCGGAGCGCCTGGTGAACCTGGCGGTGCAAGCCGGCATGGACCTGTGGGATCTGCGGCGCCACCAGGGCGGAGTGACCGGTCGCCTGTTACTGGCCGACTTCTGGCGCATCCGACCTCTGGCCAGAGCGGCCCGGTGCCGGGTGCAGATCCGTCACCGCTGGGGGGGGCCGTTTCTGGCCCGCCGTCTGAGAAGCCGGTGGGCGCTGCTGGCCGGTGCCATATTCTCACTGGCCATGCTGGTGTGGTTCACCAGTCATATTTGGGTGATTCAGGTCAGGGGGGCCGAAATGGTGGATGCCCGGGCCGTCCGGGCGGGGGCTGCCCAACTTGGGCTGCGCCCCGGGGCAGTGCGCTGGCGGGTGGACCTGCAGCGGGTGGAGGCCGGCCTGCCGCAACTGGTACCCGATCTGGGCTGGGTGACGGTGCGTGCCCGGGGCACGCGGGCTGTGGTGGAGGTCGTTGAGCGCAAGGTGGAACGGCGGCTACCCGCCGGGGGCCGGGTAGATGTGGTGGCGGCCAAGCCCTGTGTGCTGGACAGTGTCGTGGCTTTTTGGGGTCTGGCCCGGGCCAGGCCGGGGCAGGTGCTGGAGCCTGGTGACACCCTGATTGAAGGAATCTTTTACCGGCACAGCCAGCCGCCCCTGCGCACACCTTATACAAAACCGGAAAACTGGCCGCCGCCGCCCGATCTGGCCGAGGGCCTGGGGCGGGCGCAGGGGGTGGCCTTTGGCCGCTGTTTCTACCAACACTACGTGGAGGTACCACTTCAGGTTGAGGAGAGGGTACCCACGGGGCGCAATACCACGCGGGTGGTGTTGCAGGCGGGGAAAAGGGAAATTCTTCTTAAGGGGGACCGGAGGGAGCCGTATGCCGCTTTCGACAGCCAGGTCCATGTGACCCGGCTGCCGGGGTGGAGGAATTGGGTGCCACCTGTCGAAGTTAGGACGGACAGCTTCACCGAAGTTATCATCCGGCAAATCCCGCAGGATTTGGCGGCAGCCGGGGAAGAGGCGATGCAGCGCTTGCTGGAACGGGTCCGGTGGCAGTTGACACCCGGTATCGACAAAATCACGGCACAGCGAATTGAGGAGCTGGTCCGCACACCGGCGTACGTCGGGCTTCGCCTGACGGTGGAGACTCGGGAGCAGATTGGCCGGCCCCGCCCGGTGGCGGAAGGAATTCCGGCCGCCCCTGCGCCCTAGCAGGACGTGGGTCCGTGTCCGGCCCCGAACAGGTTGCGAACGCGTGAAGGGGGCATCCCTGCACTTGAGTGAGACGCTGGAGAAGCGGTTAGTAGTGGGTGAGACCAACGAGCAGGCCCTGGCTCTGTTTGGTCACCGGGATGTGCATCTCAAGATTATCTCCGACAATTTCCCAGTCAAGCTGGTGCCCCGGGGAAATGAAGTACTGATCAGTGGTACTTCCGAAGCGGTGGAGAAGGTCAGTTGCCTCCTGGAGGAGCTGGCGGGGCTCGTTAAGAGTGGCAATGCGTTGAGTGAGCGTGAGGTGCGGTATGCAGCCCGCCTGGCCCGGGAAGACAAGGACGTTTCTTTAGCCGATGTTTTTTCCGACACCCTGATTATTACCCAGCGCGGCCGGGCAATTAAACCGAAAACGGTTGGCCAGAAGCAGTACGCGGACGCCATTCGCAAGAACGGGATTACCTTCGGGATTGGTCCGGCGGGAACCGGTAAAACCTATCTGGCCATGGCCATGGCCATCGCGGCCTTTAAGAACCGGGAAGTCAACCGGATCATCCTGACCCGTCCGGCGGTGGAGGCAGGCGAAAAACTGGGGTTTCTGCCTGGCGACCTGCAGGAGAAGGTGAATCCGTACCTGCGCCCCTTGTATGATGCGATTTTCGACATCATGGGCGTTGAGTCGTTTGAAAAGCTGCGCGATAAGGGCAGCATTGAAGTTGCCCCGTTAGCCTATATGCGGGGCCGGACCCTGGACGACTCCTTCATTGTTCTGGACGAGGCACAAAATACGACGCCGGAACAGATGAAAATGTTCCTCACCCGGTTGGGTTTCGGCTCCAAGGCCGTGGTGACCGGAGACATCACTCAGGTGGACTTGCCAGCCGGAACTAAGAGTGGTTTGGCCGAAGTCCGTCATATTCTGGCCGGTGTACCCGGCATTGCCATCGTGTACCTGTCTGAAGCCGACGTGGTACGCCATGAACTGGTGCAACGGATCATCCAGGCCTACGAACGATACGAGCAACAGGGAGGCCGGGCAGAGGATGCCTCTACCGGTTCTGCCCGTGAAGTCAAACGCTGACGCGCTCTTGTGCAGCCCCTGATCCACCCTGGACACGGGGCCGCTCGAGGAGGCATAGCCCGTTGGAATTGTGGACCGATCTGAAGCAACGACTCGCTAAAGGTTGGGTGGAGGTAACCTACCGTAGCGCCCGCGCACGCCGGATCTTCTGGGGGGTATTTTTCAGCGCGCTGCTTAGCCTGCTGCTGGTTGGCCATGTGGTTCCGGACCGGGTTAACGCCATTGTGGGTGAACCCGCCCCCCAGGATGTCGTGGCGACGCGGGATGTGGAAAACCGTCTCAGAACAGAAGAATTACGCAAGGCGGCTGAAGCGCAGGTCCTGCCTCTGTTTGAGATTGATCTGAAGGTCCTGGCCGGTGCTGAGGCTTCCCTGCAGCGGACCTTCAGCGAGGTGCACCGGGTCCGGAACAACCAGGAATGGGATACCCAGCGCAAGATCAGCGAACTTGGCCCGATCCTGATGGGGATGCCCGAAGCGGTACTGGCGGCTGCGCTGGCAGCACCGGACCCGATGCTGAACCGGGTGCAGGAGGCTACCACCGGTCAGGTGCACAACCTGCTCTCCAGCCGCATCGAAGTCAACGACGTGGACAGTCACCGGGCCCGACTGTCTGAATGGGTGCCGGCAGGGGTGGAAGGGGATACCCTCAGGCTGTTGGCTCGGGAACTGGTCAAGAACGAGATCAGACCGAACCTGGTTCGCAACGATGAAGAAACCGCCAGGGCCCGTACTGCGGCTCGGTCGGCGATCCCGGCCGTCGTGGTGAAGAAGGGTGTGATCATCGTCCGCAAGGGCGATTTGGTTACCCAGGAACATTACGCCACGATGGAAGAACTGGGGCTGGTGGGACCCCGGGCAGACAGCCGTAAGATCACAGGGGTGGGCCTGTTTTCCACCCTGGCCGTCAGCTTGGTTGGTTTATACCTCTGGCGGGACCGGCGGGATATCCTGGAGCGGGATACCTGGCTGGCCATGATTGGCTTTATCGGGTTAATTACGCTGGTCATCGGCCTGTTGATCAAGACTTTTTCCGGCTACCTCATGCCCCTGGCCGTGGGCACCATGCTGCTGACGATTCTGTTGGATGCCAGGGTGGCTTTGGTGGTGGGCGCCGTGCTCAGCCTGCTGACTGGCCTGACCGTCGAGGGCGACTGGTCGGTGATGCTGGCGGCCGGCGTGGGTGCCTTTGTCGGCGTGTACAGCGTCAAGCGGGTCGAGGCCCGGTCTGACCTGATCCGGGCCGGCCTGTTTGTGGGTGCGGCAATGGCCGTGGCCATTGTGGCCTTGCATCTGATTAACGCCGGTTCCATTAAAGACCTCGCCCTGTGGCGTAACGTGGGTATGGGCCTGCTGAACGGGTTGCTTTCGGCGGTACTGGCCGCCGGTTCCCTGCCGATTTTGGAGAGCCTATTCGGTGTGCTCACGCCGATCAAGCTACTGGAGCTGGCCAACCCGAACCATCCGCTATTGAAAAAGCTGCTGGTTGAGGCGCCCGGTACCTATCATCATACCATCCTGGTGGCCAACCTGTGTGAGGCCGGGGCAGACGCCATCGGCGCCGACCCCATGCTCTCGCGGGTCGGCGCCTACTACCACGATATTGGCAAGGCCAAAAGGCCCTATTTCTTTACTGAGAACCAGTTCGGGAACGAGAATCCCCACGACAAGCTACCACCGCACTTGAGTGCCCTGATCATTGCCAGCCATGTCAAGGACGGCGTGGACATGGCCCGGGAGCACCGCCTGCCTGAGGAAATCGTTGACTTCATGCGGGAACACCATGGCGACATGCTCATTTCTTATTTTTATTACAAGGCCACCCAAAACGGCAGCAATGAGTATATCCTGGAGGATGACTTTCGTTACGACGGCCCACGACCGCGCAAGAAGGAAACAGCCATCACCATGCTCGCCGATGGGTGCGAGGCGTCCGTCCGGGCCTTGCGCCAGAAGGGGCCGCTCACCCAGGAGCAGATTGAAGAACAGGTAGACAAGATCTTTCAGGACCGCCTGCGCCAGGGGCAACTGGACCGCTCCGATCTGACTCTGCGCGACCTGGATGCTCTACAGCGGACCTTTGTGCGGGTCCTGGGCGGCGTGCATCACGCACGGATTGAATATCCGCCTAACCTGGGCGAAGTGCAGAGGAAGGAAGCGAACGACGATGGCGATTCTACTGAGCAACGAGCAGGAACGGGTGCCGCTGGAACCGGCCCTGGAACAACTGATGGAGCAAGTGGTCCACCGGACTCTGGCCCAGGTCGCCCCTGAACTGGGGGAGACGTGGGAATTGTCCGTCACGCTGGTCGATGACGAAACGATTCAAACCATTAACCACGAGCACCGCGGCAAGGACCAGCCGACCGACGTTCTCTCCTTTTCCCTGTTGGAAGGGGAGGAACTGGCCGCCGACGAGGATGAGCCGGTCGTTCTGGGCGATCTGGTGATTTCCCTGGAGCGTGCGCAGGCCCAGGCTGAGGAATATGGGCATGGGCTGGCGCGGGAAGTGGGGTTCCTCGTTGCCCATGGGATGCTGCATATCCTGGGATGGGACCACGAGACCCCCGGAGAAGAGGCCGCCATGATGGCCAAAACGGAGGAAATCCTCGGGGGATTGGGGTTGACCCGCTAGAGCCAGGCAGGTGAAAAGCAATGGAGTCCAAACGCAGTAAGGTTTATCCGATTCACCGGAGTGTTGCAGATCTGGAATTACCGGAGCGGCAAATCCCGGCGGGTATGGCGGTGGAGCGGCGCCCGTTTCCGACTCGGGTACGGGACGCGGCCCGGGGGATTTGGGACGCTTACCGTGAGGAACCGAATCTGCGTTTCCACGCGGTGGCGGCGACGATGGCGGCTGGATTGGCCTGGGCGGTGGGGCTGGAGGGTTGGGGCCTTTCCTACCTGCTGGGGACCGTCTTTCTGGTGCTGGTCACGGAGGCCATCAATACGGCGGTGGAACGGGCGGTGGATCTGGCCAGTCAGGGACGCGTGCACCCCCTCGCCCGCCAGGCCAAGGATGCCGCGGCCGGTGCGGTGTTGCTGGCGGTGCTGCATGCGACAATGGCCGGTTACTTGCTGTTCGTGCGCCCCTGGGGAGTTTCCGGTTTGCTGGTTGCCGTGGCGACGGCCATGGACCGTGCCCCCGCCATCGCCCTGGCCATGGGTGGGCTGGTGGCGTTGGCTACCGTCGGCGGCCTGGTGGCGGGGCGCCGGCGGTTGTAACCGAGCCGCGGCACGGCTCGGAGCCGGAAGGGAGAAACCATGACAGATCAGGAACTGGTGCAACACGCCCTGGCGGCGCGCTCCCGGGCGTATGCCCCCTATTCTGGCTTTGCGGTCGGGGCGGCGCTACTGACCGCCGGCGGCCGGGTGGTCCCGGGGTGCAACGTGGAGAATGCCTCGTATGGCCTGACCTGCTGTGCGGAACGGACCGCCGTCTTTCGGGCGGTGGCTGAAGGGGAACGGGAATTTTTCGCCATCGCGGTGGTGGCCGATACGTGCGGACCTATCAGCCCCTGTGGGGCGTGCCGGCAAGTGCTGGTGGAGTTTAATCCGCAGTTAAAGGTGATTCTGGCGAATTTGGGCGGGGAGATGCAGGTTACGGTGGCAGGCGCGCTGCTGCCCGGGGCCTTCTCCCCGGGCGATTTGGCGACCGGGGCTGCCGGGAATGGTGGCTCCCGTACCGATGGAGGAGGTTCCCAACTGTGACCGAAAAATACCGCTCTGGTTTTGCCGCCCTGGTGGGGCGCCCGAACGTGGGTAAATCCACCCTGCTGAACGGCTTGATCGGGCGTAAACTGGCGATCATGTCGGACAAGCCGCAGACCACACGCAACCGGATTCTGGGCGTGCTGCACCGGGAGCATAGCCAGATTATCTTTGTGGATACCCCTGGCATTCACAAGCCGCGCCACCGGCTGGGGCAATACCTCAACCGGGTAGCCGAGCAGACGATTCCCGACGTGGACATGGTCCTGTTTGTAGTCGACGGCACGGCGCCGCCGGGCGAAGGCGATCGCTTTGTGGCCCGGCAGATCGAGTCAGCGGGGCAACCGGCGATTCTGGTGGTTAACAAGCTCGACCAGATTGCTCCCGATGGGCTGCACCAGGTGTTGGACGCTTATGTGACCCTGGGCCAATGGATGGACGTGATCCCGGTCAGTGCCATGCACGGCACCCACCTGGACAGCCTGGTGCAGGCGATCGACCAGCGCCTGCCGGAGGGGCCGCCCTATTATCCGGAGGACATGGTCACCGACCAGCCGGAGAAATTTGTGATGGCGGAGTTGATTCGGGAAAAGGTGCTGCACCTGACCCGGGAAGAAATCCCCCACTCCGTTGCCGTGGAGATCGAAGAGTTACAGACCCGGGACAACGGCGTCGTCTATGTGCGTGCTCTGATCTATGTGGAACGGGAGAGCCAGCGGGGCATTCTGATCGGGGCACACGGCAGTATGATCAAGGAAATTGGCCGCCTGGGCAGAGCCGATATTGAAGCCCTGCTGGGCTCAAAGCTGTTCCTGGAGTTGTATGTGAAGGTGCAGGAGGACTGGCGCAACCGTGAGCGCCCCCTGCGGGAACTTGGATATACGCTGGAATAGGCGGGTGCGGCGGTCGGTGTGTCCGGGCGGGTGACCGGCTCCGGACGCATCGCCACAACGGGGGTCATCTCACTGGGGGATGACCCTCACTGTGTTTTCATATAGGGCAAACCACTGACGATATGACTACGTCATTGCCAGTAGGGCGCTGCCTTGAGGGGAACGATTCCAGCAGCGGGAACGAACGGGGAGGTAGGCGCGTGACGTTACGGCTGGAGGCTGTTACGAAGCGGTTTGGCAACTTTACTGCTGTGGACGGGGTTAGCTTCACGATTGAGTCCGGCACGATGTTTGGCTTAGTCGGCTCCAACGGAGCCGGAAAGACCACGACCATGCGCATGATCCTCCGGATCTTGTTGCCAGACAGTGGCAGTGTCACCTGGCGGGACCGGCCGGTGAGTGAGCAGGAGTGTCGCAGCTTCGGTTATTTGCCTGAGGAGCGGGGGCTATATCCCAAGATGAGGGTGGCTGACCAGTTGGCTTACCTGGCCACGCTGCACGGCCTGCACCCGGTTGCTGCCCGCACCTGTATCAGTGGCTGGCTGGAGCGGTTGGGGCTGGCCGAGTACCGGGACAAGCGGGTAGAACAGCTTTCAAAGGGTAACCAGCAAAAGGTGCAGTTTGTGGCAGCAGTGGCACACCGGCCGCCCCTGGTGATCCTGGACGAGCCTTTCAGCGGGCTAGATCCCCTGAATGCCCTGGCCCTGCAGGACAGCCTGCGGCAATTGCAGGCAGAGGGAACCACCCTGATCTTCTCTTCCCACCGGCTGGACCAGGTGGAGCAACTGTGCACGCACGTGGCCTTAATTCACCGGGCCCGGCTGATGGTTTCCGGACCGTTGCGGGAGATTAAACGCCAGGCCGGGCGCCAGGTGGTGCGTTTGGCCGCTGCCTGCTCACTGTCGTTTCTTGATCGTTTTCCCGGTGTGAATGTGGCCAGGGAAGCCCCCGATTATGTGGAGTTAAAGGTGCCATCGACCACGGACCCCCAGGAAATATTGCGTGCTGCCATGGTCGCCGGCCCGGTCAGTCGGTTTGAACTGGGTGACCCTTCGCTGGAGGAAATTTACCTGGAAAAGGTCGGGGGGGTGCCGGCGTGAGAGACATCTGGACCATCGCCTGGCGTGAGTACCGCACCAGGGTCAGTTCACCGGTGTTCATCGCCGTGACCGTCCTGATGTTTATGGTGCTGGTGGGCGGCCCGGTGGTCGGCGTACTGGTATTTAATGCCACCGGCGCCAAACCGATTACGATCTCGGTGATCGACGCGACTGGCCGGCTGTGGCCCGGGTTGCAAGCGGCAATGGCCGATGCCGGCGGTCCGTCCGGCGTGCAACTGCAGCCGGCCGGTATGGAGCAGGAAACAGCCCTGCTCACCCGAGCCCGCAGCGGGGACCTGCCGGGTCTGTTACTGCTGCAGGGAGCTACCCCTGAGGAGTTTCGGGCCACCTTTTCCAGCAGCAGCATGTTTACCCTGGAACGGGTGAAGGACAAGCTGCAGCCGGTGCTGGAGGTAGTGGTGCGGGCCGAGCGCCTGCAAGGATACCAGGTTGATCCCGGTGTACTCCGGGTTATACAGGAACCGGTATCCATGAATTTCGTGCCGCTGAATACCAGCGAAGCTGATGATGATGCCTACGAGGTTCGAACGTTGATTGCTACTGTCTTTAACATGCTCATGTACGTCGCGGTTCTGGCTTACGCTGCCCTGACGTTCCAGGGGGTATTGGAAGAAAAAACGTCGCGGGTGATGGAACTGCTGGTCGCGGCGGTGAAGCCGGAAGTACTGCTGGCGGGCAAGGTGCTGGGAATCGGCCTGGTGGGACTCACGCAGTACGCCACCTGGGTACTGGCTTATATTGCCTTGCTGGGGCTGCCTTTCGTGGTGGTCTCGGCTGCGTTGGCGAAGATTAGCAGTGCCATCTTCCTGTTCGGTCTGGTCTACTTTCTGCTTGGTTACTTTTTGTATGCCGCGTTGTACGCGGCCGCCGCCTCCACCATCAGCCGGATGGAAGACAGCCAGGCCCTGCTCATGCCCCTGACCTTACTGGTGGTGGTGGGCAATATGGTGGCGATGTTTGTGTTACAGAACCCGTCCGGGCCCCTGGCCACCTGGTTCTCGCTGATACCGTTCTTTTCGCCTTCCGTGATGATCACCCGCCTGGTGTTAAGCCAGCCGCCGGCCTGGCAGGTGGCGGTGTCCGTAGGACTGCTCCTGCTCGCCACCGTCGGAACCATTTGGGCGGCGGCGCGGATCTATCGCGTCGGGGTACTGCTGTATGGCGCCCGCCCAACCTGGCGCCTGATCTGGCGCTACCTGCGGGTAGGCTAATACGGCTGGGGAAACGTACAACCGGGGCCGGAGATGATCTCCGACCCCGGTTTTGTCTGACTTACGGGTTGTTGGCCTTCTGCTCGGCCATAACATGGAAATCGACCCGAAGGACTTCATTCTGGTAGGAATTATCGGCGTCCAGGGGCAGGGTGACGTGGAAGTACAGGGCCCTGGGCGCTGGTCCCACATTGAGGGCCAGCCTGGTGGCAAATGCCTGGTCCGTATCGATGAGGCTGGCGAGGGTGCCGCTGGCCAGAACGTTGGTACCGGCCAGGTCGGTGGTGACCTTTGCCTGCAGCTTTTCGGCCAGGTGGCGGCTGCTGCCCGCCTGTGCCTCGGCGCCAATGCCGACCAGCCAGGCATCCAGGTTACCGCTGTTCTCCACGAACAGAGCCCTGACGTTGTTGTCGCCGGGGGCCCAGTAGCCGGTGGGCCGGCGTCCGGGCACGCCGCCCGGGGTTTGCCCTTCGGTCGGAGTGGTGTAGAACATGGGTCCCGGAATCGTATCACCCATGTCCCGGTAGCTGTTGAGCCTCACAGTGCCGGCTTCGAACTGAACGCTGTCCACCGGGGTCTCTGCCGTGAACAGGGCCAGGGTACCGACCGTCAGTCCCAGGGCAATCGCAAGGGAGCCGCCCAGGGTCAGCCATAGTTTTGCACGCATGCCGATCACCTCCTAGGGCGTAACGTGAACCAGGGCTTCACCGGCAAATTGGCCACCCATGTAGACCTCGATCTCCAGGACACTCCCGGGGGGGATCGCATACCAGCTCGGGTTAAACGGTTGGCTGTACTCCTGGGTGGCATCGTGAATGGCGATGTCCCAGTTGTAGACGTTGGCGGTGACTGGGAACTGGGCATTGCCCTGGTCCCGAACGATCATTAGCACGGTCTCGTCGTGATGGAATTGATTGCAGGTCCCCCAGCGGAACCGGATGTTGAGGGAATCCGCCGCCGCCAGCGCATGGGGGGTCGCCGGGCTGAGGGGAGCCTGCCAGGTCAGGCTCGGGCTGGGGTCGCAGGGGACTTCGGGCTCGATGTTCACGTCGTACAGCACGGGGGTGACCCCGTCCCGGATGGTCTGCAAGGTCATTTCGATTTGGATGTAGCGTCCGGTCACGCCGTTGAACGCCACCCCGTTGCCCACCCCTGCGTATGCCTGGGCACCCAGCCCGGCGACGGTATCGGCTGCCCGCACCCGTCCGCTGATGCTGGTATCGGCCGGTGTAGTGCCATGCCAGGTGAGGGTACCCCAGCCGGTGCCGGAGGTGCCGCTGTCATAGATGACGGCCCAGGTGCCACGGGTGGTTGTGATGTTGCGGATAATGTGTCCGGTCATGTCCGAATAGTTGTAAGGCGACAGTCCGACTGCAAAGGTATGGGTCGCATTGGTGGCCGGATCAATGCGGGTGGCGTTATGGGTGCCGAGGTTGGTGATCCACACCTTGCCGTCGCCGTCAATGGCGGCACCGGTGGGTGCACCGCCGACCGGTACGGTGCCCTTGTTGGTGCCGTCGTTGCCCAGGTGTCCGGCGGAGTTGCTGCAGGTATTGGCAACCCAGACATCCCCGTTGTCTTCCACGGCCACGCCGCGGCTGTCGCAGCCACCCGGGATGGCGTAGGTGCCCATAATGGTACCGTCGCTGCGCCGAATTCGACTGATCGTCCGGGACTCGAATCCGCTGTGCCAGATGTGGCCAAACTTGTCAATGCCAAGACCGTAGCTGGTGTGCGGCAGGTTGATGTTCTGGAACGTGTCTGTCACCGGGTTGTACTTGAGGAGGCGTCTTGACCACAGGGTGGCAATCCACAAGTTGCCTTCGGGGTCCACGACGCCGCCGTAGTTAATGCCCGCCGAGTTGGTCCGGGACCTGAGAATCGCGCCGTTGTAGCCGTCAATGTAGTGAAACCAGCCGCTGTTGCTGGCACCGGCATAGACGTTGTTTTGGGCGTCAATGGCCACCATGCGCACATTGCTGCCCTGTCCGGCCGGGAAGGCTACGTGCAGCAGGATGCATTCGTCACCGGGGGTGGCTCCTGACCAGGGCTTTACATCGCCCCCGCCGGTGGAGGTATCGATGACACCGTTGGCGTTGCGGTCCACGCAGTTACCGTTTTCGTTGAGTCCGACCTTGGTGACCGTGTTCCCATTCCGGTTGCCCACCCAGACATCTCCGTTCAGGTCCACCGTGGTCCGGGAGGGGTTGGTGCCGTAACCGGCCGGCGCTGTGCGGTAGCGGCCCAGTTCAGTACCGGTGCGGGTGTCCAGCTTCGAGATGGTGCCTTCGCCAGAGTTTGCTACCCAAATAAAGGGGAAGGTGCTGCTCTGCTGGTTGAGCTGCAACTGGTCGTGATTCGGGGCCGCGTGGTTGAGGCCGGTGAGAATCCCTTCGTCAAAATCAGCGTCCAGCGTGTAGGTGCGGCCGCCGGCAGACTGCGCCGGTGCGCCTCCGCTCAGGCCCGCCAGCAGCGCTATCACTGCCACGAGGGCCGCCCATGGCCGGCCGCGGGGACGCCCATAAGAGTGATCCACATCGCTCGCTCCTCTCAATCCGGGTTTCCCAGCGCTTGCCAGAAGACCAATTTAACACAAAATTCAGCATAATAGATAGGACTCCTTTGCTCTCGGAGGGTAAAACCGCAGGGAAAAAACTTACTGTCAGCCGGGCGCAGTCATGCCCAGACGGCAGGGAGCGGCGGGATGGCCTGCTCTGCAAGTGGTGCCTGAGTTGGCTGTCAACTGTTGTATCGGTCATTTTCGGCGAAATTTAGCCTCATTACGCCAGAGGTGGCAACTAGCGCCCTCAAGTGCTACAATACATGGAGTGGAATTCGTCTGGCGCCGCCGCAGGACGGCGGCCGTCCTTTACAGCAGGAGGTGGTGGCAGTGGAAACAGGACCGAGTAGACCTGATCAGTGGGCTCGTTTGGGCGCGTTCAAGACTACTGGCTCCTGCCCGGCTTTACCACCGGCCTGCCACAGTGTGGGGTGTTGAGGGCGCGTACGTAATTGGCGCGCGCTGCCCCCTGCGGTTGCCCGGGCGCCGGGTATCAGCCGCAGGGGGTGTTTATGTTGACTCCACAGCAGGATTCGGGGCTGGAGAAGCTGCGCGGGCTTCTGGCGGGACCACCTGGGGAACTGGCTGCCTTCTTGCGCGAACAGCACCCGGCTGATTTGGCGGAATGGCTGGAAGAACTGACTGAGATCCAGCGGACGGCCATCTTTGACCTGCTCGATTCTGAGCAGGCGGCTCTGGTGCTCGGTGAACTGGACCTGGATACTCAGGCCGATCTGGTATCGGCGCTGGGTGCGGAAAAGGCCGGTCACATCATCGAAGAGATGTCCAGTGACGAAGCGGCTGACCTCCTGGCGGAGTTGTCCCCGGAGGCACAGGGGCAGATCCTCAGCGAGTTGGAAGCCGAGGATGCCGCCGATATGCGCGAACTGCTGGAGTACGACCCGGACACGGCCGGCGGCATCATGACTACCGAATACATCACGCTCCAGTCCGATATGACCGCTCAGGCGGCTATTGAGCACCTGCGTGAGGTCGGTCCGGATGCTGAAACGATTTATTACGTTTACGTTATTGACGGCGGCGGCCGCCTGGTCGGTGTGATTTCCCTTCGGGACTTGATTGTGGCCCGGCCCGACACCCGGATCTCCGGGGTCATGGGCACGAAAGTGCTGTCCGTGTATGTGGACCAGGACCAGGAAGAGGTCGCCCGAACGGTTTCTAAATATGACCTTTTGGCCATTCCCGTAGTGGACCGGCAGGAGCGGCTTCTGGGTGTCATTACGGTTGACGACGTCATTGACGTCATTGAAGAAGAGGCGACTGAGGACGCCCTGCGCATGTCAGCCGTTACGCCGGATGCCGAGGACCCCGGTGCCACTGACTTTAAGGCCGGCATCTGGCGCCTGGCCAAGCCCCGCCTGCCCTGGCTGGTGGCGCTGCTGTTCATGGAACTGGCGTCCGGCAAGGTGATTGACCACTTTCAGGAAGGATTCAACCCCGCCACCCTGGCCCTGCTGACGATTTTTATCACCACCATGGCGGGAGAGGCCGGTAACGCGGCCACCCAGGCCCTGGCGGTGGTGGTGCGCAGCATGGCCACTGGCGAAATCAGTACGAGCGACGTGGTCCAGGTGGTATGGCGGGAATTACGCGTCGGGGTCACGGTCGGCCTGGTCTGTGGAGGTGTCCTGTTTTCCCTGGCCTATGTGTGGCACGGCAGCTTGCTGCTGGGCCTGACGGTGGGGGTGGCGATCGCGATCAATATTCCGATAGCCAAGATTCTGGGCGCTTTCTTCCCGATGGTAATTACCCGCCTGGGGGTTGACCCGGCAGTGGCATCGGGCCCGTTCATTACTACGGTGACCGATGTGACCTCCATGCTCACTTACTTTGGGATCGCCACCTATTTTCTAACCCAGTAGGCATTGAAACTGGATACTGCCCCCCATCGCCGTGTGCTGGCGGTGGGGGTGTTTTTGTCCGGGCAGCAGGAATTTTCCTGACCCGGAGCGAACTGATTTTACAAATGTAAAAGCATGTGCACACATGTTCATCGCAATATTCCTCGGGGTGGTCGGATGGCCGGAGATCAGCAGCGGCAGGTGCTGATGGGGCAAGTGGCCCAGCTTTATTACGAGCAGGGAATCACCCAGGAGCAAATCGGCGGTCAGTTGAAGCTGTCGCGGCCCACCGTTTCCCGGCTGCTCAAGGAGGCCCGGGACGAGGGCATTGTCCAGATCACCATCCGCAGTCCGCTGGGTTACGTACCGGATCTGGAAGCCGCTCTGGTACGGGCTTTCCCGGTTTTGCGGCAGGCTGTGGTGGTGGCCGGCGGGGGCGGACTGCCCGCGCCGCTGGTGCGGCGTAACCTGGGCCGCGCTGCGGCGGAATACCTGCAGACCCGCGTGTACGACGGCCAGGTGGTCGGAGTGACCTGGGGCCGCACCATGGAAGAAGTTTCGGCCCACCTGCAGGTACAGCCGCGCCGGGGTGTGACGGTGGTACAACTCAACGGTGGCGTCAGCCGGGCCAGTGACGGGACCAACGCCGGGCTAGTGGTGCAGCGGTTCGGTCAGGCGTTTGCGGCTGATGCCCACTGCCTGCCGGGACCCGCTGTGGTAGACCATCCGGCCCTGGCAACTGCCCTGCAGGCAGAACGGCACACGGCTCAGTTGTTGGAAACCGGTCGGCGGGCACAGGTGGCTGTGTTTTCGGTGGGTGAACCCACCGATGACAACGCCCTTGTGCAGGCTGGTTACTTTACCTCCCGGGAAATGGCCCGTTTGCGCGCACTGGGCGCCGTCGGGGATATTTGTTCCCGCTTTTTCACTGCTGACGGCCAACCGGTCGATCCCGTGCTGGAGCAGCGTACCATTGGGCTGAATCTGGCCGATTTGCAGGCCAAAGAGCAGGCGGTGGCGGTGGTCGGCGGGGAGCGGAAGGTGGCGGCTGTAAGGGCGGCGCTGACAGCCTGCTATGCCAACGTGCTGATCACCGACGAAGTCATGGCCCGGCGCCTGCTGGCACCGGACCCGGGTACCTCTTGATTGCATTGCATCTCTGCATCCGGGATTCAGGAGGGGAAACCGGTGACCCTGCGCACCGAGGAATTGGCCCGGCTTATCGCCCGGGAAGTGGTGGAGCGGATCCGGGCGCACCAGGGGCGGTCCCCGCTGACCGGAGAACCGCTGCCTGGCTCCTGGCCTCCGCCGTCGGTGCTCCACCCGGCACCGGACCAGGTGCGGCGCCGGTTGCCGGTGGCCGTCAGTGCCCGCCATGTGCACCTCAGCCAGCGTGACCTGGAGGCGCTCTTCGGCCGCGGGGCCCGCCTGACGGTATTTAAATGGCTGTCGCAGGTCGAGCAGTTTGCCGCCGCTGAGCAGGTCACCCTGATCGGGCCGCGGGGTACGCTGCCCCGGGTCCGGGTGCTCGGCCCCAGCCGGGGACACACCCAGGTGGAAGTGTCCGCCACCGACGCCCGCCTGCTGGGGGTGGCAGTGCCGGTACGCGACTCCGGGGACCACCGCCACACCCCTGGACTTACCCTGGAAGGCCCGGTCGGACGCATAACGGTTTCCGGCGGCGTGATAGTGGCCGCCCGACATATCCACATGCACCCGGATGAGGCGGCGCAATTCGGCGTGGCGGACGGGCAGCGCGTAGAGGTGCGGACAGACGGTGTACGCGCACTGGTGCTGGAAAATGTGCTGGTGCGGGTGAATCCGGCTTACCGATTGGAAATGCATATCGATACCGATGAAGCCAATGCAGCCGGGTTGAACGACGGCGATGAGGTAGAACTGATCAGTGTAAGGAGGTGAACAAATTGGCCATGGAAGCTCTTGGTATGGTGGAAACCCGTGGTCTGGTCGCCCTCATCGAGGCGGCTGACGCCATGGTGAAGGCCGCCAACGTGCGCCTGGTGGGCTATGAAAAGATCGGCTCCGGTTACGTCACCGCCATTGTGCGGGGCGATGTCGCTGCCGTGAAGTCGGCCACCGAGGCCGGAGCCGCTGCGGCGGCAAAGGTGGGCGAAGTTATTTCCGTTCATGTGATTCCCCGTCCCCACGCGGACCTGGAAACCGCGCTGCCCATTGCGGTCCCCAAGGAGTAGCTCTACGGTTCTGGATGCGGGAGGTGACCCAGCAGCATGATCCTGGCTCGTGTCATTGGCACTGTTGTTGCGACCCGCAAAGAGGATAAGCTGGTCGGGACCAAGCTCCTGATTGTGCAACCTGTGGCGATCCTGGACCCGGAAAAGGATGACGGCAAGCCTCTGGTCGCCATTGATGCGGTCGGTGCCGGTGCCGGGGAGATCGTCATGGTCTGCACCGGGTCCTCCGCGCGGCAGACGACTCGAACCAAGGATACCCCCGTTGATGCGGTGATCATGGCAATCGTTGATGCCCTGGAAGTGGGCGGCTCCACAGTTTTCACCAAGGGTTAACCCCGACAGGGGGTGCTAAGGCACATGGCTCTGCCCCGCGAACAGATCGCCCTGCTGGTTGATGAGATCATCAAGCAACTGGACAGCCAGGGTGCCCTGGGAGCCGCCTCGCCCCGCACTGCCAGGGGTGGGGCGACTGCCGCCGGGATCAATCCCGGTGGGATTTATCCCGCCCTCGATGCGGCTGTCAGTGCGGCCCGGGCCGCCCAGGCCCGGCTGATGGAACTTGGGCTGGAAAGACGCAAGGAAATTATCGCTGGCATGCGCCAGGCGGCCCGGGAGCATGCCCGCAGCCTGGCTGAACACGCGGTGCGGGAAACCGGCCTGGGCCGGGTTTCGCACAAGACCACGAAAAACCTCACCGCCGCGGACAAGACGCCGGGGGTTGAGGATTTGCTGACTGTTTCCTGGAGCGGCGACGGCGGCCTGACGGTGGTGGAACGGGCACCCTTTGGGGTTATCGGAGCCATTACTCCGACCACTAACCCGACCGCGACTATCATCAATAACAGCCTTTCCCTGGTGGCCGGGGGGAACGCAGCGGTCTACTGCTTCCACCCCAATGCCCGCAATTGCGGGATTCAGACGGTAGAACTGCTCAATGCCGCCATTGTTGCGGCCGGCGGGCCGGCCAGCCTGCTGACGGCGGTGGCGGAGCCCAGCATTGAAACAGCCCAGGCGCTCATGCGGCACTCGGGCATTGATGCTCTGCTGGTGACGGGCGGCGGCGCCGTGGTACAGCAGGCCATGGTCTCCGGCAAGAAGGTCTGGGCCGCCGGGCCGGGGAACCCGCCTACGGTCGTGGACGAAACGGCTGATCTGGAACTGGCGGCCAAACATATCGTCGATGGCGCCTCCTTTGACAACACCGTGCTGTGCACGGCGGAAAAAGAGGCGATTGTGGTCGGCGCGGTGGCGGACAGGCTCAAGGCGCTCATGCAACAGCAGGGGGCCCATGAAGTGGCCTGGTCAGAGGTGGACCGGCTCCAGCGCTATCTGTTGCCTGACGGCAAGCATGTGCAGAAGGATGCCGTTGGGAAGGATGCGGCGTTGATCCTGCGCCAGGCCGGTATCAGCTTTTCCGGTGAGCCCCGGCTGGCCTTCTGCGAGGTGCCGGCGGATCACCCGTTCGTTTGGACGGAAATGCTGCTGCCGGTGCTGCCGGTGGTGCGGGTGAAAACGGCGGCCGAGGCCATTGAACTCGCCATTCGGGCCGAGAAGGGTCACAAGCACACGGCATCCATTCACTCCAATGACCTGCGTAACCTGTCGCACATGGCCAGGGAGTTCGGGGGGTCCATTTTTGTGAAGAACGGCCCGCATTATGCCGGGATTGGTGTGGGTGGGGAGGGTTATGCCACCCTGTCCATTGCCGGTACTACCGGTGAAGGTCTGACCTCGGCCCGGACCTTTACCAAGGAGCGGCGCTGCGTGCTGGTGGGGCATTTCCGCATTGTTTAGCTGCGGGGTGTCTGACCCGCTCGCCGGGCTGGCGGAAGCGGTTCTGGCCGCCCGGCGTCCGGATCTGCTGGCTGGCATGGATGTGGCGGTGGCCACCGATCTGCCGCGGGCAGCGGCGGCCCTGACCGCCGCCGGGGCCAGGGTGACGCGCCGCCGACCGGCCTGGCAGCCGCTGGATTGCCTGTTGGCCCATGTTCCGCCCACCCGCAGTGAACACCGGTGGGTGGCGGTACTGGGAGCTGTGACCGTACCGATTGTCACCCAGGTGCCGGCCGCGGGCCTGCGGGTCGAAGACCTGCTGCCCATGGCGGGTGGTTATGCCGGGGCGGCGACGGTCGAGCCGGAATGGCTGGCCGGGGGCGCCCTGCGCCACCGCCCGGTGGACGGGTGGATGGACGCCGCTGCCGCCTGCGTGTACCTGGTGCTGCCGCCCGGACACGGGCTGGTGCGCCGGGCCCGGCGCCCCCTGGAAGACGCCCGGCGGGCAGCCCGCAGTCGCTGCCAGGGTTGCGACCTTTGTTCGGCCGCCTGCACGGCGGGGGTAGCCCCGCACCTGGCCCTGCGGGCACTGGTGACCGGAAAGCCCCTTTTGGCCGCAAACGGCCGGATGAACGCCTGCGACGGGTGCGGCCTGTGCAGTACTGCCTGCCCGGCGGGGTTGGAGCCGCACCGGCTGGTAAGCGAACAACTGTCCCGCCGGCCGCCCCGGAGCGAGGCTACTCTGCCGTCCGCCGGCCCGCCGGTACCGTCCGGCCGCATACCCGGCCGCCGGGCCCTGCTGGCCCGGCTCGGCCTGGCGGCATACGCCGGGCAAACACCGAAGTTTCGTGAATAAGTCGTCCGGTTCAGGAGTTGACCCTGACATGGCCAAAACCGCCATTGGCCTCGTGGAAAGCAGCAGCATCGCACTTGGCATCAAGGCAACGGATGCCATGCTCAAAACAGCCTACGTGGAACTGGTCCAGGCGGAGCCCGCCAGTCCGGGCAAGTTCATTGCCGTGGTGGCCGGGGATGTGGCGGCGGTACAGGCGGCCGTTGCGGCCGGCGAACAGGCGGCGGAGTCCAGCCTGTTGGACTCTCTGGTCGTCCCCAACCTGCACCCGCAGGTGTACCCGGCGGTCCGGGGCGAGGTCCGGACAGCGGGGATTGAGGCCGTAGCCGTGATTGAAACTTTGACGGTAGCGGGGGCGATCAAGGCCGCCGATGCCGCAGTGAAGGCGGCGGCGGTCGAATTGCTGGAGGTGCGCCTGGCCCGTGGGCTGGGTGGTAAGGGTTATCTGGCTGTCACCGGAGATGTGGGCAGCGTCCAGGCTGCCGCGGAAGCTGCCGAGTACGCCGCCGCGGAAGGCGGCGGGCATCTGGCCACCACTGTGATTCCGGCCCCGCATGCAGACTTGAAGGCACGTCTCTGGAAGGGGTAATCGTTCGATGCAGGCTTTGGGAATGATCGAGACCCGCGGTTTTGTGGGCGCAGTCGAAGCAGGCGACGCCATGGCCAAGGCGGCCAACGTGACGGTGCTGGGCCAGGTGCAGATCGGCGCCGCCTACGTGACGACCATGGTGCGTGGCGATGTCGGAGCAGTGAAGGCCGCCGTCGAAGCGGGGGCCGCTGCGGCCCAGCGGGTGGGCCAGTTGGTAAGCGCCCACGTGATTCCCCGGCCCCACGATGAGGTGGAAAAGCTGCTCCCCCGGGCAGGGAAGCCGGCAGCCGGGGCCGACTAAGCCGTGGCCCGCATCGCCATTGCCGCTGATCACGGCGGCTGGGAACTCAAGGAGGACCTCCGCCGCTTCCTGATGGAAGCCGCACATCAGGTCATCGACTTTGGCACCCACGGTCCGCAGGCCGTGGATTACCCGGACTTTGCCTTGCAGGTAGCCGAAGCGGTGGCCGGCGGTCTGTTTGAGGTGGGTGTGGTGGTGGATGGGGCCGGGATCGGCTCCTGCATCGCTGCCAACAAGGTGCCGGGGGTGCGGGCGGCCCTTTGCTACGATTTGTCCACCGCCCGCAATGCCAGGGAGCATAATTATGCCAACGTGCTGACCCTCGGTGCCGGGCTGGTGGGCCGCAATCTGGCCCGCCAGATTGTGCAGGAGTTTCTGGCCACCCCCTGGGGCGCAGAGCGTCACGGGCGCCGAGTGGCGAAAATCACGGCCATTGAGGCCAAGTATGCCCGCCGGTAAAAGGGGATGGCGGCCACGTTTACGGGCAAGGTTTTTGGCAGCGTCGTCGCCACGCGCAAGGATGAAAAATTGCAGGGCCGAAAGCTGCTGGTGATTCAGCCGGTGAACGCCGATGGCGGTGGCGCCGGCAAGCCCATGATTGCGGTGGATCTGATCGGTGCCGGCGCCGGAGAGACGGTATTGCTCTGCCGGTCAGGCGATGCCGCCCGGGCTGCGGGAATGGCGCCCGTGGATGCTGCCATCATCGGCATTGTCGACCCGGCGGGGGCGCCCAGGCAGGTGCCGCAGGTCGATTTACAGTCGCTTGGCTTCCATGCTGAACGGAAAGAATCCTGACTTTCGGCGGGAGGCACCCCCCATATGTTGTTGGCCAGAGTAACCGGGCATCTGGTTGCTACCGTCAAGCATGCCAGCCTTACGGGTGAGAAGCTGATGGTTGTCCGGCCCCTGGATTTATATGGCCAGGCGGACCCAACTGAAATTGTGGCGGTGGACCGGGCCGGGGCCGGCGTGGGTGACGTGGTGCTGGTGCTGCAGGAAGGCACGTCCTGCCGCCAGATCATGGACAAGGACGATGCTCCGGTAGAGGCCATTATTGCCGGCGTAATCGATCGGATTGCTCTGGCGGACCGGTGATCGGCAAGGGGAGAGGTTGGCGATGGATCTGGCAATGCTGAAGGAGCGGGTGATCGATGAGGTTATCCGCCAACTTGGGGAAGGCCCTGTCACGGCGGCCCCGGCGCAGACGGTCGCAGCGGTGCCAGCTAAGGTACCGGCGTCGATTCCGGCCGGGGGTTCGGGCGGCACGCCTACAGGGGCGCCTGCGTCCTGCGGGGGGGCGTGCCCGGCCATCCCAATGGCCCACCGGCAGTTAGCCTGCCTCGCGAACCCGGAGGTCGCCGTACCGGCCCGGGTAGACGTGCTGGTGGTCCTGACCGGCCGCGACCAGGTGGGCGACGGTCTGGCCGAGGCCCGCCACCTGATCCAGCAGGGCTACAAGGCAGCACTCGTCACCAGTTCAACCCTGTTGGACGCCACTGGTCCCGGACTGCTGTACGAGGTGCTGCAGGGCGGACCGGCCTTTTGCCATGGCGATGAAAGCCTGGCGAGCCAACTGGTGAAGGCGGCCGGGGTGGTGCTGGTCCCGGCCCTGTCGGTGCCCTCGGCGGCTCAGGTGGCACAACTGTTGGCCGGGGACCTGGCTTCGGCCGTATTGGTGCACGCGATCCTGCAGGGCAAGCCGGTCATTGCTGCCCGCGATGCGGTGGCGCTGCCGGATGTCCCCGCCTGGCTGGGCAATCTGCCGGCTCCCCCTGCCTATAGCGGCCGCCCGACCTATGCGCCGCCCGGCGGCGGGCGGACCGTTCCCTTTGCCCTGCGGCGCAAGCTGGAGGAATACGTGTCGACCCTGAAGGCTTATGGCGTGGTGCTGACCGATGTCCATAAGCTGGCCGAAGAGGCCGCCAAGGTGCTGGGAGAGCCGGCACCGGCCGCCTCGCCCGCACCGCCACAGCCCGGGAAGCCGAGCGCGGCGCTGCCGGCACCAGCCGCACCAGCGCCGGCCCGTCCCGCGACAACTGTGGCGGCGACGACGGCTCCTCCGGCAGCCCCCGTGGCAGGCGGGGTGGACCGGGACCTGGCCGGGCTGATCGACCATACCCTCCTGAAACCGGATGCAACTGCCGAGCAGATTGAAAAGATCTGTCGGGAGGCGAAGGAGTACGGGTTTGCCTCTGTCTGCGTGAACCCGGGCTGGGTGCCGCTGGCTGCCCAACTGCTGCAGGGAACTCAAGTGAAGGTCTGTGCGGTGGTCGGCTTTCCGCTGGGTGCCACCAGCACCACCGTAAAGGCGCTGGAAGCTCGGGATGCCATCAGCCGGGGGGCCCGGGAGGTTGACATGGTCCTCAACGTGGGGGCCCTCAAATCGGGGCAGCACGATCTGGTTCAAGACGACATTCAGGCAGTGGTGCAGGCAGCGGCCGGACAGGCCCTGGTCAAGGTGATTCTGGAGACCGGACTGCTGACGGACGCGGAAAAGGTCAGGGCCTGTGAAATCAGCCGGCAGGCCGGAGCCGACTTTGTCAAGACTTCCACCGGCTTCGGGACCGGCGGCGCCACCGCCGAGGACGTTGCGCTGATGCGCCGGACTGTTGGTCCGGGCATGGGGGTCAAGGCGTCGGGCGGCATCCGGGACCGGGATACTGCCCTGGACATGGTCAAGGCGGGCGCCTCCCGCCTGGGCACCAGCGCCTCGGTGGCCATTGTCACCGGCGGCAGCGCCGGTCAGGCTAAATACTAGCCCGTATTCAGGGGGCGCCGTGGCCGGGACAGGCCACGGCGCCTCGGGCATACAGACTGACATGAACACGGTAAATCGGTTATGATCAGCCCAGTAGGTGTACGAGGAGGCTCATGGTGACCATTTACAACGCCGACGCAATCGTGGTGCGGGTCCGCGATTTCCAGGAAGCCGATAAGCTGGTCACCCTGTTTACTCGGGAGCGGGGCAAGGTCCAGGCCATCGCCAGAGGGGCCCGCCGCCCGCGCAGCCGCCTGGCCGCCGTCACCCAACTGTTCACTCACTGCCGGGTGCAGTGCTACGGTGGCCGCAACCTGGATACCCTCAGCCAGGCAGAGATCACGGAATCCTTTCGCCTGCTGCGGGAAGACCTGACCCGCATGGCCTACGGTACCTACCTGTGTGAACTGACCGATGCCGTGATTCAGGAGGACCAGTCACTTGAAGACGGTTACCTCCTGCTGCTGACCAGCCTGCATTTGCTGGCCACAGCCGGTGTGGATGCCGGCCTGGTCAGCCAGGCCTTTGTGTTAAAGCTGCTGGCCCTCCTGGGCCTGCGCCCGGTCCTGCACCGATGTGCGACCTGCCAGAATCCGCTGCCGGCCGCCGAGCTGCGGTTCAGTCCCGCTCTGGGCGGTGCCCTCTGCAACCGGTGCTATGGCGAAGGCGAACGGGTCCTGCTGATTGGCCAGGAGACCCTGGTCGCCATGCGAGACCTGCTGGATGGCGATTTGCGCCAGGCTCCCCTGCTGCAACTGGAACCCGGCGTGGGTGCAGAGATCAACCGGGTGCTGGAAGCCTTTGTGGAGTGGCGTCTTGAAAAGCGACTGCGGTCCCTGGAGTTTCTGCAGACCGTCCGCACGACCGGGCGCTAGTACGTTCCTCACCGAGTTTGGCAAGAACTTACGGAACGCTGCACTGGCTCAGCGGAAACAAGGCTGCCCACAGCAGGGCAGCCTCCTTTTGTGCGTGCCGGGCACGGGCTGAAGTCGGTGGGGACAAGGGGTTACAGCGGCCCGGGGTTTCGGGGGATGCCGGCACCGGCGATCGGCCGGAGCCTGACCCTGTCCTGGACCGTGCACAATCCTGGTGAGTCCAGTAAGACCCAGGCCAGAAACCGGAGGCAGACCAGCAGAGGCGAAGCCATCCACCGGAGCAAACCCAGAGAGGTCTTCATGCTGAAACCCACTCCCCGACTAAACTTCAGGGAGTGGGATTCACTACCTGTCAGCCCAACACCTGTAAATAATCCAGTTTAATCGACAGGTGAAAATCCCCCACCTGCGGATGTGGGGGGAGGGGGAAGGGGACAGCCGCCAGGAGGAGGGGACGGCTGTCCCGGGGATGATGCGGATGGTTGCTCTTTATAAGCTTAAACGTAAAAAGAGCCGAAAAGGTTCGGTCGCTTCCCGGACTTCGGCACAGGTGTACCGATTGACAACCAGTTCGGCCGGCCGTCTACCGGAATCGGGCCGCCGGGACGGCGGTGGCTGTCGATCCAGAACTGCACCTGCCGCACGTCGGGGAACTGTGCCACCGTCATCTCCACCTGATCGTCCCAGGCGTTGGCCGCCGGCACACCGGGGACGAAATCCCAGTCCTCCGGCTGCATTTGCAGGTTCAGCGTGCTACCGGTACGCCAGACCCGCAGCACACGGCAACCGGGGCGGACGGCAGAGTCCAGGCCTGGAGGCGGACCCTGGCACAGAGCCTGAAATGCGGCCCGGACCGCCTGTTCCGCAGACAGCGGCCGCGGGCTGGTATGGGTGACCGGTACCAGACGCCTCCCCCGGAGAAAGTAGACCACGTAACGGTTCTGACCGGTAATGGCCTCGGCTGTCGTGCGTACCAGCCGGGCCGTCCCGGCACTGCACCAGCCCAGCACCACACTCAGGAGTGCCAGGACAGCTACCAGGCCGGCGTCTCGCCACCCGGGATACCGGCGTTCTCCTTTACAAGGTGACCGCAGCGTAGTGAAACACCCCCGCCAAGAAATGTATTCCTGGGGGACCTGATTAAGCCCGCGCGGTTCTATACATAACCCTACCAGCATAGGATGTTTATGGTGGTGGGTCCATCCATGTTTTGTAATAGAAACCATACGGCCGGACCGGTGACCGGTCGGTGTGGGGAGTTTCGTTGGGAGGCCTATCTGGCCGGGGGTCCGGTGAGTTACGGACTGCATCCCGGTACCCTGTACAAGGGCCCGGGCCGGATCGTGCAACTGGTGGTTTATATCCCGATCGGGCAGACCGGACTCTGGCGCAAGGCGGCGGCCTTTCACCGCGGCTGGCTGTTCGGGCGCCGGGAACATTTGGCCCTGATCCGCCAGGTGGTGGGCGACCTGGAGCGCAAGACAGGCTGAACGCTGCACCGCTTGCGCCTGCGCTTGACAAGGCATGGGGCCTGTGCTAGTATTCCGGTCATCAGGCCATGATGGAAAAGAGTACCCGAGCAGGGGCCGCCCAGAGAGCCGGCGGTGGGTGCAAGCCGGTGCGGCAGCTTCGGGGAAGGCGTTCCGGAGCCTTAACTGTATCTGTACAAGGAGGGCGCCGTGTAAGACAGGCGTCAATCGGGGTGGAACCGCGGGAGCAACTGGGCTCTCGTCCCCGGCCATTCATCTGGCCGGAGGCGGGGGCCCTTTCGGTTAGTTCCGCCCCGGCGCTGTCTGGTGTCCTGTGGCTTTGCCCCATGCATTAGGAGGGAACCGTCATGTACCTGCAGGATCTGCTCCTCTCCCTGCACCGCTTCTGGGCCGACCGTGGCTGCCTGATTGCCGAGCCCTACGACGTGGAAAAGGGCGCCGGCACCTTTAACCCGCATACCTTTTTCCGCGCCCTTGGTCCCGAGCCCTGGGCAGCGGCCTACGTGGAACCATCCCGGCGCCCGGCTGACGCCCGTTACGGTGAAAACCCCAACCGGCTCTATCAGCACCACCAGTATCAGGTATTAATCAAGCCATCGCCGGACAATATCCAGGAAATGTACCTGGAGTCCCTGGCGGCCATCGGCATCAAGGCGGCGGAACATGACATCCGCTTTGTGGAAGACAACTGGGAATCGGCTACCCTGGGCGCCTGGGGGCTGGGCTGGGAAGTATGGCTCGACGGCATGGAAATCACCCAGTTCACCTACTTCCAGCAGTTTGCTGGCTTTGACTGCAACCCCGTTTCGGTGGAAATCACCTATGGCACCGAACGCCTGGCCAGCTACATCCAGGGTGTTGACAATGTGTTTGATCTCATGTACGCCCCGGGAATCACCTACCGCGACGTTTTCCAGCACCAGGAGTACGAAAACTCCACCTATGGTTTTGAAACGGCTGATACGGACCTGCACTTCAAACTGTTTAACATGTACGAGGCCGAAGCCAAGCGGGTGGTAGGCACCGGCCTGGTGATTCCGGCCCACGACTATGTGCTCAAGTGTTCACACAGCTTCAACCTGCTGGAGGCCCGCGGGGCCATTTCGGTCTCCGAGCGCCAGGCCTACATCGGCCGGGTACGTAACCTGGCCCGGATGGCTGCCAAGGCGTATCTGGACCAGCGGGAGAAATTGGGCTACCCCCTGCTCAAGTCGTTACATGAACGCAAGTATGGCCGCCAGGGGCTGGCAGCGGCAGCGGAAGCCGGCAGTACCGCCCAGGACCCGACTGCACAGGGAGGCGAGCAGTAATGGCAGACACCCGTGACTTACTCCTGGAGATCGGGGTCGAGGAATTGCCGGCGCGGTTTTGCCTGCCGACTCTGGAGCAAC
Organism: Clostridia bacterium; assembly: GCA_036676195.1. Classification (GTDB taxonomy): domain Bacteria; phylum Bacillota; class Sulfobacillia; order Symbiobacteriales; family ZC4RG38; genus JAKFDK01. The sequence goes on along the minus strand of JAKFDK010000120.1, from coordinate 9,575 downwards.
TGGAAGCCAAGGCGAAGGCGGCTCTGGCCGAGGCTCGCCTGGCCCATGGACAGGTCCTGACCCTGGGTACGCCCCGGCGCCTCGTCCTGCTGGTGCGCGATCTGGCGCTGCAGCAGGACGACCGGGACATTGTGGCCCGGGGGCCGGCCCGCAAGGCGGCGTTCGACGCCCAGGGCCAGCCCACCAAGGCGGCGGAAGGGTTCGCCCGCGGCCAGGGTGTGGCGGTATCGAACCTGTTCATTCAGACCGACGAAAAAGGCGTGGAGTACGTTTACGCCCGCAAGCATGAGGCCGGCCAGTCGGTGGTCACCATCCTCCCGCCGCTGCTGCGCAACCTGATCTATAGCCTGGACTTCCCCAAGTCGATGCGCTGGGGCGCCCGGACCATGCGCTTTGCCCGGCCGATCCGCTGGCTGCTCTGCCTGCTGGGTGACCGGCGGGTACCCTTTGAAGTGGAGGGTGTTGAGACTGGTCGGGAGACCCGCGGCCATCGTACCCTCACCCCTGAGGGGATGCCGCCCGTGGAGTCGGTCCACGACTACTTCACCAAATGTGCCCACAGCCATGTGATGGTCGACCCGGTACAGCGGAAGAACGTGATCTGGCACCAGGTCCAAACGGTGGCCCGGGAACTGGGCGGCTATGTTCCCCGCAACGAGGACCTGTTGGAGGAGATTACCTGGCTGGTGGAGCAGCCCTATGCCTTCCACGGCCAGTTCGATCCGGCCTTTCTGGAAGTACCGGCCGAGGTTCTGGTCACCTCCATGCGTGAACACCAGCGCTATTTTCCCGTGTATGAGTCTGAAGGTGGCCGGCTGCTGCCTTATTTCATTGCTGTCCGCAACGGCCTGGACCACCATCTGGACAACGTCCGCCACGGAAACGAGAAGGTGCTCAACGCCCGCCTGACCGACGCCCGCTTCTTCTGGGACGAGGACCGCCGTCAGCGCCTGGAGGACCGGCTGGATACGCTTCAGACGGTGGTCTTCCAGGAGAAGCTGGGCAGCCAGTACGACCGCACCATGCGTCTGCTGGGGCTGTCCCACACCGTATCCGGCGACCTGGGCTATGACTACGCGACCCGCGCCAAAGCCCTGCGGGCGGCACAACTGTGCAAGTGTGACCTGATCACCCACATGGTGTTTGAGTTTCCGGAACTGCAGGGTGTGATGGGCCGTGAGTACGCCCTGGTCCAGGGGGAAGAGCCCGAAGTGGCCAACGGCATCTTCGAGCACTACCTGCCGCGCGGCGCCGGCGACGCCCTGCCCCAGAGCCCGGCCGGTATCATTGTCGGTCTGGCCGACAAGCTGGACACCCTGGCCGGATACTTTGGCCTGGGGCTCATCCCCACCGGCTCCAACGACCCCCTGGCCCTGCGGCGGGCGGCCCAGGGCGTGGTGAGCGTACTGATCGAACGGGGTGTCCGGGCTAACCTGTCTGAACTGATCGGCTTTGCCCTGGCTGGTTATAACCAGTTCGACGATGCCACCCGGGCCAAGGCCAGGGACGCCCTCCTGGAGTTCTTCCGGGCCCGCCTGGAAGGTGTAATGAAGGAGCGGGGGTTTCGTTATGACGTCATAGAGGCGGTGCTGGCCGCAGGCATGGCCGACCCGGTCGACGCACTGGCCCGGGCCGAGGCCCTGCACAGCAGCCTGACCAACCCGGAGTTTGCTGCCGTGACCAGTGCCTTCAAGCGCGTGGCCAACATTGCCGCCAAAGCCGAAGCCGAGGGGGAGGCCGTGGCCAACGCGGCGAGCCGGGAAACCCAGGCGCTGGTACCGGCGGAGGCCGAACTGTGGCAGGCTTTCTCCAACCTGCGTGCAGAAGCGGAAGCGGCTCTGGAAGCCCGCGACTACGGTGAGTTTTACCGGTTGGCCACCCGCCTCAAGCAACCGGTGGACGCCTTTTTTGAGCAGGTCCTGGTCATGGATCCCAATCCAGACGTGCGGCGGAATCGTCTGGCCATGCTGAAAGAGATCGCCGGACTGCTCACCCGCCCGGCGGACCTGGCCAAGCTGACCGTAGGACAGTAAGAGAAAAAGCGTGCCCCGGCTCCGTGTGGAGCCGGGGCACGCTTTTTCTACCGCTGGGCGATGGTACAGCGGACGAGTGAATATCCCACTTCAGCGGAGGTCAGCAGGTGCAACGGCTGCCCCAGGGTACGGAGCAAACCGTTATAGAACCGTCCGACATGGTCAGGCAGAATCCCGCACATGGCCATCGCAGTCCAGCAATCCCGTGGCAGGGGTTCTGCCTCGATGATGCGCGGGTCGCCATCCTCGGCGATCCAGCCCGACAGGGCGAGGCATTGCTGCTGCGCGATGGTGCGCAGGTCGGAGAAACTGTTGGGTTGGACCAGCGTACCTGCCAGGATCCGGCCCATCCGTTCGGGACTTTCGCCAATGGCTAACCCCAGGCTGAGCAAAACAGCCAGGGCCCGTACCAGGATGTGCTGCGAGACCGCCGGCAGCCGCTCCGGCGGATCTGGCTGCCACTCGCCGGCGTAAGGCTGGTATCCGGTCAGGGAACGCAGTTGCAGAACGTCTTCGGTTTCGCCAAAGGTCCAGTGAAAGTCGACCTGCAACGGGGTCCTGAGCAGGAGCCCGTGGCTTCGCCGTGCCGCCTGGAAGTCGCCCTCTACAGCTCCCACTCGCAAGGTCAGGTGCGGGGCCAGCCGGCTCAGCGGCCGATGGCGGATCTCAACCGTCCCGGCCGTGGTCTGGAAGTCGATGAGCGCACCCAATAGACTCATGAGCCGCAGGTAGGGCAGGCCGAAACTCCAGGGATTACCCAGCCCCCAACGGCGATGCCAGTCTGTATAGATCTGTGCCTGGGTGCCGGTCTTTACCAGCCACTCGGAAAGTTCTTCACCCCCCCAGCACTGGCGGCGGGCAGTTCCCAGGGTGGCGAGCGCAAGGAGCAATACGTAGTGCCTGCGCAGGGCTACCAGACGGGCAAATGACTCGGCCGCTCCGGTCAAGCAGGTATCACCCCCTGGCAGAACATCGCTATTATTCAAGACAAGTGTACTTTCATAAATAGAAACAAGTCAAGTTGAAATAGTCAATTACTTGATGTATATAACGACTGGATCTATACAATGATATCGTCCAATAGATCATAGGTGAATTTTAGAAGTATAATAGAAATGATCAAAGGGCGATGAAGCGCTTGAGTGACAGGGCGAGGCAGGAGCAGGCCCATTCCATATAGTATATTCGCGACTGAACCCGGTAGTGGTTGAACTTTTGTGTGAATATTCAGACCGTATCATACTTCTGGGGAATGCGACGATCAAGGGGGAGGTCCATGGCTTCGGAGCAGGCGGTTGTGTTTATTGTGTCAGATTCCGTGGGAGAGACGGCGGAGTTTGTGACCCGCGCCGCCATTGCCCAGTTTGACGGGGCCCTGGTGGAAATCCGACGCTTTCCCATGGTGGAGAACTCGGGGGATATCGAGGAGGTTGTGCAGGAAGCCCTGCGACAGCCGACCCTCATTGTGTACACACTGATTCTTCCGGAGACTCGCGAAGCCATGCATGACACTACCGCCCGGTATGGCGTGACTGCGGTGGACATCATGGGACCCATGATACACGGGCTGCAGCGTCTGATCGGCACAGAGCCCCGTTTGAAGCCGGGCCTGGTCCACCGGCTGGACGAGGAGTACTTCCGGCGGGTCGAGGCGGTCGAGTTTGCCGTGAAGTATGATGACGGCAAAGATCCCCGGGGATTTCTAAAAGCCGATGTAGTGGTACTGGGGGTTTCCCGGAGTTCCAAGACCCCGGTCAGTATGTACCTGGCACACCGGCGGATCAAAGTGGCCAATCTGCCCCTGATTCCGGAAGTATCCCTGCCGAGTGAATTATTCGAGGTCGGGGACAAGGTGGTAGGGCTGTGGGTGGAGCCACAAAAACTCCTCTCCATCCGCGAAGAGCGCCTGCGGACCATCGGTCTGCGGGCCGATGCGAACTATGCCAACCTTGAGCGCATTCTGGAGGAGTTGACTTATGCCGACCGCACGTACCGCCAACTGGGGTGCCCGGTGATCGATGTGACCAACAAGGCGGTTGAAGAGACAGCCGTTCGAGTGCTGGAAATGATCAAGTTGAGAGGGGGCCGTAAGTGTGACTAACAAATTCGTCTACTTGTTTGCCCAGGGAAACGCGCGTCAGAAGGACTTATTAGGCGGAAAAGGTGCCAATTTGGCCGAAATGACCAACATTGGCCTGCCGGTTCCGCCCGGTTTCACTATCACCACGGAAGCCTGTAACGAGTACTACCGTGCCGGCAAGCAATTCCCGGCTGGCCTGGCGGACCAGGTTGCGGAAAAGCTGGCCGCTCTGGAAGCGCAGACTGGCAAGCAGTTTGGCGGCAACCCGCCGCTGCTGGTCTCGGTTCGTTCCGGCGCCCCGGTCTCCATGCCCGGTATGATGGATACCATTCTGAACCTGGGTCTGAACGATCAGACGGTGGCAGTCCACGCGGCCAACAGCGACGAGCGGTTCGCCTGGGACTGCTACCGCCGCTTTATTCAGATGTTTTCCGGCGTAGTGCTGGGAATTTCCCACCATGAGTTCGACCACATCTTCCAGCGCCATAAGCACAATGCCGGGGTCACTGCCGACTTTGACCTGTCGCCGGCGGCATTGCGCCAGGTGGTGGCAGCCTATAAGGACCTGGTGGCGACCAGAGCAGGGCGGCCCTTCCCGCAGGACCCGCGGGAACAACTCTCCCTGGCCATCGAAGCGGTGTTCAGTTCATGGAACAACCCGCGGGCAATCGTCTACCGCAAGGTGCATAAGATTGCAGACGACCTGGGCACTGCCGTGAATGTGCAGGCCATGGCCTTCGGCAACCTGGGCATGGATTCCGGGACCGGGGTCCTGTTCACCCGCAATCCTAACACCGGTGCCAGGGAGATTTACGGCGAGTATCTGCTCAACGCCCAGGGCGAGGACGTGGTGGCAGGCATTCGCACGCCGCACCCCATCTCTGTGCTGGAACAGGAACTGCCGCAGGCTTATGCGCAACTGGTCCAGGTCTGTGACCTTCTCGAACGCCATTATAAGGATATGCAGGATATTGAGTTCACCATTGAGCATCAAAAACTCTACATGCTGCAGTGCCGCAACGGTAAGCGTACGGCCCAGGCAGCCATCAAGATTGCCGTTGATCTGGTTCACGAAAAGCTGATTACCCGTGCCGACGCGCTCCTGCGCATTGAGCCGGTACAAGTGGAAAAGATTCTTTACCGTTCAGTGGATCCGCAGGCCAAACTTGACGTGCTGGCCACCGGCCTTGCAGCCAGCCCGGGCGCGGCCGTTGGTGTGGCCGTCTTTGACCCGGACCGGGCGGAAAAGCTGGAGTCCGAAGGCCAGAAGGTGATTCTGGTTCGTCCGGAGACCGCCCCGGACGATATCCACGGCATCGTGGCGGCACAGGGCATCCTGACCAGCCGGGGTGGCATGACCAGTCATGCCGCCATTGTGGCCCGTGGCATGGGCAAACCGGCAGTGGTTGGTTGCGAAACTGTGCGCATTGATCTGGCCGGCCGGTTGGCCACCGTTGGTGACCGCCAGTTCCACGAAGGGGACCTGATTTCCATCGACGGCGGTACCGGCAATGTGATTGTGGGTGCGGTGCCGCTGGTGGACCCGGAACTCTCACCGGAATTCCGGGAACTGCTGAGTTGGGCCGACGACCTGCGCACCCTGGGTGTGCGGGCCAATGCCGACAGTCCCGCCGATGCCTGCAAAGCCCGCGACTTCGGGGCTGAGGGCATTGGCCTGTGCCGGACTGAGCACATGTTCGGTCAGGGCGGTTATCACCCGGAACGCATGCCGGTGGTACAGGAAATGGTCCTGGCCGAAACTCGGGAAGAACGGGCCGCGGCCCTGGCCAAATTATTGCCCATGCAGCGGGAGGATTTTGTCGGGATCCTGCAGGCCATGGCGCCGCACCCGGTAACGATCCGCCTGCTCGATCCGCCCCTGCATGAGTTCCTGCCATCGGCCGAGGAACTGGCGGTGGAGGTGGCGGTGCTGGAAGCCACCGGGGCTGCGCCGGCGGAAGTGGCGCCCAAGCGGCGGCTGCTACGCCAGGTGCGGACACTGGCCGAAGTGAACCCCATGTTGGGTTTCCGGGGCTGCCGGCTGGGCGTGATTTACCCGGAAATCTATCAGATGCAAGCCCGGGCCGTCTTCGAGGCGGCGGTGGAGTTGCACCGTCAGGGCATTGCCGTAAGGCCGGAAATCATGATTCCCCTGGTTGGGCATGTGGCGGAACTGCGGCAGATGCGCCGGCTGGTGGAAGAGACCGGCCAGGCTGTTTTGGCGCAGGCCGGAGTCCAGGTTGACTATACCATTGGCACCATGATCGAGGTGCCCCGGGCGGCGGTGACGGCCGATGAGATTGCCACCGAAGCCGACTTTTTCTCATTTGGGACCAACGACCTGACCCAGACCACCTTTGGCTTCAGCCGTGACGATGCCGAAGGGAAGTTCCTGGCCCAATACGTGGCCGACAAGGTGCTGTCGGAAAACCCGTTTGTGGTCCTGGACCAGAGCGGCGTGGGTAAGCTGGTGCAAATGGCGGCAGGTCTGGGGCGCCAGGTCAAGGCCAACCTGAAGCTGGGCATTTGCGGGGAGCATGGCGGGGAACCCGCCAGCATCGATTTTTGCCACCGGTCCGGCCTGAATTATGTGTCCTGCTCGCCCTTCCGGGTCCCGGTGGCGCGACTGGCCGCGGCGCAGGCGGCAGTACGGGCAAGCCGCAAAACCGAGGCATATACCACGGCGTAACCAGATTCGGCAGGAGTGGGGGTTGGTGGAGGGAAGGGGTAACCCTCCCCGCCCCCGGCGGGCCGGGCCAGACCACGCGCAGGAGGTGTGTTTGCTTGCAAGCTGTCGTAATGGCCGGGGGAGAGGGAACCCGCTTGCGGCCATTAACGGTCAGTCGCCCCAAGCCCATGGTGCCGGTAGTGAACCGCCCGGTGATGGAACACATCGTCGGGCTCCTGCGCCAGCATGGAATCACCGAAATCATTGCCACACTGCAATACCTGCCGGATGTCATTCAGGATTATTTCGGTGATGGCAGCGACTTTGGCGTGCACATGCAGTATTCCGTGGAAACGACCCCCCTGGGTACGGCCGGCAGTGTGCGGCAGATCAGCCGGGAACTGGACAGCACCTTTCTGGTCATTTCCGGGGACGCCCTGACCGACATGGACCTGACCGACCTCGTCCGCTTCCATAAAGCCAAAGGCTCGGTGGCCACCCTGGCTTTAACCCGAGTGGAAAACCCGCTGGAATTCGGCGTGGTCATCACCAACGGTTCCGGCCGGATCGTGCGTTTTCTGGAAAAGCCCACCTGGTCCGAGGTGTTCAGCGACACCATTAACACCGGCATCTATGTGCTGGAGCCCCAGGTGTTTGAGTTGATGGAAGAGGGCCGGGTATACGACTGGAGCAAGGACATTTTTCCCTGCCTGCTGGCCGGGGGCCAGCCCATGTACGGCTATGTGAGCCGTGACTACTGGTGCGACATCGGCTCCTTGGCTCAGTGCCTGCAGGCCAACGTCGATTGCCTGTCGGGCCGGGTCAAGGTATCGATTCCCGGCGAGGAGGTCCGCCGGGGTCTCTGGATTGGCCGCGGAGTGGAGATTCACCCCACCGCCCAGGTCACGGCGCCGGTAGTCATCGGTGACGGTGCCGTGATCCGTGCCGGCGCCCAGGTCGCCGAGTACAGTGTGATCGGGCTCAATACCGTGGTGGACGAGGCGGCGGAAATCAACCGCTCGGTCACCATGTCGCAGGTGTATGTGGGTCGGGGGGCGGACATCCGGGCCGCCTGGCTCTCCAAGGGCGCATCGGTGGGCCAGCGGGCGGCCGTGGGCCAGGGGGCCGTCATCGGTGACGAGTCCCAGGTGGGCGAGGGGGCCATGGTCAAGCCGGGCGTCAAGGTCTGGCCCAACAAGACCATCGAGGCGGGGGCCCAGATTAACACCAGCGTGGTCTGGGGAAACCGGCAGACCAAGGCCATCTTTGGCGCCGGGGGCGTGACCGGCCTGGGTAACATTGAGGTCACACCGTCCCTGGCCGTCCGTCTGGGTGAGGCTTTCGGCTCTGCCCTGAACCGGGGTGACACCGTGTGCGTCAGCCGTGACGGGCACCCGGCTTCGGTCATGCTCAAGCGGGCGCTCATGGCCGGACTGGCCTCGGCCGGAGCCCGGGTCTTCAACCTGGAAGCGGCGCCGCTGCCACTGACCCGGTACGCCGTTTCCAGCCTGGGGGCCAAGGGCGGCGTATTCGTGGAAGCCAACCCCTTCAGCCCCGGCGGGGTCACGATCAAACTGCTCGATGCCCGGGGCACCGACATTGACACCGGGACCGAACGGAAGATCGAGACCCTGATGGTGCGTGAGGACACCCGCAAGGTGCCGGCCGACGAAATCAGCCGGCTGGCCTACCCGAGCAAGATCCTGGAGTTTTACCGCAGTGGCTTCCTGGAGCGCCTGGACGTGGCCGCCATCCGCAAGCGTCAGTTCCGCCTGGTGCTCGACTATGGACACGGGGCGGCCGGCCAGTTGCTGCCGTCGATTCTGGGCGAACTGGGCTGCCAGGAACTGGCCCTGAACACGGCCCCCGACCCCAAACGCCTTTCCCGCACGGAAGACGAGGTGCAGCAGGCCCTGGAGCACCTCAGCGGCATGCTCAGGGCCATTAAGGCCGACCTGGGCGTGTTGTTCGATGCCGCCGGCGAGCGCATCAGGCTGGTGGACAGCGCCGGCCGGGTCCTTTCCGGCCAGCAGGCCCTGGCCCTGTGCACCGCCCTGACCCTGGAAAACCGCGGCGGGCTCACAGTGGCCGTGCCGGTGATCGCCTCTGCCGCCATTGACCAGATTGCCGCTCCCGGCAACACCCTGGTCCGCACCAAGACCGGGGCCCGCGCCCTGATGCAGGTGGCGGCCAACCGCCGGGCTGTATTTTGCGGGGATGACGCCGGCGGCTACATATTTCCCGAATTTCACCCCGGGCTCGACGGCCTCTTTGCCATGGCCCGGCTCCTGCAGATGCTGGCTCTGGCCGGGCGCCCCCTCGACCGACTGGTCGACGACCTGCCGCCGGTGGATGTGCAGGAGGAAAGCATCGCCTGCCCGCAGGAGGCCAAGGGCAAGGTCATGCGCCACCTGATTGAAGCCACTGCCGGTGAAGACGTGGAACTGGTGGATGGCGTCAAGGTGCGCCGTGGTGAACATTGGGTGGCGCTGATACCCGACCCGGTCAGGCCGGAGGTCAGGGTTTACTCCGAACCGGCGGCGGGGGCGGCCAGCCTGGTCAGTGAGTATCACAGCGTGATCGCGGCGGCAATCCAGGCGAGCCTTGCAGAGCAGGAAGTCGTTGGGGTCGAGGACAGGGAGGGGCTCCTTTGATCACCTTCGGCACCGATGGCTGGCGGGGGATCCTGGCTGCTGACTTTACCTTTCAGAATGTCCGGGCGGTGGCCCGGGCCATTGCCGCCTACCTGAACCGGGTGGAACCCGCCAAGGCCTGCATCATCGGTTACGACAAC
>JAKFDK010000119.1:0-8105 GCA_036676195.1 Clostridia bacterium | reverse complement strand
GCTGCCTGGACCGGGAACGCCGCCCTGGCCGGGCTGTCCCCGGCCAGCACCCGGGCGGGGGAATGGGCCAGTCCAAACACAAAGGTCACCAGGATGGCCAGTGCCACTGGCCGGAGTCTGCGGTTCACCGCTCTCCCCCTCCTCGCCGCGGTAGTACCCCTACCTGTTCCTGTTCGCCCAGCCGGAACTCGGGCAGGCGAAGGAAACATACAAACGGCCCGGAGCGTTCTGCCCCAGGCCGTTCAGGCTGCTATCTGTATGAATGCGTGCGGGGCTGTGCCTGCCTGCCGCCGGTTGGACCTGCATGTGGGCTTTCCTCCTCGGATTACTTGCGACTGAACAGCCGCTGCCACCAGGATTTACGGGCTGTACCGGCTGCCTGCGCCGGTGCCGCCTCCTGCGCCGCCGTGGTGCGCATCATCGCCGCGACACGTGGGAGCGTATCACCAGGTCCGATCCAGGATGGCCCACTCCCCTGGTTGATGGCGACAGACGGCTTTTGGGCAGCAAGGAACTGGAACAGCGGCCTGGCCGGCATGAGCCGGGGGAACATGGGAGCCAGGTCGGGGGTCTTGCGCCTGGCCTCAGCAATGAATGCCTCTGCATGCCCGGCTGATGTGAACAGGTTCAGGTATGATCCCACGCCGACCATCGACCCTTCTTCGTCCCGCAACGTCCAGATGGATTCCAGGTTCGCCAGGGCCTGGCACACCTCCAGGGCGTTGGCGATGCCCCTGCTTTCAGCGATGACTTTTTCGAGCTTGTCCAGCGGGTCCGGGCGGCTGTCTCCGCAGAGGTCGGCCAGATGGCGGCGCAGCAGGCCGATCTGCTCCGGCAATCCATACTGCAGGAGTGGACCTTCCGCACTGGCTTCCTGGCACCGGCTGCGGATTTGCGGCCACGGGTGAAATGCCGCCGTTCCTTCATGCTGGCTGCACGTTGGTTGAGCATCCACTTCTGACAGGAAAACCGGGACCGTGCATACCCCCGGCTTGATTTGCACCACCAGCAGACTGCCGTCAAGGGTCGGCACCCAGGCACCGCCCATCCGTAGCAGTTCGGCCAGGGCGTATTCCCGGAAAAGCAGCAGCAGGTGACGCCGGTCCAGTACCAGTTGGTCAAGGCCAGGGTTCAGAATCGCCGCCGTATAGCCGGCCCGGATGATATTCCGGAGCGCGGCGCACCCATCGGTTTGCTGACAGGGGCTGTCCTTTGCAAAGGCCCGAGCGGTGTCGGGATCAGTGAACAGCACCGGCGCCTTCGCACCGCCCAGTTCCAGGAACAGAGACAGCTTGAGCGAGCCGGCCGGCTCATCCGAATGACAGGCCACCACGATCTGAGGCATCGCCTGCGGCAACCGCGGAAACAGCTCCGCCGCCGTCAGCTTTCCAACCCTGGCCTCGGCCAACCACTGCTGCACACCTGTCACACATACCCCTCCCTGTTTTTCCTGCCAACAGCAACCTCGCTGCCCGTGTAGCGGACCTGTACGCGGCTGGTTTCTCTGCGGCAGAAAGTCAGAAGCAGGTACTGGCAATGGTTCACCTACGGTAGCCGATGGGCGCCAACGCCCCTAACCTTGCCTCCTAAAGGGCGGAATGATGTTCTTGCGTTGGCACGTCACGTTAGTACAGGCTGTCTTGGGAACTCGCCCTGCCCAGTCCATCTTATCCACCTGGCGTAATCCCCATCGAATTCCAACTACAGAACTTTGCGTGTTGATAGAGTACTCATCGTTACGTTCACATTCGATTACAACCTTTCGGCCATCGATCTCCCCAAGCCACGTTTCCCGGAAAAACTCAGCCACTTCCGAGTTCGGAACCCAAGCAAGAAACTCGCCATCACCGTTCTTTCTGAAGTTTAGCTCTGCCGCGATTAGGGGATCATCTGTGGACAACAACACGTCCCCCACAGCGTTATAAGATTCGTAAACCATCTTGTATCCTCGGTATATCGCATACTCGTGCGTCAACCACTTCCAGCCCAACTCCATCCCCCCGGCCCCAACAGGGGGCCAGAGAACTGGCGCCACGGCCAATTCCCTGGCCATGAACGGATACGGACCTCACACACCCGGTCCCGTCCCACTACGGGTTTTTCCAGGTTCGCCGCTCGCACCACACCCGCGTCATGGCAGATTTCGGAACCGCACCACCCCAGTCAAGTTTGTCAACTCGCTGCAGATTCCACTTCTCGGCCAGGGTGCAATCCGTTTCGATCCCATACTCATCGTCCGATTCAGACCAGATATACACTGTAGTGCCATCGAGTTCGCCCATCCACTTCTCAGTGCTGAACTCAGTCACCTGCTCCTTTGGCACCCGGCCACTAAAATTCCCATTTCTCTCCTGAAAATCAAGCTCCGCTGCTATGTTCGGGTCAGTGGTGGACAGCAAGACCTCCCCTTCCTTGGTGTAGGAACGGTAGAGCAATTTGAACCCCCGGTAGACCGCGAATTCCTGCGAAATCAACCGACAGGACACCCAAATCACCCCCGGGTCCGAACAGGGGGCCAGAGAACTGGCGCCACGGCTAATTCATTGGCCATACACGGAAACGGACCTCACACACCTAGTCCCGTCCCACTACGGATGTTCCCAGGTATACCGCTCGCTCCACACCCGAGTCATGGCTGATTTCGGAACCGAACCAACCCAGTCGTGTTTGTCAACTCGCTGCAAATTCCATTTCTCGCCCAAAGTACAGTCTGTTTCGATACTATACTCATCCTCCGATTCAGACCGTATAAACACTTTGATGCCATCCAGTTCGCCCCACCACTTCTCAGTGCTGAACTCAGCCACCTGTTCCTTTGGCACCCACCCACTGAACTTCCCATCTCTTTCATGAAACCCAAGCTCTACGGCGACGCTCGGGTCATAGGTGGACAACAAGACCTCCCCTTGCTTGGTGTAGGAACGGTAAAGGAGTTTGAATCCTCGGTAGACAGCGAATTGCTGCGAAATCAACCGCCAGGACAAGCAAGTCCCCCCTTATCAAGGATCAACCCAATTCTCGCCATCAAACATTTTATGCACAAACTTGCGGCCGTCTGCAGTCATCCCCATCATCGGTGTACCTCTGGGAATCCTATGCCCACTGTCGCGACGAAAACGGTACTCCGGGATCCAGCGCCCCTTGGTGGAAATCCACCCTGTTCCGGAAAAAGGCCAGCCGTCACGTGTTTGTCCCCCTAGCTCAGGCGCGAAGGGTATGTCAAAACCGTGATCCGGGTGGGGAACATATTCAAAGTCGATCCAGAAAACAACCTCGTTGGGCTGCTGATCAAGCCCACCCGGGTAGTTCATGCGCATCATTTGGGCAACGTCGTCAGGGGTACGCACGAACTCCGAGTATTCACTGTCCGTGAAATACCCCATTATTAGATCTTTCGGCCTTTCTGACCCGTTCGCAAAGCGCCCTTCGATGTACTCCCTGGCTTGTTGAATTGTCAGGAACTTGCGCATCCGTTTGCCAGGAGCCGGATTGGGAATTGCCAGACGCATAGCGATGGCAATGGCACGCAGCTCTTCCTGATCAATCTGTTGTGGCCGCAAGATCCGCAGGATTTCCGAATCCCTGGCACTCAATCCAGCCGCTTCCCACACGCGCTTGGCCGCCAGATAGGCATCATCTTGCACGGCCGAAACGGCCACACTCTCGGCAAGCTCGGCCAGCATCGCGAGCTTCTGCCGGACCGCCGACACCTCGCCTTTCAGATCCACCGCTTCCACCGACTTCACCAGCGTTCGCTCCAGATAACGCCGAATCCTGGGGTCGCTGGCCCAGTCCATCAACTTCAGCATTTCAACATCCGGGAACAGCCGGTCCAGCACCAGCAAGGCCCGGATGCAGGGGCCGGACAGGCGCAAGAAGTTGCGCACCAGGAACGTCAGCGTCTGCACGAGACGCTGCACTTCCGGAATACTGGTGACCAGCTTGGCAATCCCGGCGCTAGCCAGGGTAACGGCGGCCATTTCGGCCCCCATGCCCAGCAGCCAGCCCACCGGGTAATAGCTCAGCCACATGATGTAGCCCGGGTCGCCCGGCTCCAGGCCGGAAATGGCCGTAATCTTGGCAACCAGGGACTCCGCTGCCGCCGCCAGGTACTCCTGCCAGTTCCCGGTAAACTCGGCGGCGAAGGCAGACAGTTGCTCCAGGGTCGCCCTGGCCTGGTCCATGAACTTCTTCCGGAACTCCCGGTCCCGGCTGAACCGCCAGAGGAAGTCCAGGGTCTTGGGAATCTGCTTCAGCCCTTCCCACTCGCCCTCGGCACCGGCCCATAAACCGTCTATCGACCCCACCGTCAGCGCCCGGGCTACCGCCACCCGTTCCTTCCACAGGGCAGCAGCCGGCAGCATAAAGGAAAGCGGGTGATGGCCGGTCAGCATCGGCAGGGCCGCCACGTCCACCGCCCACATGTGGTCCTTCACGTTCAGCCGTTCTGACAGGGCGCCGTTACGCCCGGCGCTCAGGAAATACCCGCTGGCGCCCGTGCGCGGGTCAATTATAATGTAGCTTTCGGCAGTACCGCCGCCATGGGGCGCCACCACGAACAGGTTCTGGCCAAAGGCTGTCTGCATGTGCTCCTGGGCCGCAGCCGAAAAATCGATGCGCAGCAGTTCCCTGTCACCGTTCAGGCGGCACACCCAGGCCAGGTTCTCACCCCGGTCCAGGCGCGTGGTCAGGTTGGAAACAGTGGACTGGGCGGGAATCCCGTAGGTGGCGGTAACGCTTTGCTGCTCCTGGTACGACGCTTCCGCCGCCAGCGTCACCCAGAAGAGGGTGTCGATCTCCTTCGCCCCGGCCACCGCCACCGGCGTGGCCGCCACCCGTGCGGCATCAAAGGCCAGGCGCAGGCCCGGCGCCGCAAACGGCACGCCGAGCAGATGCTCAAATTCAGCGGCGAACCCGGCAAGGCCGAGGCGCTGCCCCTGGCTCATGCGCTGGCCCCAGGCGGTAGACAGGCGGGCGCCGGCCCGCTCGATCCGCTGCAGGTAATCAAGCTGCAGCGCCGCCAGTTGCAGGCCGTACAGGTCGTCCACCGAGCGCGGCGGGGTGTGCAGGAGGGCCGCCGCCCGGGCGTCCAGGTCGGCGGGTTCGGGCGGGCGGCCGAAGAACAGGATGCTGTGCGTGTCTCCGGCCAGCCACTGGCGCTGAACCGTCTCCTGCTGGAAGCCGATCCGCCAGGACAGGCGCAGATCCTGCACGCTGCCGGCCGGTACCGGGGTGCCTTCCGCCACCGCCCGGCCGTCCAGCCGCACCACTGCCCGCACCTCGCCCAGGTAAGGGGGCGCGGCGCGATCGGCGAACAGCCCCTCCGCAAAGCGGTCGGCCTCGGTGGCCGGCACAAAGCTCACCGTCAGCCGGCGCCCGTGCACAGCGGGGGTGGGCAGCGTGAGATCGGCCCCGGCGATGTTCACAGTAAACTGGCCGGTCCGCTCCTGCGGCCAGGTCAGCCAGACCAGACCCTGACCAGCCACCGCCGGGCGGAGTTCAGGCAGGGTGCCTGCCGGCAACGCCTGCGAAACCGAACGCACCGCCGCCGAAATTTCGGTGGTGTCGCCCAGGGCATACGTGACGGGGGAGACGTTGCGGGCAGTGACCAGATACCGGTTCAGGTCAAAATCCGGCGCGGTGGCGGCAGCCGTGACGGCGGGGAAGGTCTGCGGTTTCCAGGCGGCATCAATGGCCACCCACCGGCCCCGGGACTGGTCCCAGGCTTCCACCCAGGTGTGCGCCACCGCCAGCCGCTGGTCAATTAGCCGGCTGACCTGCAGACCGGCGGCAGAGAGAAAGGCGGTCACGGCATCGGCATCCGTCAGGCCGGTGAGGCCCGGCCAGTCCGCTGCCGAGAGCAGCATCTGCCCGTGGCCGTACCGGGCCGGAATCCCGGCCTGGCGCAGCAGGGCCAGCAGCACCCCGGCGATATCAGTGTCGTTGCCCTGCCGTTCGGCCAGTACCGCCGCCGGGTGCTTCAGGCGGCCCTCGTACCACTGCAGGGTCACTTCCCTGTACACCCAGGCGGCGATCGCCGCCAGGCTGCTGCCAGTCTCCTGCAGGACCGGGCTCAGGTCGGCTTCGAGCCCGGTGTACTCAGGGGCCAGATCATCCGGCCCCGGCGCTCCGGTTGAGAGCGGCAGCCGGGCAGGTGGGCCGGGGTCAGGCGCCGGATTCAGTGCCGGCACCCCCTGGCCGGGGCCGAAAGGCAGGTAGTCATTCGCAACCGGCCCCGGAGCGGGGGCCGCCCAGCCTTGCAGCCACTGGTGCAGTTCGGCCACAGCCGGCGGCAGCGGTTCGTTCCCGGTCGCCCAGGCGGCCGGGGCCGCCGGCGCCTGCACGGCTTCGGTCAGTTTGAGCAGTACCGACTCCAGCCGCCGGTTCACGAGGTCGGCAGCGTCGCGGTGGCGCTGCCGGACTGACTGCGGGGCGCCCCCGCGTGCCAGGACCGTCCCCACCTGCGTCCACTCGGCGCGCACAGAGCCGACCAGCCCCTGCAGGGCGGTGAGCCCGGTCTGCAGCGTTTCCCGCCAGAGGTAGGTACCGCCCGGTTCCCCTTGCAGCCGGACCAGATCGGCCACCGACTCATCCAGCCACCGGAGTTTTTCGGCGGCGGCACGGGTGGCCGTCCAGTCGAGGTCGGCCAGTGCCGGGGCCGGGGCACGGCCGGCCAGTACCCTGGCCAGGCGAGGAAAGCTGGCGCCAATGGCCGAACACAGAACAGCCACCAGGGTCAGGAGCGCCACCCGCCGCCATTTCCACCTCAACACGAACGGTCACCTCCGCTCCTTACCTCAGTGGCCCGGTGTCAGAACCTCCACCTGGCCCCGGATGACCAGGTCCGCCGTATGTGTCGTGCTCCATGTGTCGGTCTCCCAGTGTTTGTGGGTGGGCGGGATGCAGTCCTTATCTTCCGGCCGGCACTCGAAGTCGTGCACGTGGTTCCAGCTATAGCGGTGGCGGTAGTCCACAGTCACCGTGAAGGGATACGTGCCATCGGCCGGGCGGGCGGAGGTCCAGGGCAGGGTCACCTTGTGCGTGAACTTCCCGGCGCTCCCCGTGGCCCAGCCGTCGGGATTGCTGACCTGCACGCTCTCACCGTCCCCGAAGGTGACGGTCGCTTCCTCCAGGGCGGACGGCACATCGACCCAGGCCCGGTGGGCGTATTTCGAACAGGAGATGGTCAGTTCCACATCCTGGCCCCGGCGGGCCGGATTGGGGTCAAGGGACAGCTCCGCCTCCGAATCCGGCAGCGGCAGCGGCAGCACCGTGATCTCCACTTCATAGGGGGCGCTCCAGTCCCCCCGGCTGTCCTGAACTGACAGGCGCACGGTGTGCACGCCGGGCTCTACAAACGCAGCCCGCTTCCCCTCCCAGCGCTCAGCCACAATGGCATCCCCGTCCGGGTCGGTGGCCTGTACCGTGTAGGTCACCGCCTCCCCCACCCGCACCCGCCCCGGCGCCCGGAAATAGGCCACCGGCGGGCGGTTGGGGCGGGCATTCACTTCCACCTCGTGGCTCACAGTGGCGGCGGCGCCGGACGGGTCCACCACCAGCAGGCTGACGGTATACCGCCCCGGCGTGGCAAAGCTCGGCTGGTTGCCGGCCCACAGGCGGACAAGGGTCTCACCGTCCGGGTCGTAACTCAGGTCGGTATAGGTCACCGGCTGGCCGGCCGTCACCGGCGAGGTGACCGTGAAGGCGGCCACCGGAGGATGATTGCGGGGCTCGGGGTGAACCATGAAGGCGCGCTCCCGGGGAATGCCCGTGATCGCCCGCGCCTGGGGGTCCTGGCGGACGTTGATGGCTTCATAGCACGGGCCGGTCTCGGTCTGCACAACCTCTGTCTGCGGCAGCAAGGTGCCAGTGAGCACATCGCGCACCACCTGCAGGTCCACCGCGAAACCGGTCGGTTTCTGCTCCGGGTCGGCGTCCAGCCGGGGCAGGTCATCGAGCCGCCCCTGCTCCTGCAGGGCCCGGACCCATGCCTGCAGTTCCTCCACCTGCAGGACGTCGCCCGCATTCTGGCTGACGGGAATCCGCCGCTGCTGCAGGAAGTTCACGGCAGAATCAGCGGTGGAGAGCAGCGGGGCATTGAAAAA
>JAKFDK010000118.1:0-2665 GCA_036676195.1 Clostridia bacterium | reverse complement strand
GTCTTGTTTCCCCTCACGCCACTCACCCCACAATACAGTTACTGAGGAGTTCGCGGCTCCGGGCACCGAATCCTTTCAGGAACCAACGGAATTCCGAGTCGAATTTTCGACTCCGTCCACTAGATGGTGTCCAGCTCTCCGGGGGCGTGCTGCGCTGGCGGCCCGAGGAGGCCCTGCCGGCAGCAGTGATTTGCTCGTTCCTGCCCGTTCGCTGGAAAGTGCAAGGGTCCCGGTGAGGCCCCCTGCAATACGCAGCAGATAATCAGCGAAGCTAGTTAGCGGCCGGGCTGGCGCCCGGGTCCGACCTGGCCCTCCTCCCCCAGCGCCTGGGGGAGCTACCAAACCCAAACTAGCATGTGTCCCAGGCCTGCCGGGGGCGTGCCGCCCTGGCGCCCCGGCCCGACCAGGCCCTGCCGGCAGCGATCATTGGCTCGTTCCCGCCCGTTTGCTAGAAATTGCATGGGTCCCGATGAGGACCTCCCCCAGCGCCTGGGGGAGCTACCAAACACAAACTAGCATGTGTCCAGGCCCGCCGGGGGCGTGCCGCCCTGGCGCCACGGCCCGACCAGGCCCTGCCGGCAGCTATCATTGGCTCGTTCCCGCCCGTTTGCTAGAAAGTGCACGGGTCCCGGTGAGGACCCATGCAATTTGTCGCAATCCAAGCGCCCACAGCGGCCAAGCGCTACCCCCCGGGGTAGGTTTTCGGTCCGTGGAGCCCCGCTTGAGGCTGAGATCCGGCATTCCAGGCGGTTTCGAGGCTGAAACGAGGCTTTCCCTGGCCAACTGGCCGCCAAAACAGTGGGGTTTACGACAAATTGCATGGGGCGCAAAGAGATCCCCTGCAATACTCAGCAGATAGTCAGCGAAGCTAGTTAGTTGCCGGGCTGGCGCCCGGGTCCGACCTGGCCCTCCTCCCCCAGCGCCTCGGGGAGCTACCAAACCCAAACTAGTGGTCGGAAACAGAAATCCGCAACGGAATTAGCTCACTCTCCTGGGCCCCGGTCCAAAGGCCCGGTTAAGCAAAATCTGCTGCCCGTGTCAGCCGACTTTCAGCTAAACCGACAAAGCGTTTCCGCCGGGCTCTCGGTCTAGCTGAAAGAAGTTGACGAACAGGCCCTCGGCCCCGGTCCGAAGGCCCGGTTCAGCAGAATCCGCTGCCGGTCTCGGCCGATTTTCAGCTAGTTCGTCAAAATGTTTCCACCGGCTCTCGGTCTAGCTGAAAGAAGTTGACGAACAGGCCCTGGGCCCCGGTCCGAAGGCCCGGTTCAGCCAAACTAGCTGCCCGTCTCGGCCGACTTTCAGCTAGTTCGCCAAAGCGTTTCCACCGGGCTCACGGTCTAGCTGAAAGAACTTGACGAACAGCCCCTGGGCTGAATTCCGAGTCGAATTTTCGACTCCGTCCACTAGTTCCGCTAAGGAGTGTTTCTCCGTGCTGATATGGTCCAGAGAGCTGGGCGAATTCGCCACGAACTGTTACATAATCGCATGTCCTCAGACACGGGAATCGGCTGTGATCGATCCGGGCGTGCCAGACCCTTGGATCAAGCGCACGCTGGCCGAGCAGGGCCTCAAACCATCGCTGATCCTGCTGACCCACGGGCATGTGGATCATATTGGCGGGGTAGCGTGGGTTAAGTCCTTTACCGGGGCGCCTGTTTGGGTCCACCCGCTCGACCAGCCCATGCTGGCCGACCCGCAGCTCAACGGCAGCGCCTTCTTCGGCGAGCCCATCACAGCGCCGACGCCGGACCGCCTGCTCAGCGAGGGTGACACGGTCACCGTGGGGAACCTGGTCTTCCAGGTGCTCCATACCCCGGGACACACCCCGGGCGGCATCTGTTTTTACACACCGGGCCACCTGATCGCCGGTGATACGCTTTTCGCCGGCTCGGTTGGGCGGACAGACCTGGTCGGCGGCAACTGGGAGAGCCTGATGCGCTCCATTCGGGAGAAACTGCTTCCGCTCCCGCCGGCGACAATGGTCTACCCGGGGCATGGGGGTACGACCACCCTTGGCGATGAGAAGGAGTACAACCCCTTCCTATAGTAGCCGACGCAAACGCACTAGCAGGGTGCTGGCTTGACAGTATCTATCCCGTTTGGTTATAATCAGAACATAAAACTTCACGGCATTAAGTAGTTTTCTTCGGACTCGTCGGGCCAGCGGCCCGCACATTCAACACGTGGGGGTAAGCTGATGGAGTCTGACCGCAACGAAGTCGATGTAGCTCGACTCGAAGAAGCGCTGAACCGCCTCATCAAGTACATGGGTGCTGCAGCCTCGGCCCATGCGGCGGAGGCCCCAGGTCCGACCTTGTCCGGCAGCCAGCGAATCGTGCTGCGGGCGCTTCTATCCAGCGGCCCCTGCCCGGTCTCCGAGGTGGCCAACCATCTGGGTGTCACCCTCAGCGCAGCCACCGGCTTGGTGGACCGCCTGGTCAAGTCCAAGCTGGCCACCCGTGATCGCGATCAGGCAGACCGGCGCGTGGTCTGGGTCAAGATTACGGCCGATGGCGAAGCGGCCGTGCAGGCCGCCGAAGCCCGCCGACGGGCGGCGATTCGGAAGCTCGTGCGGGATCTGACCGGGAGCGACCTCTCGCAGCTGTGCGATATTCTTGAACGGCTCGGCTAAATGGTGGCTACTATCGGAGAGAGGCTGCCCAAG
>JAKFDK010000117.1:0-32391 GCA_036676195.1 Clostridia bacterium | reverse complement strand
TCGTCGATCTTCGCGCCGGCGGCGGGCGCTTCGAGCTCGATGTTCGGCGTCGACGATCCGAGGACGTACCAGTTGCCGTCAGTCATCTGGCGAACCAGCACGGTCGTCACCGCACCCTTGGCCGTCGCGCGCAGCTCGACCTCTCCGGAGCGCGAGTCGCCCGGCATGAACTCGCCGTACGCGGGAGCGTCGAAGCCGATGAACTCCTCGGCATAGCCGGCCACGGCCAAGTACTTTTTGAAACCCTCGGCGCCACCCCTGAGCAAACCGGCCAGCATCAGGAGCAGGGCGGTGATCAGCCCGGTCACCCAGGGGGCCACCAGCGCCCCCACCGCGGCGCTACCCAAGGTAAACCACTTAAACGTCTCCTCCGACATGGGCAGGGTATTCGCGCCCTGGGACTGCATCTGCTTCATGACCACAGGGGCCATGATATCCCAGGTACCCAGCGTCACCACCACGCTCACCGCTGCCCCCACCACCATGGCGAGCAGGTACGGCGGCAGGATGGCCGGCTGCTCGGCCTGGGCTGCCATCACCTGACCGGGGTTCCAAAATACCTGAACCAGGGAACTCCAACTGCCGGGGCCCCGTTGCTTGGCATCTGACATGCTCTGCCTACCCCTTTCTGCACGGTACCGTGGTAAAGACTGCCGCATCCTGCCCATTCGTTCACCAGAAAATGCAACCCTATCCCTTGCACAGCGGTCTCCCGGAGGGAATACTTACTCTGCACGCCTCATGGACCGGGCGCCGGCATGCCCTTTACAATAAGATCAGCAGGCTTGCACCGAATGAGGGTTGCGCGGGAGGAACCAGCATGAATCGTGCGCTCCGGTGGCTCGCCCTGACCACCGCCATGGGGATGTATGTCGTCCTCCTGCAGGGTGCACTGGTCACCAACACCGGTTCAGCGAATGGTTGCGGCCGCTCGTGGCCCTTGTGCCACGGCCGGTTTCTTCCGGCCTATGCGCTGGAAACCCTGATCGAATTCAGTCACCGGGCGGTCAGCGGTCTGGTCGGGCTGATGGTACTGGTTGTGGCGGTCTGGACCTGGCGGGTCCTGCGCCACCGACCGGCCGTCCGGGTACTGGCACCGATCTCCGTTCTATCTTTAATTCTCCAATCAGGGCTGGGAGCCCTGGCAGTCTTATGGCCCCAACCTAAAATGGTTTTGGCTCTACATTTCGGCATATCACTGATCTCGTTTACGGCCGTGTTGTTGCTGGCGGTGCTGGTCTTTCAGGCCGACCGGACCGATAAACCTGGGACATCGGCCCCGATCAGTACCCGGTTGCGTCGCTGGATCTGGCTGGTGGCCGGATACCTCTATATAGTGGCTTACACCGGCGCGTATGTTCGGCATACCGGCTCAGACCTGGCCTGCCTCGACTGGCCTTTGTGCGACAACGGTCGGTTTCTGCCCCCCCTGACCGGGGCCGCGGGCGTTCATGTGCTGCACCGCCTGATCGCCGGTGCAGCCATCCTGCTGGTGGCCCGGCTGCTGTACCTGGCGTGGCAGGAGCGCCAGCAGCGACCAGACCTGTACCGGGGAGCCATGGGCGCCCTGGTGCTGATCATGGCCCAGGCCGCCGCCGGCGCGACGGTAGTGCTCAGCCACCTGGCGCTGGCCGCCCGGATGACCCATGCCACCCTGGTGATTGGCCTGTTCGGCGTGGTGAGCTACCTGTGCCTGCAGGCCACGGCAGCGGCCGCAGCAGTGCCGGAGGGTCGACCCGTCTTTGGCGACTGAACCGTACAAGATGCCGGGACGGAACAGTGAAGAGGGGATGGTCCCGTGTCCGCTGATTCCCGCTGGATCCTCTGGGGCGCCGGCCTTCTGGCCGGCATTGTCGCCCTGGCCCTGCTGATTGGTGCCCTGGCGCCGGCCGGCCGGCCCGCCGATGCGGGTCTCTACTTTGACCCGGCCTTCATCGCTCGGGCCGGTACGTATAACCGTGCCCGCTACCTGATCTTCCTGGCCGGTCAGACCCTGGCCGTGGCGGTCCTGGCCATGGCACTCCGGCAGGGCTGGGACCGGCAGGCCGTGCACTGGGCCGGCAGTCTGACAGGGCACCGGCCCCTGCTAACGGTAGTCGGGGTGGGAATTCTGATCA
This sequence comes from Clostridia bacterium, assembly GCA_036676195.1. Taxonomy (GTDB): domain Bacteria; phylum Bacillota; class Sulfobacillia; order Symbiobacteriales; family ZC4RG38; genus JAKFDK01. The sequence continues at coordinate 30,274 of JAKFDK010000117.1, read as the reverse complement.
CGCTTGTCCTCACCGTGGCCGACCTGCCGGCCGGCCTGGTCCGCTTCGTGCTGGATCACCGTTACGGGTTGAGTACACAGCCGGCCGGACTATGGTTGGCCGATTTGCTCACATCGACTGGCATCGGCCTGGCCTTCGGCATCCCCCTGACAGCCGGGCTGTTCTGGCTGATCAGCCGTTGGCCCACCGGCTGGTGGGCACCGGCGGCACTGGGCTTTACCCTGTACCTGGTGGTTTCCAGTCTTCTGTCGCCCGTTGTGGTCGATCCCCTGTTCCACCGCTTCACCCCCCTGACTGACCCCGTCCTGGCCGGCGAGGTCCGCGCCATGGCCAGCCGCGCCGGTCTTCCGGTCCAGGAAGTACTGGTCATGGATGCCAGCCGGCGGACCCGCCGTGTCAATGCCTACTTCACCGGGTTTGGCGGCACCCGGCGGATCGTCCTGTACGACACCCTGCTGTCCAGGTACGATCACAGCCAGGTCCTGCTGGTGCTGGCCCATGAACTGGGGCACTGGCGCCTGCACCATATCTATCAGGGCATTGCCCTGGGCGCGGCCGGCAGCGCTGCCGTCTTCTGGCTGGCACAGCGCCTGCTCGCCGGGACCGGCCGGCCGCCGGCCGACCCCGTGCATCTGGTTCTGCTCATGCTGTTTGTCAGCCTGGTTTCGCTGGCCGCCATGCCCCTGCAAAATGCCATCAGCCGCACCTTTGAGCGGCAGGCAGACCGGTACGCACTGGCTCTGACCCGCGACGGTCCCGGACTGGCCCGACTGGACCGCAACCTGGCTCTGGACAATCTGGCGGACGTAACGCCGCATCCGTACGTGGTGCGAGTGCTGTTCTCGCACCCGCCTACCCTGGAGCGCATGCGCAGCGCCCTGAACCCACCCTGATTTTTTCCGGAAACCGATGCTGGGCACCACCACCAGCCTTGCCAATGACTTGTCCTTGCGGCCACTGCCCTGACATGTTTCTCTATCCCTAGGGATTTATGGTCAGGGAGGGCTGTCACGTTGAAGTTATGGCGCTGGCTGGCACCGGACGTTGGCATTGATCTGGGCACTGCAAACACACTGGTTTACACCCAAAACAAGGGCGTGACAGCTCAGGAACCGTCTGTGGTCGCTGTGGACGGGCAAAAGAAGGTGCTGGCGGTGGGCAACACCGCCAAGCAGATGCTGGGGCGCACCCCCGGTCATATCACGGCCTGCCGCCCGCTCCGGTACGGCGTGATTGCCGATTTTGATCTCACCGTTGACATGCTCAGGCACTTTCTGAACCCACGCCCCGGACGCCGCCGGCTGCTTCGCCCCCACTGCATGATTGGCGTGCCCTCCGGGGTCACTGGAGTAGAGCGTCGGGCTATTCAGGATGCGGCCCTGCAGGCCGGCGCCCAGGAAGTACAGGTCCTGGAGGAGCCGCTGTTGGCGGCGATTGGGGCTGGGCTGCCCGTCAAGGAACCTGTGGGGTCAATGGTGGTCGATATCGGTGGCGGTACGACCGATGTAGCCGTGGTCAGCCTTGGCGGCATTGTTACCTCCCGCTCCCTGCGGGTGGCCGGCGACGAGATCGACGAGGCAATCATCCAGTGGGTGCGCCGGCGCCATAACCTGCTCATCGGCCCGCGTACGGCTGAAGCTGTCAAAATCGCCATTGGCTCGGCCTATGAGCCTGAAACCGGCGCCATAGCCCATGCCTGCGGCCGGGACCTGTATAATGGCATGCCCAGGGTCGTGACCCTGACGGCAGAAGAAGTCCACACCGCTTTGGCAAAATCGACCCGGGCCATTGTCACCTGCGCCCGGCAGACCCTGGAGAATGCGCCGCCGGAACTGGCGGCTGATATTGTGGACAGGGGAATCTGGCTGACCGGCGGCGGCGCCCTGTTGCGGGGGCTCGACCGGCTCATGGCCGCAGAAACCGGTATGACTGTACACCTGGCCGAGGATCCCCTGCTATGCGTGGTCAAGGGCACCGCCCGGGTCATGGAGGACGCCAGTCTACGGCCCAAGTCGCCCCACATTGCCTGACGAAGGTCGCTCTCTGCCCACACCGGCACCCCCGCCACGCCCTGATTGGGTACGGCGGGGGTGTGGCGCGCGCAGGCTGGTGGCACTTACACGCTTCCCAGACGCTGCTGCTGCTCGAAATACCAGGCAGGGACCTGGACCGGAGCCGTACTGCCCAGTGGAACTCCGCCGGAAACGCCACCGAACATGCCCGCCGGGGGCGGTGGCATTTGCGGCATGCCGGCCAGTTGCGGCGGCATGGGAATGGCCCCCTGGCCAGGCAGCCCAGGCCCCTGGGGCATGGCCAGTTGCGGGGCATTTGCCAGAATCGGCCCCAGGTGCGCAGCCAGGCCCGTGTTGGCCAGGGCCGCCAGGGGGCTGCCTGCCGGCGCCCGCAGCAGGTTATGCCGCCCCTGGGGTAACGCGGCACCGGCCCCGGACGGTGCCGCCCCTGCCCCCACCAGAGGCATCAGCCCGGGCGGTGCCGCCCCCGCCCCAGCCATGGGTGCCGGCCCAGTCCCCACCGGCGGCGGAGACCCCGGCGACGCTGGAAACGACACCGGGGCCACCTGGGGAATGCGGGCGTTGCGCCCGTCAAAGATCGGTCCGAGAAAGCCGTAACCAGGGAAGTAGTTCAAAGCAAAATCCCCCCCGCCCAACCTATGCCGGAAGCCGATCCCTGGTCAGTTCAAAGGTTTTCCTATCTGGTCAATAGAAAGAATTGAGCAGGGCTTGTAATCGGCGAGGGCGAATACGCTGAAGTAGAGAGAACCGCAGGGGGTGCCTGAACATGCGGCACGAACATGACACATGCACGTGGTGCGGTGATGCGGTGCAGGCGGGCGCACAGCCTGGCAAAGCCGTCTGGCTTTGTCCGACGTGCGACTTCGACCATGAGCGGGATGCCACCCATCCCCACATCGACGGGCCAAAAGAAGCATACGATCAGTAATCCAAAGAGCAAGAGGCTCGCCATACGGCGAGCCTCTTGATGTTCAGGCCCGGCCACCGGCACCGGGCGGCAGCAAAAACCGGCTGCGGGCGTTGCCCGTAGCCGGTTTTTTCGATTGAAAGCTTACTTGAACTGGGCCAGTACCTTGGCAAACAGCGCCTGGTCGAGGGTCCAGTCCTGGTTGACGATGCCCTGCTCCTTGAAGTTGGGCAGGCGATCGTCGAAGGAGCGGGTCTCCTTGTCCTGGTAGATCAGCCCCGTGACCAACTCATTATGCTCCAGGAGGGCCCGCAGAGCCATATTCTTATCAGCCGGGTTATAGCCTTCGACCGTGTTCAGATCGGTGAGAATTTCCTTGTAGAAGTCGTAGGTGTTCACCTTGTTGAAAGTGACGCAGGGGCTGATGGCGTTGATCAGAGCAAAGCCCTTGTGCTGAATGCCAGCCTTGATCAGTTCCACCAACTGCTTCTGGTTCGAGCTGAAGCCCTGGGCCACGAAGGTGGCACCGGCGGCGATCGCCAGGCTCAGCGGCTTGACGCTGCGCTCGATGTTGCCGTCAGGCGTCGACTTGGTCTTGAAGCCAGCGTCGGAGGTGGGCGAGCACTGGCCCTTGGTCAGGCCGTAGATGTGGTTATCCATGACCAGGTAGGTGATGTCGGTGTTACGCCGCACCGCATGGACGAAATGGCCCATGCCGATGGCGAAACCGTCGCCGTCACCGCCGGCCGCGATCACGGTCAATTCCCGGTTGGCGAGCTTCATGCCGGTGGCAGCCGGGAGGGAGCGCCCGTGGGTCACGTGCAGGTTATAGCCATTGACATAGTTACCAATCTTACCGGAGCAGCCGATGCCGGAGACGACGGCCACCTGCTCGGGCTCCCGACCCAGGTCGACCAGCGACTTCTGCAGCGCCGCCAGCACACCAAAGTCACCGCAACCGGGGCACCACCAGGACTTATCAGCTGTCCGGAATTCCTGCAGAGTTGCCATTATGCCAGCACCCCCACCTTGGAAAGGGTCTCGCGTACCTGAGCGGCGATCTCATCAGCCCGGAACAGCGTGCCATCGTACTTGAGGATGGATTGCAGCGGCTTGACATCCGCCTCTTCCGCCCGCATCAGGAAGGCGAACTGGGCCAGGGCGTTGTTCTCGATCACAAAGGTCTGCTTGGCCGCGCCCACGAACTTGCGCAGTTCCTCGGTGGGCAGCGGGTGAATCACCCGAACCTGAATGGTCGCCACGCTGAGGCCCTGTTCGGTCAGCAGCTCCGCGGCCTCGGCCACGGCGCCGAAGGTGGAACCGTAGGAAATCAGGAGTGCATCGGCGTCCTCAGCTCCGGAGTGGATCAGCAGTTCCACCGGCTGGCCGCCGATCTCCAGCTTCTTGATCTTGTTCAGGCGGCGGTCCATCATGTGGACCCGGTTCTTCGGGTCTTCAAGGACCTTGCCGTTCGGGCCGTGCTCGGCACCGGTGGCCAGGAACTGGCCGTTCTTCATGCCGGGCAGAGAACGGGGCGACACGCCGGTCGGGCTGGCCGCATAGCGCAGAAAGACATCCCGGCCGAGCTTGGCCAGTTCATCGGAGTCTGCGATCGGCCCGCGGTCGATGACAATCCTGGACAGGTCGATCGGGTCAATGGTCTGCTGCCAGTAAGCCAGGCCAAGGTCAGAGGCAACCATGACCGGGCAGTGGTAGTTGTCGGCCAGGTTGAAGGCCAGGGCCATGTCATAAATGGCCTGGTCACCGGTGCCAGGGGCGACGACGATGCGCGGGCCTTCACCGTGGCTGCCGTAAATCAGCGCAAACAGGTCAGACTGCTCGTGCTTGGTGGGCATACCGGTGGAGGGGCCGCCGCGCTGGGTATCGATGACCACCACCGGAACTTCGGCGATGGAGGCCAGGCCAAGATATTCCTGCATCAGCGAGAGGCCGGGGCCGGAGGTGGCGGTACAGGCACGGGAGCCGGCCAGACCGGCACCGATGCAGGCACCGATGGCCGCCAGCTCGTCCTCCATCTGCACGGCCACGCCGCCGAACTTGGGCATGTGCTTGGCCGAGGTCTCCAGCACCTCGGAGGCCGGGGTGATGGGGTAGGCAAACATGGTGCGGCAACCGGCGGCAATGGCGCCCAGAGCCATGGCGTCGTTGCCGATCATGACCATGCGGTCATTCTTACCCGCACCGGGGTCGATCTGGAAGCCCTTGCCCATCGCAACGTCCTGGGCGGCGGCATAGCCCTTCAGCAGGGCGTCCATGTTGCCCTGGATCACGTCCTGGCCCTTCTTGCCAAACTTCTCGGTGACGTAGTCCCGGAAGCCCTGCATGTCAATCCCGAGCATGGCCGCCGAAGCACCGAGGGCGGCAAGGTTGCGATACCGGGGATCGCCCAGTTCGCGGGCAATCTCCGAGAAGTTAATCGCAATCAGGTCGATGCCTTCGGGAACCTGGGGGTTGAAGTGGGCGTCGGCCAGCAGGAATCCACCGTCGGTGACCTCACCAGACAGCTTGTCGATGGTATCCTGATCCATAGCCACCATCACGTGGACTTTCGAAACTGGCGCCAGCACTCGCTTGGTGCTGACCCGGACGGTAAAATTGGTGTGACCACCTTTAATCCGCGAGGCGAAGGTCTTGTAGGCGTAGATGTAGTAACCAAGCCTATTACAGACCGTCGCGAAGATATCAGAGGTCGAGTCAAGCCCGGTGCCCTGCTCGCCACCGATCTTCCACACGATCTCACGCATGGTTGGGATTCCCTCCTTGGCTGAATCTGCCCTACAGCGCACAGGCGCGAACAGATCGTCCTTGTTCCCAAGATCATTCTACTGTCACTCTACTGCTGCAGGTATTCATAAGGCAAATGCATAATTAACATCCAGTGGATGTCTTGTATGCATGAGAGCTTTTCGCCAACGCATAGCCCGAGGGGTGCGCTCTGGCGTTCATTTGGAAGCCAATCTTCGACTGTTTCCGTTATCTTCACTTCCATGTGATTGAATAAGGGGGACGCATACCTTGCTTTTACAACAGTTAATCACTTTTTGTCGCGTGGTGGAAACCGGGAGTTTTACCCGCGCCGGCGAACTGCTGAATCTGAGTCAGCCGGCGGTCACGCGACAAGTAGCCGCACTGGAGGATGAATTCGGCGGCCAACTGTTGGAACGGCAAGGGCGTTCCCTGCATCTGACGCCCAGCGGACAGGTGGTGTATCATCATGCCCGGCAGGCGGCGGCTGTGGTGGAAGCCTGCCGGGCCCAGGTGGCGATGCTCTCGCACCCGGACCGCGGCCACGTTCACGTGGCCTGCGTCACCACCACCGGTCTGTTCACCCTGCCGTCGCTCATGGCCCAGTTCAACGCCCAGTACCCGGCGGCCCGGTTCCATGTCTGGTCCGGGCGGGTGGCGGACGTGATGGACCGGGTGCTCGAAGGCGAATCAGACCTGGGGCTGGTCACCATGCCGGTCACCCACCCCCGGCTGGATTCCCTGCCGCTCTTTCGCGACCGGGTGATCCTGGTGGCGGCTCCCCATGTCGCCCAGGACCTGCCGAACCCGATCCCGCTGGAGGTTCTGGCCGAGCTCGAGATGATCGGTTACCAGGCGCCCTCCCGCTTTCGCACCCTGGTAGAGGCCACGCTGGAGCAGGTCGGGGTCTACCCCCAGGTCGCCATGGAATTTGACAGCCACGAGGCGGTCAAGACCATGGTGGTGCTGGGCTATGGCGCCGCCATGGTCCCGGAAAGTGCCGTCAGCGCCGAACTGCGCAGCGGCGCACTGGTGGAGCTGCAGGTGCAGACCCTGCCGGAAATCGCCCGTACCACCTGCATGCTGCTCCGCCGTGACGGAGGCGCCCGGGGGCCGGCGGTGACAAACTTTATCCGGCTGGTCCTCGATCACTACACGGGTAAGGCTGCCCCCGAAGACTAACCCTGATGCCTGCGCGGCCCGGAGCGGAGCACCAGCCAGAAAGCTCCGCCGAACATCAGCACCGCCCCGCCGGTCAATACCCAGAGCCAGGGGAAGCCTGCTTCCTCTTCTCCGGCATGCTCGTCGTCCGCCATCAGGGCCACGCCCGCGGCGGTGACCGGGATGGCGCCGGGGCCGATGACCACCGGAACCTCCCCCTGCCAGACCTCACCGCTCACGTCGGCCTGCAAAAAGATCCCATACGTGCCGTCGGCCGGAAAGGAAATGCTGCCACGGTACTTGCCCGGGCCTGCTTCATTTAGTATTTGCGCCGGCGCTCCCGTCTTCTCCTTGGCCGCCGTGACAACGGTTGCCCCCAGCCTGAGCTGGGAGACCGGCGTGCCCTGGGGGTCCAGCACCTCCAGGTCTAACTGGACCGGCTGCCCGGGTTGCGGCTTGCTGGGGGTCAGGGTGACATAGGCGCCGATCATGGGCCCGCTGTGTGCCCCCGCCGGGATCGGGGCCAGCAATCCCAGCAGCAGAATGGCGAGCCCGACCAGCCATGGCATTCGCTTGTGCATGTACAGTCTCTACCTCCGTGCCGTCCCATGGGTGGGCGGCCTGTGTTCAGGGCATGTCCGCCGGGTCGGGCGCAAAGCGGTTTCTGGCGTACAGCGCCAGTTCCACGCGGTTACGCATGTGCAGTTTCTCCAGGATGTTCTTAATATGATTCTTGACCGTATTCTCGGAAATACACAATGCCTGGGCTATTTCCTTATTGGTGGCCGGGCGGGTGACCATGCGCAAGACTTCTTCTTCCCGTGCCGTCAGACCATCGGGTTGCGGTCCGCCGGCGGAACCGGGGCCGGGGGCCGAGAATTCCGCCAGAATTCGGTGGGCCATGGCCCGGGGCATCTGCCAGTCACCCTGGGCCAGACCGTGCAGATAGGTCAGCCAGTCGCCCGGCTCCAGGTTCTTGAGCAGGTAGCCCTGGGCGCCGCTTCTGATCGCTTCAAACAGGTCCCGGGCGTCGTCGGAAACGGTGAGCACCACCACCGGTACCCGGGGCAGTTCCCGCCGCAACAGACGAGTGGCCAGCAACCCATCACAGCGGGGCATATTGATGTCCATCAGAATCAGATCCGGCCGCAGGTTACGGGCCAGTTCCAGGGCCTGGTACCCGTCGGCCGCCTCACCTACCACCACAAAATCCGGGTCTTCGGCCAGAATACTGGCAATCGCTTCCCTGGCCAGAGCGCTGTCATCGGCCACCAGTACCCGCACTGCACTCACGGCACCATCACCTCCACCACGGTTCCCTGCCCGACTGCTGATGTCACCTGCAGGCGGCCGCCGGCCAGCCGGGCCCGTTCGGTCATAATGGCCAGCCCATGCCCGCCGCCCGGTGCCGGCAGCGGTGCGGTAAAGCCGCGTCCGTTGTCGCTCACCCGCAGCCTGACCTGGCCTGGCTGCAGTTCGGCCTGAACGTGCACCCGGGTCCCGCCGCCATGCTTGTCCGCGTTGACCAGCGCCTCCTGCACGATGGCCAGCAAATGCTCCCGCACCGGACCCGCCACAGTCGTTTCGCCATGCACGTCCATCTGCACGTGCGCACCGCCGGCGGCCATATGCCGGGCAATCTGCCGGCGCAGCGCGTCACCAAGGGGTTCGTCGTCGACCTGGTTCAGATCCTGAATGACGCCCCGTACCCGCCGGTTGGTTTCCTCCAGGTGGGAACGCACGGCGCCCAGCCGCTGCGCAGCCACCGCCACCTGTCCCTCAGTCAGCAGGCGTTCCATCTCTCCCAGCTTGACGTTCAGATAAAACAGCGCCTGGGCCACCCCGTCGTGCATCTCACGGGCGATGCGCTGGCGTTCCCGCATGACCGCCGCCTGTTCCCGAGCCATGGCCGCTTCCCGGGCACTGCCTTCCACCAGCCGGATAAACATCTGCACAAACCCATAGGCAGCCGCCGCCACCACCAGTGCCCCAACCAGATTGCCCAGAACACCGGGCAGTAACCGTTCCAACAAGGTGTGGCGGACTGATTCCCACAGGCCAAGAATAGCTGCCGGCAGTAAGACCGCCAACCACTGTATCCGCCGGTATGACATGGCTGCGGCCTCCTCATTACCAAAGTATCATATCCAGTGGGGGATGGCACGCGGCAGGATTTTCACGTAACCTGGAATTTGCGGCGCGGGTGGGTTATGCTAGATCTATTGGCTATAAATCGGAATCACGCTGGCTGCCGGCGCCGGCAGGAGGGTTCATCCGATGTCTGTTTACTATATCTATGGCTATACCGTTGGGGGTTTGCTCCGCCTGATCAGTCGCTTCCAGGTCCATGGCCGGGAGCATGTTCCGGCGTCGGGACCGGCTATTATTGCCTGCAACCATGTCTTTGACCTCGATTCGCAGTATCTGGGCGTAGCACTGCTCCCCCGGCCGGTGCATTACATGGCCAAGCAGGAACTGCTGGACATCCCCGTTATCGGGGCGTTTCTGCGCCGGTGCAACGTATATGGGGTCAATCGCAAGAATCCGGGGCCGAGTTTTCTCAAGCATACCCTATCCCTGCTGAACAAGGGCGAACTGGTGGGCGTGTTTCCCGAAGGGACTCGCAGCGTAGGCGGCGGGCCGCTGAAAGGCGGGGCGATCCGGGTGGCCCTGCGGGCCCGGGTGCCAATCATTCCGGCCCACTACAGCGGTCCCTTGCGCTGGGGTGACCTCTGGCGGCGCCCGCAGGCCGCCATCCGCTTTGGTCCGCCCCTGGATCTGGCCCCGTATTATGGCCGGCCGGTGACGGAAGACATGGTGAACCAGTTGGTGACCGAACTGGGCGGGGCGATGGCGCGCCTGCGCTGACCGGTTCGTGTGCGCTGTACCCGGCTCTGCCGTTGGCGGGCCGGGTACAGGCGCGCCTGTGCGGGGGCTCGTCATGCCCCTGCACAGGCCAGCCAGCGGAAATAGTCGTGTAGCCCGGCCACCACGGCCAGGGCCATTTGCCATTGGGCCAGCGGGTTCCTGGCCAGGGCCAGGTCCTCCGGGTTGGTGAGAAACGCCAGTTCCACAATCACTGCCGGTACGGTGGTATTGCGCAGAATGTACAGGCCGCGCACGTCCTGGTACAGGGCCCGGGGGCTCAGGGCCAGGCCGGGCACGTGCGTGATCAGTCGGGTCAGGATCAGGGCGCCCAGCAGGGAGCTGCGGGCGATGCGCCCGGCCGTTCCGGTGTTGGGGTAGATCACTTCGGCCCCCCGCCGGTCCGGATCCTCTGCAGCGTTCAGATGGATGCTGACCAGCACGTGGTCCAGTTCGCCCCGCACCGGGATATGCTCGGTTAAAAAGGCCCGGTCGTGCAGGCTGCGGGCGGCGTTGCGGCCGATGTCGGCCGTCGCGTCGGGGTAGCCGTCGCCATTGAAGTCGGGGGGGATATGTTCGTCCGGAATGGGCTGCCCCCACGGCCAGTATTGGCCCCCACTCCACCGACCCGGCGCCCGGGTCCCGTAGGCGGCCTTGACCCAGGAGCGGGCACCGGGCCAGCCCTGCAGCACCTGCAGCACCAGCGCGCTGACCTGCTGCGCCAGCACGTCTTCACGGGTGCCGTCCGGTGCGGTGGCACCGGTATAGCCCTGCCAGTCGGAGCTGTACGGCACCAGGCCATGCCCGGCGTCCACCACCACCGAAAGGCTCATGCCGGTTCGGGCCGGCCATCTTCCGCCCCGGCCACGGCCGGCAGCGGCCGTACGCTGTGCAGGGTGTCGCTGCGCAGTCCGCAGCGCAGGGTCTCCAGGGCCAGTGCTTCGGCCGGGGGAACGTTGCCCAGGCTCACGTTGGGCCCGAACCGGCGGATCAGCGCCTGCTGCTGGGCCTTCTCCGGTGCCTCCCAGATGAGGCGGTCCACCGGCAGGGCCGCGGCCAGTGCCTCCAGTTCGCTGGCCCGCAGCCCACCCCGGGCGTCGTAAATGCCGATGTCCCGGCCGGTTTCCCGCGCCTCTACCACCACGTATTCCACGCCGTTGTCCAGGTCGGTGCGGGCCTGCTCAATCAGAGCGGCGGTGGGCGGCTGCCGGTCAGGGTCTTTCTTACCCACTTCGGTGATAGCCCGCAGGTCCAGGTCCCGTGCCGTCTGGATGAGTTCCAGGCGCTCAGCCGGGGTCATGTCGATGCTACCGTCGGAGATCTCGACAGTGTCAAAGCCCAGCTCCCGCACCCGCTCCAGGAAGGCACGCGCCCGTCCCTGCAACAGGGCCACCTCCAGGAACGTCCCGCCGGGGTAGGTGGCGATGCCCGCGGCCCGCAGCAGCGAAAGCTTCTCTTGCAGGACGATCGGTGGGTATAGCCCGGCGCTGCCAAAGGCAATTTTCCACACATCAATGTACTCAGCAGACACCGCCAGAAGATCCCGGGTGGCGGCCGGGCCAAGGCCCTTGTCCATCACAACAGTCAGCCCCCGGCGCCTGGGCTTTTGCACCCGGCCCGCCAGGGGCTGCCACAGGATATCGGCAAAGGCGTGCATGGGCGTTTCCCTCCCCTGCGCCCATGCTATTCCGGGCCGGCGGTGCCGCGCCACTGCGTAACCTTCACTAACCCACCCGGCGGAGCAGGCGCAGGCCGTTCAGGGTCACCACCAGGGTGGTCCCCTCGTGCCCCACCACGCCCAGCGGCAGGTTGAGGACGCCGGTCAGGGCGGTGACAACCAGTACGGCAATCATGCCAGTGGCAAACACCAGGTTCTGGAGCACCGTGGTGCCGGCCCGCCGGCCCAGACGGATGGCCCCGGCCAGGCGGCCAATTTCGTCGCCCATCAGCACCACATCGGCAGTTTCCATGGCCACATCGCTGCCGCGACGGCCCATGGCGACCCCCACCGTGGCCAGGGCCAGGGCCGGAGCATCATTCACGCCGTCACCCACCATAGCCACCCGGCCGTAGCGGGCCATCAGTTCCTTGACCCGGATCACCTTCTCCTCGGGCAGCAGCCCGGCCTTCACGTCGGTAATCCCGGCCTGCTCCGCCAGTGCCGCAGCAGTGCGGGGGTTGTCACCGGTGAGCATGACCACATGCAGGCCCAGGGCCTGCAGGTCGGCCACGGCCCGGGCGGCGCCCGGCCGCAGTTCATCCCGCAGGGCCAGAATCCCGGCAGGCGCATCGTGCAGACCCAGTACCACCACCGTCTTGCCCTGCTCCTCCAGGAAGGAGACCAACTCCCGGGTGGCCGGCGGCAGGGTGAACAGAGCCGGCTTGCCGATGCGCCAGCAGCCGTCGGCCAGGCAGGCAGTGACGCCCAGGCCGGGCTGTGCCTGCAGGTCCCGGGGCTCCTCCAGCACCAGGTCCCGGGCCAGAGCCTCCTTTGTAATGGCCGCGGCCAGCGGGTGCTCGGAATGGCTTTCAATCGACCCCGCCACCCGCAGGATTTCCGCCTGGGTCCAGGCACCGCAGGCGATCACGTCAGTCACCACCGGCTCGCCCCGGGTCAGGGTGCCGGTCTTATCCAGGGCCACGCACTTTACCGCGCCCAGGTTCTCCAGGTGGCGCCCGCCCTTGCAGAGCACACCGCTCCGGGCGGCGTTGGCAATGCCGCTCATCAGGGCAGGCATGACGGCCATGGCCACGGCGCAGGGTGCGGCCGCCACCAGCAAAACCATGGCGGCGTACCAGGCCTGGGACCACTCCCAGCCCAGCAGCAGCGGCGGCACCAGGGCCATCAGGGTGGCAGCGGCCAGGATCAGGCGGGAGTAGATGCGCTCAAACTTCTCAATCGTGCGCTGGAGGGGCGGCTTTTCCTCCCGGGCCTCGGCCACCATGCGGATGATGCGGGAGATCACCGTATCGTCCGGGGCCCGCCGCACACGCACCAGCAGGGCGCCGTGCCCGTTAATGGTGCCGGCAAACACCGGTGCACCCGGGCCCTTATCCACCGGCACCGACTCGCCGGTGATGGCAGCCTGGTCGACGGCCGACTCGCCCTGGAGCACCTCGCCGTCGGCGGCCATGCGCTCGCCGGGGCGGACCATAATCTCGTCGCCGACCTGCAGACTGGCGGCCGGGACCCGCTCCATTTCCCCGTCGGGGCGGATGCGGGTGGCCACAGTCGGGCGCAGCGTAAGCAGGGCGCTGATTTCCCGCTGCGTCCGGGCCATGGCGTATGTTTCCAGGGTGTTGGCCAGACTGAAAATAAAGATGAGCACGCCGCCGTCCCACCAGTAGCCAATGGCGGCAGCGCCTGTCGCTGCCAATACCATCAGCAGATCCACATCCAGTTCCCGCTCGGTAACCAGCAGCCGCAGCGCTTTGTGCGCCGGCCGCAGGCCGCCGGCAAGGAATCCGGCCACATAAAGGGCCGTGCTCAGGAATGGAACCGGGGAAGCGGCGGTCCAAACACCGCCCAGCACCAGTACCGCACAGGCGGCAGTGAGCAGGGCTGCGCTATGGAGGTGCCAGAGGCCTGACCAGGCCCGGGGGCGAGGGTCGTGCAGCGGTGTAGGTGCAGTGATACTGCTCAAGCAAGTCACCTCCCGGGTTCAACGCATCGGGGGCGTAGGAAAGCTCCCCATACCACCGTATCCCGCCTGGTCAGATGCGTCAAATTTGTCCTTACGCAGCACTTGAGATCGGTTATCGGCACCCTGCTAGCGGCGAAAAACCCAGGCCAACCCGTAGTTGGCGCGGCTTAAGACCGCCCGGCGTGCCAGCCGGAGCCCCAGAAGGGACAGGCTGTTGAATGAGTCTAAGAATCGCTCTCGCTCGGATTAATTTTTGATGGGATGGACGCGCAAAAGGGCCCCCCGGTCAGGGGAGCCCCTGGCAATGGATGCGACTTTAGCCCAATACCAGAATGGCGCCCGGGTTCTTGATGCGCAGGGCCAGGCTGGCCATGACCCGGAAGCTATGGACCAGCCGGCTGGTCTCCAGGTACAGGGCCACAAGGTCCTGCGCCACCGCCAGATCCATATTATGCACGCCCGTGGCCACCAGCACGGCCTGACCGGAGGCCAGCACCGGCGACTGGAAGACGCCGTCGGTCACCACCTTGCGGATCTGCTCAATCTCGAGGATGCCGGAATTCTCCAGCACCCGGTGCATGGGCGCCCAGCGTCCCGGCCCTACCACCAGGGCGTACGGCCCGACGTGGCCGGCGGCCTTCAGCGCTTCAATGCCCTTCATGACATCGGCAAAGGCGGTGCCCGGCTTATCCCAGGCCGACAGTTCCATCTGCTGGCGGCCCTCGGCGGTGAGCAGGCCCGGCAGCCCCTTGTCGGGCAGGCCGTGGAAGATCATCTGATCCTCCGCCAGGGCGCAGCTCAGGCTGGCGGCGGCAGCGGCCCCGGGATCGATGGGCATGCTGTACTGGGCGGCGGTCTCCAGGTCACGGGCGTCGATCTCGAAATCCCGGGCGATCACCGGGACCTCGCGATAGACGCGGGACGTAACCCGGAAAGGCTCGCCTTCCACCTGGTTAACCGTGGCGGCACTGGGAACCGTGTCATGGGGCAGTACCTGGGTGCCCAGCCCGTAGGGGCCGGACAGGGGGATGAACTGGCGGCCCACCAGCGCCCGGCGGGCGGTGGTAATCATGGCATCATCAATCTGGCGCCACTGGGCCTCGGTCAACGGCGAACCTTCACGTTTTAGAAGTACGGACATGGCTACTCACTCCCTGTTACTGCTTCCGGATCAGACTGCCCACGGTAAACGCCCCGGCGCCTGGCCTGGTGGCCACGCCCCGCTGGCGGAGTTGTTCCATCAAGTCCTTCAGGTGCTCGCAGTGGCCCACTTCCTGGGCCAGGACCCGCTCAAGCAATGCCCGGGCCTCCGGGTTTTCCAACTGGCGGATATGCTCGGCATACATGGCGTGAATGGTGTCTTCGCCGGCTGACTGGGCCGCCAGCCACTCCACCAGGGTATCACCGGAGCGGGGGTCGCAGTTGAGCACGTCAATGGCCGGGTCCCCGCCCATTTCGGCCACCAGCTCCGAGAGCCAGCCCAGGTGACGCATGGAGTCCACTGCCTGGTCCATGAACAGGTTCTGGGCCCGTGCATCACCGGTGCGGAAAATGCGGTCCAAAAACTCCAAAATCGTGTCGTATTCGGCCTGCACATCCCGGTTCAGCATGGCTACGTCGCCCTGGTGCGGGCAACCGCCCAACGCCGGCGAGCCGCACTCCACCAGGTCCAGGGGCTGATCGCCGAGGGCGGCGATCATGGCGGCCAACTTCTGGTGGTGCCGGCTCTCATCCTGGGCCAGGCGCCGCAGCAGAGTCTGTAGCCACGGATACTCGACGGCACTGTCGGCCAGTTCCTGGTAAGATGCAGCCGCCCGCTCCTCGTCGGCGGCATCTATGGTCAGCAGGGCCGCCGCCGTTGCGGTCCGGTCTTTATCCACGGGGCCGCGCCCCAGATACGGTTCATGGCCGAGTCGGACCAACGCCTCGTTCAGCCACTTGAAGTGAAACATCTCTTCCCGGGCCAGCCCTTCGAGCTTGGTTCCGTACGGGGTCGCTTCCAGGGCGTAAGCGTGGTGCAAATACTGAACGATGGCGGCATGTTCTTCGGCAACGGCCTGTCGCAGCCTTTCAATTAACTGTGGGAGTGCCATAGAAATCCCCCTTGCCCGCCCCTTTTTCATAGGGGACTGCTGCCACAAAGCGTGGAAAATAACTTTATTAACGTATTCGTTTAGTTACTCGGCGAACCCTGCCGCCAGCATCAACATTCGGCCCGAAAGTCACGGCAAACCAACGATCAAGCGGTTCGACGCGGGTGGTACACGCCGGCCGGGGGTTAAACGGCCGCCCGCTGCGACCGGACCAGGAACTCCAGAATTCCGGCCACTCCGTCTTCCTCGCAGGTGGCACAGACAGTACTGGCGGCAGCGCGGGCTGCCGGGGTGGCATTGCCCATGGCCACGCCCAGACCGGCGTAGGCCAGCAGTTCGACGTCGTTATCGTTGTCACCGAAAGCCAGGATCTCCGCGCTCTGAATCCCCGCCCGCCGGGCCAACACCTGGACGGTGGCGCCCTTGGATACATCCTCCCGCCACAGTTCCACCAGGGCGGAACCATCCTCGCCCACGGTCGTCATGTACGACCCCGGCAGGCGGTCGGCGGTGGCCAGGGCCCGGACAATGGGGCCGTGGGCGATGGCCATCAGCTTGACCGCGCCGGCGGCCTCTATAGCCAGATCAGCGGTGTAGCCGAGGTGGCCGGCGCACTCATCGGCCAGCAGCCAGTCAGGGGTCACCTGGGGTGGGGTCTGGTACAACAGGTCAGGCCCCCTGAGGACATGGCGGCAGGCCAGGGGGGCCAGTCCAGCCCGCAGCCAGTTGGCGGCGGCGGCCGTGCCGGCGGCACCCAGGGTGGCGCAGGCCAGGGTACGCCAGGTGGACAGGTCCACGGCCAGGGCGCCATTGCAGAAGATCGCCGGCCCGTCTAACCCCAGTTCATGAATGTACGGCA
The DNA here is from genome assembly GCA_036676195.1 of Clostridia bacterium. Taxonomy (GTDB): domain Bacteria; phylum Bacillota; class Sulfobacillia; order Symbiobacteriales; family ZC4RG38; genus JAKFDK01. The sequence continues at coordinate 13,946 of JAKFDK010000117.1, read as the reverse complement.
GGGCGGAGCGCAGCCGGCGCCCGGTGGCCACCATCACCAGCAAGCCGGCATCCCGGGCTGCCCGCACCGCTGCCCGGGTGCGCGGGCTGATCTGCCCGCGGCGGTTGACCACCGTACCGTCCAGGTCCAAAACCACCATTTTGTAGGACATCCGCTGATCGTCCTCCCATCCCTTGAACTGGCTCCATTCTAATGGGCGCAAGTTAAGGGACAGGGAGGCATGGGGTTAAGATTTGACTGGCTTGACTGAGCCGGCCGGCTGGGCCGCCGGGAGGGTAAAGTGCATGCGCGTACCCTGACCGGGTTCGCTCTCCGCCCAGACCTGCCCGCCATGGGCCTCCACGATATGCTTGACAATGGCCAGCCCCAGGCCGGTGCCGCCGGCCTTCCGGCTGCGGCCCTTGTCTACCCGGTAAAACCGTTCGAAGATCCGGGACAGGGCGTCGGGCGGCATCCCCTGGCCTGTATCCGCCACCGTGACCTGTACTTGGTCCGCTGCCGCTCCCACCGTCACTTCCACCTGCCCGCCGGGCACATTGTACTTGACGGCATTGTCGAGCAGGTTCAGTACCACATGCTCCAGTTGCTCCGGGTCGGCCAGAACCGGGGTCGGCACGTCCGCCGCCGGCGGCACCAGAGTCACCCCGGCGGCGGCGGCGGCCGGCGCCAGCCGGTCCAGGGCCTGGCGCAGCACAGGCAGCAGGTCGGTGACCTGCGGGCGGACCGCCTGCGGGTCTCCCTCCAGGTGGGCGAGGGTAAGCAGGTCGCGCACCAGGGCCGCCATCCGCTCGGCTTCGCTGGAGATGATGCCGACAAAGCGCCGGGCCGTTTCCGGCTGCTCCAGGGCACCGGTGAGCAGGGTCTCGGCAAACCCCTGGATGGAAGTCAGCGGAGTCTTCAGTTCGTGGGAGACGTTGGCGACAAAGTCCCGGCGCATGGCCTCCACCCGGCGCACGGCGGTCACGTCGTGCAGCACAAGTACGGCACCCCCACCGTCAGGAGTGCGGGCATGTACCGGCACCACATCGGCCTCCACAATCAGGGGCCGGGGCTGACCCAGTTCCACCTGCAGGCGGGCTGCCCCCACACCGCTCAGGGCCGCCCGGGTGGCCTCGATCAGGGCCGGGGCCGGCAGGCACCGGTCATAGGAAGAACCCAGGTCGCGGCCCCCCAGCCCGAGCAAACGCCCGGTAGCCGGGTTCAGCACGCGAATTTTCCCGCGGCCGTCCACCAGCAGCACGCCGCTTTCCATATGCTTGACCATCGCGTCCAGCCGTTCGCGGCCCACCTCGAGCTCGCCCAGGCGGGCTTGCAGGTTCTCGGCCAGCAGGTTCAGGGCAAACGCCAGTTGTTCCATTTCTACCGGCCCGGCCCGCCCCACCCGCACCTCCAGTTCACCCTTGGCCATTTCCAGGGCCGCGGTGGTCATGCGCTCCACCGGGACAGAGATGCTGTCGGCTATGCGCACCCCGGCATAGGCCGCCACGGCTCCGGCCAGCAACAGGACCCACACGATCAGGCCCACCTGCAGGGCGATGTCGCTGTAGACCTGGGCCAGCGGCAGCGCCAGTCGCACCGCACCCCCGTCATCGAGCGGTACCGCCACGTATAGCATGGAAGCGCCCAGGGTACCGCTGCGGCGCCTTGCCGTCCCGCTGGCGGCCCCACCCCGCAAGACCGGCTCCAGTTCCGGACGGTCGCCATGCTGTTCCATGGCCGCCGCCTCGGCGTGGGTTTCGGCCAGTACGGTGCCGTCGGGCGCCACCACCGTGACCCGTACTCCCAAATCGACCGTCGCCTGCCCGGCCCCCGCCTGCGGTCCGCTCACCGCCACCAGCCGGCGGACCAGGGCAGCCTCACTGATCAGGCTGCGGGCAGTGTTCGTGAGCGACCGGTCCACCAGCAGCCACCCCAGGGCGAGGGCGGCCACGCCGATGGCCACGGCACCGGTCACCAGTTGGGCCAGGGCCAGGCGGCCGCGGATCGTGCTTAACCGCCAGGGCATCATGCCTGCACCTTATAGCCAACGCCCCGTACCGTGCGCACATAGGGATTGCCGCCGGGCGCCGGCCCCAGCTTGTCCCGCAGGTGTTTAATATGCACGTCCACCGTGCGCGGGTCGCCGTAGTAGTCCTCACCCCAGATGCGGTCAAGCAGGGTCTGCCGACTCAACACCAGACCGGCGTTGCGGGCCAGACACAGTAACAGATCAAATTCCCGGGGGGTCAGTTGCACGGCCCGCCCGCCTACGCAAGCCTCGTGGCGCCCCTCGTCCACTGTGAGATCGCCGATGCGGATCACGGCGCCCGTCGAAGCCGCCGGCGGCGTCGGTTCCGGCCGCTGTCCGGCGGCCCGGCGCAGGGCTGCCCGGACCCGGGCCACCAGCACCTGCGGGTTAAACGGTTTGGTCAGGTAGTCATCGGCCCCGATTTCCAGCCCGACAATCCGGGCCATGTCGTCGTCGCGGGCGGTCAAAAACAGAATCGGCACATCCGAAAAACGCCGGATGCGGCGGCATACCTCAAAGCCATCGAAATCGGGCAGCATCAGGTCCAACACCACCAGGTCAGGTTGGGCGGTCTGGGCCAGCCGGACCGCGGTCTCCCCGTCGCCTGCCGCCAGGGTTTCCAGCCCTGACTGCCGCAAGTTATATTCAATCAACTCTACGATCGGCTCCTCATCGTCCACGACCAGGACCTTATCATGGTGCACAGGCATCACCTCATCGATCCGCAGTCTGCTTACCTTTTAACATGCATGAACTGGGTTAAGTTCCGGTTAAGACAGCGTCAAGGATTAGGGAATCTCCCTGCCGCATACCCGCACCGCCTATTCCATTATAGAAGGATTTATCTTGTATTTAGCCAACGAAATTCGTTGTCTCCGTCCCTGCAGGTATTCACCCTCGTGCTTGCCCAGCTTGTTGATGTCCCGGATCGCCTGAATGTAACCGGCCATGACGGCGGTGGCCAGCTCCGGATTCTTGGTGGCCCAGTCGGTGTTATAAAAGATCACGGTGACGGGAATATGGGGCGACTTCACATCCCGCAGCGGGGAGAAGGCCACCTTTTTCATGTCCGCCTGGGCGGCAAACGGCTGGCTGAGGATGCCGCCGGCAATGGCGCCGGTCTCCAGGGCCTTGACCATGTCCGGGAAGCCCATGGTGGCCATCTGCACATCCTTTATGCTCAGGTTGGCATGCTTCAGGGAAAGGTCCAGCAAGTAACCCCAGCGCCAGCCGCAGGCCGGAGAAGATGAACGGGAGGGCTCCCGGCAGCAGCACCTTGACAAACAACCGCCAGCCGCTGCGCCGTAATTGCGCCCGGCCTCCAGCAGCACCGGGTCAATGCGTAAGACCCCGGCCATGGTGGAAAAGGCCACCAGGAAGAAGGCTGTAATCGCCGAGGTCAGCACCAGTGCCGTGTTGCCCCGTGATCCCCGGGTCCGGATGTAGGCCAGGCCCCGGCCAGATGCGCCGAAACGGGTGTAGACACTACCCACACCGGGTATGGCTAGTATACGGACCTCTATTCTTGATGTCTGTCAAGCAAACTACAATAAAAACTCAACACTAACTAATTGGAATATCGCCTAAAGCACATAACCCCAGGCTAGATGGTGAACTTCTGGGGCCTGTCAACAAGTAGCCCCCGTGCCTGAACGGCTCGGGGGCTGCTTCTGTGCAGTGCTGAAACGACCTTACATCTGAGTGGGGTCCTTCAGTTCCAGGGTGAAGGGGATGCGCACTTCCTGTCCCTGTCGGGTCAGCACGACCACCTGCACGTGCCAGGTCCCGTTCATGCCCAGGACGACCTCCCCCACCCGGTAGCGGCCCTCGCCTACCTCGGTGGCATCAGGGTTCTGCAGGCCCATATCGTGCTCCAGCATGTTCACCCGCAAGCCCACACTGGCCCCCGTCACCGGCGCCCCGCCGGCGGTTTGCACGGTGATCACCGCTGCGTTGTAGCCCACCTGGTATGGCTCCACTTGCAGGCTGATCTGCAGCCCGTCGGCCGTCTGCGTGGCCATGAACGGCCCCCGGGGCGCCAGCCGGTCAGCCCGGGCCGGGGGCAGGCTGGTCAGGAACCCCGCCGCCACCAGCACCCCCGCCGCCAGGAGCAGTTCCCCGGTCACCAGGCGGCGGAAGGGTCCCTGCCCGCGCCGGATCAGGTTTACTCCACCCACGGCGAGCAGGGGCACCAGCAAGCCCAGCTTGACCAGCAGAGCCCGGCCGTACGCGGTGCCGGTCAGCCCCGCCATGTCGGGCACATGGAGCCAGGTGGCGTACAGGCCGGTGGCTGCCAGCACCGGCACGGCGGCGATGGCCAGCGGCGAAAACCGGGCCACTGCCATCCGAATCAGTTCAGCCCGCCCTCCGGCCGCCGCCCCGGGGCCGCTGAGGGCGAGGACGAACCCCAGCAGACCGCCGGTCCAGACGGCTGCCGCCAGCAGGTGCACCCAGTCCGCCGCCACAGCCGGCCAGTTACCGGCGGCAGCCACATGGCTCTGCAGGCTCAGGGTAAACAGCAGGCTGCCGCCCAGGCCGGCGGCTCCCCACCAGGAGCCGGGATGCCGGCGGTGGGCCGCCCGGGCCATGGCCGCCGCCGTCAGCAGGCCGCACCCCAGCCGAACCAGCCAGAGGCGGCCGACCCGGGTGCGCCAGAGGGCCTGCTCCAACAGGGCGAGGCTAAACGGCTCACCGGAGGCACGCACGGCGTACAGAGCCAGATCGGCCAGACCAAAGCCGGCCAGCAACGCCATGAGGACACCGGCAAAGCGGGCGAAGCGGGGCAGCGCCTCCCCGCCGGCAGCAGCGGCCTGGCTGACCGGCCGCCAGACCAGCGCCGCAAACGCCGCCAGACCGGCCAGACCCACAGCGGCCGCCTGGGCGGCGCCGTGCACCGTGCCCACCGGCGGCAGCAACTGCGGGCCGGCCGCCGGCAGCGGCAACGGTGCGGCCGCCGGCTGTGCGGCGCCAACGGTGAACCCGTACGCCCCCTGCACCGGGTGACCGTCCGCAGAGGTGACGCGATAGGTCACGGTATAGAACCCGGCGGGCAACTCCGGCAGGCCAACGGTCAGATACCGGTGATCGGTCGGGTCGATCCGGGCATTGCCCCGGTCCACCCGGACCCCTTGCCGGTTATAAACCGCCACCGGGGTAAAGGCCGCCTCCACCGGCTCGTTGAACCGCAGGTGCACTTCGGCCGGCGCCTGGGGCAATGCCGTTCCGCCGGCCGGCTCTGCCCGCAGGAGCACGGCATGAGCCAACACGGGTGCGCCCGAAAGAACGAACCAGACGGCTGCCAGCCCGAGCAGGGCTGACAACCGTCGTGCAACTGACCTGGCCATGGCCTAACGCCGCCGCAGGGTCAGCACCAATGCCAGTGCGCCCAGGGCCAGGCCTCCGTAAGCAGCGACAGGGGTAAAGCCGCCCCCCGCCGGTTGGGCAGACTCAGCCGCCGCCGGGGCCGGTGTGGCCGGAGCCGGTGTGGCCGGGGCCGGCGTGGCCGGGGCCGGGGCGGCCGGCTGCTGCGCTCCGTGGGCATCGGTCTGGGCAGCGCCCGGCACAATCTCGACCACCGAAGCCGGCGTCTTGGCATCGGACGGGCCTGTCCACTCGGCAACTTCACCGTTCTTGTAGGTCTGCCATGCCCGGAAGGCAAACTTGCCGGGATCCTTCGGCGTCTTGCCCTGGAAAACAAACTCCTGGAACTCCGTCGCGCCAATTTCCCCGCCCGACCAGACGATAGCCTTTACAGTACCGTCGGCGGCCCGTTCAAACTCATACTTCCAGCCCGGCAAAGGTTGCACCCGGGAAATGGCGAACCCTTCCGGAATCTCAACCCTGACCTTGACGGTAGGTACATCCTTTTCCGCCGGCACCCGCAGGGCGAACTTTTCGTAGCTGTTGGCAGTGGCCTGCTTGGGGAAAACCACCGCGTGGGCACTGGCCACAGCGGCCATCACCAGGGTGAACCCCGCTGCCAGTAACAGGGACATGATTCGCGCCATCCGCATCAACTCTCAACCTCTCAGTTCATTCTGGTTACCGAACAGGTCTTCAGTGTAAATAGTCTAGCGGCTGAGCGATGTGGTTTCTATCACCCATTGGAGCCATCTTGGCTGCACTGTCGGCATGGCGGCAAGAGCCAGAACCATGATTTCTACCTGGTTATAGCGGCGGGCATGCTCCAGGCGGTAATCAATGTAGTCCACCGCCACCACCCGCTTGGCGCCCTTGAGCCAGGCCATCTTCTGGGCCAGCAGGCCAACAGGGCCGCAGCCCAGCACCACCACGGTGTCACCCGGCTGCACCCCGGCCTGGTCGATCCCCCAGCAGGCGGTGGGCAAAATTTAAAGGCACCCACATTGGCGTAGGGCACGCGCAGGTACTCCGCCTGACCGCCGGCATAGCCGCCGAAGGTTTCGCTGTAGCCAAAAAAAGCCCCCCACATCCCCGTGGGGGTTCGAGTGGCTGCACTGGCTCCAGAGGTCATCGGCAATACCAGCAGCAGCCGCAGGCCACCGGAAAGGGCACGATCACCCGGTCGCCCTTACGGACACGCACCACCTCTGGCCCCACTTCTTCCACCACACCCATGGTTTCGTGGCCAAGGATGAAACCCAGTGGCATGTTGGGCACCAGCTCATGGATCAGATGCAGGTCGGAGCCGCAAATGGCAGTGGATGTAACCCGAATGATCACGTCGTCCGGCTTTTCGATTTTTGGATCGTCCACTTCCTGCACCCGCACGTCCTTGACACCCTGGTATGTAATGGCCTTCACGGGCACCCTCCGCTCTTCCTGTCCCACGCATTGAGCATAAGGTGTGCCCGTAACCGGCGGAATACTCCCGGCGCCGCCCTGAAAAACCCGCCTGACTCCCCCCCCCGGCACCGCCGGCAATGCGGCCAGCAGGGTAGCTCTGGGCCTGCGCAAGGCCCTGGAGGCCAGTCTCAAGGTTAAACAGATTACGTACCAGCACTCCTTCGTCGACAAGGTGTTGCAGGCGCTGGCCGGACCGTCAACTTTTGCATGGGTATAGCCGAGGGATGATATGCAAAAATTGACGTTTGGCCCTCCGGGGCGGGGTTCAGCCCGCCTTTTTGCCGCGCCAGTCCGGGATACCCCCCCTGCCGTCAGCCCAGCTTTGCCCGGCTCTCTTTACGGCCCACGGGCGATCCGGCGCTTGTCACGCCATCCCCGCGTCACACCCCACTGCTTGGCGTACAAGGAAGGTTAGCGGGAAGGAACCTGTGGCATCGAGTACTAAAACTCGTAATCAATGGCCAGAATGCTGTCGCAGATTTGCTCCGCGTATGCCTTCACCGGCACGTGTTCGGGATGCGGGCCGTAACCGGCGAGGCCGGCCCGGTCGGCAAAGCGCACCACCAGCCCCACCGTGTAGCCCTGCCCCCGCTCGGGCACAAAGGTCCGGCCAGCCGAAAGGTCCAACACGCCGGAGACCTTCTCCTTCAGGCCCCTCAGCATGGCAATGAGCTGTTCTTCCTGCTCCGGCGTCGCCCCGGGCTTCAAATGAAAACAAACGATATGTTCGACCATGAGAGCCACCCCTGCAAAAATAGATTTCAGCCTTTCACCTTGAAGCCCAGGGTCGGCAGCAACTGGCGCAGCCGTTCCCGGTAGTCGCCCTGCAGTTCCACCGAATCGGTCTTGGCCGTGCCGCCGGTCCCCAGGGCGCGCTTGAGCTTGCTTGCCAGATCCTTCAGAAAGGCCGGGTTGGCGGGCAGGTCGTACAGAACGGTAACCTCCTTGCCGCCCCGCCCGCCCTTTTCCAGCCGTAGCTTGACCACCGGTTTTTTCGGCACTGCCGGTGCGGCTGTACAGGTACAGGCGGCCACCAGTTCGCCGCAGTGTGGGCAGCGTTGATTTTCGCCGGGATCTGTGCTGTAAACCATGCGACTGCCATTGGCCATGCGTTTTGCCCCTCCCGGATACACCGTACCGCCGGGCGGCCCCTGCCGTCAACGTCCCTTGCTACGTTCCCCACTGCCCGGCACAGACGTACCTTCGGTGGTCATGCCTCCCCCCGCACCCGTTCCAGCGCCCAGAACACCGCCTCCGGTGTAGCCGGCACCGCCAGTTCCACCGGCCCGCCGGAGCCGGAGCCAGAGCCGGGGCTCGGGCCGAAGGCCGCCACCGCATCCCGCAGCGCCTCCCGGACAGACAGGGCCAGCATGAACGGCGGCTCACCCACCGCCTTGCTGCCGTAAATCGCCCCCGGCTCGGCGACCCCGGGCAACAGCGCCACGTGAAAGTCAGCCGGTACCTCGGCCAGGCCGGGGATCTTATACGTGGCCGCCCCGCGGGTGGTCAGGCAGCCCTGGCCGTCCCACACGAGTTCCTCCAGCGTGAGCCAGCCCAGGCCCTGCACAAAGCCGCCCTCAATCTGGCCCCGGTCCACCAGGGGATTCAGCGAGTCGCCCGCATCCTGCAGTATGTCAACCCGCAGCAGCCGGTACTCGCCGGTGAAAGCATCCACCTCCACCTCGCTGACCGCAGCGCCGTACACAAAGTAATGGAACACCCGGCCCTGGCCCGTCTCCCGGTTGAAGTCCAGGTCCGGCGTGCGGTAATAGCCGGTGGCAAACAGCGCTACCTGCGCCTGGTACGCCTCCTGCACCACTGCCCGGAAGTCCAGAACCGGCGCGGCGCCACCCGGCCCCGTGATTGTGCCGGCGGTGAAGTGCAGGTCAGCCGGGGTCACCCCGCCCCCAAAATGCCGGGCCGCCACTCCGGCCAGCCGGGCCTTCAGCGTCTCGCAGGCAGCCCGGACCGCCGCCCCGTTCAGGTCAGCGCCGCACGAAGCCGCCGTGGCCGACGTGTTCGGCACCTTGTCGGTGCGGGTGGGCATGACCCGCACCCAGTCCACCGGCACCCCCAGGGCATCGGCCGCCACCTGCAGCATCTTGGTGTGCAGGCCCTGGCCCATTTCCGTGCCGCCGTGGTTCACCTGCACCGTACCGTCGCGGTAAATCAGCACCAGCGCCCCGGCCTGGTTCAGCGCACTGCTGGTAAAGGAAATGCCGAACTTCACCGGCGTAATGGCCAGCCCCCGCTTACAGTGCGGATTAACGCTGTTGGTGCGCGCCAGTTCGGCTCGGCGCTGCGCATAGCGGCTGCTACGGCGCAGGTCGGTCCAGATGCTGTGCAGGCGGCCGGCATCCCTCACCGCCTGCCCGTACGGGGTAGTGTCGCCTTCCCGGTAAAAATTGCGCTCCCGCACTTCCTCCGGGGGCAGACCCAGGGTGCGGGCCACCCGGTCGATAATCTCCTCAGCCATGGCCATCCCCTGCGGCCCGCCAAAGCCGCGGAAGGCGGTGTGGGACTGGCGGTGGGTTTTAGCCACCCAGCCCAGTACCTGCACGTGCGGTACCAGGTAGGCGTTGTCGCTGTGCAGCATGGCCCGCTGCAGCACCGCTTCGGAAAGGTCCAGGCTCCAGCCGCCGTCGCTGTACAGATCCAGCTTCAGGGCCAGCAGCCTGCCGCTGCCGTCAAACCCCACCTCGAACCGGCCCAGAAAGGGGTGGCGTTTGCCGGTCAGCACCATATCCTGGGTGCGGCCCAGGCGCACCCGCACCGGACGCCCGGTCTTCCAGGCGCCCAGGGCCGCCACCGCCGCCCAGGCGTTGGCCTGGGCCTCCTTGCCGCCAAAGGCCCCGCCCATCCGCAGGCACTGCACCACCACCCGGTTTTTGGGCAGGCCCAGCACCCGGGCGCAAGCCTCCTGGGTCTCGGCCGGGTGCTGGGTTGAGGCATGCACCAGCACGCTGCCGGCCTCGTCCACATAGGCCAGGGCCGTCTGGGTTTCCAGGTAAAAGTGCTCCTGGGCGCCGGTGACCAGTTCACCGGTCAGGCGGTGCGGCGCCGCCGCCAGGGCGGCGTCCGGCTCCCCGCGGCCAAGCCGCAGCGGCCCCACGTGAAAACTGCCGGCCGCAATGGCGGCGTCCAGGGAGTGAATGGCAGGCAGCGGCTCATACGCCACCGTCACCTGCGCCGCCCCGGCCCGGGCGGCGGCTTCGGTTTCGGCCAGCACAAAGGCCACCGCCTGCCCGTGGAACATCACCTCGGTGGGCAACAGCGGCTCGTCGCGACGAAGCGCGCCCACGTCGTTTTCCCCCGGCACATCGGCGGCAGTCAGCACCGCCACCACCCCGGGCAGCGCCAGGGCGGCGCCAGTCTGCACCGCCTGCACCCGGGCATGGGCGTGGGGCGCCTGCACCGGCCAGGCGTGCAACACCCCGGGCAGGCGTCCCACCAGGTCATCGGTGTACAGGGCCTGGCCGGTCACGTGCTCCCGGGCACTCTCATAGCGCAGCGGCCGGCCAACGGCTACACGCATGTGCTCTCCCCCCGGGTCTCATAATAGAACTTTTCCAGCAGCCGTAGCACCAGCTTCTGCCGGTAGGCGGCGCTGCCGCGGTGGTCGCTGATGGGCTGAAACCCCTCCGCCAGCACCGGCCCAACCTCCTGCAGGGCGGCGGCGTCCCATACCTGCCCGAGCAGCGCCGCCTCGGCCGCTTCAGCCCGAGCCGGTGTAGCCGCCACGCCGCCGTAGGCCAGGCGCACACGGCTGACCCGGCCCCGGTCGTCCCGGTCGAGGGCAAAGGCCGCCGAAACGGTGCTAATATCGTCGCGCCGGCGCCTGGCCACCTTGTAAAACCGGCTGCACTGCGGCAGCGGCAGGGGAATCCGCACGGCCGCCAGCACCTCGCCCGGCTGCAGGGCAGTGCGGCGGTAGCCGGTAAAAAACTCCGCCAGGGGCAGCAGCCGCCGGCCGTTGCCGCCCGCCAGGCGCACCTCGGCCCCCAGCGCCAGCAGCGCCGGAGCGGCGTCGCCCACCGGCGAAGCCGTAGCCAGGCTGCCGCCCAGGGTGGCCCGGTTGCGCACCGGGCGGGAGGCAAACAGCGGGAACAGCGCCGTCAGCAGCGGCACCCGGCCAGCCAACTCTTCCTCCAGTTCGCTCAGGGTCAGCCCGCTGCCCATCTCCACTGCATCAGCAGTCCAGGTCAGGGTCCGGAGTTCCTCGATCCCCTCCAGGCTAATGAGCACCGGCCAGCGGCGGGCGCGCTGGTTGATCTCCACCGCCAGGTCCGTGCCTCCGGCCACCAGGGCGGCGTCGGGATGGGTCTGCAGCAGCGCCGATACCGCCGCCAGGTCCCGGGGGCGGAAAAACCAGGTGTTCCCACCCTCACAGGCCACCGACGGCAAGGCTACCGGCGGCAAGGGCACCGGCGGCAAGGGCACCGGCCGCAAGGGCACCGCCGCCCGCCGGGGCAGAAACGGATCTGCCGCCGCCGGCGTGCCCAGAGCACCGGCCGCTTCCTGAATGGCGCGGTAGCCTGTGCAGCGGCACAGGTTCCCGGAGAGCGCCTCCGGGTCCCAGTCCGTCCGGCCGGGGCGGTAGTATTCGGCAAACAGGCTCATGACAAAGCCAGGGGTACAGTAGCCGCACTGCGACCCACCCGCCTGCACCAGCGCCGACTGTACCGGGTGCAGATGCTGGCTGCGGGCCAGTGCCTCCACCGTGTACACCTCCCGCCCCGCCAGCATGGGCAGCAGCAGCAGGCAACTGTTCACCGCCGTATAGCGGGGCGGGTCGCACGGCGCCAGCAGCACCACAGCGCAGGCACCGCACTCCCCCTCGGCGCAGCCCTCCTTGGCGCCGGTCAGGCCGGTGCTCCGCAGGTACTGCAACAGCGTCATGTGGGGGTCTACCCCGGTCAGATCCACCGGCTGACCATTCAGGGTAAAACAAAGAGCGGTCATGGGCCACCTCCTTCCACCATGGCGTCACGGCCATCCATTTCATCCACGAACGCGCCTGCGCCCGCTCGGCCTGGCGGCCTGGCCCGATCTTCAGGCCGGCGGAGGCATACAATGCCGGCATGGCCGTTTCCCCTCCGGCCACCTGCACTCAATCTGTATGTATATTTTAGCAACGGGGATTCATCCACCTATTTGTGACCCATTCATTTTGTCGATCAAGGGAGTGAGGACCCGTGCAGCCAGAGCAGGTCCAGGGGGCCGCCCGCCTCGCCGAGGTCCGTTTCGCCGTGGCGGTGGCGGCCGGCCGGCAGCCCGGCACGGTGCTGCTGCAGAACGCGCAGGTGGTCAACGTCTGCACCGGCGAGATCGTGCGCACCCATGTGCTGCTGGCCGGCCGCCTGATCGCCGGGGTGGGCGAAGCGTTCGCCACGGCCGGCGCCGAACAGGTGGTGGACCTGTCGGGTCGCTGGCTGGTTCCGGGCCTGATCGACGGGCATGTGCACCTGGAATCGGCCCTGGTCACCCCGGCGGAATACGCCCGGGCCGTGCTGCCCAGGGGCGTCACCGCCGTGGTCTGCGACCCGCACGAAATCGGCAACGTGGCCGGCCTGCCCGGCATTCAGTGGCTCCTGCAAGCCAGCGCCGGGCTGCCCATGGATGTTTGGGTAACGGTGCCCAGTTGTGTTCCCGCCACCCCTCTGGAAACAGCCGGTGCCGAGCTGGGCCTGGCCGAGATGGCCGCCCTTCTGGATCAGCCCCGGGTGCTGGGCGTGGCCGAAATCATGAACTTTCCCGGCGTCATCGCCGGCGACGACCGGATCCTGGCCCGCGCCCTGCTGGCCGAGAGATACGGCAAGGTGCCCGACGGCCACGCCCCCCTCCTTTCGGGCCGGGCGCTGCATGCCTACCTGGCCGCCGGCATCGGCTCTGACCACGAATGCACCGGCACCGCCGAGGGGCTGGAAAAACTGCGGGCCGGCTGCTTCCTGATGATCCGCGAAGGCTCGGCCACCCGCAACCTGACCGCCCTCGCCCCGCTCATTACCCCCCGACACACCGGGCGCATCGGCTTTGTCACCGACGACCGCTTCCCCCACGACCTGCTCAGCGCAGGCGGCGTGGATGATCTGGTGCGCCGGGCCATCGCCCTGGGCGTGGATCCGGCGCTGGCTGTCCAGTGTGCCACCTGTAACACGGCCCGCTACTTCCGCCTGCCCCGCCGCGGTGCGGTGGCCCCCGGCTATGTGGCCGACCTGGCCGTGCTGGATGACCTGGCCGCCTTCACCGTTGCCACCGTGTACAAAAACGGCGCCCCGGTGGCGACCGACGGCCGGCTGGCCGTGGAACTGCCGGCAGCGCCCCCGCCCACCCCGGCAGTCACCGGCACCGTGCGCCTGCCGCCGCTGGGTCCGGCCGACCTGCGCCTGGCCGCCCCGGCCGGTGAAATCCGCTGCCTGCGCCTGGTGCCCGGCCAGATCCTCACCGAACAGGTCTGGGTGCAGCCACGGACCGAGGCCGGCCAGGTGGTGGCCGACCCGGAGCGGGACCTGGCCAAACTGGTCTGCGTGGAGCGGCACGGGCGCCGGGGTGGTGTGGGCGTGGGGCTGGTCACCGGCCTGGGCCTGCGGGCCGGGGCCATTGCCTCGACCGTGGCGCACGACCACCACAACCTGATGGCCGCCGGCACCAACGATGCCGACCTGCTGGCGGCAGCCCGGCGACTGGCTGAGCTCGGCGGCGGCTTCGTGGCCGTGGCCGGGGGCCGAGTGCTGGCCGAATTGCCCCTGCCCATTGCCGGGCTGGTCACCGACCAGCCGCTGGAGCAGGTGCGGGCCGCCCTGGACCGGCTGGAAGCGGCGGCCGGGCAACTGGGGGTGCAGATCCCGGCCCCGTTCATGGCCCTGAGTTTCCTCGGCCTCGCCGTCATCCCTGAGCTGCGGCTCACCGACCGGGGGCTGGTAGACGTGGCCGCCGCCCGCCTGGTCCCGCCGGGGCGTCTCTCAGCCGGGGGGTAAACGAAAGGCTCTGTTCGCAACAACGGGTGCTCGCTAGGCGTTCTGGTCTCCACCAAGTACGTGCTGCCCGGAATGTCAGCGATTCAGGTGCTGGGTCGCTACGGCCCCCCGCTGCGCGAATGCTGCCCTTTGCGCTT
>JAKFDK010000116.1:0-39649 GCA_036676195.1 Clostridia bacterium | reverse complement strand
AAATCCCCAGCCGGTTGTTGAGCAGGTGCAGATACTCCAAGACAATCACCGGCGGTTCGTTCGTCAACTGGTGTTGCTGCCAGAGCAGCCGCAACTTCCCGGCGCACTCCTGCAGGTCGGCCTGCCAGGCTTGCAGCAACACCTGGGCCAGCCGGGAGGAGCCGGTGTCCGCCCCGGTCAGAACCTGGCAAACGGTCTCTTCCTGCTGCGCAAAGGGCACAAATCCCCAGCGCTCGACGAATCCGATCGTCCCGGCCGGGTCGAAATGATCGGCCACACCGAAATACTGCCCGAACAGTTCCGCCGCCGCCGCCGCCGTCAGCCCGAGGGCGGCGGGCGCCGCCGCCATCATCCGCAGGGCAAGGGCACTGCGGACACCGGGATGTGGTGCGGTGCGGGCCAGGACCGCCAGCGCCAGTTCGGACGACCGGCAGAAATGGGACTCGCTGACCGGGCGGGCGCGTGGTCCCCCGTAGCGCTCACCATCAAAGGTGTAGGGACGGATCTGCACGGTACCGACCGGCTGCAGCGGTTCTGCTTCCTCCAGGTAGGCCTGACCCGGAGCCCAGTCGCCCGCCAGCCGGCCCCGGAACCGGTTCATGAACTCGGCCTGCCGTCCGTAGGCCGGCTGACCGTCCGCCGGGTTACCGGGGTTAGCCGCCAGGAACTGCTGCAGGTGGGCCACCGCCCTGGTCGTGACCCGCTCTGCCTGGCTCGGGCCCGCCGGCCGCAGCCGCAGCCGGACATGGGGGCCGCCATTCCAATAGCGCACGAAGAAATAGGCCGAAATCTCCCCTTCGGCTACCATGGGCTCGACGAGGGGGCCGATTCCCTGTGCCAGGAGCGCATCCAGGTCACCCTGGTAAAAAACATGGAGTGAGATCCAAATCAGTCCAGACAACCTGCTCACCCCCCGGCCTCGTAGACTTCAAACAGCACCTCGGCCACATAACCCCGGCCTGTCCGCTTCAGGTAAAGCTGCTCTGGCTGCGGGAGCATCTCGGTAACGGTAAGCGTCACCCCTGGGAGCCCTTCGGTGAACCGGCGGAAGATCTGACTGGAAAGAAAGTCATCGAAGTCAACGTAAAAAGGCTTGTACAGGCGGCGCAGGTTATTGGCCCGCTGGTTCTGGCGCAGGTAATCCACCAGCCGGACCGGCACCACAAAGACCCGCATCGGCAGCCCCAGCGCCCTGGCCCAGTGGCGCAGCCGCCGGAAGTAGTCCAGATCACCCTCGTGCGGTACCGGCGGCAGCGCAGCCGCGGGCGGAATGCACCAGGTCTCCCGGAGCAACACCACCTGCCCGGCCGTCAGCCGCGCGTAATGCCGAACTTGCGGCTCTGCGCCGGCCCGGAGATGCTCGAACATGTCCAGCAGGGCAAAATCGGGCACAAAGGCAGGGCCAAAGCTGGACAGGAACCGGAAGAATGCCGGGGTCAAATGGGGCGACAACGGCCCGGCGTGCACCGGAACAATGCGCCGGCCGGTTGACTTGCTGACCAGGACCGGCAAGTCCATGCCCTGGTCAAAGGTAACAGCCAGTTCTGACCACGGGATGCGGTAGACGCCATCCCGGCAGGGCTCGCCCGGATAAACCAGCCCACGGGCAGTCAGCCGCGGGTGAATCTGCCCGTTGAAGCCAAAGATCCCAACCAGTTCAGCCACTTCAGCCCCGGGCACCAGTTGCGCCAGTGCCTCCCGCAGCGAATAGACCAGCCAGCCGCGGGCGCTGCCCTGGTCCGGCTCCGCACCAAACCGGGCCAGATAGGTCCCGTATCCGGGCACAGCCTGATTCAGGACAAGGGCCGGCCCGGCCGGTCCACCATCGAGTAACTGGCCGAAGTAGCCCGCACTCAGCGGCGCCGCACGGGACCGGAGCCCGGCGGCCCAGTCTCCGAACCGGTCCAGCCGGTCGGCGGGTATGGCCACCGCCTGTATCCCCGGTGCTGACACCTGCGCCAGCAGTTCACGCATAAACTCACTGCGCACCTCGGCCGCCGCCCGCACCGCCGGTGCGGCGGAGCCGGCCAGGCTGTACTGCACCGGATCCCAGGTGTTGAACTGTTCACCCATCTGGCTGTAGCACTCGGCATAGAAGTGGCGGTAAAAGGGCAGCAGGTGCTCGCAGCGCCCCTCAGCGCCGTAGTGCTCCAGGAAAAACGCACGCACAGCCTCTTGCAACAGGCGGCTGGGATTAAACAGCGGCAACAGCCGGGTGATACGCGCCAGGTCTTCCTGCAGTTGGCCGAGGGCTGTCTGCGGCAGGGTGATCGCCCCGTCAAGCAGGCAATCATGGTGCACCAGCCCCTGCTCGCCCAGGGCGGGCGGCTTGCCGCCAGCCCCCCCGAACAGTTCTGCCACCTCTGCGCCTACCTGCGCCAGGGTCTGCTCCTGCTGACTCGGCGTTTGCGCCCCGAGGGCGTCGACCAGTGCCACCACCCGGGCACACCGGTCCGCCAGTTCGCCGCCCGCAGCCTGCCCCAGGGAAAGCAGCGCCCGGGAATCGTTAACCTCGTAATCCAGAACCGGCTGCAACAGGCCGGCGTTGAGCAGCTTTTCGACATACGCCGTAATCTGCGGCCCGTTGGCCGTGTCACCGGCCAGCGCCTGCAAGCGGCTGGTCAGTCCCCAGAGGGTCAGGTCCGGCTCCCCCGCCACCAGCGCCAGTATGGCCTGTAGCAGCCCGGTCCGGGGAACCGAAACCAGCGTTTCCTGCAGACTGATCACCCGGACACCGTCGGGATCGGTGAGTCGGGTCTGCAGGGCCTGGATCTGGTCCCCATCCGCCTGCAAGGTGTCATTCACCCGTACCCGCAGGCCCATTTGAATGTGCGGCTGCGCACGCAGCCGCAGCGCCAGGCGTTCCACCACCGCCGCGTTCAGGGCAAAGTCAGACTGCCAGCCCATCGGCCCATCCGCGACCGGCTCGTCCGGCCCGGCGCCGATCTGCCCCACCCCGGTCAGGGTGAAGGTGCTGAACGGGCTGGTTTTGGTGGCCATGCGGTAAAAATAGGCCAGGGCTGCCTTTTCCAGTTGCCGCTCCCGCCGCGGCAATTCCCCTTCCGCCTGCAGATACGCGACCAGCCGCCGGTACAGCAGCGGCTGCGACATCAGCAGCCCGGTCTGGAAGGCCGGGTCCTGCCAGGTCTGGCGCAGCCGCCGGCGTACCTGCGCCAGGTCCTGCTGCACCCGTTCCTCCCCCGCCGCCAGCAGGGCGTGGTAGCCGCACACCAGGCCCTCCCAGTCGTGCAGGTCACGGCGCAACGGCCCGTCGGTGATCAGGGTCAGGGCCTGCTCCCAGTCCGCCGCCTCCGGCCGCCGGCCATTATGGATAGCGCGCCTGACGCCCAGGAGCGCCCGGCGCCCCTCCCGGTTGGTCTGACCGCTGATCACCCCATAAAGCCGGTCGCACAGCCCGGCACTCTGTCCGGCCAGGATACGCTCCAGGTTCTCCAGTTGGCGGGTGGTAGCCAGCGTCTGCGGACACGCCAGAACCGCCAGTGCTTCGAAGGGCAGTCCGGCGACCCGGAGCAAAAAGTGATCCAGCAGTCTGACCATGGCTCACCCCCGCCGGTGCAGGGGCAGGCTCAGGTACTGCCCGCCGGCTGACCGGTACATGAACCGCTGCTCGACCATCGCGCCCAAAAACGCCTGAAGCTGCTCGGCGGATGCCCGGTCGCCAAACGTCTCCAGGATTCGCTTTTCCGCCTGCACCCCGTCGCAGAAAGCAAAAATCTCCTCCTGCAATCCCCGCAACGTCACCACCCGGTGACCGTTTCTGCCTGGGCGCCGGTCGGTGATCTGCACGAACCCCGGACCCCGCCGGTAGGTGAGCAGATCCGGCCGATAGGCTTCCCGCCACTCGTCCAGCGCCGCATCAAGCACCTGTCGCGCCTGCAGCAGTTGCGGCTCCTGCAGTTGTGGCAGGTCGTACTCGAAGAAACAGGCCAGCCGGCTGTGGTCGATCCCATCCGTCGGATAGATCTGGCGGTAAACCGCCTGCGGCCGGACGTTGCGAATGCCATACTTGCCCGGATCGGTCCAATAGCGGCTGAACCGCTGCAGCACCATCGGCCCGGCCTGCCCGGGGTGCGGCGCCGGCAGGTGATGCATAAAGGGGATGATGCGCGCCATTTCCAGATAGTCGGACGGCTGCTCCCCCGGGTTGGCGTAAATGATGTTCCAGACCGCCGTGATCTCATATTCAGTGAGGTACTTCAGGGACTGGATTTGCTGAATGGTGGTGGTGCCCTTATTCATAAGGGTGAGCACATGGTCATTGAAGCTCTCAATCCCAATTTGGACCATGCGGACCCCAGCGGCAGCCAGGGCCTGTACCTGAGGGCGCTTCAAGTTCGACTTCACTTCATAAAAAACGGTGAAGTCCATGCCCTGCCCGTGGCGTAGGCGGGCCAATTCGGGGAGAAACGTGTCGAAGTACTGGTAGTCCAGGATATTGTCACTCATGTAGAAGTCCGGAATCCGATGGCGGCTGCTCAGTTCCACCATCTCCCGCAGGGCACGCTGCGGAGATTTGCGGCGGAAGGTGAAACTCCCCAGCCCGCAAAAGGAACAGGCCTGCTTCTCGCCATACCAGCAGCCGCGGGAGGTCTCCAGATACAGGCGCGGGCGAATCTCGGTTGCCCCGAACTGCTCCAGTTGCGCAAAGTAATCGCCAAAGTCCGGGGCCGGCAAGGTGTCCAGCGCGGCAAAGACCGGTACCGGCCCGGTATAAACGACCCGATCGTCGCTGTCCCGGTAGACAAGCCCGGGCATGGGATAGGCCGGCACGCCGGTATCCCGGTGGCTGCGGATGGCCCGCACAATCTCCGTCACCGTGGCGTCTGCCTCCCCCACCACGGCATAGTCCACCTCTGGGAAGGCCCGGACCATTTCCAGACCCATCTCACCGTCACAGGCAGCGCCGCCGAAGATGATCCGCTTGTGCGGGTCAAGCTCCTTGATCTTCCTGGCCAGGCAGAGCGAGGCCAGGGTTTCCTGAAAGGTCAGGGAAAACCCGATGATGTCGTACTGTTCCCAGTCTGTGGCCGCAAACAGGGCATTGATGAACGCCTCGGCCCGGTCCATCAGTTCCAGGTAATACGCCGGGGTCTTACCCGCAGCCACGGCACTGTCGGTCAGGGCACAGGCCAGCCCGGCGGCCGTTTCCCGGCGGTCGGTGCCGAAATAGAGCGGTGTGAAGATCAGTTCACTGGCCATTTCCGTGGAAAGCAGGTCGTAGCTGCCATTGCGGTCAAGCAACCGGTACCCCAGTACGTTGCCGTGGAGGGTGTCACACCCGATGCCGTCGCGCTCCAGAATGCTTTTCAGCAGACCCAGGGCCAGGCTGGGCAGGGTCGGGTTCGACCAGGGCATGACCACCAGCAGCACTTTCTTGTCCATGGCATCTTCCCCCCCTTCATACCCCTTGTCCCCGGGCGAGGGTATCCGCCACCGCATCCCGTACCTGCAGGGAGCGGCCGGTGCCGTCCTGGAGCGCCAGGCTCAGGTATTGCCCGGCCCGCGACCGGTACATCAGCTTCTGCGCCACCATCTGGTCCAGAAAGCCCTGCAATGCCGCCTGGCTGACGACCTGCCCGAACTTACGGGCGATGGCCTCGGCCGTCCGGATGTCGGTGCAGAATAGATAAATCCGGGCCTGCAGGCCGGCCAGGGTGATGATCCGCTCCAGACCGGCCTGCCGCTGGTCGATGATCCGAACAAAGTCAGGACCACGCCGACAGACCAGCGTCCGGGGGCGATAGACCTGCCGCCATTCCTGCACAGCCTGGAAGAAGATCTGGTGGGCTGCGGCCAGTTCGGAACTGCGGTGGGAGGCGTGGTCGTAGTCAAACACGTACACAAGCTGGTCCAGATCAATCTTTGGATCAGGGAATACCGCGTGATAAAAGCCGGCCGGGCGGACATTCGTGATTCCGTATGTAGATGGGTCTGTCTGGTATGGGCTGAACCGCTGCAGGGCCATCGGCACAACGGCACCGGGTGCCGGCGGCGGCAGATGGTGAATGAAGGGGATCAGCTCCGCCATTTCAAGATAGTCCTCGGGCTGCTCGCCCGGCAGGCGGTAGATCAGGTTCCAGTCCACGTCCATGCCCTGTTCCGCCAGCAGCTTCAGGGCGTGCATCTGTTGAATCCCCGTACAGCCCTTGCGCATGCCGTCAAGAATGTGATCACTGAAGCTTTCAATGCCGGGCTGCACCCAGGTGATGCCCGCGTCCCTGATCGCCTGCACCTTTTCCCTGGTCAGGTTCGCCTTGATCTCGAAAAAGAAGCTGAGATCATAGCCCCCGGCCTGGCGCAGTTCGGCGAGCTTGGGCAAGAGCGCAGCGAAACTCCGGTAGTCCAGAATATTGTCGCTGGTCCAGAACCGCACCATGCGATGGCGCTGCGACAGGTAGCAGATCTCGTCGATCACCCGTTCCGCCGACTTGCCGCGGTACTGTAAAGTCAGCCCGTTCAGGCCGCAGAACGTGCAGCGCGACTTCTGACCCCACCAGCAGCCGCGGGAAGCTTCCATGTACAGGACCGGCTCCAACTCCGGCAGCCCCAGCGCCTCCAACTGCTGAAAGTAGGGATCATAATCCGGGAACGGCAAGCTATCCAGTTGGGTCAGCGCCGGCTGCCGGCCGGTGGAGACAATGGCGCCGCTGCCGCTCCGGTAGGCGACCCCCGGCGTTTCAAAGTGGGGCTGCGCCTGGTCCCGCTGGCTGCGAATCTCCCGGATCAGCGGGGCAATAATCGCATCCGCCTCGCCGTTGACCACGTAATCGACCTCGGGAAAGGAGCGCAGCATCTCCAGCCCCATGCAATCGTCGCAGGATGGTCCGCCAAAGACGATGCGCTTGTCCGGATACCGGGCCTTGATCAGTCTGGTCAGGCTCAGGGAACCGACCAGTTGTTGAAACATCAGGGAAAACCCGATCACGTCGTAATTCTCCCAGCGGACGCCGGCAAACAGCCCCTCAATAAACTCGGTCGCGTTTTGAACCAGCCGCCGGCAATGCTCCAGGTCGGCGAGGGGGGCATAGGAATACCGGCCGGTCCGGGCCTGAATGGTGCGGGCGGCCGCCTCCACCTCGGTGCCAAAGTAGTAGGGGGTAAAAACGATATCCCCCTCGGCCGCGTAGCACATGTGCCGGTAAAGTGGCCAGTCGTCCAGGTAGCGTGCGAAGGCAAGGTTCGCATAGAGCGTGTCGCACGGGATGCCTTCCCGGTTTAGAATCGCCTGCAACAGCCCCAGTGAAAGGCTTGGGTATTCCGGGTTGGCCCAGGGCATGACAACCAACAAAACCTGCTGCTCAGGCATGCACCTCCACCTCCTCCAGCCTGCGTTGCAAGGGAAGGGTCAGGTACTGATCGCCGCCACTCCCAAACATCAGCCTGTGCGCCATCAGCCTGGTCAGGAACTGTCTGAGTTCCCCGGGCGATGCCCGCGTGCCGAACTGCGCCGCAATCTGTGTAAAGGTTCTGGTGTCCGCGCAGAACCGGAAAATCTCGGCCTGCAGCCCGACCAGCGTAATCAGCGTTTTGCCCCGGTCCGGCAGCCGCCGGTCCGTAATCCGCACGAAGCCCGGCCCGGCTGAACAGGTGAGCAGCCCCGGGCTGTATGCCTGACGCCAGGCGGCCAGGGCCGGGTGCCCCCGTTCCGCCTGCGGTGGGGGTAAGTGATGCAGGGCCGAAACATCGCCATCCGCCGCCGGCAGGTTCCAGCCCACCTCCACCCCGGCCTCCGCCAGGGCCTTCAGGGTCTGGACACAGGCGGCCGTAAGCCCCGGTCCGGTCCGGCGCCACTGAACCTGTGTGACCCCGGCCTGCCGGAAATGGCGCGCCTGGCGCTGACTTACCGGCGCAGCCAGGGTACAGGCGAACTGGAACTGATACTGGTTCTGCCACTGCACCCGGATCAATTCCGGCAACACGGACTCAACCACCCCGGGGTCCAGGCCGATATCCACGATCCGAAACGTGGTGATGCGGTGGTGCCTGGCGAGCGCCGTTACCTCCGCCACCACCTGCTGCGGGGTCTTCATCCGGAAAGGGACAGGCGGCACCGCCGCACACACCGGACAATCGCCGGCGCCACAGCGGCAGCCGCGCGCCATTTCGACCGGTAACACCGGTTTCAGGTCATGCCGCCCGTGGGCGGCCAACTGCTGGAAATACGGCTCATACTGGGGCAGGGGTAGACTGCCCACATCAGCCACCACCTCCGGATGGCCGGGCACACCCCCCGCCCCCAGCAGCGACCGGATGCACGATACGGCGGCGACCTCGACTTCACCCGTTACAACCAGGTCGGCTGGAACCAGACTTTCCCTGGTCACCCCGGAACCGGGAGCGCTGCTGAAGACGATGGCCGTGGCCGGCGCCTGTTCCCGGATCCGGCGCGCCATCGCGGTGGCCACGGTGACCTGCTCCAGGGTGACCGGAAACCAGACAACCTCATAACGGCGCCAGTCGATCCCCGCGCACAGGCCGGAGGATAGTTCTTCCGCTTTTGCCTCCGCCGGGCGGCTGCCCGGGAGCGGACTGGCCAGCAGATGCGCGCAATAGGCATCGCAGGGGATGCCGGCACTCTCCAGCACAGCCTGCAACAGACCGCAGGTCAGACCGGGCAGGCCCGGGTCGGCCGGGGGCGTGTGCACCAGGAGCACCCGCGCCGGTTCCCGCTGATTCAGTTCCCGGTTCATAAGGCTACCTCCAGTGCGGCCTGGTACAAAAAGTGCTCCTGCTGATCCTTCAGGAGCGGCAGGTTCAGGTACTGCCGTGCGGCAGACCGGTAGACCAGGCGCCGTGCCACCATTTCCTCCAGAAACCTGACCATATCACCCGCCGGGATACGTTCGGCGAATTGCTTCACCAACTCTGATTCACTGCGGACCGCATCGCAAGCAATGAAGATTTCTGCCCGCAGACCCGTCAGCGTCAGGGTTGTTTCCGCTGGTGTCCCGGTCAGGCCGGCGGTCGGATCCATGCGGCGGTCGATGATCTGCACGAATTCGGGCCCCCGCATCTGAATGAGCGAGTCCTTCACGTAGACCCGCCGCCACTCTTCTGCCTGCTCTTTCAGCTCCTGGTATGCGGCTTGCAGCGCCGGGTTCTGGTGCTGGGCATGGTCGTACTCAAAGAAATAGGCCAGCTTGGTGACGTCAATATCCGGACGAGGAAAGATTTGCCGGTAAAAGGGCTGCGGACGGACGTTGTAAATACCGTACTTCCCGGGGGACTCAAAATAAGGGCTGAACCGTTGCAGGAGCATCTGCAGCAGGCTCCCCTTGCTCGGGGGCGGGATATGGTGCATGAACGGGATCATGGCGTTCATGGCCTGGTAATCTTCGGGCTGCTCGTTGGGGTTGCGGTAAATGATGTTCCAAATCGCCTGAATGTCAAACTCCGCCAATACCTTCAGCGCCTGCAACTGGCGGATACCGGTCGTACCCTTGTTCATGAGCTTCAGAACCCCGTCGCCGAAGCTCTCCAGGCCCGGCTGGACCTGCGTGATGCCAGCCGCCTTCAGCAGACGGACCTGCTCACGCTGGATGTTGGCCTTCACCTCAAAGAAAAAGGTGAGGTCATAGCCCTGCTCTTCCCGGATTCTGGCCAGCGTGGGCAGCAGGGTCTGATAGAACTTGTGGTGGAGGATATTGTCCGATACCAGAAAGTTGGTCGAATGGTGCCGGGTGGCCAGCGTCATGATCTCGTGGAGGACCATGTCCTCTGGTTTGGCCCGAAACTGCATGAACGTGTTTTCGATGCTGCAGAACGTGCAGTGGTGCTTTTCACCCCACCAGCAGCCACGGGAGGTTTCTACATAGAGATAGGGCTCGAAATGCTCGATGCCCAGCGCCTCCAGTTGGCTGTAGTACGGCGTGTAATCAGGAACAGGGAGGCTCTTCAGGTCAAGGAAAGGTTGGGCCGGCGGCCCTGCTTGGATCTGGCCGCCGGCATCCCGGCGGAGGAGCCCGGGGATATCGAACGGGCCGTTGCTGCGGATGGCGTGGACCAGCGGGGTGAGGGTGGCGTCGGCCTCGCCCATCAGCACAAAGTCAATCTCCGGGAAGCAGCGCATCAGTTCATGGCCCATGGGTAAAGAACAGGAGGGGCCGCCAAACACGATCCTGATCTCCGGATACCTGGCTTTAATTCGCCTGGCCAGCGCCAGGGACGACACGGTCTGCTGGAACATCACCGAGAATCCCACAATGTCGTACTGATGCCAGGGAATGGAGTCAAACAGCATGTTCAGGAACGTTTCGGCACAAGTCAGCAGACGCGTCAGGGGGGCGGGGTCCTGGTCCGCCCCGGCGTTCACCAGTTGCGCCACGTATTGGCGTAACTGCTCCGCCGCCTCGGCCGGGGGCGTATCAAAGTAGTAAGGTGTGAAAGCCAACTCCGATATGGGCGCCTTGATTAGCTGCTCCTCGTAAAAAGGGTCGCCGCCGGTAATCTTGGAGAAGAGCAGGTTGGCATAAAACACGTCACAGGAAACCCCGTCCCGCAGCAGGATACTGCGCAGCAGGGCTACCGATAGACCGGGAAAGTACGGATACGCCCATGGCATCAGCAGGAGGAGCACTCGTTTGGCTGCCACATCAGGCAATTCTGTCGTGTTGACCAAAACCTGTGAGCCCTCCCTTCATGGTGCACCACGTTCCGTGAGCCGTACCAAGTGCTAATGGTCGATGGAGGGCCTGCTGTCAGGCCCCCCATCATCTTCGGTCTCCATCAGCTAGGTCGCCCATGTCAAGGCGATGACGGTGACCAGGCTGGCCTGAGCGTCATTGACCAGCAGTTTCTCAGCATCAGCGTTGACCCGAACTTTGAGCTCCTTCACGATGAAATCGTTCAGTTGCTCGCTGCTCAGGCTGGCCAGCTCCTTCCGGAGATCAAGCCCGCCCTGTGCTTCGAACATCCAAATCCCCCCCTTTCGTTGGTAATCCCCGCGGGCCAAACTGAACAAAATCGCAGAGTAATTCCTTTATACCTCTGAAGCGCCAAAAATTCAAGACAAATTAACAATCTTCTGTACACTTAGATTCCCGGTACCTAGATACTTAACCAGCGCGCCAAGCAGGCCAGGCTTACTGCCTGGCCTGCTCTGACTGATGCGCATCAAACTATTCCTGTAGCTGAAAGCGATACGACGGCCGCCCGACACTGCCGTATTCTGGCGTGACGGTGGTCCGGTTCAGCCCGGTCAGATAATCCAGGTAGCGCCAGGCCGTGACCCGGGAAACGCCGGTGCGCTGGGCAATCTCCTCGGCGCTCATGGCCGCCGTGGCCTCCCGCAAACAGGTAATCACCCGGGTGAGGGTGCGCTGGTTCAGGCCTTTGGGCAGCGGCAGGGCCGGCACCGCTCCCACCGGGGTGAGCAGGGCGTCCAGATCCGACTGCTGAACGCGCTCACGGGCCGTCAGTTCCTCGCGCCGGCGACGGAAGGCCAGCAAGGCCTGCTGGAAGCGGGGAAAGAAATACGGCTTGATCAGGTAATCCACCACGCCGTAGCGCAGGCCCTCCTGGATGGCGCGGCTGTCCTGTGCCGCCGTAATCAGTACCACATCGGTGGGCAACTCCCGCCGGCGGATTTCCTTCAGGATCTGCAGCCCGCTGATCTGGGGCAGGTACACGTCCAACAGCACCAGGTCCGGCGCGGTCCGGTTCAGGACAGCCATGGCCTCGTCGCCGCCGTGCACCGCGGCCAGCACGGCAAACCCCGGCACCTGCTCGGTGAAGGAGCGGTTAATGGCGGCCACCATCGGATCGTCTTCCACAATCAGAACACGGAAGCTCACACCAGTTGCACCCCCTCCGGACCGTTCATCCCCGCCGCTGTGCGATCGCCTGCCGCCGTGGGGTCAGGGGTATAGGCGCTGCCCAGAACAGCCAGAAACACGGTCCCCCCGCCGGCCCTGAGCCGGCAGCGGACCGCACCGCCGCAAGCCTCGGCCGCCCGGCGGGCCAGATGCAGACCCATGCCCCGGTTACCGGCTTTGGTGGTATAGGTAGGGGTGAAGATTTGCTCCGCCTGCCCGGGCGGCACACCCCGGCCGCGATCCTGCACCCGCATCAGCACATGGCCGCGCCGTTCAATCACCAGCAGGTCCACCATCCGGCGGTGCGGCGGTTGCGCCGCCGCCTCCTCCAGGGCGTTTTCCAGCAGGTTGCCCAGCACGGTAACCAGCGCATGGCTGTTGACCACCGGGCCGGAAAGCCGGCACCGGGGGCTGACATGGAACTGCACCCCCAACTCCGCCGCCCGGCTGGCCTTGCCCAGCAGCAGCCCCACCAGGGTCACGTCCGGCAGCCGGGTCAGCAGGCTGCCCAACATTTCGGCCTGGGTTGCGGCCAGGTCAGCCACGTAAGCTTGCAGCCGTTCATACGCGCCCAGATTCAGCAGCCCGGCAATCACCTGGAGCTGGTTGCGGAACTCGTGGGTGCGGGCGCGCAGGGCTTCATTGAGCTGTTTGTAGCCCGTCAACTGCTCGGCCAGGTGCTGCACCTGCCGGCGGTCGCGGAAAACAGCCACCACCCCGGCCGGTTCTCCATCATCGCCACGGATGGGGAGGAAGTCGCCCAGCAGGGTTTGGTGGCCGGCGGTCAGTTCCACCGCATATTCAGCGCTCCCTACGGCCAGCACCCGCTTGACCTGCGGACCGGCCAGCAGTTCACGGTTGCGGCCCAGCAGGCCACGGGCAGCGCGGTTCACCACAATCGGGTGTCCGGCGGCGTCCACCGCCGCCACCCCGACCAGCAACGCTTCAAAAATGGACTCCAGTTGCCGCAAACGGGCCACGGTGGCCGCGGCGGGTGCGGCACCGGCAGGGCCGCGCCCGGTGAGCCGGGCCAGGCCGTAGCCGGCCACCAGCCCCGCCACCGCCGCAAACCCCCATTCCAACATTGCCTCGCCGCCCTTTCCACCCCAGGCGCAGAACGCCCTTGAAGTCAAAGGATTCGACAGGCTTAGACCTAATCCTACAAACTTAAGTACCAGTGAATTGCGGCTTGCGCTTCTCCAGGAAGGACGCCACCGCCTCCCGGTGGTCGGCCGTGCCCATCAGCCACAGCAGGTCTTCCTGCTGGCGCCCCAGGGCTTCGGTCAGGGGCAGGTCCAGCGTGCGGTTAATGGCCGCCTTGACCCGGCGGGCGGATAACGGCGGCTTGGCTGCGATTTCTCCGGCCCACTCCAGGGCAGTCTCCCTGAATGCCTCCGGTGCCACCACCCGGTGCACCAGGCCCCAGGCGGCCGCCTCCTCCACCGGCACCTGGCGGCCGGTCAGGCACATGTCCTTGGCCCGGGACTCCCCCAGCAGCCGCACCAGCCGGGTGGTGCTGGAGATCAGGCCCACGTTAACGCCGGAAACTCCCAGCCGGGCGCCGGCGCGGGCCATACGCAGGTCGCAGGCCAGGGCCAGGTCCAGCCCCGCCCCCAGGATGTGACCACTGAGGGCCCCCAGCACCGGGCACGGGAACTCCGCCAGCCGCCGGATCAGGTCCTCCACTTCCTGCACATAGGCGGGTTTGGCCTCAGCGCTTAATTCCAGTTGCTCGCTCAGGTCGGCACCGGCACAAAATGCCTTGTCGCCGGTACCGGTTAAAACCAGGCAGCGTACGCCGACATCGGCCTCCAACTCGGCCAGGGCCGCGGCCAGGGCGGTCCGGGTCGGACGGCTGAGGGCGTTCACCGGCGGGTTGTCCAGCCGGACCACGGCAACGCCGGGCAGGGTCCGCTCCACATGTACCACGCTTACAGCACCCCTTCTGCCCGCAGGGCGGCGATTTCATCGGCAGTCAGTCCCAGCACCTCTGGATTGTGTTCGCCCACCAGGGGGGCAGCATGACGAATGGCCCCGGGGGTGCGGGAAAGCTTCACCGGCAGGCCCAGCCCCTTGAAGCGGCCCACCTGCGGGTGTTCCTGCTCCACCACCATCTCCCTATACTGCACCTGCGGGTGCTCATAGACCTTGTCATAGGTCAGAATCGGGCCGGAGGGGATGCCCAGCTTCTCCAGGTCGGCCAGCCAGTCGGCTGTGGGCCGGGTGACGGTCATCGCTTCAATGATCTCCGCCAGTTCTGTCCGGCGGGCGCCGCGGGCACCCGGAGTGGCAAACCGCTCATCGGTCAGCAGGTCTTCCCGGCCCAGCAGCTTGCACAGTTTCACGTACAGGCCCTGGTTGCTGGCGCCAATGGTCATGTACCCATCGGCGGTGCGGAAGGCCTGGTAGGGGGCACCCACGTTATGGGCCGAACCCAGGGGCCGGGGTACCTGGCCCGCCATCAGCCACTGCACCGACTCCCACACCGACAGCCCCACCCCTGCCTCCATCAGCGAGGTGTCCACCAGTTGCCCCTCGCCGGTGCGCAGCCGGTGCACATAGGCCACCAGGATGCCGTAGAGCGCCAGCAGTCCGCCCCCGAGGTCGGTAACCGGAATGCCTGCCCGCACCGGCGGGCGTCCCGGCTCGCCGGTTACACTCATGATCCCGGTCTCGCCCTGGGCGATAATATCGAACCCGCCCCGCTGGGAACTGGGACCGGTGCGGCCATAGCCGGAAATGGCGCAGTAAATCAGGGCCGGATTCTCCCGGCTGAGTACCTCATAGCCAAGGCCCAGCTTTTCCATGGTGCCGGGCCGATAATTTTCGACGACCACATCGGCCCCCCGCACCAGTTCCAGGAACAGGGCCTGCCCGCGGGGGTGCTTCAGGTTCAGGGTCACGCTTTTCTTGTTTCGGTTCACCGCCAGGAAGGGTCCGCTCACCCCCTCGATAAAAGGGGGACCGAAGGCGCGGGTCTCCTCACCTTCCGGCGGCTCCACCTTGATCACCTCTGCCCCCATGTCAGCCAGGAGCATGGTGCAGAGGGGGCCTGCCATCACCCGGGTCAGGTCCAGGACCCGCAGGCCTGCCAGCGCCGACATGTGGATCATTCCTTCCTTTATATAGCCTCATGTCAGGATGCCGAAGTGAAGCGGCCGCCGCCCCACCAGCGGTGCACGGCGGTGACCACCACCAGGTTCACAACGGCAACGATCATGGACAGGGCAGCCATGAGGGCGAACTGGGCTTCCTGGGCAAAGTCGTAAATGGCCACCGCTGCCACCTCATTGCCACCGGTATACAGGAACACCGATACCCCCAGTTCCCGGAACAGCAAGACAAACTGCACCATCCCGGCCGCCAGCAGGCCGCCCCGCATCAGCGGCAGGGTCACATCCCGCAGCGACTGCAACCAGCCGGCCCCGCTCATGCGGGCAGCCTGTTCCAGCTCCGGGCTGACCTGCAGGAGCCCGCTGCGGGTGTAGCTGAATGAGATCGGCAGCACCCGGATCACGTAGGCAATCAGCATAATGGTCAGGGTGCCGGCCAGCCGAAAGGGCGGGCCGCCAAAGGCCAGAATCAGGGCAATACCCAGGGCAGAGCCGGGGAATGCGTATGGAGTCAGGAACAACAGGCCCAGCACCCCGCGACCCCGGGTGGCGGTGCGCTCCGTCATCCAGGCGGCCAGCAGGCTCAGGATCAGGGCCACCAGCACCGCCCCGGCCGACAGCAACAGGCTGTGCCCCAGGGCGCGCAGGGTCACGTCCTGCTCAAACAGATACCGGTAGTTGTCGGTCAGGGTCAGGTTGGCCCAGGTCAGCCCCCGGCTCAGGCTTTTGGTGATAGATACCTGCAGCAGCATGCCGAAGGGCAACACCACACTCACAAACACAACCGCCAGGCAGATGGCCGACAGGCCCCAGCGGGCCGGCAGGCCCAGGTCAACCGGGCGGGCCCGCTGGACCTTGCCGGTCATCACCGTATAGCGCCGCCGGCCCAGCCACTTGCGCTGCAGAACCTGCAGCGCAAGCAGCACCAGAATCACCGGCAGGGCCAGCACCGCCGCCAGTTCCAGCCGGGGCGGGTCCCGCAGCAGTGTGATCATTTTGGTAGCAAGGGTGTAATACTGTACCGGCATCCCCAGTACCGCCACCGGACCGAACACCACCATGGCCTCAATGAACACCAGGATGCTGCCGGACAGGATCGCCGGCACCACCAGCGGCACCGTCACCTCGGCCGTGGTGCGCCAGCGGCTGGCACCCAGCATGCGGGAGGCGTCCTCCAGACTGGCGTCCATGTTGTCCAGGGCCGCGGCCACCGGCATGAACACCAGGGGAAAGGAGAACATGGTCAGCACGAAGATGATGCCACCGGGCGAGAAAATGTCGAACGGGGCCTTTTCCAGCCCGAACAGGTCCATCAGGAAGACATTCAGCTTGCCGGCCCGAGGGCCGAGCAGCAACACCCAGGCCAGGGCGCCCAGGAAGCTGGGGGCGGAAAAAGTCAGCGTCACCAGGCTGCGGATCATGCCCCGCAGGGGCATGGTGGTGCGGCTGACCGCCCAGGCCATGGATACCCCGATCAGCCCCGACATAAGCGTTGTGCCTGCCGCCACCACCACCGTGTTCCAGGCCGTTTCCAACAGGTCCGGATGCCCCAGGAACTCAAGGTAGTAAGCCAGGGTCAGCCCGGCCGGGCCGGCCACGCTTTCGCCCAGGAGCCGCAGGAGCGGCCAGGCCACCAGGAGCCCGGTGACAACCAGGAGCACCCCCAGCACCAGGGCCCGGGGCCAGTCCATACCGGCCAACCAGCCCACCCGCCGTGGGGTGGCGGTCCGCACTTCGCTCACATCCATGCCCGCCGACTTCCTCTCTACTTCTTCTTCAGGTAGCCCTGGAACTGCTGGCTCTGCTGGCGCTTGTTGGCCTGCAGCCAGACCCAGTCAGGCTCCACCAGCTTCAGGCTGCTCAGTTCGGGCAGGCCCTGGGGCGCAGCCACGCCCTTGATCACCGGGCGGGAGGCAAGCTTTTCGGACAGGTACCGCTGGGTTTCTTCTTCAATATGGAACTGCACGAACAGCTTGGCGGCGGCACTGTGCTTGGCACCCTTGACCGCGCTGATGTAATACACGTTGGCCGGCACACCGTCGGTCGGGTAAGCAATGGCCACCGGCTCGCCCTTCTTGAGGGCGTCGATATAGTTCGGTTCCACCCCGGGCAGGGCGACCAGAGCCTCACCGGTCACCAGCAACTGGACCAGACCGGTGGCACTGTCCTGAATCAGCATGCCGCCGGTGCCGATCTTTTCGTACACTTCCCAGCCGGCAATCTTGGTCACGGCGTTCACGAAACCGGCGGTGGTACCCGAGGTATCCGGGTTACCGTGCACAATGCGTCCCTTGAACTTATCGGAGGTCAGATCCTTCCAGGTCTTGGGGATGTCGGCCCCGGTCACCTTATCCTTGTTGTAGACAATGCCCAGCGCCAGCAGGTAGAAGGGAACGGCGTCGCCTTCCTTCACCGCCACGGCCGGCTCGATCCGGTCAGCGCCCCTGGGGCTGAACTTCTCCAGCATGCCGTCGGTCCGCAGCTTGGCCAGGGAGGCGGCATCGGCCACGCTGATCACATCGGCCTGAACCGCCCCGGCCTTCCGCTCGGCCTCCACCATCTGCATGATCTCACCGGTGGCCTTTCGGGTCGCCACCACCTTGATCCCGTACTTCTCCTCAAACCGCTTGGCCAGGTCGGTGATCTGTTCACGGGTATGGGCACCGGCGTATACCGTCACCGTCCCTTCCTTCTTGGCCGCTGCCACCAGGTCATCGCCCGCCGCCGGGGCAGCCGGAGCCTCCTTTTTGGCTTCCGCCGCAGGCTTGGGCGCTTCGGTGGTCTTGGGCGCCTCGGCGGGCTTGCCGCCACAGGCGCTCAGGAGCAGGGCCAGGCTGACCAGGGTCCCCAGGAACCGCACGGACTTGTTCACGAGACTGCACTCCCTTCATGTTTCGAACTGGCAGCCGGGACATCGGTATCGAGGACCACGGTGCCTGCCTCATAGGCAAAGGACACCCAGACCTCCTGGCCGGGCTGGTACTGCTCGGAAGGGTGCGTGCGCACCTTCCAGGACAGTCCGCCGGCCTGAACCACGTATTCAAGGAGTTCACCCAGGAAGCAGCGGGACTCCACCCGCCCGGCAAATCGGTTCAGGCCCTCGTTTTCCGGTGGCAGGGCAGACAGCACCAGCTCAACCGGGCGAATGGAAACCCAGGCCTGGTCGCCGGCCTTGAGCCGGCTCCGGGTATATTCAGGGGCAAATGCCCACACCGGCCCAAGGCCGGGGCATTCCAGGCAGACCGAGGGGCCGTCAGTATGCGCCAGCGTACCGGGCACCAGGTTGGTGGCGCCCAGGAAGCCAGCCACAAAGCGGGTGGCCGGCCGCAGATACATCTCCTCAGGGCGGCCTTCCTGCTCCACCACCCCGTCCCGCAGCACCACCAGGTGGTCTGCCAGCACCATGGCCTCAGCCTGGTCATGGGTGACGTGAATGGCGGTTACGCCCAGTTGGCGCTGGATTTCCCGCAGTTCAAACCGCATCTGCTCCCGCAGGACGGCGTCCAGGTTACTCAGTGGCTCATCGAGCAGCAGAATGGCTGGCTCCACCACCAGGGCCCGGGCCAGCGCCACTCGCTGCTGCTGCCCGCCGGAGAGTTCCGCCGGGTAGCGCTTGGCCAGTGCCCCCAGGTGCACCAGCCGTAGGGCCGCCGTTACCCGCCTTCCCAGTTCCGGCTCACGAATGCCGCGAATGCGCAAGCCATAGGCCACATTTTCGTACACCGTCTTATGCGGCCAGACAGCATAGTTCTGAAACACCATCGCCATCTGGCGCTGTTCCGGCGGAATCCCCCAGCCGGGTCCGGCCAGTTGCCGTCCATCCACCCGGATCTCACCGGCATCCGGATGCAGCAACCCGGCCACCATGCGCAGGATCGTGGTCTTGCCGCAGCCGCTGGGCCCCAGCAGGACCAGAAACTTCCCCTCCTGCAACTGACAATTGAATCCTTTGACCACCGTCTGGCTGCCATACCGCTTGACCAGATCCGTTACCGCTAGCTTCGCCATGACACCACCCCCGCGTCCACCTGCAGTTGTTGTTTCTGCACCAAAAACCTTCGACCTATTTTGTTTTGTATATTACATAGGTTTTGTTCATTTATTGCGTAATCAGGGTGAAGCCCGGTCACCCGCGAACCGGAGGGGCGCCGGTAGCGCCCCTGGATTGGGTTGCTTCTCCTGTCCGTTAGCCTTATCATAGGCGTAGGCTTAAACTTTCCGAACCCGTCACTTTGCTGGACGATGGCCGCTGCCGGTGTTGATCAAATCTCGTTGGGGGATAGGTCCATTCAAGCTAAACACCCATTTCGTTATGGTTGGATTATTGCCGCCCTTTCCTTCCTGGCCCTGTTTGCCTCCATGGGGATCCGCTCCTCGTTCGGCGCCTATGTAACCCCCTTTGAGACCGGTTTCCACACCACCCGCAGCACCATCAGTCTGGTTTCAACTATTAGCCTGATCGTCTACGGGCTGGGCATGCCGGTGGCGGGGAACCTGACTGACCGGTTCGGACCGCGGCGTGTCCTGACCTGGAGCATGGTTTTTATGGGTGCCGGTCTGGCCGTGTCGTACCTGGCGCAGTCAGTCTGGCAGATCACCGTTCTGTATGGCATCGTTGCTTCCATTGGTTTTGCCCTGGCCTCCAACGTGACCGTCTCGGTGGCCATTGTGCGCTGGTTCCGGGCAAAGCGGGGTTTTGTGCTCAGTCTGGCCATTACCGGCATGGCGGCCGGGCAGATGGTGCTGGTGCCCGTTAACACGCTGATGGTGCAAAGCCTCGGCTGGCGCCCAACCCTGCTGATATTCGGGCTGCTGTATGCCTTGCTCTTGACCCCCCTCTTCTGGTTTCTGTACCGGGACGACCCGGAGTCTGCGACGGTCAGCGGGGCGGCCGACCCGGCTCCGGGCCGCGTCGGGCCGGCCGCCGGGCGCAATCCGTTCGCCGGTGCCCTGAAGCTGTTCCGGCAACCGGTCGCCTGGATGATCGTCTTCGCTTATTTCGTCTGCGGTTTGACCGACGTGGGCCTGATCCATACCCACCTGATTCCGCTGGTGGAAGGCCGCGGGTTTTCCGGCCAGTTTGCCGCCGGCATCATGAGCCTGTATGCCGCCGTGAACATCGTAGCCACGGTCCTGGTCGGCTACCTGACCGACAAATTCCGTCCCGGCGTGCTCCTGGCCTGGATCTATGGCCTGCGGGCGGTCGGGCTGACCCTGCTCTACTTCGCCCACAGCCCGACGCTGCTGGTGCTGTTCGGTCTGATCAGCGGCATGACGGACTTTGCCAGTATCATTCCGATTACCGCCCTGTGCGCCCGGATCTACGGGGCCGACCGTATGGGGATGGTACTGGGCCTGTTCACCCTGTTCCACCAGTTCGGAGCGGCCGCCGGCTCGCTGGTTCCGGGCCTGATCTTTGACTGGTACGGGGGCTACGAAGCGGCACTGCTGCTCTGCATCGGCCTGCTCCTGGGCAGCACGGTGGTGATCCTGCTCGTGCGGGAACAGCCGGTTCGCCAGCCATAGCACAAGGCCCTTCCCGCCATGGGAAGGGCCTTTTTCACCGCCCGTTGGGGCCGCCGCGCCGCTGCATATTCGCCAACCAGCCCGGGCACCCTGATACGGGTGATTTTGCGCGGGCAGGTGGACCCCTTGTCGCAATGGGCGATCCGCACCTTTGGTTTGAGCAAGCGTGCTCCCTCCGGAGCACCGGCGCTGCGCAGCATCAGCCTGGCTGTTGCCGCCGGGGAAGTTTGCACCCTGACCGGGCCGCCCGGCAGCGGCAAATCGACCCTGCTGCGGATTCTGGCCACGGCCGTCCGGGCCGATTCCGGCTCCCTGTACCTGGGCGAGGAACTGGTCAGCACCTTTCCGGGGCAGCGGCCCTCGCTGTCGCGGCTGCGCCGCCACATTGGGTTCTTGCCCGAAGAGCCCGGCTTATTTGCCGAACTGACCGGCGAAGAACACCTGTGGCTCTACGCCCGGGCCTACGGGCTGGCCAGGGCGGAGACCCGCCGGCGGGTACAGATTTTACTGGACTGGGCCTGGTTCAAACAAGTGGGGCGGCAGCGCATCAGTACCTACAGTTACCCGGAGCGGCGCCGCCTTGCCCTGGCCCAGGCCCTGGTGCACCGGCCGCGGCTGCTGCTGCTGGACGACCCGGGCCGGGGGCAGCCCGATCCGTTCCGCCGTGAGCTGGGCCACCTGCTGGTGCAAATGGCCGGCGGCGGCACCGCCGCCATTCTGGCCGCCGTTCAGCCTGATGGACCGGAATTTGATCCCTGCCACCGGCAACTGCGCATTGAAGGTGGGCGCTTACTGTGAGCATGCTCCTGCGCCGGGAGTGGCGGGACGCCCTGAAGTCCGGCCCCCTGGCCCTCTTACTCCCCGTGTTGGCCGTTGCCGCCGGCTGGCTGTTACCCCCCGCCACCCATTTGCCCATGCTGGCCATTCTGGCCGGTACCCTCGGGTTGACCGGCACCGCCCGGCGCCTGTGGCGGGAACGCCGCACCGGTTGCCTGCACCGACTGGCCCTGTCGCCCCTGCCGGCCGCTGTCGTCCTGGGGGCGCGGCTACTGGCCCGGGCCACGGTGGTGGCAGCCCAGGTGGCGCCAGCGCTGGCGGTGGCGGCCTGGCGACAGCAGTTGCTGCCCGTCCCCGGCGCCCCGGGCGGCTGGTGGTCCCTGCCGTTGGCGGCACTGGGTGCCACAGTGGCCGGGGTGTCGGCCGGCGCCATCGTGGGCCTGCGTGCCGAGCGCTGGGCACGGGTACATGTGAGTGCGGCCCTGCTGCTGGTGGGCGCCCTGCTGCTGCTCATGCCGGTGCCACCGGCCATGCACTGGCCGGCGCCGCGGGCCACCCAGCCGGGACTGGTCCAGGCCACCACCCTGTTGCCCACCGCCGCCCGGTTGCCCCCGGTGCAGGTGGTTGCCGCCGCCCTGGGTACCGGCGGGGCCAGCCTGCTCCTGGCCCTGGGACTGGCGGACCGGCTGCTGCGGGAATAAGGGGTGCAGAAAAGGAGGCCATAGCGGCCTCCCTTCATCGCTCAGAACTCCGGCAGTTCGTCGAGGGGTTCCTCGGTCCGCAGGCGGCGGCGGCCCGCCTTCATGGTGACTTCCGCACCCTCCAGCAGGCCGGTGTGGGCCGCAAAGACAGCCTCCGCCATGGAAAGGACCTGGCCGTCATCGAGCATGACGGCCGTGATGGCACCCTTCTGATCCTTGCGTACCTTGGCAAGGTGGGGCACGGCAGACACCTCCCGAGTGTATCCTGCCACTGCGGCGGCAGATTGATTCCCCCGGCGCTAGCCTCCGGCCCTGCCACACCCCTGCTGCCGTCAGTCGCCGCGCCGCTTCAGCAGCAGCAGCGCCAGCCAGACCAGGATCATGGCGCCCCAGCCGGCCGGGCCGCTGTAAACGGCCACCACAATCATGCCAATAGCCAGAATCGCCCCGACCACCAGCCACCATGGGCGCCGCGGCCGCGGCGCCGGCGGCTCCTGCGCCTCGGCCATTCGTATCTCCCTCCTTACCCTGCTAACGGTCCACGCACAGCCCTCTAAGCGGGCGGCTGCGCCACCGCCGCCAGGCTGGGCCAGTAAGCGCAGAGCGCCCGCAAGCCTGTATCGAAGTTCTCCAGGTGAAAGTGTTCGTTTGGCGCGTGGAAGTTTTCATCCTCCAGGCCAAAGCCCATCAGCACCGTGTCGAGCCCCAGCACCGACTTGAAGTCTTCCACCACCGAAATGGACCCGCCGGAGCGGATAAAGAAGCACTCGCGGCCGTAGGCTTCTTCCAGAGCGGCAGCGGCAGCCCTGGCGGCCGGGTGGTCCGGGGAAATCACCACCGGGCGGCCCCGGCCCTTTTCATGCTCCACATGCAGGGTCACCCCCGGCGGCAAGTGCCGGCGCAGGTGCGCCTCCACCAGGCGGCTGATCTCCGCCGGATCCTGGTCTGGCACCAGGCGGCAGGTGATCTTGACGTGGGCCTCACTGGGCAGCACCGTTTTGGTGCCCTCACCGGTGAACCCGCCCCAGATGCCGTTCAGCTCAAGGGTAGGCCGGGCCCAGGTCCGTTCAATGGCGCTGTAGCCAGGCTCACCGAACAGCGCGGACACGCCCAGCTCGGCCTTGTAGGCGGCTTCGTTAAAGGGCAGGGCCGCCCACTGGCGCTTTTCCACCTCGGAAATGGGCCGGACCCGATCATAGAAGCCCTCCACCAGAATGCGGCCGTCGGCACTGCGCAGCGTGCTGAGCAACTGCACCAGGGCGTGCAGGGTATTTTGCACTGCACCCCCGTACACACCGGAGTGCAGGTCGCCGCGCGCCCCTTTCAGGTCAACCTGCAGCGCCGTCAGGCCCCGTAGCCCCACGGTAAGGGCCGGGATGCCGGGACCGTACAGCGAGGTATCAGACACCACCACCACGTCGGCCCGCAGCAGGTCCCGGTGTTCAGTCAGGAACTGCCCCAGGTGGCGGGAGCCGACCTCTTCTTCCCCTTCAATCAGGAACTTGAGGTTCACCGGCAACCGCCCGTCCACCTGCAGCAGGGTTTCAGCCGCCTTGATGTGCATGAACACCTGGCCCTTGTCGTCGCAGGCGCCGCGGGCGTACAGCTTGCCGTCCCGCTCGCCGGGCTCGAAGGGGGGCGTCTCCCACAGGTGCAGCGGGTCGACCGGCTGCACGTCATAGTGGCCGTACACCAGGGCGGTGGGGGCATCCGGCCCCGCCCCCAGCCATTCCGCATACACCGCCGGATGCCCCCCGGTGGGCATGACACGCGCCTGCTGCAACCCAACCGCCGTCAGGCTGCCGACCAGCCAGTCGGCGCAGGCCAGCATGTCCTCCTTGTGTGCGCTCAGGGCACTGATCGAGGGAAAGCGCAGGAATTCCTTCAGTTCCTCCAGGTGCCGGGCCCGGTGCTCAGACAGATACGCCGCATACTTGGACACCCGCTCACGACCTTCCACCTGGTAATCTAGCTCAGCCATGCCGCCGCCTCGCTCCAGTCCGTTGCCGGCGGCGAGCAGGCAAAATCCTTGCACACGTACAGGGTGGGCCGCCCGTCCTGCTGGGTCTTGCCGGTCCAGATCGGGCGCCCGCTGCGCCCGGGCGGGTCGACCCGGGTCAGCACCAGGTTCGGCAGGTAGCGCGTGCCCAGTTCTCTGGCCCAGGCAGCCACTTCAGGCGCATCCGCCGGCCCCACCAGGGTCACTTCGGTGCCGCCGGAGAGGTAAAAGTCCAGCGCTGCCAGCAGCGACGACATGCCCCACGCCATTCGCTCCATATGCGGCCGGTGCGCCCGGAAGACCTGTTCGGCCTTTTCCCGGTCGGCGGTTTCGCCGGTGAAGGGCAGCAGCCGCAGCAGGTTCAGGGTGGCAATGCTGTTGGCGGCAGGCGTGGCGCTGTCGGCCACTTCTCGGGGCCGGTGAATCAGGCCGGCCACCCCGGCCTCAGTGCTGAAAAAGCCCCCGGTTTGCCCGTCCCAGAAGCGGCGCACCGTCTCCCGGTTCAGCCGCTCGGCCGCCTGCAGGTACTGCTCGTCGAGGGTAGCCTCGTGCACGTCCAGCAGGGCCTGGGTCAGGTAGGCGTAGTCCTCCAGGTAGCCGGTAATGGCGGCTTTTCCGTCTTTCCAGCGCCGCAGCAGCCCGCCGTCCGGGGCAGACAGTTCAGCCAGCACAAAGTCGGCGGCCCGCCGGGCTACCTGCCGGCAGTGATCGTCCCCCAGCACCGTCGCCGCTCGGGCAAAGGCCGTGATCATCAGCCCGTTCCACCCGGTCAGCACCTTGTCGTCGCGCCCCGGTTTGGTGCGCTGCTCCCGCGCCGCCCACAGCCGGTCTTTCAGTTCCCGCAGCCGCTGGTCGGTCACGCCCAGCTCTTCCGGCCCCGCCGCCCAGGTCAGCACGGTGGTGCCGTCTTCGAAGTTGCCCTTTGGGGTAATGCCCAGGTGGCGGCAGATCAGTTCGCCGTCCACCGGCCCCAGCACCTCGGCCACCTGGGCCGGGGTCCACACGAAGAACAGGCCCTCTTCGCCCTCGGAGTCGGCGTCCTGGGTGCTGTAAAAGCCGCCCCGGGGATCGAGCATTTCCCGCTCCACGTAGGCCAGGGTTTCCCGCACGATCCGCTCGTATAGTGGGTTGCGGGTGATCTGCCAGGCGGCAAGGTATACGGGCGGGAGCAGAGCGTTGTCGTAGAGCATTTTTTCGAAATGCGGCACGGTCCAGCGGGCGTTTACGCTGTAGCGGTGAAAGCCGCCGCCCAACTGGTCGTAGATGCCGCCGTGGGCCATTTTCCGTAGGGTAAGTTCCACCAGTTCCAGCAGTTCCCCTGCCCCGGTGCGGCGGTGGGCTCGCAACATCAGCGCCAGGGGCTCGGGGTTGGGAAATTTGGGCGCCCCGCCAAGGCCGCCGTTGGTGCGGTCTACATGGCCGGCCAGTTCCAGGGCCCGCTCGCGGATGATCTCCGCCTCCGGTGGCGCCGCCGCTGTGGGTGCCGCCAGGGTCTCGGCCTGGCCCAGTGCGTGGGTCCAGTTTTCGGCCACGCCTTCCACGTCGCTCCGGCGCTCCCGGTACGCCGCCGCCACGGCCATGAGCACGCGGGTGAAGCCCGGGCGGCCGAAGCGGTCGTCGGGCGGGTAGTAGGTGCCAACGTAGAACGGCTTCAGGTCCGGGGTGAGGAACACCGTGAGCGGCCAGCCGCCCTGCTGGGTCACCATCTGGCACACGGTCTGGTAGATATGGTCAAGGTCCGGCCGCTCTTCCCGGTCGACCTTGATGTTCACGAAATGCTCGTTCATGATCGCGGCGATGGCCTCGTTTTCGAAGGACTCCCGCTCCATGACGTGGCACCAGTGGCAACTTGAGTAACCAACACTTAACAGAATCGGTTTGTTCTGTCTTTTCGCTGTGCTAAGAGCCTCTTCTCCCCATGGATACCAGTCGACCGGGTTGTGCGCATGCTGA
Organism: Clostridia bacterium; assembly: GCA_036676195.1. Classification (GTDB taxonomy): domain Bacteria; phylum Bacillota; class Sulfobacillia; order Symbiobacteriales; family ZC4RG38; genus JAKFDK01. The sequence continues at coordinate 13,746 of JAKFDK010000116.1, read as the reverse complement.
AGCAGGTACGGGCTGGCCTCGTGAATCAGGCGGTTTGGCTGCCGGTGCGTTTCAATCATGGGCGCCACCTCCGGCACGGTCTTGCCCATAGTATATCGCGATTTGGCGGTGGGCCTTTGGCAGGCGTGCCGCGAACTTAGCGCCTTGGCGAACCGCTTCATGTTGGACTGGTGCAGGCTGTCCGCAGGGGCTGCAAAGTTGGGCGTTCCCTCCTTGTTCCCCCAGTCTAAATGATAAGAGACGCCATGCCAAATCGACAGAGCGTCTGCCTTTCCGATAGGAAGTGTTATTCCAAAGTCACGATGACGTTTCCCTTTTTGCGCCCGGTACCGACGTATTGGTGAGCCTCGGGGATCTGCCCGAATGGATAGCACCGATCAATAACCGGTTTGAATTCTCCCGCCTCAGCCAAGTCCGCAAGGAAACGCAGATCCTCTGCGCGCTCGGGTGCCGGCCCGGCGATGACCTTTTGGCTGCTCGTCATCGACACCCATGGGATCAGAAGCATGTCTGGCAAGTCAGCTATGACCAGAAGCAGGCGTCCTCGGTCTGTTAGCGAGCCTTTACTACGGGGGTACGAAGCAGTGCCTACTGTATCGACAATGACGTCATAGGTTTCGCCATTCTGCGTAAAGTCCTCTTTCGTGTAGTCGATGACATGATTGGCGCCCAGCGACCTCACCAACGCCACGTTAGCGGAACTACACACACCGGTAACATCTGCCCCGAAATGCTTGGCGAGCTGCACTGCCGCAGTGCCTACTCCTCCGGAAGCGCCATTGACTAGCACCCGTTCCCCGCGTTGTAGTTTTGCTCGTCTGAGGAAATCCAGCGCTGTCGTACCGCCAAAAGAGAGTGCGGCAGCTTCACCGTAGGTCAGAGTGGTCGGCTTCTTGGCCACAGCACCATTCTCCGGCATGCACTTGTACTCCGCATAGCAACCCATGCTGGCACCAGCAAACGCAAATACCTGGTCACCGACTTTGAACTTACTGACGTTCTTGCCGGTTGATTCAACTACGCCTGCGATTTCTGTTCCAAGAATAGGTTGCCTTGGCCTCGAAACGCCAAAGACCAGACGTGAAATGAACCCGAAGCCGGTGGGCACATCGAGACTCCGCACCCTCCAATCCCCTGACGTTACCGTTGTCGCATGTGTTTTGATCAGGACTTCATTGTCCTTGGGCGTTGGCTTTGTCACCTCCTCCAATTGAAGGACATCGGGCGGGCCGTATCTGTCATACACCATGGCTTTCATGCTCGCTCTACCCCCAGAGTTGACTTCTGGTCGAGTCAATACCAACGACTGCCCCGCTGCTAGTATGATGCCTCGAACCCCACCAAAGCTTCGCTGGCGTTGTCCGCCGATCGGCATATTCCTGACACAGCCATACTTATGACAGTCCTCTGTAAAGATGTTCGTTTACGAACATGCCATCAGTGGCAGGCACTGTAGCCTACGCTCAGCAGAATCGGCTTGTCTTCCTGTTTGGCCTTTGTGAGTGCCTCGTCGCCCCAGGGGTACCAGTCGACCGGGTTGTGTGCATGCTGAAGCAGGTACGGGCTGGCCTCGTGGATCAGGCGGTTCGGCTGCCGGTGCGTTTCAATCATGGGCGCCACCTCCGGCACGGTCTTGCCCATAGTATATCGCCATTTGGCGGTGGGCCTTTTGAATGGACAGGAGGGAATGCGACCATTTGTACAGGCAGCCGAGCGAACTTGATAGTACTCGGCCACCCACATGGCACCTCTAGGAAGGCACCTACCAGATATGGTTATAGTATGCGTCCAAGCCCGGAGCGAATGTATGCCATCAGTGACTTCAGTCCACTCGGGGGTACTGAAACTTCAGGGAGGCCTCCGGCGTGAATCTTGAGGTGTTCCGTATAGATGGGATGAATCGTGAGGTATAGCGTTCGGTCTCCTTCGGCATGGCCTATTGAAAGCCAGTTACATCCCCGACCGGCCTCAACGGGAACTCCGGGAATTGGTCCGGTATCGGAAGACCTTGATCCAGGAGCGAGCCCGGGAGGTAAACCGAATTCAGAAGGTATTGGAAGGGGCCAATATCAAGCTGTCTTCTGTGGCCACCAACATACTGGGGGTTTCAGGCCGGGCTATGCTGGAGGCAATGGTTACAGGGAACAGCGATCCAACGGTTCTGGCGGCCATGGCAAAAGGACGGCTGCAGAAGAAACAGGAGCAATTGGAGCAGGCGCTGAAGGGGCAGTTGGGTGCACATCAGCAAAAGCTGTTGGCGACGCAGTTGCGCCATGTTGATTTTCTGGACCAGGAGGTTGCGAATCTCAGCGAAGAGATCATTCAGCGTATGGACCCTTTCGAGGAAGCCCTCCAGCTCGTGGACACTATTCCGGGAGTGGGCCGGAGGGCAGCCGAACAGATCCTGGCGGAAACGGGAGTGGACATGAACCGCTTCCCGACAGCAGGCCATTTCGCATCCTGGGCGGGGGTCTGTCCGGGAAACAACGAAAGCGCAGGAAAACGAAAGAGTGGCACCACCCGAAAGGGTAACTCCTCCTTGCGCCATGCTTTGATAGAAGCTGCCCGCGCTGCTGCCCGCACCAAAAACACCTACCTGTCCGCCCAGTACCGGCGCATAGCTGCCCGCCGCGGTGCCAATCGTGCGGCCGTTGCGGTTGCCCATACGATCCTGGTGATGATCTACCACATGCTCCAGCGTCAACTGTCCTACTACGAGCTTGGCGCCACTTACTACGATGAGAGAGATAAGCAGGCGTTGGTCCGAAGGACTGTAAGACGCTTGGAGAAGCTCGGCTATAAAGTGAACATTGAAGCTGCTTAAAATCAGTCCCTTGATCCTATCCCTCGTAGTACCGGTGTAGGCTGCCAGCCGGACTGAAAAAGAGACGGCTACGGCACCTTAGATTGGCGCGTGCCTTTTCACTACTGAGGGTAATTTTCAGGGTAGTATGGACGCATGGACGCCGAGGTTGGTGGTGGTTCTGTTCAGTTTCCGGCGAAACTTGATAAGAACTCTTGAAGCGAACTGGCGTTCGTTGTATAATGGGATTATCTTCCACACGCCCGTCCGAATCGGCGATGTCAGGGGACGGGTTGATAAGGGGGCCGGCGATTGGAGTGCCAGTTGACCGCCAGGGACCTGCTCCGCCTGGCCGGTGGAGAAGCATACTGGCGCGGGTTATGCTCGGCCATCGAGGGGCTGGCAGGCAGGCCCAAGGTACGGGGGGACATCTTGTTTGGCAGAGTCGCATGGTGTGAGATGTACCGACCACGACCGCAATTGGTCCCGCCCTTTCAAAACAACTGTTCCTGTCCGCAAGGGGGGAACTGCAGGCACGTAGTCACTCTGGGACTCACTTTTCTGCACGAGCAGAGGCGGAAAGCCGGAGGTGTCTCTTTCCCGCCGGATGAGTCTTGCTACTACCAGGTGGCACTGCTTGAACACGAGACCCTGCGGGGGCTGACCATAGAGTTACTGGCCACCTTGCCCGACGCCACGGAAGTGGCCATCAAACTTCTGGCGCCGGGGCGTCCTGCGGACGTATGCGAGCAGTCGTTAGACAGCGAATGGGAAGGCGACCGCTCAGGTACGCTGCGCGAGCGTAAGGGAGCACGGTATGGAGGTAGACGGTGCCTACCAGTGGCGCCCGATGCGCCAACCGTGATATCCTGAAAGCACGACGGTGGGGGTGGAAACCTTGGACAAGGTCGACGACCGGCTTGCCCGGATGGAGGACATACTCCACCAGTTGGTTGGAATGGTGGCCAAGACGAACAGCGCCATGGCTGAGATGGAAGCACGAATGGGTGAGATGGAAGCGCGGCTGACTGAGCGAATGGATAGGGTTGAACAGCGAATTGATCGGTTGGCCGACACGATCCACCGGGACGTGACCGTTCTGAAGTCAGAAAGCGATCACCTGGCTCGCAAGCTCGGAGTATTGGAACGAGACCTCGCAGTTATGCGCCGTCAAGGATGATGTTCGACCCCGGGAGACTCCCCGGGGTCGATTTATTCAAGCTGGCTCCGTTGTGTATTATGCCGATATGGCACCAATGGCAGGTGGATTCTGGCAGCCGAACGGGTGGGGCTGGTGCGGCCGGGGGTGAGTTTGACGCCGGCAGGGATCGTTCTTATACTGAAGGCAAAGTGCGCAAGAAGGGGGGACCGCTCATGTCGCTACTCGGGCCGCGCTTCACATACGAAGACTACAAGCTCCTGCCCGAGGACAGGAGGTATGAGATCGTGGAGGGGGAGTTGCTGGTGACGCCCGCACCGAGCACCCGCCACCAGGGGATTCTGGTCCGTCTGATTCTCAGGATGGCCACGTTCGTAGAAGCGGGCAACCTGGGAAGGGTCCTCCCCGCTCCGACGGATGTCATCCTTGCCAATGAGAGTATCGTCCAGCCGGACCTCCTGTTTGTCACCAGGGGGCGACAGGGCATCATCGATCCTGGGGGTGGGGTGAACGGTTCCCCAGACCTGGTGGTCGAGATACTCTCCCCGTCAACGGCCAGCCGGGACCAGGTGGTCAAGCGGAAGCTCTATGGCAAATACGGCGTCCGAGAGTACTGGATCGTTGATCCCACAGCGCACAGTATCGAGGTGCTCACGCTGGAACAGGGCGGTCTGGATACCTGGCGCGTGTTCCCGGCCGGATCGTCCCTGACGTCTCCCCTTCTTCCCGGCCTTTCCCTCTCGGTAGATGATATTGTTGCAGACTGAGCAGAGAAGAACCGACGGGTTGAGCCAAGCGAAGGGTCCTGGCGCGGGTAATCACCCAGCCAGGGCCCTCCCCCTTTTCTTCTGCAGTAGCCCACGCTCAGCAGGACCGGCTTGTCTTCCTGCTTGCCCTTGTGAGCGCCTCGTCAGCCCAGGGGTACCAGTCGACCGGGTTGTGCACGTACTGAACTCGTGGATCAGGCGGTTTGGCTGTTTGCTATTTGGCGGTGGGCCTCTGGCCGACCTGCCGCGAACGGAAGCCTTCCTGCTTTACACGATGCTGCCAGAGGGGCGCAAGCATCTCCACGAGAAGAAGCGCGAATGGGAACAGCTCCGGGAGATCGTTGATCTGTTCTTGCAGGGGGTAGATGTACGTGAATGAGCCGATTCTGAGCGGGGCAACAATCAAGCAGTTGGATCGAATGGTGGAACGGGTGGCCAGGAAAGCCGGTTACACTGGCCGCGAAGAGCTGACATACGCCGAGTTCATCCGGAATCAGCTGCGAGCGACTCTGGCCAATCTGCAGACTGAAGCCAGAGACTTCCGCCGCAAATTGAGTCTCAAGCCATCCAATCGCGACTTCGCCGAAGAGATCAAAGCCTACCTGCGGGACGGCCTGACTGAGCTCATGAACGAGGGCCATTCTGAGGATGAGGCCCTGCAGATCACGTTGGCGAAATTCGACCAAGCCGAGCTGAATGAGGAGTTCGCTGACTTTCTGCGTGCTTTTGATCACTTTGGCCTTGCCCCTGGAAGGGAGGCGGAGTATTGGATGTCTCCGAATCAGGAAGCGATTGGCCTGTTCTATGGCGCGTTCGTGATCATCGGCGGCGCCCTGGGGGCGCTGATTGGCTACATGACCAGCCACGGCTTGGTCAATGTGCTGGTGGGTCTGGCGGCTGGTTGCTGTTTTGGGGTCGGGGGCGGCTTGCTCAGCCACGCTGTGATCACTCTCAACAGGAAGCAGTAGGCTGAGTTGATGTAACCGTCCGCCGTCCCCGCCTGCCAGGAAGCAAACGAAGGGTATGCTGTCGCTTCTGAGAATACAATCTCTTCGCTTCCGTGCCCAGGATGATCACGCAAACAGTTTTCCCCAGGTGCAAATCCCTCGTACGGGTATGCGCCTCTCATTGTTGCATCTAATGCTGGCTGCTCTGTTCCTGGATGATTCCACTGTAATAATGAGGCGGTACACGGAGCCAGCCCCGTTTCCTCAATAGCTTTTTCAACGTGAAGCCCTGCGCCAGCAGGTGGTTGTAAAAACTATTGAACATCGCACCAATGTCGTCCCGTAGGCTATGAATGGCCCCTCGGTGAGACCACTCCAACAGCCCGACAACTTTCACAACCAGCATTTGTGCTACCTCAACGTCTGTCAGTTTCGCCCCCGGAGGAATCAGCCTTTCGTCTGCCTTGCCTACGTCCGCCGTTACCTCTGGAGCAGTTATTCCCTCATTCTTCATCAGCTCGATGAGCCGCTTTTGCTGAGGCTCCACTATTTCGTCGACGAAGTGCTCAATCATTTCTTTCAGTTCTTTATCGTTGGTATGGTTTACCATCAACTTCATCAGTGCCCTTGACTCACTCACTTCCACGCAGTAAGTCCAGATGTGGAAGGTTTCGCCCACGTGAGGGGACGTAGTGGGTTGTTGAATGCTCTGAACCAGCCCCTGGAGCATGTCCATTCCTCAATCTCCCATCATGGTAAGGATTCAGGCAGTCCGGCTAGTGCATAGTATTGTCGTCTGATGTGTTCCGCATGACTTGACACCGTTCTGCAACCCATGGATAAATATCCCAAGGGGACACCCAGGTTGCTTCCTGCTTCATCAGGCCATACCTGCCACCGGTTGCCCGGCCCCCCGGCAGAGGGCTCTCCACAGGCTTCAGTTCCCGCCGAACTGGCGGTACTACGCATCTACCCGGCCAGGGCGCGCAGGTTCCTGGCTAGCTCCCTGTGTACCATGCCGCAAGCAGAGCAGGTCTTGGTGCTCGGGTAGAAGCGCGGTGCCACGGTCAGCCGGGAGCCGTACTACCTGCACTTCTCATTCACCAACCCCAGAACCAGCCGGGGCCGGGCCGCTGCATAAAGAGGCATTCACATCCGGTAGGTGCAGCTTCTCCTCCACCCGCCGGAAGGGGAGGTGGCACTTTGGATAGGCTCTGCGCCCAGGCACTTTCCTTTAACCTCTTTAAGGATGGTTAGAATTAATAACCGAGCAAAGGCATCGTCAATATACCGGCAATGACCGCGGCCAAAACAGTGGGTAGCCACCTATGCCGCGTAGACTTGACGATTCGGCGAATCCCAACCTCAATGACTTCCGCCGCCGATATGAGGATAAAGGTACTGATAACACGTTTAGGAAAAGAGGTCAAAGTGCCAGGGTGACGCCGCTCGAGCATCATAAAGCCAACGACCAGGATCACTGCAATTACGAGATGGAGGTAGACTGACCTGTCACCTATTTTCCATTGTGCAAGTCTCTTGTATGCCAAGTAGCTCAAGATGGCCACCAAAACGCCGACCCATTTCTCCATCCAGCTTCGCCTCCTGCATCCTGATAGTATCCCCGCGCATCCGGTCGGAAATTTGAACGGCGCTTGAAGACCGGGGTGTGCGGACCCGGGAATCGGCGAGGAGGCCATTATTTGTGGCCTGGATCAGTCGCGGGCCGATGCCGTCATCCTGAATGCGCTGCGCCCTGTGCGGGGTAGCTGGCCGCCATGGTAGCGTTTTGTTAATGCCCCTGTTCTAGAATGGTAAAAAGACAGTGCATATTATATACGGAAGGAGCTTTCCTGCCATGCAGCATCGGTCCCTTGTGGCCTTGGCCGTGTCCGCATCAGTGATTCTCACTGTGCTGGCACCCGCCGCCCCGGCCGCGGCCAGCTACCAGTCGGGTTACGACTCCTGTTACTATTCGCAGAAGAAGTTCCTGAAAGACGGCACCCGCTGGACCATGCCCAACTCGGGGAACGTGGCCGCGGAGTTCTTCAACGGCTGCCTGGCCGGGGTAGTCCAGGCCAACCGGGAGCACGCCAGCCAGTCCCAGCCTACAACCCCGTCCAATCCGAACCCTCCGACAACGCCGCCGGCAGCTCCTGCCGACCGGTTCTGGTTAATTCTTCGCCCCAACAAGACGACGGCTGAGCTGCGCAGGGGCACAGGCCATGTCGGGCGAGGCCTGGCAGGTGGAGCGGACACCCGGACCCGGGCGGCCGGACTAAGTGTATGTAAGGGTCCCGGCACGGACGTCTGACTCGAAGCCGGCAAGTCCCTGGGCAACGGGTCGGAGGGTACGTGGAAAATCGTCCGTTTCAGCCAACAAGCGATAGCCCGCGGCACCCCGCGGCTGGCCGACCCGGCAAAGGTACTGTCCCCCGGAGGCCGGTAACTCCTGGTTGGTGACTGATACTTCCCGTATGCGGACTCCGTCTGGGTTTCCGCTTCAATCCGTATACGCCAGAATGCGGATCGGAACACTGTCAGCGGGAGGCAGAAGCGATGACGTTTGCAAACGCCGGTTTCCGTTTCCTTTTCTGCCCGGTGGTGGTGGCCATCGGCGAACAGCCATGAGCTATCTGTGGACACTCTTTCTGCTGTACAGTCTGCTCTGGCCCCTGTTCCAGCGGTATCGCGTCAACCAGACACGTTTTGGCCGAATCCGGGCCCTGGAGCGGGTTCGTGGGAGCCGGGTCATCACCCTCATCCACCGGCAGGAGGCGGTCAGCCTTCTGGGTTTTCCCATCGCACGCTACATTAGCATTGAAGATTCCGAACAGGTATTGCGGGCGATCCGCCTCACACCGGACGAGATGCCCATCGACCTTGTGATCCACACCCCAGGCGGCCTGGTTCTTGCCACCGAGCAGATTGCAGCCGCCCTGCGCCGCCATCCGGCCCCAGTTTCCGTGTTTGTCCCCCACTATGCCATGTCGGGCGGAACCATGCTCGCGTTGGCAGCTGATTCTGTCTACATGGATGAGAACGCCGTCCTGGGGCCCGTGGATCCGCAACTGGGGCAGTTTCCGGCCGCCTCGATCCTGAAGGTGGTTCAGGAGAAGCCCGTCGGGGATCTGGACGACGAGACGCTCTTGATGGCAGATCTGGCCCGCAAGGCAATGGTCCAGGTGAAAGAGTTCGTGAAGTTCCTCCTGGCCGACAAGCTGGACGAGCAGGCGGCGGAAGCAGTGGCTGCAGAGCTAAGCCAGGGCAAGTGGACCCATGACTACCCCATCTTCTATGAGCAACTCAGAAACTATCACTTGCCTGTACGTGCCGGGCTTCCCCGTGAGGTCTACGAACTCATGGAGCTCTTTCCGCAGCCGGCAGGGCGGCGCCCATCCGTCCAGTTTGTCCCTATTCCTTACCATGCCGCGAGCGCGCAGGATCACTCCCCGCGTCGGTGATGCAGAAAAGCCTGGAGCTCATATCGCTCCAGGCTCTGAGACGTGCGGGCCCCGAGCTGCCGGGCAGGCTGGTCTGCTCCGCAATGCTGTGCCGGCAAACGAACGCAGCCCCGGGGCGGGCAAACGGCTAAGCCGGCGCCAGCGTAAGTTCATCCCTGAGCAACTGCCAGCAGTAGTCCGTGATCTCATGGGCTGCGGCCGAGCGCATCATGTCCAGAGTGCGCGGGCGCGGCAGGGTGACAGGAACGATCTCCTTGATCCGCCCCGGGCGCTGGGACATGACCACCACCCGGTCGGCCAGGAAAACCGCCTCGTCCAGGCTGTGCGTCACGTACAGCACGGTCTTGCGGTACCGCTCCCAGATTCGCAGCAGTTCCACCTTTATCAGCATCCGGGTCTGGGCGTCCAGGGCCGCCAGGGGTTCATCCATCAGCAGGACCGCCGGGTCGGCGCACAGAGCCCGGGCCAGGGCAACCCGCTGTTTCATGCCGCCGGACAGCTCGTCCGGAAAGTGGTGCTCAAATCCCTTCAGCCCCACCACATTGATCAGCGTTTGCGCGATTTCATACCGTTCCCGGCGCGACATCCTCCGCATGCTGCCCTGACTTCTGCTGCCCGACAAAGCGTACCGTGCCGCCCCCCGGCTCCTCCAGCCCGGCCACAATGCGCAGCAGAGTGGTCTTGCCACAGCCGCTGGGGCCCAGCAGGGTGACGAATTCACCGCGAGGTAGAACAGCGGCTCCGGCGGGACTTTTTCGACGCCGGGCCGCTGGAGTCAGCCAGAACTGCGCACACGCGCCGCCCAACTGGGGTATACCCTGGACGGCGAGATTGCCGTCCTGGTCCTGGCCGGGTGCGAGGGCGAATCCAACGTGTCGTCTGCGGCACCGCCTGAAAAAGATCCAGGAGGTGGCCGGCCATCATGGCGCTACGCATCCGGACGTTAGTGATGCCCGACACCGGCGACGGTGCCGATCAGGTCGCGGCCGGCACCAGGCCAGAGCTGCAGACGCGACCAGGATAAGCGCGTCTGGGTGGTAACCGGAGCTCACGACCCGTGACCCAGCAGCAAAGCCTGGAGCTTGTATCGCTCCAGGCTCTGAGAGTTCGCGTGGTTTACTCCGCAATGCCGTGCTGGTAAACGAAGGCCGCTGCCACCGCCCCGAGGATCGGCGCCACCCAGTAGATCCAGTGGTGTTGCCAGGCGCCGGAGAACAGCACCGGTCCGAACGACCGGGCGGGGTTCATGGAAGCCCCGGAGATCGGGCCGCCGAACATGGCTTCCAACCCCACAGCGGCGCCAATGGCAATTCCCGCAAAGCCCTTGACTGCCCGGGCGTCCACCGCCGCCCCCATGATCACGGTCATGAGCAGGAAGGTGAGAATGAACTCCAGCACAAGAGAATGAACCGGGGTGGTCGCCGGGAGCGTGGCACCCAGGTTCCCGACCAAGCCGAAGGTAATCCGCAGAACGGCCGAGGCCAGGGCCGCCCCCAACAACTGGGCGGCCAGGTAGCCGGGGACACGCCGCCACGCAAACGCACCGACGGCGGCAAACCCAAGGGTGACGGCCGGGTTGAAGTGTGCGCCGGACGCATGACCGAAGGTATAGATCAACGCCGTCACAACCAGGCCAAACACAATGGCGATCCCAACGTGAGTCAGCGCGCCAGTCATCTGGTTAAACACAACGGCACCGGTGCCGGCGAACACGAGCCCGAAGGTGCCAATGAATTCCGCCACAAGTGCGCGCCGCATTAGCCCCGGCCCTCCCGGAGCATCTGTGCGAACTCACGGGGGAGATCCGTCGCCTCGATGGCGCGGGCAGCCGCCTCGCAGTCGTAAGGCACTTCGATTATCTCGACCTCAACGTTTCCGCGGGTCAGGGTCAACAGGGCATAGGTGGCGTTGGGGTTGCCGTGCCTGGGCTTGCCGGCACTCCCTGAGTTAACCAGGTGCTTGCCATCAAGCATTCGGTGAAACGGCTTGTGGGTGTGGCCAAAGATCAGGACATCGGCGCCGGTGGCAGTCAGATGGGCGCGGAAGATGTCGTCGGCGACATCGGCAAACAGGTACTCGTTCAGCCGCGCCGGGCTGGCGTGGACCAGGACCACCTGGTGGCCCTCGAACTCCCGCTGCAGCTTGTAGGGCAGGTTGCGGAGGTACGCCTTCTGAACTTCGGTGGTGTTGGCCTTGGTCCAGGCCACCGACTTGAGTCCCCGCTCCATGGCTTCCTCGTTCGGGTAGTCACAGCCGCAGGCGATCCGGACATAGCCAATGCCGTCGTCGTAGTTGCCCATTACGGTGGGAATGCCGCGGCGCTGAACCAGCTCCACCACCGCCCCCGGGTCGGCGCCATACCCAACCAGGTCGCCACCGCACCACACGACATCTGCACCCCGGGACTCGAGATCCTGCAACACCGCTTCGAGGGCCTGGATGTTGCCGTGGATGTCCGAGAAAACTGCCAGTTTCAAGATCAGCCCTCCATCCGCTTCTTTAAGATGCCTGTCCCAGAGTAGTCAGGAGCGCTTCCACCCGGCGCCGGATCCCCTCCCTGACCTGGCGGCTTGCCTGCAGGACGGTTTCCTCGCTTCCGGCCAGAGCGGCGGGGTCCGGAAACGGCCAGTGCTGCCTGATCACATCCTGACCCACCGCCGGAAACCAGCCCAGCGCCGCGCCACAGAGGGTGACGATCACGTCCGCCTCGGACAGCATTTCAGGGGTGATCCCCTTGGCGTACTGTCCCGCCATGTCCACCCCCACCTCACCCATGACCGCCTCTGCCGTCGGGTGGATCCGGGTCGGCTCCAAGCCGGCGCTCTGCACCTCGACCGTGCTGCCGCCCAACCTGCGGGTCCATCCCTCGGCCATCTGGCTGCGGAAGGAGTTCGCCGTACAAAGGTACAGGATCCGGTGCCTGCGCATCGCCGGCGCCTGCTCATTGCGTGGAGTCCGTGCAACCGGCTGCGGCCGGAAGTGGACCGGAATCCCGCTGTAAACCGCAAAACCTGAATGGGATTCGTGTGCGGAAGCGGCAACAAAATCCCGCCAGCGCTGCCACTCTGCGCGCATGTCTGGCACCTGGTCCATCGATGTGTAAAGGAAGGACAGCAGCGCCTGGTCCAGGCCGAGGAGCGCTGCGGGATTCGCCCGGTAGTATACCTGGCGCCCCTCCCGCCGTTCGGTTGCCAACCCCGCCGCTTTGAGCTTGGCCAGGTGTTGTGAGACACGGGACTGCCCGCACAAAAGAATGCCGACCAGTTCGTGAACCGCACACTCGCGCTCCATCAGCAGGCGCAGGAGCTTCAGCCGCGTGGGGTCGGCCAGCGCCTTGGCTGTGACCAACAGTTCCTGTATCTCTACCACCTGCTTCAGTTGTTTTCTCGAAAATCATCATATCATGATTTTATGATGGATCAAAGGCCTGCTACATCAGACGGCCCTGCCGTGCCCATAAAAAAGCGCCCGCCGGCGTTCGCACGCACCGGCCCTCCCGGCGATCCGCTAGCCCTGCATCCGGGCCGCGACTGCACGCACTGCCAGGCACGCCGCACACAGGGCATGGCGCTGCTGCACCGGCACAGGGACCACCTGAAGAATAGGCCTAGTGACCGTCACCTGGTCGGTGACCCAATGCAGGTGTTCCGCGCAGAGCGCGGCCCCGCAACCATGACAGACAGCCACCGCCGGCCGTTCCGTTTTGCCCTGGGCGCATACCAGGCAGTTCATCGAGTGACCCCCCTTTCGGGTCAGTGCCGGCCAGACCACGCTGGCCGGCACTGCCGTTCGACACGGATTCCGGGCCGGATACCGAGCCGCCTACACCTTCACCAACCTGACCCGGGTGTCGTAGAACACCACGCTGCCCCCCGCCAGATCCTGCAAGCTGACGTTCTTCAGGTGCGGATCGACACGCATGGCCGCGTTGCAGTGGGTGCCCCGGCCCCGGCGCCGGTCGCCCCGCACCAACCGGCCGTCGATGGTGACATCGCCGGCGCCGTAGGCCCAGTGCCCGTAACCCAGCGAGAACCCCACCACGCCCGGCCGGATCCCCTGGACCACCCTGACCGTAGTCACCATGTCTCGTTTGCCCGCCGGTCCCAGGTCCCAGGCACCGTCCGGGTTACTGGCCGAAACCAGCTTCACCTTGTCGCCCGTGGCAAGGCCCAGCGCCCTGGCATCGTGGCTGCTGACCAGCACGCCGTTGTCGGGGTCCAAAGGCAGAAGCCAATAGTTACCGGCCGTGCGGGACTTGGTATGCTGAATGGTCCGGTAGGTGATCAGATTCAGGGGGTACTCCTGCTCATCCCCCAGCAGGCTGCGCCCCAGTGCGTCCTGGTACGGCGGAATGTACCCGGGCAGACCCGGCAGTTTCCGGCCGGTCATGGAATCCGTGGTGCCGGCCGTTTTCTCCTGGTACATGTTGATCTGGGCAGCGTAGGGATTGGCGTGGAGATCGCCCTTGTACGCCTTGTCGGCGTCCTGAAACCGGCCGCCGCGGTTGAGCAGGTGCACCACCCTGGGCCACTGGTGATCGCCCACGAGCTTTTTCCACCGGTCGGGATCAAAGACACTCCCGGGCAAATGCCGGCGGGCGTTCAGG
>JAKFDK010000115.1:0-47714 GCA_036676195.1 Clostridia bacterium | reverse complement strand
TGCCGCCCTGCCGGGGATGATCGCAGCGCTCCTGCGCATCCCACTGTCTTTGGCAGCCACTGGCATGGAGCAGTTGCAGCGGGTCAGTTTCGGACCGCTGATTTTGTTCCCGCAGGCCAGCCCCACCCTGATGGGGATGCTGCAAGTATTTGACATGTTCAAACTCTGGGGTTGGGTACTGGCCATCATCGGCTTTGCCGCCGTTCACCGGATTTCAGCCAGGAAAGCGTGGCTGGCCGGGGCGATCCTGCTTCTGGTGCAGGTCGGCTGGGGAGCGGTTCAGGGATCCATGGCCGGTGCCTTTACCCCGAAAATGTAGGAGGCCCACAGGATGCGCAAGCTCTGGATTGCGGTTGGAGTGGCAGCTCTTGCAGGCGTGTTGATCTGGGCGAACCTGCGGCAGACCCGGCAGGCAGCCGGCCAGACCCTGGGGGTCCGAACAGTCCGGCTGGCCGCCAAAACGCTGACGGACACGGTCCTGGCACCGGCCAGCCTGGAGGTGGCCAGGGAGGTGGAGGTCAGGGCTCGGTCAGGCGGGCCTGTCCTGGTTATACTGGTGCGCCCCGGCGACACGGTGACGGCCGGTCAGGTACTGGCCCGGGTTGACCGGACTGATCTGGAGGCGGCCGAGCGCCAGGCTGCCAGCAGCCTGACCCAGGCCCGGGCCACAGAGGTCAGGCTCAGGCGTGATGCCACACTGGCCCCGGCCCAGACCGAGGCCCGGATCCAGGCCGCCGAACTGGGGCTGCAGCAGGCTGAGGCCGGGCTGGAGACCACCCGGACCAGCCTGGCCAACCAGCAGTCTTCGGCCCGGACCCGGGTCGCCCAGGCCAGGGCTAACCTGGATGCTGTGCGCACGCGCGCGGCCGCCGGGCAGGCCACGCCGGAAGAACTGGCCGCTGCCCTGCAGCAATTACAGGCCGCTCAGTCTGACCTGGCGGCCCAGGACCCGGAGACCTCTCCGCAGGTCAAGGAAGCGGAGCTGCGGGTGGCAAGCGCCCGGCAGTCGCTGGCGCAGGTCAGGTTGGAAGCGCAGGCGGGGGCGGTGCTGCCAGAACAGATCGAGGCTGCCGAGTCAGCCCGGCTGGCGGCAGAATCGACGCTCGCCGATGCCCGCAGCCAACTGGACCAGGCCGAAATCAAGGCGCCCATCGCCGGCACGGTCCTGCAGGTGCCGGTCAAGGACGGGCAGCCGGCCCAGCCGGGGCTGTTAGTGGCGGTTTTGGGCCAGACCGACCGGCTGGTGGCGAAGGTCCGGGTCGATGAGGTGGAGATTGGCAAAATCACCCCTGGACTGGCGGTCAGGATCAATTCTCCGGCCTTCGGAGCCGAGAAATTCAGCGCCAAGGTGGCCCGGGTCGATCCGCTGGGCACACGGGCTCAGCAGGGCACGACCACCATCTATGAAGTGGAAGTCGATGTGGAAAATCCCGGCGGCAAGTTGCGGGCCGGTATGAACGTTGATGCCGAGATTGCTGCTTCTGTCCATACCGATGTTCTGACGCTGCCCGTTGAGGCCCTGGTGGAGGAAGACGAAAAGTCGGCCGTCTGGCTGATTGATAACGGCGTGGCCCGGCGGCGTGAGGTGACCCCCGGCCTGCGGACCGCGGACGAGGTGGAGATTACCGCCGGTCTGGAGGCGGGGACTGAGGTGATTATCGGCCCGAGCGGGACCTTCAAGAACCTGAAGGAGGGCCAGCGGGTCAAGCCGGAACCGGCGGAGGGCACCCCGGCGGAAGGGACGAAGGCCCAGTGAACATCATTCGCCTGGAAGGCGTGGAAAAGGTCTACCAGGGAGAAGGCGTAGCCGTGGCCGCTCTCCGGCAGGTACACCTGACGGTCGCCAGGGGGGAGTTTCTCGCCATCATGGGCCCTTCAGGGTCCGGCAAGAGCACTCTGATGAATATCATCGGCTGCCTGGACCGGCCCACGGCCGGGGTCTACTGGCTGGCCGACAAACAGGTGGGCGAACTGGAGGAAGAGGAACTGGCGCGCGCTCGCAACCGCCAGATCGGCTTTGTCTTCCAGACCTTTAACTTGCTGCCCCGCATGACCGCCGTGCGCAATGTGGAGCAGCCGCTGATCTACGCCCGCGTGCCGGCTGCCGAGCGCCGCCCCCGGGCTCTGGAAGCCCTGGCCCGGGTGGGGCTGGCCGAACGGGCGAACCACCGGCCTAACGCCCTGTCCGGCGGTCAGCGCCAGCGGGTGGCCATCGCCCGGGCCCTGGTGGTGAACCCAGGCATCATCCTGGCGGACGAACCCACGGGTAACCTGGATTCCGTATCCGGAGCAGAGATCATGGCCCTGCTGCAGCAACTGAACCGCGAGGGGGCCACCGTTCTGCTGGTAACCCACGACGCTGAAATCGGCGCCCACGCCAAACGCATCGTGAAGGTGCGGGACGGGCGGATTGTCAGTGATGCGCCGGTGGCGGAGCCCATTGACGCCCTGGAGCGGCTGGCGGGGCTGCAGACAGCCGCAGAGGGGGGCAGCAGCGGATGAACCTGGGCGAAAACCTGCGGCTGGCCTGGGAGTCACTGAACAATAACCGGATGCGTGCGGTGCTCACGATGCTGGGGATTATCATCGGCGTCGGGTCGGTGATTGCCGTTGTGGCCATCGGGCGCGGCACCCGATCGGCGGTGCTGGACGAGTTCAGTGTCATCTCCTCCAACAGTTTTCAGATGGTGGCGATGCCGCCGGAGGGGGGCGGCGCCGGTCAGAAGTATGAACTGTTCACCGATGATGATTTGCGGGCCCTCAAGTCCGGCCTTTCGTCTGTACAGGACATAGCCGTGGTGACCGGCTGGCGGGCGGAAGCCCGCTCCGGAGCCAAGACCAAATGGGTGGATTTGACAGGGACGCCGTACAGCTATACGAAAATGGTCCGCATGGAGATCGGAAGCGGCCGGTTTTACACCGCCAGCGAGGAAAGCCAGGCGGCGCGGGTGCTGGTACTGGGGCCCGAGGTGGCCAAAGAGTTCTTCGGTGACCGCTCACCGGTGGGTCAGGTCATTTACGTGGGGGGTTACCCCTTCCGGGTGATCGGCGTGTTTGCCACGGACACGGGCATGCTGGCCCGGATGTTTGGCGGCGGCACCGACCGCTTATGGGCGACGCCCCTGAGTACGGTCCGGCGGATCACCGGGGTGAAGGAATTTCAGACCCTGGTGGCGGAAGTAAAACCGGGCGCCAGTGTGCAGGAGGCGATGGAAGACGCCAAGGCCATCATGAAGCGCCGGAAACCAGGCGGTAACTTTGTCGGCTTCACCATGCAGCAGATTACCGACGTGATTGGTAATGTGGCGAACATGCTCACCGGGGTGATCGGTGCCATCGCCGGCATTTCGCTGCTGGTGGGCGGGGTGGGGATCATGAACATCATGCTGGTCTCTGTGACCGAGCGGACCCGGGAAATCGGCATCCGCAAGGCCATTGGCGCCACTCGGGCCGACATTCTGTCCCAGTTCCTGATTGAAGCGGTGGTGGTTTCCCTGTCCGGCGGCCTGATCGGCACCGGCCTGGCGGCCCTGCCGGTCTGGGTGGTCGGGCGGTGGATGAAGCTGCCTCTGCTGGTTTCCTGGGATTCCATTGTTCTGGCACTGGGGTTTTCGGTGGCTGTGGGCGTGCTCTTCGGGGTATATCCGGCCAGCAAGGCGGCGGCCAAGGACCCGATCGATGCATTGCGGTACGAGTGAGCTCCTGGGCAGTCTGGCGCCGTGAGCCGGCAACGGGCTGCCACAGGATCAGAAGGAGTGGATTCTCTCTTGCGTAAGATGGCGGTGATCCTATCCATCGTCGCACTGCTGCTGGCTCAGGCTGTGCCGGTTGCCCTGGCCCGCACCACGGCAAATCTGGCCCTGCTCGGTCAGGTGACCGGGGTGGGCGGGCAGCCGCTGACCGGGGCCGAGGTGGAGTTGTTCCGCTTCGGCACGGGCCGGGTGGCGGCGGTGCAGACCGACGACGAGGGATATTTCCGGTTTCCTGACCTGGATGATACGTCGGTGTATTGGGTCCGCACCTGGGCTTCCGGCTACCGGGTAGCGGAATCGAACTGGGCGGGGGGCGACCAGCGGCCGTTCCTGGCCATCAGTCCGGAACCGCTGACAGCGGCCCTGCTGGTGCGGGCGGTGGACCGCAAGTCGGGTGCCGCCGTCGCCGGCACCACCTTTGATTTGGAACGGTCCGGCCAGGGCCAGGTGGCCCGGGTCGCGGGCGGGCAGAGCGGTACAGCGCGGCTGGAGGTGCCGGCCGGCCGGGATTATGTCCTTCGGGCATGGGCCCCCGGGCGTACACCAGTTCTGGTCGTCGTGCCCGAACTGGCGGGAGGGGCAGCGCAGTCCCTGACGGTGGAACTGGAACAGGCCACCAGCCGCCTTTCTGGCGTAGCCGTGGCGGCTCCCGGGGGAACGCCCCTGACCGGCGCCATCGTGCAGGCTTATCGGACAGGGCATGGCCTGGTGGCCAGTGCGGAAACCGGGGACGACGGCAGCTTTGCCTTTGACCTGCCCGCCGGTGCGGAATACCAGATGCGGGCGGCAGCGCCGCGCCATTCGGCAGCGACGGCGCCGGCGTTCACGCTGGCAGCAGGAACGGAACGAGACCTGGGCGGCGAGGATCGCCTGACCCTCACCCCGGCCACCGGCGACCTGAGCGGGCGCCTGCGCGACCCGGACGGCAAGCCTGTGAGCGGGCGCGCCGTCTGGCTGCAGCGCAAGCCCTTTGGTACCGTGGCCAGCACCGAAACGGACGACGGCGGCCGCTTTTACTTCCATGGCCTGCCGGCCCGGCCTGGTGTTGAATACCGGGTGCAGGTCCTGCCGGGTGATCACTATTGGAAAAACGCTGCCAGCGCCTGGATGGAACTGGCGGGAGGCCGGGTTACCGATGTGGCCCTGCAGTTGGCCGACGGGGTGATTGATGATCTGGGGACGACAGGCGGTGTCATCGGTACGGTCACCGACGCCGGCGGGCGGGCGGTGAGCGGGGCCCAGGTGGAACTGTGGCGGGAAGGCAGCGGGCTGTTGCGCACCACCACTACCGGGCCGCAGGGCGAGTTCCGCTTTGTGGAGGTACCGTCAAGCCGCGGCATCGCCGCCTGGTCAGTCTCTTACAACGGGTACTTCCTTAAAGTTTCGGCGCCTGGCATGTTTACGACTACTCTGGGGTCCGATACAGCACTGGAGGTAGCTTCCTACCGGGATACGGCCGCTTCGGTCATTCTCTATCCGCAAAAGGTGCAGGTGGCGGGGCGGGTCCAGGACGGCGACGGCCGGCGGTTGCCCCGGACACGGGTGGAACTGACCCCGGAAGCAGGCGGGACAGTGCTGACGGCCACCGCCGATGCCTCCGGACGCTGGCGGGTGGCCGAGGCAGACCCGCTGGCCGTATACCGGCTAGAGGCTGATCTGAACGGCTACCGACAGGACCTGGTCCAGGACCTGGTGCCGGATCCGGCGGGAGCCGGTACCCGTGACCTGACCCTGCGACCGGTGGAGGCGGAACTGTCCGGGCAGGTGACCGACCGGTACGGCAACCCGGTGGCCGACGCCACCGTGGGTGCGTGGTCCCCCGGCGGGGAGTTGTCGGCGGTTACCGGGGCAGACGGGCGCTATACCCTGACCCTGCCGCCAGGGCAGTCGTACCTCATGACGGCGACGGCAACTGACACGGTGCCATCGGGCATGGCGCCCAAGTCGGTCGTGGCCGATACAGCCGGCGGTACTGCCGCGGCAGCCCCGGCCGGCGCAGTACCGGTGGTGTCGTCGGTGCCGGGCGGGCATACCGAGGCAAACCTGCAAATCTGGGCAGAAACGGGTAAGGTAGCCGGAACGCTGCTCAGCAGCGACGGCCAGCCCGCCCGTGGCGTCATCGTTGAACTGATGCAGGAGGGGCGGGGTGTCCGGGAGGTGGCCGAAACGGACGGTTTCGGACGCTACCGCTTCGCCCGGGTACCGGGTGGGAACCGCTACGCCGTGCGTGTCGCCCGTGCCGGCTACCGCCACCTGGGTGCGGCCGGTCTGCCCCCGCTGTTCACCCTGGCACCGGGTACGGTGGAGAACGTGCACCTGGAGATGACGGCCACCCAGCCCTAACCTGCATGCAGCCGGGTGATACCCGGTGTTTCCGGCCTGCACCGGACCGCGGCGGTCAGCCAGCCCATGGCTGACCGGCACGGTCCGGTTTTTTCTTTCTCACCATGTGGGTGGTGCAGCCGTACCGTGTTACAGCAGCACCATTTCACCAGGGGCCGGAATCCCTGAAGGGATGAAGATACATGTGTGGAATTACCGGCTGGATCGGTTGGGAAGGCGACCTGACCCGGGAGCGCACGCAGATTGAGGCAATGGCGGGCACGCTCGCCTGTCGCGGCCCCGACGCCGGTGGGGTATGGCTTTCTCCTCGGTGCGCCCTGGGGCACCGGCGCCTGATCGTGGTTGACCCGGCCGGGGGGGGTCAGCCCATGGTGCGTCACCGGGGCAATGACACATTTGTCATTACCTATAACGGAGAATTATACAATACGCCCGAGTTACGGCAGGAACTGATCGGGCGTGGGCATGGCTTTGCCGGCCACTCGGATACCGAGGTGCTTCTGACCGCCTTCATGGAATGGGGCCCGGCCTGTCTCGGGAAGCTGAACGGCATCTTTGCCTTTGCTATCTGGAATGAGACCGGGCAGGAGTTGTTCCTGGCCCGGGACCGGCTGGGTGTCAAGCCGCTGTTTTTTGCACAGCGGGGCAACACCTTTCTGTTCGGGTCGGAACTGAAGGCCCTGCTGGCCCACCCGGCGGTGCCGCCCGAGATCGACGCCGAGGGACTGGCTGAGGTTTTGCTGATTGGCCCGGCGCGCACCCCCGGACACGGGGTGTTGCGCGGGGTGGCCGAACTGCGGCCGGGCTGGTCCATGACGGTGAACCGCCAAGGGGTGCGGCAGCAGCCCTACTGGACATTGCCGAGCGCCCCGCACCCCGATGATCTGCCCACCACCGTCGTCCGGGTGCGGGAACTGGTCCAGGATGCGGTGGAGCGCCAACTGGTGGCCGATGTGCCGGTCTGCACCCTGCTTTCGGGCGGGTTGGATTCCAGCGCTCTGACCGCCTTTGCCGCCGCTGCCTTCCGCACACGCGGGCTGGGCGAACTCCATACCTGGTCGGTGGATTACCGGGACAACGCCCTCTACTTCCAGGCCAGTGACTTTCAGCCCAACGACGACGCCCCCTGGGTGCAGCGCATGTCCTCCTACCTGGAAACCCGGCATCATCCGGTGATCATTGATACGCCAGCCCTGGTGGAAGCCCTGGTGCCAGCCATGCGGGCCCGGGATTTGCCTGGCATGGCCGATGTCGATGCCTCGCTGTACCTGTTCTGCCAGCAGATCAAGCGTGAGGCAACGGTGGCCCTGTCCGGCGAGTGCGCCGACGAAGTCTTCGGCGGCTACCCGTGGTTCCACCGCCCGGAACTTCTGCATGCTGATACCTTTCCGTGGTCCCGCAACCTGGCTGCCCGGGTGAGCTGGCTGGCCCCCGACCTGGTGGCCCGCCTGCAGCCCCAGGCGTATGTCGATGCCCGTTACCGGGAGGCCCTGGCGGAAGTGCCCCACCTGCCTGGTGAGGACCCCGCCGAAGCCCGCCTGCGCGCCATGTTTTACTTGAACCTGACCCGCTGGATGCCCACCCTGCTGGACCGTAAGGACCGCATGAGCATGGCGGCGGGCCTGGAAGTGCGGGTTCCGTTCTGTGATCACCGCCTGGTGGAGTATGTCTGGAATGTACCCTGGGCCATGAAATGCTGCGATAGTCAGGCCAAAGGTCTGCTGCGCCGGGCCCTGACCGGCGTCTTGCCCACCGACGTGCTGACCCGGCGCAAGAGCCCCTACCCGAAAACGCATCACCCCGCCTACCTGGCCGGCGTGCGGGAAGCTGCCCTGCAGATTCTGAATGATACCTCCTCGCCTCTGCAAACCCTGGTGCAGGCTCCGGTAATCCGGGAACTGGCCCGAGGTGAAAACGCCGCTTCCGCCCCGCCCTGGTTCGGCCAATTGATGGGCGGTGCCCAGTTGTTCGCCTACCTGGTCCAGGTGGATGCCTGGCTGCGGGAGTACCGGGTGCGCATCGTGGCCTGATTCCAGGCTGTGGCGGGGAGAGCGGCCCGAGGTCTCCTGCGCCCGGCGGCAGAATAGGCATGCTGAGGCGGCCTCGGGTGGGGTGCAGAGGGGCGAAGACAGGTGCCGGACGGCGCGGCGGGCAGACCAGTGGGTACCGGCGGGATCGGCACAGGGGGTGCGCCTCTTGGGGCCGGCGGCGTTGGGGCAGGGGCAGCTCCGCTGGGGGCACAACCGGCCCCGTTGCCGGTTTCCCGGCCGATTTCGCCCCTGTTCAACATTGGCGGGGCGCCCATCACCGTTCTGGGCGGGGTGTTTTCAGGCGGATTGCCCCTGGGCGGCCCCGTCACCCAGATTTTCCGCGGTGGCTCGGCCCCCATGCCACCCACCCTGTTCGTTGCCACCATTACACCCGCCGGTCCCATCGGGACCTTTTTGCTCGGGTCGGGGGGCGCCCCCCTTGGGGTGGCCACCTTCGGCGGCGGTGCATTGCCCATTGGGGTATCGGCACCGGAGGCCAGGGCGGTGGAGGCCATCCAGCCCCGCACCGCTCTGGTGGGTGCCAACCCGGCCATTGTGGGCGGGGTAATTCCGCCCGCCGTCAGTTTTGGCCCGGCCCGGGCAGCCGGTGCGGCACCGCCCATTGGGGGCGGCCGGGCCGACGCACCCTCGCCGCCTGTCGGCGGAGCCCTGGGGGGGGAGTGGCCTGCCCATATAGTCCACCATACCGACCGGGGCTTCCCTCTGATATAGTTAATAGTGAGGGGCAATTCAACGCTCGAACCATTCGCTTTGCAGGCTATCTACTCATGGATATCTAGAGGAAGTGAGCCGGCTTGCTCCCGCTTACCATCAGCGCCCTGATTGTGGCGGCCAACTGGCTGCCGGTGCTGGACCTGGCCCGCCATCTGGGGCGGCTGGGGTCGCTGGCCCGGCTCAGCGGCCCGACCGCCGGCCAGGGTGACCACCTGCCCCGGTTGTCGGTGGTGGTCCCCGCCTGCAACGAGGAAAAAGGGGTACGTACCGCTGTTACCTCGATGCTGGCCCAGGACTACCCGGACCTGGAGCTGATTCTGGTTAACGACCGCTCCACCGATCGGACCGGCGCCATCATGTCTGAACTGGCCGCTGCCCACCCGGACCGGGTACGGGTCTTGCACGTTGACGCCCTGCCGCCCGGCTGGCTGGGCAAGAACCATGCCCTGTATATGGGCAGCCGGCAGACCAGTGGGGAATGGCTGCTGTTCGCCGATGCCGATGTGGTCTTTGATCCCACCTGCTGGCGCCGGGCCGTGGCCTACGCCGAACGGGAGCGGCTGGACCACCTGACCCTTACCCCGGAGCTGACCGTGCCCGGCTTCTGGCTGCGGGCCTTTGTCTCGTTTTTCATTTATGCCTTTATGGTTTATCAGACTCCCTACCGCGCCAACGACCCCAACAGCCGGGTGGGCATTGGCATTGGTGCCTTTAACCTTCTGCGGCGTCAGGCCTACCAGGCGGTGGGTACCCACGCCGCCCTGTCGCTGCGCCCGGACGATGATCTGCGCCTGGGCATGCGGATCAAGCGCCACGGGCTGCGCCAGCGGATCCTCTCCGGGGCGCCCCTGCTGCAGGTGGAATGGTATTCCTCCCTGTGGGAGGCGATTCGCGGGCTGGAGAAGAACACCTTCCCCGGCCTGGACTACAGCCTGTTCAAGCTGGGCGGATCTGTCATGGGACTGCTGATCTTGCTGGTGCTGCCCTGGGTGGCGGTCTGGCTGACCGCTGGCTGGGTGCGCGGGCTGTTGCTGGGGGCCATTGCCGGCCAGTTGGCCGGTTTCCTTATGGCCGGCCGCGTGGAGCGGCGGGTCACGGCGCACTACTTCCTGGTCTTCCCGGTCTGCGCCCTGTTCTTTGCCCTGACTGTGGTGCGTTCGGCTGCCCTGGCCCTGTGGCAGGGCGGGATCCGCTGGCGCGGCACGCTGTACCCGCTGGCGCAGCTCAAGGCCCAGTCCGGCCTCGAAGCAGGGGGTCGGCAGGGATGAACGCGGGCGAATTGGAGGCCAGGCTGCTCGCCTGTGTGCGCTGCGCCGCCTGCCGGGAGACCTGCCCCACCTACGTGATCAGCGGCCGCGAGTCGGCCACGCCGCGGGGGCGCATTGCCCTGATGCTGGCCGAACACCGGGGGGAAATCCCCCTGGATGCCGAGTTTCAGCACCATATCGACCTGTGCACCGGCTGCCGGGCGTGTGAGGCGGCCTGCCCCTCCGGGGTGGAGTACGGGGTGCTTCTGGACCACACCCGCGCCAAGGTGCGGGCGGCCCGGCCCCGGACCGGACTGCCCGCCCTGGTGGAACGGCTGGCCCTGCACTGGCTGGTACCCAACCGGCGCCGCCTGCGCCTGGCCGCCCGCCTGCTGCGGCTGGCCCAGCGACCGGCGCTGCGCTGGCTGATCCGGGCCGTACTGCCGCCGCGCCTGCGCACCCTGGAAGCCCTGGCCCCCGCCTTGCCGCCGGTACCAGGCAGCGATGCGGAGCCGGTCGCGGTAGCTGGTCCGGTGCGCGCACAGGCCGCCTTCTTTGCCGGCTGTGTGGCTGCTGTGGCCCTGCCGGCAGTCGACCGGGCCACCCTGCAGGTGTTGGCCCGGGCCGGCTGCCAGGTGGCGGTGCCGGCAGCCCAGACCTGCTGCGGTGCCCTGCATGCGCACAGCGGTGACCGGGAATATGCCCGCCGGCTTGCCCGACGGAACATCGACGCCTTCCCCGGTGACGGGCCGATTGTGACCAACTCAGCCGGATGCGGAGCCATGCTGAAGGAATATGCGCACCTGCTGGCCGATGACCCCGCCTACCGGGAGCGGACGGGCGCCTTTGCCCGCCGGGTGCAGGACGTAACCGAGTACCTGGACCGGATCGGCCCGCCGCCGCTTACCCGGCCGCTGCCGCTGCGGGTGGCCATTCAGGACCCCTGCCACCTGAATCACGTGCAGCGCATCCGGCAGGCGCCCCGGCGCCTGCTGGAGGCTATCGGCGGCCTGACGTTGGTAGAGCCGGCCCAGGGCGACCTGTGCTGCGGAGCCGCCGGCACCTATAATCTGACCCAGCCGGCCATGGCCGGCGCCCTGCTGGCGCACAAGGTCGAGCAGATCCGGGCGACGGGCGCCACCGTGCTGGCAACCGCCAACCCCGGCTGCTACCTGCACCTGCAGCGCGGCCTGGCCGGCGCAGGGGTGCAGGTGTTGCATGTGGTGGAATTGCTGGAGGAGGCGAGCCGGCCATGCTGACGCCCGAGGTGACGGCCCGGTTGCAGGCGGCAGTGGGGTCCGAGAACGTCCTGATGGAGAAGCTGGACCGCCTGGTTTACGGCTACGACAGTTCTTTCCGTACCCGGTTGCAGCCGGCCGTACCGGACGCCGTGGTCCGGCCGCCCTCGGCGCCGGCGGTGGCTGAGGTCATGCGCATTGCCCGGGCCGCCGGTGTACCGGTCACGCCGCGCTCGGCCGGTACCGGCCAGGCCGGGGCGGCGGTGGCGGTGCAGGGCGGCATCGTGTTGGACATGCTGGCCCTGAACCGGCTGCTGGAGCTGGACCTGGACAACCTGCAGATCATCGTGGAACCAGGCATGGTGCATGCCCAGTTGAATGAT
Organism: Clostridia bacterium; assembly: GCA_036676195.1. Classification (GTDB taxonomy): domain Bacteria; phylum Bacillota; class Sulfobacillia; order Symbiobacteriales; family ZC4RG38; genus JAKFDK01. The sequence continues at coordinate 35,986 of JAKFDK010000115.1, read as the reverse complement.
CTGCTCCGACCCCATGGGTTTTTCTTCCCTGTGGATCCGGGCAGTTCCCGCATGTGCACCCTGGGCGGAATGGTGGCCAACAACTCCAGCGGCATGCGCGCTGTCAAGTACGGTACCACCCGCCACTATGTGCTGGGGCTGGAGGTAGTCATGCCGGACGGGACGCTGCTCTGGACCGGCGGGCAGCACAGCCGCGCCCTGAAGTCGGTAAGCGGCTATGACCTGACTCAGTTGCTGGTGGGCTCGGAAGGCACCCTGGGCATTTTCACCAAGATCCGGCTCAAGGTGGTGCCGTTGCCCGAGCGGCGGGGAGTGGTGTTTGCCGCCTTTGCCGACCTGAAAGCCCTGGGGCTGACGGTGGTGGAACTATTTCGCCGGCGGGCGGCGCCGTCGGCCATTGAGGTCCTGGACCGCAGCGCCATCGGGGCTGTGAACCTGATCAAGCCTGAGGCCAACCTGCCCGACGTTGAGGGCATTCTGATGCTGGAGGTGGACGGCTCCGCCGCCGATGTCCCCTACCAGGCGGAAAAGTGCGCGCAGGTCTGTCGCGGCCGCGCGACGGACGTGCGCTGGACCGAGGATCCGCAGGAGATCCAGCAGATCTGGTCCGGCCGCCAGGTCGCCGGGGCGGCGGCGGCTCGGGTCATGCCGGGGGGGAGCCGGGTATACGACGGCGAGGATATCGGCCTGCCAATCAGCCGTGTACCGGAGGCCCTGCAGGCCCTGCAGGCCATCAGCCGGGAGCACGGTCTGCCCATTGTTACCTACGGGCACGTGGGCGACGGCAATTTGCACGCCGCGATAGTGGCGGATTTCCGTGACCCGGCCCGGGTGGCGCAGGCCCAGGTGGTGGCGGACGCCATTCACCGGCTCGCCTTACGGCTGCAGGGTACCACCACTGCCGAGCACGGGGTGGGCCTGAGCCGGGCCGGATACATGGCAGAAGAGCATGGGCCGGCCCTGGCGGTCATGCGCGCCATCAAGCAGGCCCTGGACCCGCAGAATCTGCTTAACCCGGGCAAGATGGCCCTGACAGAAACAGAGCAGCCGCCCGGTTAACCGGGCGGCTCGATTTATTCAGTCAGGCGCAGGTATTCGTCGATATCGGCCAGCACCACGTCGGCTGCCTCTTGCCAGAAGTCGGGCCTGGTCAGGTCAACCCCCAGGTGCCGGGCCGCCAGGTCTTCCACCGCCATCCGCCCGGTATCCCGTAGCAGGTCGACGTACTTCTGTGCAAAGCCCGGTCCTTCCGCCAGGGCCCTTGCGTACACACCGGAACTGAACAGATAGCCGAAGGTGTACGGGAAGTTGTAAAACGGCACACCCGTGATATAAAAGTGCAGCTTCGAGGCCCAGAAATGGGGGTGGTAGGTGTCGAGGGTGTTGGCAAAGGCGCTCTTCTGCGCCTCCACCATCAGGTGGTTCAGTTGCTCCACGCTCAGCGGCCCCCGGCGCCGTTCGGCATAGAAGCTCGTTTCGAACAGGAAGCGGGCGTGGATATTCATCAGGAAGCTAACGCAGCGCTGGGCCTTTTCTTCCAGCAGAGCCAGCCGTTCGGCCCGGTTGGTGGATTGTTTCAAAGCCGCATTGGCCACGATGGCTTCAGCGAAGGTCGAGGCTGTTTCGGCCAGATTCATCGGGTAGAACTGCACCATATGGGGCAGGTCGTTCATCACGTGTTGGTGGTAGGCATGGCCAAGTTCGTGGGCCAGGGTGGTGACATTGCCGGGCAGGCCGTCAAAGGTCATGAAAATGCGCGACTGGTGGCTGAGCGGAAAACTGGTGCAGAAGCCGCCGGGCCGCTTGCCGGGCCGGTTTTCCGCCTCGATCCACCGATCGGTAAAGGACATTCTGGCAAAGTCGGCCATCTGGGGGCTGAACTGTCGAAACTGCTCCACGATGAAGTCGGCGGCGTCCGCATAGCTGATGCGGGTCCCGGACTGCGCCGCCGGTGCCGACGTATCGTGCCAGCTCAAAGCAGGCACGCCCAGCAGCCGGGCCTTGCGCTGCAGGAAGGCCACGACCCGTGCCTTGCTGCGGCAGACCACATGCCACATGGCGTCCAGGGTCTGGGCCGACATGCGGCCATGATGCAGGGGTTCCTCGAGCACCGACTCCCAGCCCCGGGCCCGATACAGGTTAAGCCGGTAGCCGGACAGGTGGTTGAGAATGCCGGCGCACAGATCCGCTTCGGCGGCCCACGCCGCTTCCCAGGCCGTCAAGGCCCGGGAGCGCACCGAACGGTCGGCGTCTTCCAGCTTGTTGGCAGCCTGTCCGACGCTCAGCCGGACCGTTTCTCCGTCCTCAGTAAAGGGAATGGTCATGCGGCCGACCACGGTGTTGTACAGTTCTGACCAGCCGTGGTACCCGTCGACGGACAGCATCGTGACCAGGGCTTCCTGGACCGGGGGAAGCTTTTCTCGGGCGCGCTGACGGCGCTCCTGCAGCGGAAAGCTAACAGGCTGCAGGAGCTCATGCGCCAGCAGGGCCTCCCAGGCATCATCCGGAATCAGCAGCACCCGTTCGTCCAGCAGCGTGAGTGCGCGGGTGTAGTCAGACGACAGTTGCCGGATCTGCCCCTCAAGGAGCCGGGCCTGCTGATCATGCACATTCTGGGCTGTCAGGCACGAGACAAACGCTCCCGCCTGCCGCAGGCGCTTGACCAGGTCCTGTCCCGTGGCCAGCATTGCATGCCATGCCTCTGCCTCGGCGGTGCCTGCCGTGACCGGGACAGCCGCTACCTGCCCGCGAAAGGCCTGAATGGCCGGTTCCAGTTCGGCCAACAACTCGGCCAGGGCGGGGGAGTTGCTGCCCCCGGGAAAAAAGACGTCAAGGTTCCACGTTTGGCTCAAGGGTTGGGTCATATCCATCAGCTCTCTTCACACCAGGTTGGCAACCAGGTTGTACCCCATGGTAGTATGCCATGCCTCCCTGGCTCATGACGAGCCCAGCGTACAGGATGTACCGGGCGACCGCCCGGTGTTCCGGCTACGGGTATGCAGCCGGAGCGGATCTGGTCGTTCAGTCGGCGGCCACGGCCTCGGGGGCGAGCAACTGGCGGAAGACCTCGGCGACCGGGATGATATCGTTGATGTCTCCTACCCGAGGGCCGGAGAAGACCAGGCCGTTTTCCACATCGCCCATCTGGGCGTTGGTCAGTGCGGTATAGATGCAATGGGCTTCGGCGTGATTTTCCCGGTGTTTGCAAAACTTCAGGCACATGGCGCAGTTCACGTCAGGGTGATCAAGGCTGGGGAGTTTGTCCTTCACGTGAGGAACAATCGCCCGCGAGGGCATCCCCGTGGGGCTCCAGTCTTCCACCTGGCTACCGGTGGCAGCCACCCAGGCGGCTTTCATGGCGGCGGAGGCGTTGGACTCCTCTGTCATGGCAAAGCGAATGCCCATCTGCACCCCGTCAGCGCCCATCTCCAGGACCCGGTCAATATCAGTCCGGTCCAGGATGCCGCCGGCGGCAATCACCGGACCAGCGAAGCCGTGCTCACGCAGACTGGCCAACACCGGAGGGAAAAGCTCCCAGGTGGAAATGTTCGGATCCTCCGGCCCCAGGTGACCGCCGGCCTGTCCACTCTCCACAACCACGCCGGTGATCCCTTCAGTCCGGGCGGCAATGCGGGCCGCTTTGGGCGAGGAGATAATGCACAGCGCCGGAATGCCCGCCTCGGACAGGCGCTTGAACGGAGCCCGGGCAAAGCCGGCGCCAATGGCCACAAAATCCGGGCGCTCATCGATGCACACGTCCAGCAGACGGTCAAACAGATATCCGGCATACATGAGGTTGACGCCGAATACCCCGTCCGTAAGGGCACGGGTGGCCCGGATCTCCCGCCGGAGTTCCTCGGGCGGGATACCCATGCCACCGATGGTGCCGACGCCGCCGCTGTTGGCGACCGCCGCAACCAGCCGGTGCATGGAAATGCGAATGGACATGCCCCCCTGCACGATGCAGTAGCGGGCACTCCGGTCCCCGACCGTCAATCCGGGTAATGTCACACTTGGTACCTCCATATCATACCAAGAAAAAACCCCGGCACACGGGCCGGGGCCAATGTGTTGTTGTCGTCCGGAGCTATGCCATCAATAGTACCACATGACGCTACCCTTGTCACTTTCCGGGGCCAAATTGCGCATATATAGCTAACGGATTGACGCCAACCTAAACATTTTTGGTAGTGCGCGGTGTCAGAACAAATTCGCCGTCACCGGCGGTGACTTTTTCCCCCCGCTGATTTTCTGCCCAGATTTCCGCCTGAACAGTCCCATCCGGGGCCACCGATCCGACCACGCCCTTGCAGGTCAGGGTGTCGTCCGGCCGTACCATGGCGGCGAACCGCACCCGCAGGCGCCGCACCCCCTGCGGGCCGGCCAGGTGGGCCAGGTAATGCCCGAGAAAACCCATGCTCAGCATGCCGTGGGCAATGACACCGCCCAGACCCATTTGTTTGGCCACCTCATCATCAAGGTGGATCGGATTGCGGTCGCCCGATGCCTCGGCGTACAGGGATAGTTGCTCCCGGCTTACCGGCGCCTTGTGCAGCGGGGGCAGTTCACCGCCCGGAGCCAATGTATTGAAATCCAACAAAGGCAGTACCTCCTAACGTACAATCACAAGCATCCGGCCCCGGAACACCGGCTGCCCGCCTGCATCCACACCAGTAGTTTCCAGCGTGATGAAGTGGGACGGGCCCAGGCGGGTTGTGCGTTCAATGACTTCGGTGATCCGGGTGGTGCAGGTGACCTGATCCCCGGCCACCAGGGGCCGCACATAGGTGAATTCCTGCTCGCCGTGGACAAAGCGCTGTGGCGCCACGTCGTCCAGGCCGGGCGGTTTGGGTCCCCGGAAGATGGTGGGGAAGGTGGGGGGCGCGATTTCTCCTGCCAGATAGGCGGGGATATCAGCCCCGGTGGCCCGGGCGAACCGGACAATGGCGTCGGCGGTGACGGTATAGTGTTGTGGCGGCGCGGTTGAGCCGACCAGGGATTGGTCAATGGGCATGCGGATTCCTCCAGGGCAGGCGATATTTCTTCTAGAACACTTACGGCTGGCAGCAGGATGAATCCTGCCTGGCAACGGGGAAAGTTGCCAGGCAAAACCTTTCTGGACCATGGCTTGATAATCCAGGTGTTACCGGACCGGCGGGCAGGAACCGCGACCTACTTCGTATAACTAACTAAGCATAACTTGAACCAGAGGTGTAATATTCGTGGTACTTGAACGGGGGTCCGGGTTTGGATCCAGCCTGCGGGACCTGCCCAGGCACATCCACGGTGCGACCGCTGGCAATGCCCTGATCGCCTGGCTTTTCGGCGTGACCGGACCGCTGCTGATTGTGCTGAACTCGGCCCGACTGGGGAATCTCCCGCCGGCCACCACCGTGGCCTGGATCTTTGCCATTTACTTTTTTACCGGCATCGGTTCCATTGTGCTGTCCCTGTACTACCGGCAGCCGGTGGCCCTGGCGTACACCATCCCCGGCGCGGTTCTGGTCGGCACTGCCCTGGGGCACCTGACCTTCCCCGAGGTGGTCGGGGCCTATCTCCTCACTGGCCTGCTGGTGACGGTCCTGGGGGTGACCGGGGTCGTCAAACGGGTGATGGCCTGGTTACCGACCCCAATCATGATGGGCATGGTGGCCGGTGTATTGATGCCCTTTGGGGTCAACGCCGTCAAGAGTCTGGTGCAGGCGCCTGTGCTGGCGGGCGGAACCTTTGCCGCTTTCCTGGCGGTGTCCATGTTCCCGCCGCTGGCCAAAAAGGTGCCGCCGGTGCTGGTGGCCCTGGTTACGGGCATTATCCTGGCGACCTGGCAGGGGGCAGCCCAGTGGGACCAGGTCACGTTTGCCCTGGCCACGCCGCAGTTGTTCGCCCCCCAGTGGAGCCTGTCCGCTGCCCTTGAGCTGGTGATTCCCCTGGCGATTACGGTGGTGGTGGTGCAGAACGGTCAGGGGCTGGCGATTTTGCAGTCGATGGGTTTTTCTGGTCCGACCAATGCCCTGACGGTCGCCACCGGCGGCCTGTCCATCTTGCAGGCGTTCTTCGGCGGCGTGTCTGCCTGTATTGCCGGCCCGATGACGGCGGCAATCGCCGGCCCGACCTCGGGGGTGCGTGAGGGCCGCTATGCCACCGGTGTGATCCTGGGGGTGGCCTGGCTGATCTTCGGCCTGCTCGCCCCAGTGGCGGCGACGGTGGCCGGGGTTCTGCCAGTGGCCCTGATCAATCTGCTCGGGGGACTGGCGCTGCTGAGTGCGCTGGCGGCCGCGTTTGCCGAGGCCTTTGGCCAGACGCTGCGTTTGAGTGCCTTACTCAGTTTCCTAGTCACGATCAGCGGTGTCACGGTCTTGCGCATTGGCGCACCGTTCTGGGGCGTGGTGGTGGGGGCCGCCGCTGCTCTGGTGCTCGAGCGGGAGCAGTTTATTGCTGCCCGCCGCAAGGCGGCGGCCTGAATCGGCCCGGTACGCCCATAAAGAACCCCCCGGGGACCCTCTTCAGGCCCCCGGGGGGTTCGTGTTGCCCCTTATTGCTTGCGGGCGGCGTGGCGGGCCGCCGCCCGTTCCAACCGGGCCCGTTCTTCCGGTGTGGCGGCCACAAACGGGCGCACCGGAATGGGGGCGGCCCCGCTGCCGCTCAGGTTCACCCCGACAAAGGTGAAGTAGGCGGTGTGGGTGCGGGCCCGCTCGCCGGTCAGCAGGGTTTCCTTGACCACCTCGACGGCGACTTCCATGGAGGTGCGACCGGTCCAGGTCACTGCCGCACCGATGTACACGGCATCGCCCAGGCGGATCGGCAGGTCAAAGTTCATGTCGTCCACCGAGCGGGGGGCGACGGGGGAACGGGCGTGGGTGGCCGCGGCCAGGTTGGCGGCGTAGTCCATCCAATCCATCAGCTTGCCGCCGGACAGGGTGCCGTGCGGATTCCGGTCGCCGGGCATGACAATGGCCGTGCGGTGCACCTGCGGGGTAAAGTCAAAGTCGTCTGTCGGGGGCTGGTGGCGCAACGATAGCCGCTCCCGGGCGGCGGCAAAGGCCACCTCTTCCTCCGGGGACCCCAGCAGCAGCGGCGGCACCGCTTTTACCGGCCGCAGGTTCTCATCGACCATCACGAATACCATCCGGGCGGTGTTGGTCAGCAGTTTGGCGCCGGTCCGCAGGTGCTCGCGGTGAATGTCCACCGTGATCTCCATGCTGCTCTGACCGGTCCAGGTGACACGGCTGTACAGGTGAATGGCGTCGCCCACCCGGATCGGGTGGTTAAAGGCCATCCGGTCCATGTAGCGGGTCAGGCAGGTATGGCGGCAGTGGCGGGTGGCGGTCAGGCCGGCTGCATAGTCCACCCATTCCATCAGTACCCCTGCACGTAGATAACCTTCGGCGGTGCCGTGTTCGGGCATGATCAGATTGGTGGTGCGTACTTCTGCCGCCGCGGGCGGCTTGGGATCGATGTTCATCAGAGCACCTCCGCAGGCAGCTTACTCCAGTTCCACGGTGACCGGGGGCCGGTCCAGGCGGCGAATGCAGCGTTCGAGGCGTTCGCGGGTGGCGGCGTCGCCCACCATGGCTCGGCGGACCTGTCGCAGCAGGTCCAGGCAGCGGCGCAGGCCGCCGATCAGGTCCCCTTCCGCCAACTGGTAGTCGACCATGGTCAGGTGAAAGTCCCGCCCGCGCGCCCAGTCGTAGGCGGGCGCATACATGCCGCGGTTAAAATTGCCGGCGTAGCGGCGGATCAGGTCGATGCCAGCCTTCAGGGCCAGCGAGGGCTTGCGGGGCACGGTATCCAACTGTTCCTTGCCATCGTAAGCCACGGCGGCCAGCAGCCCGCAGATTTCCTCCTCCCGCGCCTTATGAAAGAAGCCGCTGAAATAGAGTTCGGTGACGCAGACTTCCTCTACATGCACTTCACGGGCAAAGATCCCCCGCGGCAGCAAGGTATCCCCTTCAATGTAACCAAGGCCGGCCAGGTCGCCGCGCAGGCGGTCAAACTGGCTGAGCAGTTCTGCCGAAGCCCGCTGCCCGCGGCGGCTGCGCTGTTGCTGGCGCCGCAGCTCGCCCGCCAGTTTCAGAAACTCAGGGTAGAGCCGCATGCAGGCGCCGGCCTGCGCCGGGGTATGCGCCAGCAGTTCAGCGGTGGACAAGCGGTACGTCACCTGCGCCAGTTCGGTTTTGGCCTGTTTCAGCCGGCGCCGGGCCTTGGGGCTTTCGGCCTGCTGCAGGCCGCGGACGGTGCGGGCCAGTTCAGCCTGCTGGGCCTCAATGGGTGCCCGGACCGCCGGGCAGGCCATCGTACCGAAGCCGGTGCACAGGCCGGCCTGAACTTCAGCCAGGCGCCGGCGCAGGTCCTCGGCCCGGGTCTCGTGCTGCCGGCCATGGCGGTCGGCCTGATAGACCTTGAGGGAGCGGGTGAGCAGGGCGCGGATCTCCTCATCGGTCCGGGTGGCCACCAGGTTGAGCACCGTGTTGGGCCGCAAGGTCAGCCGGGAGAGCACCGGTTCAGGTTGAATGCGGGCATAATCCCGCGCCGTGTCCCGGTCGTTCTGGGTGAGCAGCAAGATGGCGTAGCCCTCGCTGTCGATGCCCCGCCGTCCGGCCCGTCCGGCCATCTGGTGAAATTCCAGGGCGGACAGCGGCCGGAAACCGGTGCCATCGTACTTGCGGGCCCCGTCAAATACGGCGCTCTTCACCGGAAAGTTGACCCCGACGGCAAAGGTTTCGGTGCAGTACAGGGCCTTGACCAGGCCCCGCTCATAGAGTTGCTCCACCAGTTCCTTGGCCTGGGGCAACATGCCGGCGTGATGGAAGGCCACTCCTTGCATCAGGCAGTCGCGCAAAATCCGGAAGCTGCCAGAGCCGCGCAGGGTGTCGCTTTCGACCGCCCGGATCGCGTCTTCCACGTGCCGGCGGGCCGGGTCGTCGAGCAGGTCGATCTGCCAGGCCAGATCGCGGGCCCTGTCTTCGCAGCCGCTGCGGCTGAACACGAAGTACAGGCATGGCAGCCAGCCGCGCCGGTCAACGTTGCGGATTACCTGCACATGGCTGGCCTTCTGCTGCCCGGGGCGCCCGTTGCCGCCCCAGTCCTGCCGCTCGTGGAGTTCCCGCAGGGCCGCCTCGTATCCGGTCAGGTGCCCGGATGGCCCGGCGTAATGAATGGCCAGAGGCACCGGACGCTGGGTTTCCAGCACCACCCGGGTGGTGCGGCCGGTCACCTCGGCGATCCATTCGGCGATTTCCCCGGCGTTGGCGACCGTGGCGCTCAGAGCCAGGATCTGCAAATGCGGCGGGGCAAAAATGATGCTCTCTTCCCAGGTGGCGCCGCGGTCTGAGTCCAGGTAATGCACCTCGTCCAGCACCAGGTAGTGGCAAGCGTCAAGCGACTGCGGACGGCCCACCGCCATGTTGCGGAAAATCTCCGTGGTCATGACCAGCACGGGGGCCGTGTCACGGATGACCACATCCCCGGTGATGATTCCCACCCGCTCCGGACCGTACTTTCGGCAGAAGTCGCGGAACTTCTGGTTGATCAGGGCCTTGATCGGGCCGGTGTAAATAAATCCCGCCCCCCGGGCCACCGCCTGGTCGGCCAGCCGCTCGGCAACCAGACTCTTGCCCGCGCCGGTCGGGGCACTGACCAGCACATGATGGCCTTCCTCCAGCAGCCGCCCGGCCTCCACCTGAAAGGGGTCGAGCTGAAAGGGGCGGGGAGCCGGGGGCGGCGGATCCTTACGGCGGGGCGGGTCGGCCGGCGTCATGGGGGCAGGTCTCCGCTCCGTCGCCACTTCCATCGGTAGTGGCTCCGGATCCGCCGGCGGCTGCAGCGCCAGTGCGCGCACCTGTCCGCGGCGAAAGCGCGGGGCCCCGGCCCCCTTCGGTGTATGTACCGGCCGGAGCAGATTCTGTTGCACCAACGCATCCACCTGGTGTGGGCGGATGTTCAGCAGTTTGGCGACGGCGCTCGAACTGAGCAGATCTTCGTCCCGAACGATATCCAGGCTGCCGGGAGCGGCCAGGCAGCGGGCGGCAGATGCCACGGTGATCAGAGAACGCCGCCCGGATGGCACTGCCGCCAGCAACTGCAGGTTGACGGCCTTGGCCACATGTTCGGGCCGCAGCCCCAGCAGTTCCCGCACCTCCCGCTCTGTGAGCAGTTCGGCGCCACTGGGGTGAGTGCCGGGCGGAACCTTCAGGACTGGCGGTGCCAGCCCCAGTTCTGACCGCGTGGTGGGCAGGTCGGCCACTCCAACACCTCGCAAGTAGAAGACGGACTCTTCCCATCAGTGTTCCCTGGCGCGGGCGTAGGTTCCTCCTTCTACAGGTCCCGGCGGCGAAACACCGCCTGTCCGGCCGCCAGCACTGCCAGCAGATAGAGGGCGCTATACAGCACCATCCAGCCGCTGGGCGGAGGTGCCAGGGAAATCGCCCATTGCACGGGCATTTGGGAACTGAGTCCGGTGCGCAGCGCATGGGTAACCCACAGGGCACCCAGGGCTTGCAGCAGACCGGCCTCCAGGGGCTCGGTGCGGACGGTGACCGCCACCCGTGCCCCGGTCAGTTCCGCCAGCGCACAAACAGCCGCCCCAGGGGGTCCAGTGCGGCCGTTGGTTCATCCAGGATCAGCAGCGGCGGTCGGTGCATCAGCGCCGCGCCCAGGGCGAGCCGCTGCTTCATGCCGTTGGAAAAGCCACCGACCTTGCGCTGGGCGGCCTCGGCCAGCCCCACCCGCGCCAGGACCTCCCGGCAGCGCTCCGTCAGCGCACCCCCGGCCAGTCCGGACAGGCGGCCGTAGTAGGCTAGCAGTTCTGTAGCCGTGGGCCAGTCCGGTACGCGGTAATGCTCCGGCAAGAAACCCAGCAGCCGGTTGGCCCCCGGGGACCCCAGTGGCTGGCCGAAGAGGCTGCCGCTGCCTGCCGTAGGGCTGATCAAACCAGTCAACAACTTCACCACTGTACTCTTGCCGGCCCCGTTGGGGCCGAGAAACCCGAAAATCCGGCCGGGCGGGACTGCCAGGCTCACCGCCTGACAGCCCCGCACCGTACCGTAATACTTGGTCAGTCCCTGGGTCCGGACAGCCAGTTCCATAGGCGCCTCCGTCACGGCCGTGCCCAGTGGGCGGCTTGCAGCAGTTCATCACGGGAATACCGGCCCGTCAGCACAAACACCTTGCCGGCCTGGGACCAGACCAGGGCGCTCCCGTTACCTTGGGCGTAATATACTCCGGGATTGTTTTCAACCTGGACCGGTTCCCCCATGTCCTCCGTGACCGGCAGCACCAGGGTATGGCTCAGGTCAGGGATGGCCTGCAGTTGTCGGGTCAGACTGGCCGGTGCTCCGGCCAGTTGTGCCGCCAGGTCGGCCAGAGCCCGCAGGTTGACCTCGGCCGTGCCGGAGACCTCCAGTCCCTTGCCTTCGGCCAGGGCCAGGGGCCGGTCGGTCTGCTCACCCCAGATCCGTACCACACCGGACGGTGTAGTGACACGAATGGTCTGACCCTTCAGCCCGGCGCCCAGCCTGGCTGGAACGCCCTGGCTGCCCAGCCAGGCATTGATGGCGTCCACGTCGGGTTCAATCAGGTATTCCGCCGGACGCACGCCGAGGATCCGGTCCGGGGGTTCGGCGAGGCCGGACGGGAGTGTCGGCTGGTGCAGGCCCTGCGCCTCGTCCAGACTCATGGGCTCCGGCGCGACCGGCTGAGTCGGGCCGGTGATCCGGGCCATTCGCCGGGCCTGGTCCGGGGTCAGGCGGGTGGCCAGGGCAGCACCGTCGTCGTGCCAGTCCCCGGTATCTACCCGCACCAGGGCAATCTGTTCGGTCCGGAACAGGGATAGCCACTGCGCAGCCACCGCCCGTACCGGGGGCACTGCTATCGTCACCACCATCAGGGCTGCCAGTGCCGCTACCGCCATATACGGCACCCAGCGGCGCCAGGCCGACCAGGCCGGCGCCTGAAGCGTAGCCAGCAACACCGACGTCTGCCCGGCGGTGGCCCGGATGCGCTGCAGGGCGGCCCGGCAGGCCGGGCACTGCTGCAAATGATCCAGTATGGGGACCTGCCGGGCGGCGACCAGTTCCCCGTCCAGGCAGGCCCGCAAATCACCGGGGCCCGGATGGGCGCCCTTCCACCAACTTTTCATAGCGAGTCTTGAACCTCCTTTCCGCCCTGACTAGCAGAGTGCCGACCGAACCTGGAGCGCAGCCGACCGACCGGGCGATCTCCTGGTAGGAGGCGCCGCCGTGGCGGAGCAGCAGCATCTGGCGATCCCGGGGCGGCAATTGCTGCAGAATTGACCGAACTTCCGCCGCCTCCGCCCGGGCCACGATGTGTGCCGCCGGGTCGGGGGCGATATTCTGGGCCGGAGAGGGCGGGGGCAACTCAGCCAGGGTAATCTCCCGGCGGCGCTGCCGCATCCAGTCGTAGGCCAGCCGGCTCACCACTTGCGTCAGCCAGGCGCCGGGGTTGCGCACAGTCCCGGGGGTCTGACCGAGCAGTCGGGTAACCGCTTCCTGGGCGGCGTCCTCCGCTGTCTGGCGGTGTCTGGTCAGTAGCAAAGCGCGCCGGAACGCCGCGGCATACATGCCATTCAGGTCCACTTCACTACCTCCCACTCATGATGACGGCGGAAGCCGGGGGGTTGTGACAGCCCGGCCGGACCTATAGCGGATGAATCTGTGTGCCGTCAGGAAGGGGGCGCCCCGCGGGGGGCGAACCAACACGAATGAATAGGTGATGCCGCCGCTGGGGGGGAACTTGATGCGAGGCTTGTGGAACCGCCGTCATAATCCCTTCGGCCATCTGGACGTGATCCTTTTCCTGGCTGTGGAAGAGCCAGTGCAACCCGGCAATGATCCGGATCTGTTCGGGCCGCGTTACCGGCAGGGCGCTCGGGATTACGGCGGCTTCAACCGCTACTTCCTGGCCGGGGCCAGTCATCTGCAGGCTGCCTGGGGCGAGCGGGACGTGCGGCGTGGCCTGCGCTGCGGGGCCCCCGGCCTGTTTTCCGCCCTGCTCGCCTTCTTGCAGACGGAGTACGACCTGTACGCCTACCAGGATCCCGGCCGGGCGGATCAGTTGCCTTTTCCCCTGCAGGCACTGGTGGCCGGTGTCGACCATTACAAAGTCACGAGCCTGGTGACGGGACAGCCGATCGGCCTCGGGCGCTTGCTCTACCGGCTGCCGCCGGCGGCCCAACTGCCCGGCGAAGCCGATACCCCCCTGCTGGGGGAAGGGTCACTTTGGGACTACCTGCTGGCCTTGCCCAGGGGAACCCAGCCCATGGCCGCGCTGGACTGGCCGGTGCTGGCCGGCGTCCTGACCCAGGCCGGCCGCATCTGGAGCGAGGGTGGGCGGTCCCGGATGATCCGCGGCGAGACAGTCGACCAGTTGCCCGGCCAGATCTGGTTCGCCGGGGTCGGGACCCTGCTGCAGCAGGTGGCCGCCGTTGTTTCCCTGCATGATGACTGGAACGGCCCCCGAGGCGGGGGCAATTATGTGAGCATCAGCACCCGGCTGCCGCTGGCAACTGAGCTGGACGCCCTGTGCCGCCAGACCTTTGTCCGGCGTCCTGATGCCGCTTACCGCTGGGCTGACCTGCGTGAGGGTTTTGTCGGCCAGAAACACTGGTTCGACTTCTTCCGGCCGCCCTTTTTTTCGGCCTCCGACGGTGGCATCACCACACCGGAACCGTGCTAGGATGGGCTCAGGCCACCGCGGTATCGCCTGCCTGCAGGCGAACCTCCAGACCGGCATATTTGGGCAGGTTCAGGACCCCTGTGCTGGTGATCAGATATTTGGCCTTGATGCCCAATAGCTTGCCGGCCACCGGACCCTTGTCCAGATCCAGGGAAACGATTTTGTCCAGAGCGGCGGTCAGCGGATAGCCGAAATCGTACTCCGCCTGCTCTGGCAACACATAGCGGCGCAGATCAGCGGGGATCAGCTCCACAACCTGGCGGCGTACCTCGGCCAGGGGTGTATCCTCGACTTCCCCCTTGAGCATTTTGCGCCAGTTGGTCTTATCGGGCAGATACTGGGCAATGAGAAACTCCAGTTCGCCGGCCATGATCCGGGTGGGCAGCAGGGCGATGGGGAGTGCGGCCACCGCACCCTGCTCCATCCAGCGCCCGGGCAGGTTGCGGCTGATGCCAATCTTGATGTCACTGGAGCGGGCAATGTACAGGTAAGTGGGGACCATGCAGTGGGCGTCGCCCCAGGCCTGGTTCCGGCACGTTTCGTAATGGCAGGTATGTGGCTTGACCACGCACAGGTCGTTCTGCGGCAGATCGCGAAAGCACGGGAAGCAGGAACCGTTCGGATAGAGCTTGTTCACCTTGCGCCCGCACCAGACACAGGTGCGGTTGCCGGTCGATTCCAGGTGGATCTCCCGGCCCAACAGGGGATTCAGGTGCACCTGGCGTCCGCCGTCCATTTGCAGGTGGTACTGGACCACATCTCCCGGGCTGCAGATCAGGTCATGAATGGTTCCGGTGATCACGGCGGATCCTCCCATCAACGTCGCTTACCTCATCGTAGCATGCCGGGGGGACAGCGGAAACGGCAAAGGTTGGCGATAAACAGCCGGCTGCCACCGCAGCATCTGACGGTAATGTTGGCAGAACGAACATCGAGACAAAAAGAATTTGCCGAGTTAAAATGAAGCTAGTGCCTGGGTAAGCGGCGGCAGCCGGCCCGGCGGTGCAAACGGGTCCGGGCGGGGCCGCCTGCAGGCACATGACAAACATCGAACAAGCCTTGGATATGCAATGGAGGTGGGCCGGGCGTGGTGGGTATGGTGCTGGTGACGGTAGGCGGCCTGGTCATCCTGTGGGCACTGGTACGGACCCGGGAGCGCGTGCCCGGGGTACAGGTGACCGAAACATCCGCTCTGGCGCTGAAAATGGCCCAGGGCGCCGGGGCAGCGGGCGGGGGCCGTGCGCCGGACCGCCATTCCCGCGGCCAGGGGCCTGCGCCGGAACCTGAAGACTCCAGGGGCAGCGCCTGGGCCGTTCTGAACCAGCCACTGACGATCCAGCGCAGCGCGTGGGACGAACTGGCTAACCGGCCAGCCCTGCGGCAGTTCCGCCTGGGGGCGGTGTTTGGCCTGGGTGTCGGTCTCACCCTGGCGGGCGTACTGTACACGGTACTGCCGGAGCGGGCGCCCGCCCCGGCGCCGCCGTCGGCGGCCGCACAGGCGATGACCCCCGCACCTGGTGCGGCGGACCAGCCGGCCCCGGTCACTCCCGTGGCTCCCAAGCCGGCGGCACCGAAACCGGCGGGCGAGGTCAGCGTGGAGGTGGCGGAAGGGGACCTGCCCCCGGTGGTGGCGGACAAACTGCGCTCCGCCGGGGTCATTGTCAGCGAACAGGGCTTCCTGGACCGGCTGGTGGAGCGCCAGCTTGACACCCGGCTGCGGCCCGGCACGTTTCAGCTTCCCACCGGGGCGCCCGTGGACACCGTGATTGACTCCCTGACCTCCTGAGTACCGTCAGCGGCGAAAGGGTCGGTCACCAGGGTGCATAGCAAACGGCCCGCACGGCACATCCTCCTGGCAACAGGAGGTGGAGATCGTGCGGGCTTTGCGCGCATTCCTGGCGGCAGGTGCAGGGGTTGGACTGACCATCGGGCTGGCCCGGCCGTTGCCGCCACCGATTCAGCCGGTCCCTGCACCGGCGGCAGTACCGGACGGAGCGGCGGATGCGGTGACCAGGCCGGTGCCGGCCCGGGTCTGGGTCCGGGCGGCCGCGGGCGACGTGGTGCACCTGGTACTCGGCGAGGGGCGCCTGCAACCGGCCACCGTGGAGGTGGCGGAAGGGGGGCAGGTCCGATTGCTGGTCGCCAACCGTAGCCGGCGACCACGCAACCTGGTCATCCCGGACTTTCATTTGACCGGCATGGCGCTGCCACCGGGGGAAGAAAACTACATCGAGTTCACCGCTGACCGTAAGGGCGATTTCCCCATGTATAGCGATGCCAGCCAACCGGGGCGTCCGGAACCGGGTATGCTGGCCATGTTGCGTGTACGCTGAGCCGCCCAAAGGAGGGAAACTTACCGTGCGACGGTTAGTGGCCGTAATCACCCTGAGTGTCCTGATGGCGGTCGCCCGGCCCGGCTGGGTGCAGGCCCAGCGCGCCGAGCCCACACCCCAGCCGCGGGTTGAGCCCGCACCGCCACCGCGCGTACACATCCGCAGCGCCCGGCTGCCGGCGACCATCAAGGTTGCCATCCGAGCCAGCCGCCCCGGCGGGGAGCCCGATCCCCGGGGACGGATCATTTCGGTGCAGACGGTGCCCTTCGCGGATTACGTCAAAAACTCCCTTCCCAATGAATGGCTGCCCTCCTGGCACCCGGAAGCCCTCAAAGCCGGTGCCATTGCAGTGAAAATGTCGGCCTGGTACCACAGCCTGAACCCGACTGTCCTGGACGGTTTCCGGTACGATGTGGATAATACAGTGAATTTCCACACCTACCGGGAAGGACGCCACCACAGCCATACCGACAAGGCGGTGGACGACACCTGGCCGGAGGCATTTGTGGAGCGTGATGGCACCATTCTACCGGTCGACTACCGGGCGGGGATCGCAGACGATCCGAACGAAGCGTACCGCAACGCGCACAAGATGGCACAGTGGGGCAGCCAGTACTGGGCCCGGCGGGGGCGCGGCCATGTGCAGATTTTGCAGTATTACTACCAGGACAAGGCCCTGGTCCCGATTCCCCGGCTATAGGAGGGATTGCCATGCGCAGGTGGCCGGTCCGGTACCTGCCGGTTGTGCTCATCCTGGTGGCTGCCACAGGCGGCGGCTGGTTTGCCTGGGGATTGGCGCAGGCTCAACCCCAGCCGGAGGAGGCCGTGGTTGCCCGTACGGCTCCCTTGCAGATTCGGGTGATCGACGCCCGGACCGGCGAGCCCCTGGCCGGGGCGGAGGTGGTATTGGTGGAAACGAACCAGCGTCTGACCACCGGTACCGATGGCCGCACCCCCGAACTGCAGGCTCCGGTTATGCGTGACCCGCGCCTGCCGGAACCCGTTGCTGACTTACATGGGCAGTTGACCCTGGTGGCCTACCGGAATGGCTACCGCGACACGATTTACTATGGGGTGCGGATGGACGAGGGTGCGCGTACGGAACCGGAGGTCTGGATGTACGCCATCACCCCGGAAGATACCCGCCTGGAGCCCTGGGAGTACCACGAGCCGGTTCACCGGCTGCGGGCGATTCAACTGGCCGACCGGTTTCGCAGCCAGACCCAGCCCGGCATGGGTTGGCCAGACCCCGGGCGTTAGCGGTTTTCATCTACAGACAATTCCTGTAAATTGGCAGGATCTGCCACGCTGCCCGCGGAATGTCCGTTCTGCAGTATCAGGACGGGAGTGAGGCAGATGCGCAGACGCTGGTTATGGCTGGCGTGTGTCAGCCTGGGCACGGCCGTCGCCCTGGGGCCGGCGAACCTGGTCGGTGGGCAGGGTGTGTCCGGGCCGGCACGGGGCCAGTACGACGACGGACTGGCCCAGCGCCGGGCAGCCCGGCCGGTACCCGGCCGGGCCATCATCGAATTGGCCGGGGAACCCCTGGCCGAACTGCTGGGTGCCCGTGCTGCCCGTGAGCAGGTGGCAGCACGGCGGGCAACGATCCGGGCCGGACAGGACCAATTGCTCCGGGCGATGGCCGGCCAGGGCCTGCAGGCCAAGATGCTGCACCGGTATGAGGCTGCCTTCAACGGGATCGCAGTGGAACTGCCGGAGTCGGCCTGGCCCGCAGTCCGGGCTCTGCCCGGTGTGGTGGCGGTGTACCCGGAGACCACCCGTACCCTGGCGCTGGACCACAGCGCCGCCTACGTGGGCGCCCGGGCCGTGGCCGCCGGTATGGGCGGTACCGGACGGGGTGTGACGGTGGCGATTATTGACACCGGTGTGGATTATCACCACCCCGACCTGGGCGGTAACGGCCCTGACAAGCCTACCGCCTTTCCCACTGCCCGGGTGGTGGGAGGGTATGACCTGGTCGGCGATGCGTATACCCAGTGCGGGGACCCGCTGCAGCCGGATAGCGATCCCATGGACGACAACGGGCATGGTACCCACGTGGCCGGTACGGTGGGCGCCAACGCGACCGCGGCCGGCGGCATCACGGGTGTTGCCCCTGAAGTCACCTTTATGGCCTACAAGGTCTTCGGCGCCGATGGCGACACCTGCACCAGCACCGTCGTCGCCGCGATCGACCGGGCAGTGGCCGACGGGGTCCAGATCATGAACCTCAGCCTGGGAGATACCGCCGGTACCGAGACCGACCCCGACTCCCGGGCGATCAACAACGCCGCCACCAAGGCAGGCGTGGTGGCCGCCATCGCCGCCGGCAACGACGGCCCTGGCTACTACACCGTCGGCTCCCCCGGGGCCGCCCGGCACGCGTTGACCGCCGGCGCCTTCACAGACGACGGGTTTATGGCCGAGTTCGGCCGGGTGGTGGGGGACTCGCAGCGCTGGACCATGACCCACATGTCGACATCGGGCACCCTGCCGGCCGGAGGCATCACCGCTCCCTACGAATACGTAGGCTACGGCTTTGCCGAAGATTTTGCCGGCCGGGACCTGACCGGCAAGATCGCCCTGATCCAGCGCGGCTTCTTCACATTCGGTGAAAAGGCCCGCCGGGCCCAGGACTACGGGGCGGTGGCGGTTCTGATCTTCAATAACAAGCCGGGCGAACTGGCCGGGTCCATTGACGTGGCCTGGGGGGTGACCATTGCCACATATGGGGTGGCTGATACCGCCGGTGCCCGGCTGCTGGCCGCCCTGAACGCCAATCCGCAGGCCCGGGTCTTCATGGACGACGTGGGTGAGGCCTTTCCGGACCAGCAGGCCGGTTTCACCAGCATGGGACCCACCAAGCGTTTCCACTGGCTCAAGCCCGACTTTGTGGCCCCGGGCGTGAATATCCTGGCCACGGTGCCCTACGCCCCCTATTACGACAGCTACAGCGGCACCTCCATGGCCACACCCCATGTGGCCGGAGCGGTGGCGGTCCTGAAACAGTTACACCCCGACTGGACACCCTTCGACATCAAGGCGGCCCTGGCCAACACCGCCCGGATCCTTCAGGACAGCATCACCGGCGAAACCTGGCCGATCATGGCCCAGGGCGCCGGGATGATCCGGGTGGATCGGGCCGCGGCCACGCCCATCCGGGCCTACAGCCTGACCGGAAACCTGCCCGACGCCCCATCCTTCAGCTTCGGCCGTTTCCCGGCCTGGAGCGGCCGTAGTGCCAGCCAGCAAGGCCGGGTCCTGGGGCCTGCCGGGACCAGGCTCAGCTATTCCGTTGAGTGGCTGGGCGACCAACCCGGCATGGAACTGCGGGTCTGGGGCGACCCGCACATCGCCAGGGACGGCACGGCCCGCTTCAGCGTCAGCCTCCGCCTGCAGGGCGGGGTGGACAGACCCGAGGGCGTTTACGGCGGCTTTGTCTGGATCACCACCGGTCAGGGGGAGCGGATCCACCTGCCCTTCACACTGGTCCTGTTTTCAGCCGGGTAAAAGCCCTCTGTTGTTTCCGGGGGCGGGGCCTGCGGGCGCCGCCCCTGCGTCGCGCCGGTGCAAGCGGCAGGACTTGACGGTGCCGGAGCCGAAATGGGCAAGTCATACCAGGGGAACCGCGCACCGGGTGACCGGAAACAATTAAGGGGGATAAGCAGCGTGGATAAGCTATATGTCCTGAGCAACATGGCCGGCTTTCCGGCCCAGTTCCGGGCCGAACTGCTGGGCCTGGACCGGGAAGTCCTGCACTGGAAGCCTTCGGACCGGGAGTGGAGCCTGGCCGAAGTGATGGCCCACCTGGCCGACTCCGATGAGATCTTCTACCAGGAAAGGGCCCTGCGCATGGTGCAGGAGGATAACCCGAGCTTCCCTCCCTTTGATGAGGCACAACTGGCGATCGACCGTCATTACAACGAACAGGACGCCACGGCCAACCTGGCGCGGCTGGCCACATGGAACGCCCGCCTGGTTGCCCTGGGCTGGGAGGCAGACTGGAGCCGCACCGGCACCCATACAACAGCGGGCCTGCAGACCCTGGAGCGCCTGCTGATCGGCTGCCTGCGCCACTACACCGGCCACCTGGGCCAGATGCGCCGGATCAAGAGCCAGTATCTGATCCGTATGTGAGTCCGCCGGCCCACCTGATCAACATTCAACGTTTCCCACGGCATTGGAAATGCTATAATGGGTGGCGAAGCATTTCCGGCACTGCACAGGAGGGAACCGATTCCCATGCTCAGCCAGCGGGCCAAAAACCTGGCCCCATCCCCGACCGTAGCCATTGACTCCCGAGCCAAGGCGCTCCTGAGCGCGGGTGTGGACGTCGTCAACTTTTCCGTTGGCGAGCCGGACTTTGACGCGCCGGAGTCGGCGAAGCGAGGCGCCATGGAAGCCATTGAGAAGGGTATGAACAAGTACTCGCCCACGCCGGGACTCCCCGACCTTCTCAAGGCCATCAGCAAAAAGTTCAAGGATGAAAACGGCCTGGACTACGCCCCGAACCAGATCATCGTTTCCAACGGTGGCAAGCACTCGCTCACCAACGTTTTCATGGTGCTGGTGGACCCCGGTGACGAGGTCATCATCCAGTCACCCTACTGGGTCAGCTACCCGGAAATGGTCAAGCTGTGCGGTGGCGTACCCGTGATCGTGGAAACCACTGAGGCCACCGGTTTCAAGATGACCCCGGATATGATCCGGGCCAAGCTGACCCCCCGGACGAAGCTGATCAACCTGAACAGCCCGTCCAACCCCACCGGCGCCGTCTACACACCAGACGAACTGCGGGCCATCGTGGAACTGGCGGTGGAGAAGAACCTCTACATCATCTCTGACGAGATCTACGAGCACCTGCTCTACGACGGCGCGGTCACAGCCAGCCCGGCGTCCTTCGGCCCGGAAGCTTATGAGCACACGATCACCGTCAACGGCTTTTCCAAGGCCTATGCCATGACAGGCTGGCGCGCCGGCTTCGTGGGTGCCCCGGCCCGCATTGCCAAGGCCATCGCTGACCTGCAGAGCCAGACCACCTCGGGCATCTCCACCCTGACCCAGATGGGTGCCCTGCGTGCCCTGGAGGGCAGTCAGGAGCCGCGGGCGATGATGCGCAGGGAATTCGCCAAGCGCCGCGAGTATGTGATCGAGCGTATGCAGAGCATCCCCGGATTCGCCCTGTCAGTGGTGCCTACCGGTGCCTTTTATGTGTTCCCCAAGGTGACCGGTACCTATGGCATGACCATCAAGGGCAAGACCATCCAGTCGAGCGACGACCTGGCCATGCTCTTGCTCGAGGAAGCCAATGTCGCGCTGGTCTCCGGCAGCGGTTTCGGTTCGCCTGATTACCTGCGCATCTCGTATGCCACTGCCACAGAACGGCTCAAGACCGGTCTGGACCGCATCGACGCCCTGCTGCGCCAGGCCCAGTGATTCAGCCCTGACCCTTTGACCAGGACAGGCTCCGGGTGTATCTACCCGGAGCCTGTTCGTCTTGACGCCAAACGCCTGTTCTGGTAGGATTTGGACAGTGCCTTCCCCCGCGGTCCCGGCGACGCCAGGAAGGCTGCGGCGGGGCAGCGAATAGACCGTGTTAACTCGGTGTGGCGGGGCGATGGCCCCAAGCCGCACCTCAACCCGAGCAGGGGGTACCACACCGTGAACTTGATGAATCAAACGGTCGCCGTAGTGGGGCTGGGAAAAAGCCACATGGCCCTGATTCGCTGGCTGATCCGCCAGGGCGCCCGGGTGGCGGCCTTCGATCAGGCCACCCCGGACCGGCTGGGCGACCGCTACCGGGCACTGCAGCAACTTGGGGTCACCAGGCTCTCCCTGGGGCCTGACTACCTGCGGCCGCTGCCCGAGTACCAGACCATCTTCCTGACACCCGGCATGCCCAAGTACCTGCCGGAGATTCAGGCGGCGCGTGCCGCCGGCGCCGAACTCAGCGGTGAAATCCCCCTGGTTCTTCGCCTGTGCCGGGCCAAGGTCGTGGGGATCACCGGCAGCGCCGGCAAGACCACCACCACCACGGTGGTTGGTGAGATTCTGCGCGCCGCCGGTCTGCAGGTCCATGTCGGCGGCAATATTGGCACCCCGCTGATCGAAACCGTCGAAACTATTCCGGAAACAGCGGTGGTGGTGCTGGAACTTTCCAGTTTCCAGTTGCAGCTTGCTGATCGTAGTCCGCAGGTAGCGGTGGTAACCAACCTCAGCCCAAACCATCTGGATATCCACGCCGACATGGCCGAGTATGTGGAAGCCAAACGAAATATCTTTCGCTTCCAGGGTGAAACCGGACGGGTCGTGCTCAATGCCGACAACGCCATCACCCGGGCCATGGCTGAGGCAACCGGGGACCGGACCGTATGGTTCAGTCTGAACGGCGACCCGGGCGGGCGGGCGGCCGCCTTCCTGGAGGGCGACGACCTGGTCTGGCGCATCGGGCAGCACCGGGTGCCTACCCTCAAGCGCTCGGAAATCAAGCTGCCGGGGCGCCATAATATCGAAAATATCCTGGCGGCCATGGCTGCCGCTTATCTGGCGGGCGGCTCCCTGCATGGCGTCCGCACCGTCGTGCCCGAATTCACAGGCGTTGAGCACCGCCTGGAGCCGGTGCGGATCCTGGAGGGCGTCCGCTACATCAACGACAGCAAGGCGACGTCACCGGTCGAAACCCTGGCTGCGCTGGGGGCCCTGCCTGACCCCCTGGTACTCATCTGCGGCGGATATGACAAGCGGATCCCGTTCGACGAACTGGGTGCCGCCCTGGTTGGCAGCCAGGTACACACGCTGGTCCTGACCGGCGCCACCAGCGCGGCCATCATCCAGGCCGTGGAGCAGGCGGCCGTGCAGACAGGCCGGCCGGCACCCCGGCTGGTTGGTACCGCCACCATGGCCGAGGCCGTTGCCCAGGCCCGCTCAGCCGCCCGACCCGGCGACGTGGTCGTACTCAGCCCGGCCTGTGCCTCCTACGACCAGTACCGCAACTTTGAAGAACGTGGCCGTCACTTCAAGGACCTGGTCCACGCACTGGCCTGACCGCCTGCCCGCCATACTCAGGCGGGCGGATCCACCGCGGCCGTGCCGGTGCCGGTGCCGCTGCAGGGCGGAGTCGTCGGGGCAGCCGCCCGGGCAGCCGGTTCTGTGCCCGGCGGCGCCAGTTCGACTCCCAGGATCTGTCCCCCGGTGTGGGCGATGGTACGGGCGGTCCGAGATCCTACACCCATCAGGTGCCGCAAGGCCTGCATGGCCGGAGCCCTGGCCGCTTCCGGCTTGGCGGCCAACTCCCGGAAGGCCACGGTCGCCCGCGTCTGTTCCGTGTGCCAGGCCCGCATCTGATCGGCCAATAGTTGCAGCGCTTCATGTGCCATATCACCCAGCAGAACCCGTTTGATCAAACCTGCCAGGGCCACCTTGGCGTGCAGGGCCGCTTCACTGGCGCGGCCAAAGCGCTCCATATTTGGGTCCCGGGCAATCTCCGGGTGATCGTGCAGTACCTGGACATGCCAGGCGTGCAGGATTTCATCCATGTGATAAGTAGATTCGATCACCTGCAGCAGATAGAGCAGGTGGCGGAAAAACAGGGTGTATGGCGTCGGCCGGCCCATCTCGTGCGGCCACGCCGGCCAGGCACCACTGGGCTGTGCCGCGTGGCCCCACGGCGCCTGGGGACCGGTTTGCTCCATCACAGTCGCTCACTCCCTTGGCTGTCTGCCCCCACGTTATGCAATTCGGGCGTCCGGAGGTGAACCACCATGGCGCCCCGCACCATTGTCCTCCTGGACGCCAACGCCTTTTTCGCCTCCTGTGCCGCCGCCGCCGACCCGACATTGCGGGGCAAGCCGGTGGTGGTAGCGGGTGACCCGCAGAGCCGGCGCGGCATTGTACTGGCGGTCAGCTACGAGGCCCGGCGGCTGGCCACCGCCCCGATCCGGGCCGGCATGCCGCTGGCCCAGGCGCTGCGATCGCTCCCGCGCAACACCATCCTGGTTCCGCCTGACTATCGCCTGTACACAGACATCAGCCGCCGGATGTTTGCCGTCATGCGCCGGTATACCCCGCTGGTCGAGGGCGCCTCCATCGACGAGGCCTGGATGGACTGGACCGGTTGTCTGCACCTGCACGGCCATGACCCGATCGCCCTGGCCCGCACACTCAAGGCGGAGATCACCCGGGAACTGGCCATCACCGTTTCCGTGGGCATCGCCTGGTCCAAAGTCACCGCCAAGGTGGCGGCGGAACTGCAAAAACCGGACGGACTTACCTGCCTGCAGCCCCCCGACTGGGTGGCACGGGTCTGGCCGCTGCCAGCCGGCCATCTGTATGGGGTGGGCCCGCGTACAGCCGAAAAGCTGAAAGCGCTGAACATCTTCACCATCGGAGATCTGGCCCGGGCCGAACCAGCCCGTTTGCGCCAGCGGCTGGGCATTATGGCCGGCCACCTGATCGCCGCTGCCGCCGGGCAGGACGAGGGCCTGGTAGACCCGCATGCCCACGACGCCTTCAAATCCATCGGGCACTCCCTGACCCTCCCGGAGGACGTGGGCGAGCGCACCGCCCAACGGGCCATCCTGCTCAACCTGGCCGACCAGGTCGGGCGCCGGCTCCGCCGGCATGGCCTGATGGGCAGGACGGTTCAGCTCACGGTGCGGGACTCCCAGTTCCATACCATTACTCGGGCGCGCACCCTCGATAATGCCACCGACACCACCCGGGTCATCTATGATCATGCCTGCCAGTTGCTGGCGGCGCACTGGCCTGTCCGCAAACCGATCCGGCTGCTCGGGGTTTCCATCTCCCAGCTCCTGCCGGTGCCGGAAGCGGTGGGGCAACTCACCCTGTTTTCCGGCCCGGATGTGCTGGAAAAACAGCGCCGGGCCGATCTGGCTGCCGACGCTCTGCGCGACAAGTTCGGTGAGGAAGCGGTGGTGCGGGGTGGCCAACTCATCACCCAGCGGGGGCAGGTCGTGCTCGACAAGCGGCAGCACGGCACCTCGTTTGAAAAGGACCGGGTCCAGCGCCGCCCGGGCGATCCCGACGACACTTAGGGTATGCGGCGGGCAGAGAAAAGGTGGGCGTCCCCCGGGCGCCCACCTTTTCTACTCATCCACACCCAGGGCCCGGTCCACCCGCAGCAGCCCGGCACCCACGTCCTCCGACCTCCCCGGCACTACGTCAGCCGTTTCCCGCAGCCGCTGCCTGACTTCGGCCGGGCGCAACTGTGGGCGGTCGGCCAGAAGCAGGGCGGCGGCTCCTGATACATGGGCGGTGGCCATCGAGGTGCCGCTGAGCACACCCCGGTGGTCACCCGGGCGCAGAGAAAGGATTTTCTGCCCCGGTGCGAGTAAATCCACTTCCGGGCCGCAGGTAGAGCGGTTCATTCGCCGATTCCAGCGATTGGAGGCCCCGATTCCCAGCACCGTCGGGTAGCGGGCCGGATATTCCACCCCACAGGTATGCCCATTGCCGGCGGCCGCCGTCAGCACAATCCCCCGGTCTTCACAGGCCGCAGCCGCCCGTTCCAGCGACGGCGAAGGTTCGGCTTGTCCGAACGACATATTTACTACCATCATTTCCCAGTCGGCGCACCACTGCAGGGCCAGCAGCACATCACCCGTGTTGGCACTCCCGGAGTCGTCAAAGGCCTTGACAATGTAGAGTTCAGTCTGAGGCGCTACCCCAACCACACTGCCAGGGCGATCGGCACCGGCAATAATGCCCGCCACATGCGTGCCATGCCCGTTGTCGTCCCAGGGCGGCTCGTTCATGTCCAGGATATTGATTCCGCCGTACACCTGGCCGGCCAGGCCCGGGTGTTCCCAATCCGCGCCTGTATCCACCACGGCCACCCGGACCCCTGTCCCGCGACTACGGTTCCAGGCCCGCGGGGCACCAATGCGCTCCACGCCCCAGGGTACCACCACCAGACCGGGGTCCGGACCCCAGCGCAGGGCAGGCAGCGCCCGCTGCCGCGATGTACGGGTATCGTCTTCCAGGGTCACCACCGTATCCAAACCGGCGACTGCTGCCCGGCAGGCCGGGCCTTCGCAACTGCAGATCAGGCCGTGCACCAGAGGAAGCTGCCAGAGCACGGTCGCACCTGTACATTCCACGGCCGCCGCGCTTTCGGCAAGGTCGGCCTCAGGTTTGAGCAGGACAATCTGCCGGCCAAGACGCGGGGCAGGGCGTCTCCAACTCCACAGGCTCCTCACCCTCGTCGCCCCTTTCCCGTAGAATGGATTGCACGCGACAGCGGAAAGGGAGTCGAGGACGCGCATGGCCATTTCCTGGACCCATACCGTTGAGGACCGGCTGGTTCGGCTGGAGCGGCATCAGGATCGACTGACCCACAAGATCACCGCTCTGGCCAAGACCATTGCCCGGCAGGAGGCCCAAACGGTACCTGTCTCCCCGGCGGCCGACGTCACCCCGGCGGCGACTGCCCCCGCCCCAGCCGATCCTCCGGTGATCACTCCGCTGGCTGCTCCCATTGGCGGCGGCCAGGCACTCGGGACGGCGGGCCTCAGCATGTGGAAACCAACGGCCCGTCACGCCGTCTCAACCCGCGGCAATGCCCGAATCCTTCAGCGTGTGCAGGTTCTGAACCAGTCGGTACGCAACCTGAGCCACACCGTCCAGCGGCTGGAAACCATCTGTCACCTGCTCGGACAGTGCCTGACCGTTGCCGTTGACCCGCATTCCCATCCGGCCATACACACCGGCGGCCGCTCCGGCGGGGAACCAGAACTCTTCCGTGACCCGGACAGCCGGGAAGACGGCGTCCAGGAAGGCGGAGGCGACGGCGGGGGCTTGATGTCGGCCCTTACGGACCTGCTGCCTGCGGTGATGCAAGCCCAGGCTCCACCGGCCGGAGAGGGGGATGGTGACGGCGGCGGGTCCGGTTTGGGTGGGCAAAACCTGATCGCTCTGCTCGGACCGCTACTGCAAATGATGGCTACCCGGAGTTCCGGTTCCGGTGGTGGCACTCGCCTGGCCAGTATACTTGGCTCCCCCGCCTTCCAACAGCTTCTGGGAATGGCCGGCCGTTAGGCCGGCCATCCCCTTGTGTACCTAAAGGATGTCGCCCATCAGCACCAGGAGCAGCACAAGAATCAGCAGAACCTCTGGCTGACTCTGTTGCCGTACCCGCATGACCCAACAACCTCCACCAGATAAAGTGAACCGTTCTAATCCAGGGCGCCGGTCATGAGCAATACCAGCAGTATCAGGATCAGGGGGTTGATCTGATTCCGAATTTCCATGGTCTGCGTCCTCCTTCAGGGTCTCACTTGTGGCCGGACCCGGGCCGCGGATCAACCTTAAGGCCGGCCTTAGCCAACAGGGCTCGCAGGGCAGCGGCATCCCTGGCGGCATCGCCCAGGAGGCCTGCCGACAGGCGTTCCAGTTGCTTCGGATCCTGCAGGGCTTTTAGGAGTTCATCGGAGCGCATGCCCAGGTTTTTCGCGGCCAGCGCGATCAGGTCACTCGGCTTCACGCCGTTGGCCGCCTTCTTCAT
Source organism: Clostridia bacterium (assembly GCA_036676195.1). Taxonomy (GTDB): domain Bacteria; phylum Bacillota; class Sulfobacillia; order Symbiobacteriales; family ZC4RG38; genus JAKFDK01. Next base: position 8,440 of record JAKFDK010000115.1, on the reverse strand, counting down.
TAGCTCTGCGAACAGCTTCTGCCCCTCGGGAGTTAAATGTGCCTGCAGACTGCGCAATTCTTCAGGTGTCACTCCATCTGCCACTAAGGGGTACACCTCCTGCCGGGGGCCGCCACATATGCCCCTTTGCTGGTGACATACTACGTTGACCGCGGCCAATGGTGCCATGATTACACCCGGCTTCGTAGCACGGGCATCGGCTCGCGTTTTGACCCGGAGGCGTAAAGAGGCGGCTTGGAACAGTGTGTGATCACGGTATGGTAAAATATGCATAAAATGGGAGGGGGCGGTGTGGGTGGGCATGGTGGAGATCCAGCTCCGGATCAGCCTGGACACGGAAGGGGCTGGGCGCGAACTGGGTTACCCGGTTGGCAGCGGCGTGGCCTTTTTTATTACTGGGTTGATACAGGCACAACTGGCCCGGGTCTTTGGACCCCGGTACTGTCAGGTCGAACTGTCGGCGGCCACCGGGGTGTCCCGGAGCCTGCTCGAAACCATGGCCGGGTTTGCTCCCGCCTTGCAGCAAGTCGTCACCCGGGTACAGGAAGCGGGAGAGGCCTGGGTAGACGACCCCGTGGTGGCAGAGGTCATGGCGCTGATCTGGCCGGTCCGTATCGAGCCCCAGCCCGACGGCCGTTTTCTCATCCGCAAAACCGGAGCCGCACATTAGCCGGGCAATGGGGAGGGGGTTTTCGCTGCCGGCGTCGAAATGGAACGCTGAGGTGAGAGACCAATCCCATGACCAATCGGCAATCTCCCAAGAAAACAGCCCGTCCCCCGTACGCGATCCTGGCCGGGCTGGCTGGTCTTGTTGTGGTTTTACTCGTGGGCGTGGTCATCTTTGGGCTGCGGCACCGGTCAGATCCAACCGGCCCGCAACTGGTGGCATTCTGGCTGGCTCAGACTGATCAGCCGGCGGCCGACCGGCGCGATGTCATCCTCCTGCTGGCGGAAGATCAGGCCCGGGGTACCCTCACGGTGCTGGTATTGCCGGCAAGGGTGCAGGTCGGAACCGGGCCGGTGGCGCTGCTGCCGGACAAAAGCAAGGGCAGCGGGCGTAAGCAGCAGGCAGCCCTGCAGCAGGTGCTGGGCGTGCCGGTGCACCACTACGCCGTGCTGGATGCTGCTACCATACGCAAGCTGGTGGACATGACCGGCGGGCTAACGGTGAACGGACAACGGCTGGACGGTGCCCAGACGGTGGCATTCCTGTTCGGTGAGGCCGATGTGGCCCGACGTATGGAACGTGCCCCACAGCTCTTGCTGGGCATCATGGAGGCGGCGGGCCGGGGCCAGTTCCAGGGCGGGCTGAGCGACCTGATGGCACTGGCCGACGGAGTGGAGACCGACCTGAGCATGCTGGACCTGCCCGGCCTGTTCGGGCGCTGGGCCGGTTATGTACCGCATACGGCTGTAGCACCCGGCCGACCCCAGCCCGACGGCACCTGGGCACTGGACAACGCCCGGCTGACCGAACTTCTGCAGCACGGTCCGGCAGCCCAGTAGCGCCCCCACGGCACGTCACTGAGCGGGCGGGGACCCCTCCGGGGGATCCTCGCCCGCTCACCCATGCCCCCGCCGGGGGCGCATTCAGACCTTTCAGCCGACGGCGGTCAACTGCAGCACAATTAACAATGCCCGGCCGGCGTTCTCCAGCCGGAATCCGGTGCCTTTGGTTACGGCAAAATGGGTTCCACGCCGCAGCCGGATGGTCACCAGGTTGCCGTTGGCATCCCGCATGTCGCAGGTCCCCATTCCCTGAAGCACACACAGGGCCATGTCGGTCTCCGCCATTTGCTGTCGGAAAGGTGCCCCCGGCTTGAGGCTGAACACAGAGGTTTCCAGCGGCGCCGCGGAAATGCCCGCCAGCCGCAGGACCTGTTCCACCTGACCGCGGGTACAATCAGCGATGTTCATGGACTGGGGCCGGACACCACTCTTCTCCTCCATGGCCGAAACCCCCATTTAAAGAAGATTCTAGCAGTAGACTATCGCTCAGAGGAGGAAGTGTCAACGTCACCGGCGCCAATACGCTCTGGGTGAAACGATCAGGAGCAACCCTTGCCTGCATTATTTACTTGACACAGTCCACCGCCGCGCCTTATTATTTGAAAGTTGGATGAGGCGTTATCGTGGGTGTCGGCAGGGCACTCACTTCTTTTATGGCTGAAGGAGAGGACACACCGGGATGAAGCGTACCGACCTGAGGAACATCGCCATTATTGCCCACGTGGACCACGGCAAGACTACGCTGGTGGACGGGCTGCTCAAGCAGTCCGGGGTATTTCGTGCCAACGAGGACGTGCAGGAGTGCGTCATGGACTCCAACGACCTGGAGCGGGAGCGCGGCATTACCATCCTGGCCAAGAACACCGCCGTTTCCTATGACGGCATCAAGATCAACATCGTCGACACGCCTGGCCACGCCGATTTCTCCGGCGAGGTTGAGCGGATTCTCTCCATGGTCGACGGCGCCATCCTCCTGGTCGACAGCGCCGAAGGCGTGATGGCCCAGACCAAGTACGTGCTGCGTAAGGCACTGGAAGCGGGCCTGCGGCCCATTGTCGTCATCAACAAGATGGACAGGCAGGACGCCCGCCCGGCGGAAGTGGTCGATGAGGTACTGGAGCTCTTCATCGAACTGGGCGCCGACGATGAGCAGTTGGAGTTTCCGGTGCTGTATGCCGTCGGCCGGGCCGGCTGGGCCAGTACCGATGCCGCCGAAAAGGGCACCAACCTGCAGCCCCTGTTCCAGACCATCGTGGACACAGTTCCCTGTCCGGAGGGCGACGCAGAGGGTCCGGTCCAGGTCATGGTCACCTCCCTCGACTACGACAGCTATACCGGACGCATCGCCATTGGCCGGGTGCGGCAGGGCCGGTTGCGTTCCGGGGCGCAAGTATCCGTCTGTAAGCGGGACGGCAGCATCGAGAAGGGCCGTGTGCTGCAGGTTTTCACCTACCAGGGGCTCAAGCGAACAACCACCGAAGAGGCCACCATCGGCGACATCATCGCCGTGACGGGGCTGGACAACGTGCATATCGGCGAGACTATCTCAGACCCGGAAACGCCCATGCCGCTGCCGGTGATCCATGTCGACGAGCCGACCTTGCAGATGACCTTTCAGACCAATACCAGCCCCTTCGCCGGCAAGGAGGGGGACTATATCACCTCCCGCCACCTGCGGGCACGGCTGTATAAGGAACTGGAAAAGAACGTGGCCCTTAAGGTCGAGGATACCGCCGACCCCGATGTCTTCCTCGTGTCCGGCCGCGGTGAACTGCATCTGTCGGTCCTCATTGAGACCATGCGGCGCGAGGGCTATGAACTGGCCGTTTCGAAGCCGGAAGTTATCATGAAGATCGATGAAGACGGCAACAAGCTGGAGCCCCTGGAGCAGTTGACCGTGGACGTACCGGAAGAATTCATGGGTGTCGTCATGGAAAAGCTCGGGGTGCGCCGCGCCGAGATGACCAACATGATCAATTCTGGCAACGGCGCCCTGCGCCTGGAGTTTGTCATCCCCGCCCGCGGCCTGATCGGTTACCGTGGCGAGTTCCTCACCGATACCAAGGGCTTTGGCATCATGAATCACCTGTTCCACAGCTACGGGGAATTCCGCGGCGACATCCCCGGCCGTACCCGCGGCTCGACGATCGCCTCTGACCCCGGCACCGCCACCCATTACGCCATGGGTTACCTGCAGGAGCGGGTTTCCTTCTTCATCGCCCCCGGTACCGAGGTGTACCAGGGCATGATCGTCGGGGAAAACTCCCGTGAACAGGACATGGAAGTGAATGTGGCCAAAAGCAAGCACCTGACCAACATGCGTAACTCCGGGTCTGAGGCATCTGCCCGGTTGGAGCCGCCCCGGCTGCTGTCGCTGGAGGACGCGCTGGAATGGATTTCCGACGACGAACTCGTGGAGGTCACCCCCAAGAGCATTCGCCTGCGCAAGCGGATTCTCGACTCCCATGTGCGGGACCGTTTGGCCAAGGGCAAGTCCCTGCGCCCCGGTCAGGTTGTGGGCTAATTTCATCGGCACAGACAGAGCACAGGCCGCCCGGGCGATCACCGCCGGGCGGCCTGTGGCGTTTCAGTCCGACAGGTTAGGCTGGTACCGCAACTGGCTGCTCTCCCAGCGGATGATCAGGGCTCGTCCGTCCGGGAGCCAGCCCACCGGGAGGCCGTTGCCCAGGTCCCGGCGGTTACCGGTCGCTCCTACCAGGAAAACCGTTTGCCATTCCTGTTCCTGCTCCAGTCGCCAGCCGGGCGGCCCGTTGAGCACCGTCACCGGCGGTGGCAGTTCGGCCGCTTCATCGGGGGTGAGCGGGTGTCTGGCGCCTCTGTTCAGGTCCATAACCACCCACTGGTAGGCGGTGCGGCCCCGGTAGTCGCGGCTGGCAATAGCCCGGCCGCCGTCTATCCAGATCACCGGAAAGGCAATCCCGAACTCCGAGTGGGTCACATAATAATGACTCCAGTCGGGGTAACGTTTTTCTGCCCCGGTCTGAAGGTCCAGCACTACCAGGTCAGCCGGCGCCAGGAAGGTGTTGTGATCTTCCTGGTCCCAGTGGACGAGGACCCCGGCAATCTGGTGCCCGTACGGGGACAGGGAGGTGTAACGGGCGCCGTCGGAGACGGTGAACTGCCGCCGCTCCCCCGTGGCGGGTACCCACCGTTCCGGTACGCCCTGGTCATTGGTGCCGACCAGCGCACCGTCTCCGGTCCAGCCCAAAAAGGCATAAAACGGTGCCGGCTGCAGGCTGCGGTCTTTCAGGTCCAGCACCCAGCCTTTCGGTGCCCACCAGGCGCCATCGGCCTGGGGGGCAAAGGTGCTGAAAGCTACGTAGCGGCCGGAAGCTGCCACCAGGGCATGGTTGGGTTCGGGTGGCACCGGTCCCAGTTTGGTGGCGGTGCCGGAGAAAACATCCACCGCCTCCAGCACCGGCGGTGATCCTGTACGCAGCACGGTCGGAGCAGCATAAGTGGCCACACCGCCGGGGCCGGGCACGCCGCCCATATCCACGACGACCAGAGGCGGGGGGGTGGGCAATTGGACGACCAGGGTCTGCGCATCGGGCCAGTTTAAAACCGCCGTTGACAATCGGTTCAGGCCGCGCGCCCGCTGCACTCGCTCTTCGGCTTCCAGTTGGCTGACCGGCCGGTCCCAACTGAACCGCAATTCTGTCGGTGCCACCGGCAGGGTGTCGCTATGGTGCTGCAGCTGCCAGTCGCCGGACGGCTGTCGTACCGACACGGTCAGGGCTGGAAAGTCACGTACCAGAGTCACCTGGAGGTCCAGGCTGTCGCTTCCGGCCGTCACCGGCCCCTTGATGCCTACTTGCAGTTCCTGCCCGTTCGGGCCGCCCGTAAAACCGACCGCCATGCGCGGTCCCTCGGGGGAAAAGTGAACGTAGGTCGGTTCTGCTCCCTTCACCTGCAGTGCCAACCGGGTGGCCTCCTCCTGGGCCTCCGGTGGTAGCCGGATATCAACGGATAAACTCGACCCGCCCACGGCATACCGGCAGCCGGCACGCCGGGCAGTGCGGGCCGGGAACGGCTGGCTGCCCGCACGCCCCCAGCCCGGCGTCACCACCATGGCGGGCGGCACGATGGGTCCCTGGTCGGCGCTGGTGCCGCCGCACCCGGGGGCAAGGGGTTCTCCGGCCAATCCCGGCGTGGGCGTCTTGTCTGCCGCCGGGCCGGTGGCGCCAGGGGTGCCATTGGCTGCGCCACCGGTGGCACCGGTCCCCGGCTGGGGTGACTTTTGGCCCTGCCCGGGTGCCGTTGGCGCCCCGGCACCCGATTGGGCAGGCAGGGCTCGTGGGGGCGCAGGGATACCTCCGGGGCGGTCGCCGCCTGCCGTGCTGCCCGACTGCTCCTGATCGGCGGGCGCCGATACCCGGGTGGGCCCCGTGCAGGCCCCTGCTGCCAGGGCGCCGATCAGGCAGGCACTGAACAGTGCCTTGCGGCTTCGCAACAGGAATCACTCCTTCTGCCACCTTGACGCACAGGCGGGCGCCGGGGTTCCCATACGGGCTGTACCCGGCGTCCGACCACAAAATGTTCCCGCCTCGCCTGCTGGTTTCCTGCTGCGTTTTGTGGTGCCCCTGCCAGGAGAAAGATGAGTTGCTTCTGGAATAAAAAGGCAATCCGGCCTGAGCCGCCGAAATCCTGTCCCAGACCAGGCGCGGCCGGTCATGTCAGTCGATTGCCTGCAACCGGCCGCCAATGCCAGGACGAGTGGGAAGGAGGGATCGGCACGTGAGGCGCAAATTCGCCGCAGCCCTCGTCGCCGCGCTCCTCGTTTTGCCCCTGACCACCGGCGCCGCCGGGGCGGCTCTCCCGAAGGGGCCGGTGTCACAGGTGCAGGACGGGCAGCTCCAGCCGGTTGGGGCGACTGATCTGCCGGCAGCACTCAAGGAGCCGGTGAACCGGGCAAACCTGCGGGCGGAAAAGCCAGTGCAGGGAACCGGGGCCAAGGCACAGGCCAGAAAAGCGGGGGACCGGAACGCCGATAAAGTCGCCGACAGGCTGGAAGAGGCGCTGCAGCGCGCACCGCGGTCGGAGACTCTGGACGTGGTGATTGTCACCAGGGGTGAGCCGGCGGCAAACGCTGCCCTGGTGCAGACCATGCGGGAGGTCGACGTCAAGCAGGTGTTCTCCCGTGCCATCACCGGGTTTACGGCCAAGGTAAAGCCGGAACAAGTGGCCCTGCTCAAGGCCTTGCCGGAGGTCACCCGGATCGAACTGAACGAGCGGGTGCAGGTGCATCTGGACTCTGCCACCGTCTGGAGCGGGGGCAGCCACGCTCGCAGCGACTTCCTGCTCCAGGGGAACCGGGACGGCAACCCAGTCGCGGTTACCACCGACGATGTGGTCATTGCCGTGATCGACACCGGGATCGATTCCAACCACCTGGACCTGCAGGGCAAGGTTATCGGCTGGCAGGACATGGTGAACGGTTTACCCGAGCCGTACGATGACAACGGCCACGGCACCCATGTCTCCGGCATCGCCGCCGGCGCCGGTCGGGCCAACCCGGCCCTGAAGGGTATGGCGCCGGGCGCCGCCCTGGTGGGTGTGAAGGTCCTCACAGGCGACGGCTGGGGCACCTACGAATGGGTGATCGGCGGCATCGAATGGGTCATCGAGAACAAGGACCGGTACAACATTCGGGTGCTGAATATGTCCCTCGGCACCGCCGAGTGCAGCGACGGGCTCGACCCCCTGTCCCAGGCCGTGAACGCGGCGGTGGAGGCAGGTATCGTGGCCGTTGTGTCAGCCGGCAACAGCGGCCCGGACACCTGCACCACCGGCGCCCCGGCGGCGGCTGAGCGGGCTATCACCGTTGGGGCCATGCGGGATGTGGGCGAAGGCGGCTGGACGCTGGCCCCGTGGTCCAGCCGGGGACCTACCGCCGACGGGCGGAAGAAGCCCGACGTTGTGGCGCCGGGGTCCCGCATCACCGCACCCATGGCCGGTACCCGGGACCGGTACGTGATCATGAGCGGCACCTCCATGGCCTCGCCTATGGTGGCAGGCACGGTGGCACTCATGCTGGAGGCTGGCAACAGCCTGTCCCCAAGCGAGGTCAAACAGGCCCTGGCCGACACGGCGCAGGACTGGGGGCCGCGGGGCCGGGATTCGGAGTACGGCTGGGGCCGGCTGAATGCGTACCGGGCCGTGCAGCGGTCGCTGGGCCTGCGGGGGTTCGGACCGCGCCAGCCCACCCACGGCATCGGCACCGAAAACCTGGTTGAGTTCGAATCCGTTTTCTACCGGCTCCCGGTCACCAACGACAACCTGCCCATTGCCCTCACCCTGATCATGTCCGACTGGACCAACACCTACATCGATGCCGACCTGTACCTGTATGACCCGACCGGCAACCTGGTCGCATACTCCACCGGGATGGACCGCCAGGAAACGATCCAGTACCGCCCGGACCGGACTGGCGACTACTACGTGGAGGTCGCCAGCTACGAGGGCGCCGGTCCGTACATCCTCGACGTCAGTTGGAAATAACTACACACAGGTGCCAGGCCGGCCGGGGCGACTGCTCCGGCCGGCTCAGCATGTTCCTCCGGGCGCCATCAAGTTTGGACTTTTCACTATTCAAGAGCCTTGTTAATTTCCGCCAAAGTGGTGTACACTAGCGTTAGGCACACTTTTGTGCACAAGGTACAGTGGGTTATGTCATGGGGGCAGGGTGCCATGGAACTGGTGCGGGTCGGCGATAAGGTGATTGATCGGGCCAAAATCATTCGCGTCGTCAACCGGATCCTGGACTTGCGGGCCGCCGGCCTGTCCCAGCAGGATGTGGCCAATAAACTGGATATTGACCGGACGGTAGTCTCGCGGCTGGAAAGCATCGGCGAAGTCCGCAAGGGCCGCAAAATCGCCCTGGTGGGGTTTCCGGTGAAAAACCGGCAGG
>JAKFDK010000114.1:0-31516 GCA_036676195.1 Clostridia bacterium | reverse complement strand
TCTCCCTGCCCTCCGCATCCGGCACTGCATCAGTTCCATCAGCCTTGTCGCCAAAGGCCACGTTGGCCACCTGGCGCAAGTACATGTCGTCCTGGTGCATCAGGTCCTGGCCGGGGCCGAAAGCATCTTTTCCGAATCCTGGCAGACCCAATTGTTCCGCGATAGCCAGCAGCATCGACTCCAGCGAAATAGGCTGCTCCCGGCCGTATACCTGCACCGTTTCCGGGATGGGCGCAACCACCGGCTGGCGTACCGGCTGGACCTTGGCGGCGATATTCGGGTGGCTGCCCTGGAACTCCCACCGTTCCAGGTAGGTCAGGTCAGGAAAGATATAGTCGGCATACATGCTCGTTTCGCCGATCACGATGTCGGACGCCACCAACAGCGGCAGCTTGTCGGGATCTTTCAGGGTTTCAATCACCTGGTGGCCGGCCGGCAGGGAGTACACAGGCGAACCCATATACAGGAACAGGATCCTGGTTGGGTAGGGGTACGGGTCGCCGATGGAGGCGAAGATCTCCTGATACACATCACTGGACAGGGGATAGAAGGGCCGTTTGGCCGGATATCCGTTGAAGAGGGTGGTTTTCTCGTACTTGACGCCGTGGCGAATCAGGCTGATCCCCCAGGGGACGGTCCTGGCAGAGCCCCATGTGTCGGTGTTGAACGGCTTGCCTTCCCTGGCTCCCACATGGTCGTAGGTGCTGGCCTTGATCAGGCCGCCCTTCCAGTCAAAGTTACCAATGAGCAGGTTCAGGTTATAAAAGGCGCCCACGTTGAAAAAGCCGTTGGTGTGCTGGCTGACCCCGCGATGGATGTCAGCGGCGGCCTTCTTCCCGTGGCTGGTGAATTCCCGGGCAATCTCAACCAGGTCCTGTGCTTTTACGCCGGCGACTTCCGCCCACTCTTCCAGGCTGTACCTGGCGCTCTCCTCGTAGAGGAGCTGCAAGCTGGTCTTCACCCGCAGCCCCTTGATCTCGGCCGTCACGAGCAGGTCACCCTCGGCGGGATTGCGGCTGTCCTGCGGATCGAACGGCACTGGCTGGCCGTTCTGCCAGACCACCAGCGGGTCAAACTCGTACTCAATCTCCTGGTCCTTGACCCTGACCGTGCGTTTCTCCCCTGGCAACCCAATTTCGGACGCCCGCAGGAAGGTGGTGGGCTTCCCGTCGACGGTCTTGACCAGCCAGCAGGCGTTTGACCAGCTTGGCTCGCCGTCTGCCGTGGCGGCGGCCTTGTTGGCATTGGCCAGGAATTTGGCGTCGTAGCGCTGGTTCTCGATAATCCAGCGCGACATAGCCAGGGCGATGGCCGCCTCCGTACCGGGCTTGTTCGGCAGCCATTTCCAGGCCTTGGCGGCCGTCTTGGAGAGCCGCGGGTCCACAACGGCCATCTTCAGGCGCCCGCTGACCAGGCCGTTGGTGATCTCCGGCGCCCGCGCCGGCGGACCATAATTGGCCTCAAAGGGCGAGGCGCCGACAAAGAGCAGGAATTCGGAGTTAGGGGTATCGGCCTGCCAGTAGAACTTGTTGCCACCGGTCCAGTGGTAGTTCCGTTCCTTTTCGTCAAACCGGTATTGCTCGCTCATCGCCTTGCCGGTGAAATACAGCGAGCCCTGACAGACGGTAGTGTGGCCGTGGGCATTGGTGCTGCCCAGTGCGGCGGTGAACCGCCGGATCCACTCGTTACGGCCACCCTTGAGCCGACCCCAGGCGAAGGTGAACTGGTTGTTTTTGGGGCCGAGGTCGGGATGGTCTGGGTCAATCAGATGATGCAGATGGTCCCTGTGCATCGCCTTGAACTCTGCCGGCGTCATCTTATGATCGGCCACCCGGACGGCGTCATTCGCCAGCGTCTTCGCCACCTGCGGGTCCCGGAGCGCCCACACTTCCTGCAGCCCATGTACCTGGCGCGTCTCCTCGCCAGGTACGTCTTTGAACAGCAGACCGCCGGCCACGATCTCCCTGACCGCCTGCTCAAATGGAATGGATACCCATTTGTTCTCGCCCCGCCTGCCCGCCCGCTTCAGCACCTTGCGAATGCGGTATGGATCGTATAGGGTCTGGATACCCGCCTGGCCCTTCGGACAGATGGCACCCTCCACGGTCGCCATTTGGTCCGCCGGTGTCCGGCCGGGCAGGGGCGGGTGCATGGTCCAGGGGCTGAGGGGACTGCCGTCGATCTTGGCCGCCACGCCCTTCAGGAGCTTGACCTTGATGCCGCAACCTGTATTGCACTGCAGGCAGACGGTATAGAGTTGGTTCTCTGCCTTGCCCAGTTCGTACACATCATGGGGAGTCAGCGCATTGGCGCTGACCTTGCGGATCAACCGGCTGATGCGGGCGCCTCCGGCCAGGGCCATCCCGCTGCCCAGCAAGGCGCCTGCCTTCAGAAAGTCGCGCCGGCTAACCCTGAACTTTTCAGCCATTTGTTGCACCCTCCTTCCCACTGGTGAGGGGCAGAAGGCGGAACCCGAGCCAGTAAATGGCCAACCCCACGGCGACAATAAAGAGGACAACCAGCCACTCGTGCAGCGTCGGGGTGTAATGAAAGGTCAGCCGGGTGTCCATAAAGGCCTGTTCCAACCCCTTCAGTTGCGGCTCCACCTGTCCGGGTACCACGATGTTCAGCCGCACTGCCATAAAGGTAACCGCCACCAGGGCTCCGGCCAGCCCCACCGCCCGCACGGATTTTGCACGCAGGGTCAGCAGGGCGAGGGGCAGGACCGTCCCCAGGCCGAGGTGCACCACCCAGAACACCCACCAGTATTCACCTGTCAGAACTTCCAGCAGCAATGTGCGCTCCGGGCCCACCCCGTACCACAAGGGGATGGAGAATTCCGCCCACTCCAGGACCACGTCGAGCAAGAGGAGGGTCAGGACCGTGCGGCCCAGGAACCGGACTGTCTCGCGGTGTCCGGCCTCGTTGGGCCGGGGCCAGAAGAAGGCGACGACTCCGGTGAGAAGGGCGGCGCCAGAGGTAAGGGCGCCGGTCAGGAACAGCACCGGATACAGTGACTGGTGCCAGTACCCGCGGGCGGACAGGGTGGCAAACAGAGCGCCCACGCCGCCGTGAAAGGCAATGGCCAGCGGTACGCCGGCGGTGGCCAGGATCCTGAGGATGCGGCGGTCGCCGGCCCGGTCCCGGATAGCGAAAAAGGTCTCCGCCAGAAGGACCAGGAAGTAGGCCGAGTACAGCCAGATCATCCAGGCCATCATGGAACTGAAATTGGGCGAGGTCAGCACCCGGTAAGCTCTTGTCATGTGCCCGAGGTCGAACCAGATAGACAGCAGGGCCATGACCAGGGCTGTCAGGGCGGTGAACAGGGCCAGCTTGCCGATTCGTTCCAGCTTTTGCACCCCGAACACGTACACCGCCGCCGAAAGCAGGAACGCTCCTGCCGACAGGCCGATGAAGTAGATATAGGACGCCACCCACAACCCCCACACCACGTAGCTGCCGTAGGCCGCGTATTCGTGGCCTACGGTCAGCCGCTGCCATACGCCCACCAGACCAAGGACAAAGGCAGCGCCCCAGGCCGCATAGAGCACAGACCGCACCGATACCACCCCCTACGTCAGGTAGAACACTCGGGGCTGGGTGCCCAGGTCTTCCTTCAGGCGCATTGCGTTCGGCTTGCCGATCAGCTCGGCCACCAGGCTATCCGGATCAGAGGCATCGCCAAAAAAGGTGGCCCGGCCAATGCAGGTGGTGACGCAGGCCGGCAGCATCCCTTCTTCCAGCCGGTGCACGCAAAACGTACACTTCCGGGCATTACCGACCGGCGAGGCGTCGCCGGACCGCTCCCGCGCCCGACCATACTCGTAGGCGGTGGACCGCTCGTACGGCTGGATCTGCGGGGTGCCGCGGGTGTAGTAATCGCCGTAGTCAAACGTGCGGGCATTGTAAGGGCAGGCGGTGATGCAGTACCGGCAGCCGATGCAGGCATCGTAGTCAACCTGGATGATCCCGTCGGGACGCTTGAAGGTAGCGGCTACAGGGCAGACCGGCACGCAGGGCGGGTTGTCACACTGCATACAGGGCCGGGGCAGGAAACGCCGGGAGACGTTGGGGTACTCACCTACTTCCTGGTCAACCACCGGGCGGTAGACAACGCCAGGCGGCAGCTTGTTCTCGGCGATGCACAAGACCGTGCAGGCCTGGCAGCCGATGCACTTGCGCAGGTCAATCACCATGACCCACCGTCGCTGTTCCAATGGCTTCCCGAGCGCCCGCTGAATGTCCGCCTGCATGCGCAGGATCACATCGGCGTGTGGCCCTGTGGCACCCACCGGGAGAACAGGTAGCCGGTTCTCCGGCATGCTACTCCTCCTGTTACCGAGGTGCCCACCAACCATCCCGTGCACCTCGGAAAAGCAGTCTAGCACCATCGTAGGAGAAACCAGCGTAGACCCGTGATAGCCGAAAGGCCTCACACTGCGCTGGCTACTTGTTTTACCCCTGTGACCGGAATAACCACATGCTCGACCGGATAAAGGCGCAGCCGGGCAGGCATGCCCGGCTGCGCCCTATTTGGGTGTACCGCGGTTCTTTATGGACATGCGCAAACGGGTGCATCAGGTGCTGCTGATACCTTTTTTGGCCGGAGTCGCCATTCACGGGGCTGTACTCTTGCTCTAGAAAGTTGGAGTTCCGACTGGCGGCGGCCATTTGCCGTCGCCACGCGTGCCATCACCATTCAGGCCCGCCCAGATCAGATCTGGCCCTGCCACAGGCTACGGCCTCTGGCAGCGGCGGCCTCACCGCGCTGCATGCTCTCCCCCGAGCCGTCCCCGGCATGGTCAGGTTCGTTCCCCCCTCACCCACCACCACAAACTGACCGTCATGATAGGCAACCGCATTCAGGCGCACCGCCGGCCCCGGTGCGGACAACTCCCAATGGCGAGCATCGGCAGATTGAAGCACCAGACCCTTTTCGCCGACCACCACCGTCTGGCCGCCGCCATCGGCAATGGCCGAAAAGAACTCTGTCGTGCCTTTCGGCTGACTTTCCCACTTCTTCCCATCCGTGCTGGTCAGAATCGTACCACGGTCTCCAACCAGCAGAATCCGGCCGTTGCGGCAGCCGGCATCGGTCGGCATGGTATTTCCTACCCAATCATTGCTGGCGGCAACTAAATAGTAATCCCATGATGTGCCGTCGGCTGATGTCAGGACATCCCCGTAAACCTCAACGGCCACAAACTGCCCGTTGCAGTAGGTGACACCCGTTAGCTGCAGGACCAGGAAGATCCAATTGGTGAAACGGATCTGCTCCGGTGCCGACCAACTGGTACCATCATCGGAAACCTGAATCGTGGGTGTCTCTCCCACCAGTACAAATCGCCCACGGTCATAGGTCAGGTCCATAAAAATCGGTGGTATGCGGGGCTCGGCGGGGGGAAAGGTCATCTACGTCCATTTCCTGGCGTCCGAAGACGTGAAAATGGCGCCACGCGTGCCTGCCGCCACAAAGCGGCCTTCCCCATAGGCCAACCGCCACCCACTGCCCGCCACCATAAGTAACACTCAAGAGTTCCTCCTGAACGCCGGGAGCACCGGTCACATCCCACTCCAGTGTCTGGGCCGGCTTGTCTCCGGTGTTGGGCACGATACCGCTGGTCAGTACAGTTCCGCCATTGCCAACGGCCCAGAACTGTCCGTTCACTGAAATCACAGCATGCAAGTCAACCGCCGTTTCCACCTTGTTCACGGTCCAGGTCAACCCATCTGCAGAAGTTAGCAATGTACCCCTGTTCCCTATCGCCACAAACATCCCGTCATCGTAAGCGACATCAAGCAACGCTTCTGCCAGGGGCACGTAGAAACTGGGGGTCCAGGTCAGGGTATCTTTGGACTGAATGACGGTCCCCTTCTCGCCCACCACCAGATAGACCCCATTCCCATAGGTGATGCTGGTCCTGGTTGTTGGATTCCACCATCCCCACGCCTCCCGTTCTGACCAGTGCTCCCCATCCCGCGAGGCAAAAACCCTGCCTTGGTCGCCCACAGCCACGAACAGATCGTTGACAAAGCGCACTCTCAGCAGGGTTTCCCGGCCCGCCGGCTATTTGCTAACAAGCGTGTCGCGGTAGGCCCCGGCCTCGAGCCAGGCGGGCAGATGGGTGACGTCCGGCAGGATTGCATCCGGTTGCAGGGTCGCCGGAATTCCCGGCGGGTGTTTCTGCGCCGTGTCGCCCGTGCCGCCGTCGGGGAAGACCAGCACGGTCCTGCAGCCGGCCCGCTTGCCCATACGGATATCCGTCTCGGCCGTGTCCCCCACCACCGCCACCGCCTCTGGGCTCAGCCCAAGCACCTGCAATGCCATGCGCATCATCCAGACCGATGGCTTGCCCAGCACCAGGGGCCGGCTCCGGGTGGCAAAGGCCACCGCCTGCGTCATCGCTCCGGTGGTTGGAACCCGGCCATGTTCCACCGGCAGGTAGCGGTCGTGGTGGGTGGCCAGGAGGCGGGCGCCGTTCCAGACCGCCTGGCTGGCGGCCATCAGCTTCTGGTAGGTGAAGGATTCATCATGGCCCAGCAGGACCACGTTGGCGGTGTCCGCCTCAGGCGCATCCACGGTCGTGATTTCGCGCCGGTGCAGTTCGCCGGTAAGAAAATCAGGCCCGACCACGTACACCCGGGCACCCGGGCAGCGGCGCTGCACGTAATCCAGCGCCACCGCCCCGGCGGTGACGATCTCCTCAGGCTGAGCGGCGATTCCCGCTGCCTGCAGGCGGGCAGCGACCCCGGCCGGGGGTTCCCGGTGCTCCTGGGTGCAGAACGCCACCCGGTAACCATCGGCCCGCAGAGCCTGCAGCGTCTCCGGGACGCCGGCAATGGCCTGACGGCCCCTGGCCACTGTCCCGTCAATATCAAAGATCAAGCCGGCAATCTGCCCCACAGAATACCTCCGTTACCCGCTCCCTGGCGAGGCAATGGTTAGATTGTTTATATATTATGTACCGAAGGGCAGCCATCCTTCAGCCAGCGCCGGGCAGCGCAATTCCCCCACCATGTTCATCAGGGCAGGGTAGCCGGGGCCGCTGAGCCTCAGTTTATCCCCTGCAATCGATAAAAATATCAAAACCATATAAAACATTATCCTGTTAAGTAACGTCAAGGATATCGGAATCGGTGCTGCGCAACACCGTTCCAAAGCCAGTCGTGCCGGGGAACGGCGGCCGCTTTCCCGGCAGGCGAAGGAGGCAGAGCGAGTTGCGATTCCGAGCCTTCCTGTCCCGGCTCCTGGTGGGGGCATTGCTGATGGCGGCGGCACTGCCGGCTGCCCTGCTTCAGAATCCCCCGATCGCGGCTGCCCAGCAGCAGACTCAGTACCGCAAGGACAAGCTCCACCCCGACCTGCGCAAGCAGGTGGACGAGTCCGCCCCCGACGCGCAACTGACGGTGGTCATCAGGGGCCAGCACCGCCCCAACATTCATGCCGTGAAGATGCGGCACGACGACGCCGTGGCGGCCATCAAGGAAGCGGCGGCGAGGAGCCAGGGACCCATCCTCAGCTACCTGCAGGCACACCGCGCCCAGGTGCTGCAAACGTTCTGGCTGACCAACGCCGTGGTCGCTCGGGTAGACAAGCCCACCCTGCAGGGGGTGGCCAACCTCAGCGAGGTCGAAGCCATTCACGACAACTTCCGTGTGCAGGCGCCGCCGGTCACCAGGGGCGCCGCCACCGCCTCCGGCGAGCAGACCTGGGGCGTGGAGAAGATCGAGGCGCAGCGGGTGTGGAACGAGCTGGGCGTTACCGGCGCGGGCATCCGCGTGGCTGTACTCGACACCGGCGTCGATATCAGCCATCCCGACCTGGAAGGGAAGATGCACTCCGACAACCCTGGCGACCCGACCTATCCGGGCGGCTGGATGGAGTTTGACGAAAGCGGCGGCCTGGTGGCTTCCCAGCCGCATGACTCCGACGCCCACGGCACCCACGTTTCCGGTACCGTGCTGGGCGGCAGCGCCGGCGGCACCGCCATTGGCGTGGCGCCCGGCGCCACCCTCATGGCCGGCCTGGTACTGCCGGGCGGCGGCGGCACGTTTGCCCAGGTGGTGGCCGGCATGCAGTGGGCGGTGGAGCCGACCGACGCCAACGGCAACCCGGCCGGCCAGCCTCCCCACGTGGTCTCCATGTCGTGGGGCGCCACCGGCGAACATGCCGAGATGATCGAGCCGATCCGCAACATGCTCTTTGCCGGCGTATTGCCCGTTGCCGCCATCGGCAACTGTGGCGACCAGTGCGTGGGCAGCCCCGGCGCCGTCTTTGAGGCCATTGGCATTGGCGCCTCCACCGAAGACGACAGCATCGCCGATTTTTCCTCTGGCAATGTGGTCAGGAAAAGCAGTTGGGCAAATCCGCCCGATGAGTGGCCAGACGAGTGGATGAAGCCGAATCTCAGTGCCCCCGGCGTGAACGTACTCAGTTCGGTCCCCGGCGGCGGGTACGACAGTTGGGCCGGCACCTCCATGGCCACCCCGCACGTATCAGGCACCATTGCCCTCATGCTGAGCGCCAACCCCGGCCTGAGCGCCGACCTGGTCCTGCAGACCCTGATCGACACCTCGTACTGGGACAACCGCTATGGCGACAGCCGCCCCAACCGGCGCTACGGCCAGGGGCGGATCAACGCCTACGAGGCGGTCTCCCGGATCGCCTACAACAGCGGCATTGCCGGCATGGTGACCGATGCCGACACCGGCGTTCCGGTTGACCAGGCGGTGGTCGCCCTTCAGGGAACAGGCCGGACGGCCAAAACAAGGGCCGACGGTTCCTATACCATGGTTCTCCCGCCTGGCACCTATACGCTCAAAATCAGCCGCTTCGGCTATCAGCCGGAGGTGCTGGAGAACATCACCGTGGCTGAAAACCAGCAGATAACGGCCAACGCCGCCCTGACGCCGCTGCCCAGGGGCAGGCTGCGCGGGTACGTGCAGTTCGCGCCCACCGGCTATGGCATTCCCGGCGTGACGGTCAGGGTCAGGGACATTCCGATCAAAATCGAAGTTCAGACCGACGCCGGCGGCGCCTACGAATTCGTGCTGCCCGCAGGCACCTACGCCGTTGAGGCGAACGGGTATGGCTTTGCCAGGGCGGAGGCCGGGGACGTGGCGGTGATGGCTGATTCCACCGCCGTACAGGACCTGACCACAGAGGCGCTGCCCCGGGTGGGCGTGATCGGTGACGTGGACGACCTGATCAGCCGGTTCCTGACTGAGCGGGGCTATCTGACCGAGCCGGTCTGGTTCGACGTGCAGCACAACCTGGACGCTTACAATACCATCGTGGTCAACCTGCCGTTCACCGCCACCGCCGATGAGTTCAGCGGCCTGGTGGATGCGGCCCACGCCGCCGGCGTCGGCATGGTGTTTACAAAGGGCTACTGGGAAGGCTGGGGCATTGACATGCTGCGCGACTTTTACGGTGACCCCGCCACCACCGGCTCCACCTGGGACATGACGCCCCTTACGGCCGAGGTCACGGCTGAGCACGCGGACCTGCTGCCCGGCCGTGCGGCAGGTGACCGGTTCGACCTGTTGGATTGCTGCCCGGATATGGCCTGGTTTGACGGCTACAGCGGGCAGACGGTGGCCGAACTGCATACCGGCAGCCAGAAGCTCGGTCCGGGCATCGCCTTCAGGCAGAACGCCAATAACCGGCACGTGCTGCTGGGCTCCCTGGGGGTATTGCCGTGGCAGGGCCCGAACCAGTGGCGATCCGAAGCCAGGGATCTGTTCATCCGGGCAGTGGAGTGGGCAGCCAGGCCGCGGACGGGCGGCCCCAGGTTCGTCACCTGGAATCTACAGGCCACGCCCGACACCGTGCTCTGGTATCAGCCGGTAACGGCAACGGTGGGCGTCAAGAACATTGGCGATACCGGCGGCGACAGCACGGTGACCCTGAGCGTGAACGAAAACCGGGACAGCGGCCCGCAGCAGCAGACCGTAACCCTGGACCCCAACGCCCACCGCACGGTCAGCTTCACGGTGCAGCGTGAGCCGGCGGGCTCCTACCGGCTCCAGGTTGGTCACCTGTCCACTGCCTTCCGGGTGCGTCCGCCGCGGGTGACCGTGTCGGCGCAGACCCTCCCCACCCCTGCGGCGGGCAAGGGTAAAAACGCCGACCCCGGCGAGCCTGCCATTCCGCTGGCGGGCGCTCAGGTCGACGTGGTCCGCAAGGGCAAGGTGATCGGTCGCGGCACCATCGACGACAACGGGAACCTGACCTTTGACTCAACCGCCTCCCGCGACGACTACACGATCGTCGTCCGGCACACCGATTACGGCTATAACCAGAAGCGGCACTACCTGCTGACGCTGCCGGTGCATGTGGAGGATGACACCGCCTACACCTTTGCCCCGCAGCCGGGCGATACGGCCCAGTTGGCCGTCACCATGGCAGCCAGGGACCCCAGCCACCACGGCTCGATCTTCCTTTCCGGCAGCGCCCTGGGCCGGGTGGCCTACGAGTTCCCCACCGGCATCATTGTGGCGACGCCCGGTACCTATCAGGCAGCGACGGTGATGGCATACGACGTGCCCGGTACCCAGTGGGCCTACGCCGGGGACTGGGCGGAGGTCAGCCTGGCAGCCGGCACCCAGGAATACCGGTTCGGCGGCGACCTGACGCTGAGCATGACGGATGTGCGCGGACAGCAGGCGCCCACGGCGGCGGTCTCCTGGTCGATGCAGGATGCCTACGGGCACTCGATCAACTCCATCTACACCGTGACGTCCGGCGCCTTTGGCCCCACCCACCACCGGGTGGTGGGCGACACCGGCACCTGGCCGGCTACGGTGGCGGCCACGGCGCAGGCGGTGCAGAAGCCGGTGC
Organism: Clostridia bacterium; assembly: GCA_036676195.1. Classification (GTDB taxonomy): domain Bacteria; phylum Bacillota; class Sulfobacillia; order Symbiobacteriales; family ZC4RG38; genus JAKFDK01. The sequence continues at coordinate 20,673 of JAKFDK010000114.1, read as the reverse complement.
TCACGCTGAGCAATCCCGCCGGCGCCATCGAACAGACCGGTCCCATCGGCTGGGCCGAGCGGCCCAGGGCGATCACCTTCAATACCGCCACAGTGGCAACCGGTGATTACAGCCTGCTGCTCCAGTCCGAGACCGGACCTTACATGGGCAGGCTGCAGGCAAACGCCGGGCTGCTGCTCCCGGCCCGTGCCGTCAGCCGCACGCTGCTGCGACCAGGCGATACCTTCGAGGTCACGGTAGTCTTTGACGCCGGCCAGGACGGTGAACTGACGCTGGCCGAGACCCTGCCGGCCGGGTTTACCATTACGAAGCAGTCAACTGTTCCCAACTCGACCCATGCCAACGGCACCTGGACCTGGGTGCCCAGCGGCAAGGGCGCCTACCGGCCCGGCCAGACCATGAAGGTGACCTACACGGTACAGGTGGGAACCGATGTGGCTGGCGGCACCTACCCGCTGAGCGGCTCCGTGCTCCAGGGCGGCGCCGGCCGCCTGGTGGCAGGTCCGCAGGCGGTGCAGGTTGTGCGGTAGCGCCGGAACTGCATACGTAGAAGGGCGTCCCCGCTCCACCCAGCGTGGAGCGGGGGCGCATCGGTCAGCGTACGCACTGTCCGCCGGCTGCCTGCAGGGCCAACCAGATTTTTTCAGCCGTGACGGGCAGGCTGCAGATGCGCACGCCCACGGCATCGGCCACGGCGTTGGCCACCGCCGCCGGCACTGCCACGTTGCTCATCTCGCCGATGCCCTTCAAGTTGTGGGTCCCTACCCCGCGCCCGCCCGGCAGGTACATCACCCGCACCGGCGGCACATCGCGGGCCGAGGGCAGCTTGTAGTCGCCCAGGTTGGCCGCCTGTACCTTGCCACTGTGAATGGTCAGATCTTCCAGCAGGGCCTCGCCCAGACCATAGGCCACCCCGCCTTCAATCTGCACCCGGTGGGACACCGGATTCAGGATGGCCGCCACGTCATGGACTGTGAGCACCTCATACACATGGACCTGCCCGGTGGCCACATCCACCCCCACCTGGGCGATCTGCACGCAGAAGCCCAGGGTCCCCTCTTCGTGGCCGCGCCGGCCGGGCAGCTCCACCAGCGCGGTCAGTTCTTCCTCTCGGGCGGCGGCAACGGCAGCCAGTTCTGCCAGGCCCAGGCGCCGCCCGCCGGCGGCATCGCCCCAGGCCGGGCCGGGGTGCTGCACGACCGCGGCGGCACACAGGCCGAGAGCGGCAGCCGCCAGGTCCCGGGCCCGCTCCAGGAAGAGTGCGGCCGCCCGGTGGGCCGTCTCGGCGGCGGTGACAGTCCCCCAGCTCCCGCCCACCCCGTCATCGTGGGGCAGGTGGGCAGTGCCCACGTGTTGCACCAAGACCTGCGCCGGGTCCAGGCCCAGTTCCCGGGCCACCGTTCCCCGCAGCACCGTGTGCACCCCGCCTCCCTGTTCGGGCTGCCCGGCCTCCACCACCACCTGCCCGGCCGCGCCGGCCCGCAAACGCAGGCTGCTGCCGGCTAACTGGGTGGACCGGCAATACACCGCCACCCCGCGACCAAAGCGCAGGCTGGGGTCCGCCTGGGCCGGAAAGGCCGGTCGGTCGGCGGCCACGGCGGCCTCCAGGGTGTCAACGCCCCGGGCTTCCGGCCAGCGGTGGCCCAGGGGAGTGGCGTCACCGGTGCACAGCAGGTTACGCCGACGCAGTTCCACCGGGTCCAGGCCCAGGCGGCCGGCCAGCATATCCAGCATGGATTCCACCGCAAAGGTAACCTGCGGGGAGCCCGGCGCCCGCTTATGCCCGCCCGGCACCTGGTTGGTGTACACCCCTGCCGCGGTGCAGCGCAGAGCCGGAATCCGGTAGGCCGCTCCCGCTTCCTCAATGCCATGCAGGGTCGGCAGCGGCCGGAAGCCGGCGTAGGCGCCCACGTTATACAGCACGTGCACGTCCAGGGCCTGCAGGCGGCCGTCCCGGGCGGCGCCGGCGCGCACGGTCACCACGGCGGCGTGCCGGGGATTGCCGGCCATCAGTTCCTCGGCATATCGCATGGTCATGCGCACCGGCCGGCCGGTGCGGCGGGCCAGTTCCAGGCAGAGCGGGGCATCCATGGGCGAGCCCTTGCCGCCGAAGTCCCCGCCCACGGCAGGGGCGATGACCTCAACCTGCTCCTCGGGCAGTCCGCAGGCCCGGGCCACCTGGGCACGCAGGCGGTACGGCGACTTGGTGCTGGCCCAGATCCGCACCCGGCCGTCAGGGTCTACAGCGGCGGTGCAGGAGTGCGGCTCCAGGTACCCCTGGTGCGTGGCCGGGGTGTAGAACTGCTGCTCCAGACACAGGTCGGCAGCGGCCAGCGCTGCCGTCACGTCGCCGCCGCCGGTCCACTCGTGCCGGGCCTGCAGATTCGGCGGTCCGTCCGGTGCCACCAGGGTGCCGGCATAGGCCCAGGGTTGGTCATGCACCGCCGGTGCGCCCGGCGCCAGGGCGGCCTCCGGGTCCAGCACCGCCGGCAGCGGCTCGTACGTCACCCCAATGGCGGCCGCGGCCGCCTCTGCCTGCCGACGGGTGTCCGCCGCCACCACCGCCACCCGCTCGCCGGCGAAACGGACCTTGTCCACCGCCAGAGCCGGCACGTCCTGCACCAGGCGGCCATAGCGCAACTGGGGCAGATCGGCCCCCACCAGTACGCAGCGCACCCCCGGCATGTCCGCCGCCACTGCCGTGTCAACGGCAACGATGCGGGCATGGGGATACGGGCTGCGCACAGCCACCGCATGCAGCAGGCCCGGCACGGCCACGTCGGCAGCGTAAATCATCCGCCCGGTAACCTTTTGCCCCCCGTCCACCCGGCCCGCCGCTGCCGAGGCAGGCCGGGTCGGTTCGCCCTTGGGCAGTGACACGTTGCAATCCCTCCCTCGTGTTTCCAGGCCATCCACGGGCAGTGTGTACACTCGGGGGTGAATTTCCGCGCGTCCCTTTTCAGTACCTTTGGATTATTTTGCCTCCCTGACAAGTGCTTTTATCACCCACCTGGGGCGGGATTCGTTTGACATCGCCCGCCTGTCGGCCGGCGGGGCCATCGCCGCGGTGGATGCGGTCATGAACGGCACGGTCCGCAACGCCTACGCCTTGATCCGGCCCCCGGGGCACCACTGCGTCAAGGACGGGGCGATGGGTTTCTGCATCTTCAACAATATCGTCATTGCGGCCCGGCACGCCCAAAAGGTCTACGGGCTGGAGCGCATCCTGATCGTGGACTGGGACGTGCACCACGGGAACGGCACCCATGCTGCGTTTTATGACAGTCCGGCGTCATGTTCATCTCGATGCACCAGGAAGGGTATTTCCCGCCGGGCTCAGGGACCGTGGAACAGGTGGGCGAAGGGGCCGGCCGCGGGTACACTGTTAACATCCCCCTGCCCTGCGGAACCGGCAGCGACGGCTACCTCCACGCCTTTGAGCGGGTGATCGCCCCCATCGGGCGTCAATTCCGCCCGCAGTTGGTGCTGGTGTCAGCCGGGCAGGACGCCAACCCCTTTGACCCGCTGGGACGGATGGGCGTTACCTCCGAGGGCTACCGCCAGATGACCCGGATGGTAAAGGCGATTGCCGAAGAGGCTTGCAACGGCCGGCTGGTGGCGTTGCACGAAGGCGGGTACAGTCCGGTGTACGTACCCTTCTGCACCGTGGCCATTATTGAGGAACTGGCGGGGATGCCGCCCAAGGTCACAGATCCGTTCCTGCCCTTCACCGGCCCTGAGTTCACCCGCCTTACCCCCTGGCAGGAGGACGCAGTAGGCCGGGTGGTGCAGCAGCACCAGCAGTTCTGGCAATTGGCGTGAACCCAGGCGGCGTAGCGGGGCGGACCTCTGGCGAGGTCCGCCCCGGCCTGAACCCTGACCCGATGGTCCTCCCGAATGTCACCAGGCACGGCCATCCTGGCATCGGCCGGTGTACGGTCGGCCGCAGAAGGGTCCTGCACCACCGGGGATTTCATGTCCCCTGCCCTCCGCACCCAAGGGTGTCACTATTTCTTCCCATCCCAGGGGGATTCCGGGTCTGCTCGTCAGTTTCCTGAAGCTTCGCATCCAAACTGCCATTAGACATTTGACGACCGAGGGCTTCCCTGGCCATTTTGTCGCTTCCGTGGGGCCGAAACCCAGGTAGAAGGGGGGAAACGCCATCTTCAGGCCACTTTCCGGGGCGCGGTCATCAAGAGTTTAAAGCCTAGCCCCGCCGTTGGCTTTAAGAATTTGATGCTTGACCCGCCCGCCTGTGAAGCAAAACACACGAGCTCATCAGTACCCGGGAAACAGCGGGCGGACGTCTGCCTGCGGACAAAGAATAAACGGCTGCACGGCCCTTCACTCGGCCGGCAGCCGTTTTCGCTTCAACTCGGGCGGGTGATTACCCTCGGCTGGACCGACCACGGCGTAAGGTACGGGCGCACATGTGCGAGTATGGCAGTCACCATTGTAAGACTTACTATTCAGGGTGGCTTAGCGGTCGAAGTGCGATGGCTTTCTTGAACGGACCAGATGTTATGAGGGTCAGTATAACCTTCCTCTTTAAGAGCGGGTGAAGGCGCAGCCCTTGCAGCCACTGGTTTCAGGAAGGGGTCCAACTCTCCAGGGCGTTTATACCGACGACAGGCGGCTGGCTCGGCGAGATCTACTGACCAGTCTGGTCAATGTTAGGCCCGGCCTGAGCAGGGTGGGTGCCTGCGAACCAAAGTAACTGCCAGATCGTGAACTTTACATATCGTTATGCATTGGTCGGGTGGCAAATCCGTTGGGCCACAGTCGAGAGGGTTGAGCGGCAAATCGGTATGGCCGTACTCGCGTGGGCCTGGTGTGAAGTGCACGGCTGATAACGCACCCCCTGATTTTTTCCAAGTTACAGGCGCCGGGGTTGAGCCGTGGATAGTAGTAATAGTGGAAACACCCACCAAGTACTTTGCGTCAACCTTGGATGTGACAGGGGCGTTGATAAGCCAGCATGTACTGGCCGACCAGCCTCAGTGGAAGTTATTCAAGGGTAGATCGTAAACGGCCCACGTCGAAGCTGTTCTCGACTTCCTTGATCGGGTCAAGTGGACCGCTGCGGGTGGCCGGTGCGGCGTGGGTGCCGAACCGCAACCTTTGCGCCAAGACAGAGGTGGCGGGCCTAACAACGGCGTCCAGCGGACTCGCTTCGCTCGCCGCTGACGCCGCAGGACATTAGATACGACTAAGGGGTTATCTCTCCCGCCAGTCGCCTGGACGGCGTCTCGCATGCGCGATGGCTAGAACCTGCACCTTTCCTCCTACTTCACGGTAAACGATAAGATAGGGGAATCGTCGCATCGACAAACGTCGAGTTCCGGCAACATGAGAGGCCCATTGGTTAGGGCCTTCAGCAATCAACTCGATGCCTCGATCTAGCTCTGTCATGAAAGCTTCCGCAACTTCCGGGCTGCGTTGATGGTACCACTGCGGATTCAGGCCGGCCTGCCGGATGCCCTTGTGCAGGAGCTGGGAATGCGGCAGCGCGGCCAGATACACCACCAGGTCGGGATTGTGGGCCTTGATCTTGTTCACCAACGGCGCCGGATCAACCCAGTCCACCCCAAAGGCGATGTCTTCCGCCACCTGGATCCCAATGCGTTTCAGTTCCTGCGCCCAGGTCTCCCGGAGCGGGTTGAGGACGGGGTCCTCGTAAGTGAGGGTCACCGCCTTCTTCAGGCCGCCGCCGGTGGACTTGTTATACTCCTCCAGGAAGGCTACCTCTGCCCTGGCGATATCGGTCCAGGTCAGGTTCTGCATGAAATAGTATGGATTGCCCCTTGTCGGAGCGGCATCGTCCAGTTCGAGCGTCGACAGCACCACCCCCGGTACGCGCTGGGCTGTATTCAGGGTGGCTTCGATGACCGGACCCGGGATGCCCAGTAAGATGGCGGCCACCTTGTCCTGAGACAGGAGCTTCTCGGTCACCTTGACCGCCTTTTCCGGCTCCCAGATCAGGTCTTCCCTGACCAGCTCCAGCTTCGCCCCGCCCATGGACTTGATGCCGCCGGCCGCGTTGATCTCCTTGATCGCCAGTTCCATGCCCTGCAGGGCCGGCTTCCCCGTAAAGGCATACAGACCGCTCAGGGGCGCCAGTCCGCCCACCTTGATCACCGCCGGGGGCTGGGGCGCTGCGGCCTGCCTGGGCGCCTCCGCCTGCTTCGGCGCCTCGGCCTGCTTGGCGCCGCCCGTACAGCCGGCCGCTGATACCAGGGCCACCAGCAGCAACATTGCGGGCAACCGGGACGGTTTCGTCTTCCATTGCATCTTGCACGTCTCCCTTCCTTCTCTGTGCCTAGACCCCCATATATGCCTTGCGCAACTGCTCGTGGTCGTGCAGTTCCGTGCGGGACCCCTGGATGCGTACCTGGCCGTTCTCCAGCACGTAGGCGTAGTCGCACAGGGCCAGGCTGGCGGTCACGTTTTGCTCCACCAGCAGGATGGAAATACCTTCGGCCCGCAGGCCGGCAATGCACCTGAACATCTCCTTCACCATCACGGGCGCCAGGCCCAGGGACGGCTCGTCCAGCAGCAGCACCCGCGGGCTGGCCATCAGTCCCCGACCCAGGGCCACCATCTGCTGCTCCCCGCCAGACAGCGTACCCGCCAACTGCCGCTGCCGCTCCGCCAGCCGGGGAAACAACTGCCAGACCCGGTCCAACATTTCCGCCCGCCGCGCCCGGGCCGCCGGGTCGGACGCGCCGGCCAGCAGGTTCTCCTAAACGTTCATGCGGGTGAACAGGCGCCTACCCTCCGGGACCATGACCACGCCCTGCCGCACCACCAGATGCGACGGCAGACCGGTCAGGGGCTCCCCGGCCAGGGTCACCCGACCCGCCCGCGGCTGCTGTAGGCCGGCAATGCAGCGCAGCAGCGAAGTCTTGCCGGCCCCGTTGGCGCCCACCAGGGCTATCAGTTGCCCCGCCGGCACCTGCAGCGAAACGCCGTGCACGGCAACCAGGTGGCCGTACGCAACGTGGAGATCATGCACCTCAAGCATGGGCGGCCGCGGCATCGGCGGTTTCCTCTCCCCAATAGGCCTGCAATACCCGGCGGTCACGGGCAATGGCATCGGGGGTCCCTTCCGCCAGCAGCTCACCGTGGTTCAGCACCACCACCCGGTTACACAGCAGCGCGATGACCCGAAAGTTGTGTTCTGCTCCTGGAGCTGCGTCCGACCGCCCTCAAGGAGGTTGGGCTGGGTGACTTGCTGCGCCAGCTTGCGGAAGCCGCCATCGCCCGGGGCGGGGTGCCGGTGGCGCTGGCTGTGGCCGGAGCGCGCAGCCTTCCGCCCGAGGTGCAGATCGCCTTTTACCGGATCGCGCAAGAGGCACTGAACAACGTGGTCCGCCACGCCCACGCCAGCCACGTGGAACTGAGCCTCCGCAGCGAAGCGCACCGGGTGGAACTCCGGATCGCCGACAACGGGCGGGGCTTTAATCTGTCCACCGTGCAGCCCGCCCACCTCGGGCTGGGCATCATGCGCGAGCGTGCCGAGGCCATCGCCGCCCGGTTGAGCATCGTCAGTTCACCTGGCCGGGGATCTCGGGTTGCAGTGGAATGGGAGGAAACCTGATGGCCGGCGAGGCCCTGACCGGTTCATGCCCCATCAAGGTGCTGGTCGTAGATGACCATGCCATGGTCCGCAACGGATTGAAGGCTTTTCTGCTCGCCTTCGAGGATCTGGAAATGGTCGGTGAGGCCGGAACCGGCGCTGAGGCCGTGCGGCTTTGCGCCGAGCTCCGGCCTGACGTGGTACTGATGGATCTGGTCATGCCGGAGATGGACGGCGTTGCCGCCACCCGCGCCATCCGTCAGACCACCCCCCCGGTCCAGGTCATCGCCCTGACGAGTTTCTGGGAAGAAGCTCTGGTCCGGCGTGCGCTGCAGGCAGGCGCCATTGGCTACCTCCTGAAGAACGTTTCCGCCGACGAACTGGCCAACGCCGTCCGGGGCGCACATGCCGGGCGGCCCACTCTGGCCCTGGAGGTGACGCGGACGCTGATGCAGACGGCCTTTGGACCGGCCGCCCCCGGGCATGACCTGACGGCCAGGGAACGCGATGTGTTGTCCTTGATAGTCAAGGGGTTGGACAATCCGCAAATCGCCGAGCAGTTGCTCATCAGCCGGTCCACGGCCAAGTTCCACGTCAGCAGCATTCTCACCAAACTCGGTGCGAACAGTCGCAGTGAGGCGGTGGCGCTGGCCGTCCGTCACGGCCTTGTGTCCTGGGACCCGGTATAATCGGCGCGCCCAGGGCGCATAATAAGGAAGCCCGGCGTGCGGAGGCACACCGGGCCGGAGGGCAGCCGTTGTCTGACTGCGAGTAGGTGAGAGTCGCCTCACCCCTTACAGATTAAGGGAGAGGAGTTTCAGCAGGAGTGCCAGGAAAACGAGCCAGAAGACCCGGTCTCCCAGTTTGCTCATGCTGTCACCCCCTTTCCGTTCAACAGGGCTCCCTCCGCCAATACATACGTAGAAACCCCCGCCAATGTTCGGGGGTTTCTACGTATCAATTCCCCCACAACTGCCTGGTGAAGCCCGATTCCTCCATGGCCTTCACGAAGCGGTCGTCGATCAGAGACTCGGGCTTCACCGACTTGGCCTCCGGCTTTTGCTCGGCCATCTCCTCCAAAATGGTCTGCATGCCCTTGAGTGAGGGATGCGGCACCTTGGCCATCAGCGGCTCATACACGGTATAGGTCTGCTCCAGCACGTTGGGGTCTTCGGTCTTGGTCAGCTCGCCGATCATCTTCAAGGCGAAGGGCTTGTCTGTCTTGAAGCGGTGCAGCCCTTCGGTGTAGGCCTGCACGAAACGCTGCACCAGCTCGGGGTTCTTCTCGATCTGGCGCCGGGTGGTGACAACGCCTGTCTGCTGGTATTCCAGACCCAGGTCGCCCAGGAAGGCCAGTGACTTGTACCCCTGGGCCTCGGCCTTCACATTGGTAGGGGAAGACAGGATCCCCGCCTGCACGGCGCCGCTCTTCATGCCGGCAAGGATGCCGGGCATGTCGTTGAGCTGCACCATGGCCACATCCTTGTCCGGGTCCAATCCCCAGTACTTGAGGGCATAGCGGGCGGCAAAGTGGGAAGCAGTCCCGTAACGGGTGATCCCGATCTGCTTGCCCTTCAGGTCCTGGGGCGATTTGATGTCGGGGGTTGTCATCACGTAAAACAGCAGGGTATAAACCGACCCGGCCACCATCACCGTATCAGCCCCGGCCACGTTGGCCTCGGCCATGGCCTGGCCACCCATGGCGGAGAAGGGGATATCGCCGGCCACCATGGCCTGGGTCAGCTTGGAACTGCCGGAGATGAAGATGATCTCAGCATCAATGCCGTACTTGTCAAAGATGCCGGCCTCTTTGGCCAGAAGCGGAATGACCTGCGCTGCACTGATGGAACTGAATGCCACCCGGATCTTGTCCTTCTTTGCCGGCACGGCCGGCATGGTCACCTTCACCGGCTCCGGTTGGGCCGGCGCCCCCCCGCCGCACCCGGCCACGACCATCAGGGCGGCCAGACCCAGGGCCATGATCCTTCCCTTCCACCACCGCACCGCAACCCCTCCCATTTGTGTGCTTTAGCGGGGCTGACAGCGCACGTCCACCAGGGCCGCCCGCCCTTCCCCGCGAACTACCTGCAGTGCACGATCCACCGCGACCCGGATGCCTGTTGCGGAGGTGACGGGACCCTCGGCATGCAGGCCGAAGGACCGCGCCAGGCCAACGAAGTCCACGTCCGGGTCCTGGATGCGGGTGCCAATGCCCGTCCGCTCCAGGGGGCGCTGCCGCGCCCGGGCCGTGGTCAGGGCATGCTCCTCGGCATTGTAATATGAACGATTGTTATAGAGCACAAAGAGCACGGGAATGCGGTGGTGGGCGGCGGTCCAGAGGGCGCTGGGCGTGAACAGCAGGTCTCCGTCCGGCTGCAGGTCCACCACCAGGCGGTCCTTACCCCGATTAGCCAGGGCCACGCCCAGGGAAACGCCCACCCCGTACCCCAGGCCGCCGCCGTGCTTGCCGCCCTGCCACCGGTAGGGGCGGTCAAAGGCCCACAGCCGGCGGGCCCAGCCCTTCAGGTCGCCGTTGGCCAGCACCCAGTCCTCGCCCTTGATGGCGGCAAAAACCTCCCGGGCCAGGGTGGGCACGGCCACCGGCTCCTCTGCCTCCGCCCGGCGCGCCGCCGCGTCCCACTTCTCCCGCAGGGCCGCACGCCGCTCCGCCAGCGGTGCCTGCCGGGCGGCCTTTCTGGCTGCAAACCCGGCGGCCAGGTCCCCATCGGCCAGCAGTTCCGCCCGGCAGACCTGCAGCAGGGCAGGGAGGGCCACCGCGGTCTCTGCCGCAATGGGCAGATCCACCTCCGGCAGGCGCTGGTAGTCGGTGGCCCAGGAGCGGACCAGGTAATCGGCCAGGCTGATGTGCGCTACCCGGGCGCCTGCCCGCAGGACGGCGGCGGCGGGGCCGCGGGTCTTGCTGCGTCCGGCGGCCATCAGGGTGCCGTACAGGTCCAATACATCCAGCGCCAGCACCACATCGGCCTGCGGCAGCAAATCGCGCTCAGCACCGGTCAGGTCGAGGGGATGGGTGCTGGGGAAGTTAAAGCGATTCCATTGGTCGATGACCGGGGCGCCGAGGAACTCGGCCAGTTCCACCAGAGCGTCCACCGTCTCCGGGCGCCGGCCAGCCCGGTCGGCCACGATCAGTGGCATTTCGGCGGCCAGCAGCCAGCGAGCCAGCCGGTTCAGGGCTGTGGCGTCGGCCTGGGGCGGCGCAGGCGGGCAGAACCGCTCCGGATCCGGCAGCGCCGGCAGGTCGTCTGCACCCAGTTCCATCTCCTGCAGGGCGGCGTCCAGGCATACGTACACCGGCGCCGTCGGCTCGGTAACCGTCAGCCGGTGGGCGCGATAAAACGAGTCCGCCATGCTGTGAATGCCGGCGGGCTGGTCGTCCCACTTCACGAAGTCGCGCACCAGGTTGCCCTGGACCAGCGCGGTGTGAATCCAGTCGATCCACGGCCGCCGCTGGGCGGCATCCATGGGGCCGGTTCCACCCAGGAGCAGCATCGGCACCCGGTCGCACCAGGCGTTAAAGATGGCCATGGTGGCGTGCTGTAGCCCGACCAGATTATGGAGGATGGCCGTCATCGGACGCCCCGCCGCCCGCCCGTACCCGTGGGCAACCGCCACGGAAATCTCCTCATGGCAGCAGGTGATGATCTGGGGGCTGCGGTTGTCTCCGTAATTGAGCAGGGAGTCGTGGATGCCGCGGAAACTGGCCCCGGGATTGAATGCTGCGTACTCAATGTCCAGGGCGCGTAGCAGGTCTACCATATGATCGGAACCGTATTGTGGCCGCAAATGCTTCTGCCCCCAATATCCATGTGGGTGATGCGTATACTGGGGGTGAATTTCCCCGTTTCTCTTTTTAGTGCCTTTGGACCATTTTGCTTTTCTAATAAGTGGTTTTTGCGCAGCGAATACGCGAGTAAATCTGTGCCCGTGCCCGTCCGGGCGAATCTTACACCACGTAATTGGGTGGCAACACCTGGCCTTGCGTACATACGGGCAGACCCGTCATCCGGCCCACAGGGCCGGGATGACGGGTCTGCGAACAATTTCGTCTTAATCCTTATACTCGCCCAGTTGTGCAACAGCTTTCTGAACAAAACTCGGATCGATCACCTTGTCAAAATTGACAGGCTTCTCCTGCGCCTTGCTCCAGAGGAAGTACTCCTGATCCTCCTCCATGGCCTTGCGTGAAACCCCACCATTCGGGTCAAGGCCTGGCATCACAACCTTGTCGTACTGGGCTCGGTCCTTCAGGGTGGTACTCTTCATCAGGATCTGAATGACTTTCTCGCGCTTTTGCGGGTCCTTGTTGCGAAAAGCGTCATTATAATCCCGGAGTGCCTTGACATAGGCCAGAACAAACCTTTCCGCCACGTCCCGGCGCTGGGCAAACTGTTCGGAGAACATCAGAACAGCTACCTGCTGCTCGGGATAGAACACCTCCTGCCGCTGGAGGATCACTCCCATGTCCTTGGTCGCCGCCACAGTGACGAACGGCTCGATGGAAATGGCGGCGTCAATGGCACCGTTGCTCAACCCCGCCCCCATGTCCGGGAACGGCATCTCAACCAGCTCGACATCCTTGGTCGTCAGGCCGCCGGCCTTCAGCCAATGGTTCCAGGCAGCTTCGGTCGAAATGCCGAGCGAGGGCAAGGCAAGCTTTTTGCCCTTGAAGTCAGCCGGCTGCCTGAGCTTGTCGGCGTTCTGCTTGCTCACCAGCAGGGCCTGGTAGCCAAAGCCTTTGGGGTTGCGCCCCTTGTCGGCCACAATCCGCAGATTAATGCCCCGGCTGATGGCATTGAGAAGACCGGCGCTGAAGGCCCCGCCTCCTACGTCGAGCTGGCCGGCGCCCAGGGGGGCAATCATCTTGGCTGCACTGTCAAAGGGAGTGAATTCAATCTCAATCCCTTGCTCTTTGAAGTAACCCTGTTCCACGGCAACGTAAATGCCTGCGTCGCTGGCGGACCGGAGGTTGCCCACCCTGACTTTAACAGGCTCCCCGGCTGGCTTGGCGGTTGCATTCTGTGCCGGTTGGGGCGCCGCGGGCTGCGCCTGGGGCACAGCGGCCGGTTTTGGTGTCGTCTCCTGTGCGGGAGTCTTGCCGCAACCCGAAAGGAACATTGCCATCAGAACCAGCGGTAAAACCACACGAGAAAGCCGTTTCACCTGTTATTCCCTCCCGATGGGTGTCAAACTGCCAGCGACCAGGAACGTTACCGATCTTCAAGGGCCCGCAACTGCGGTGGTGCAACCGGAAGCCCAAACTCGCTCCAGCGTGCCGTCAGCCGTTCGTAAACCGACCGTGCCACAGTCGTACGCTTGGAGAAAACGGACTTGTACTTGTGTTCCATGCAGGCGTTGATCAGGGCCTTGGACCCCCACGGCCGCTCCTCGGGCGGATTCTTGGTGGGATCCAGGTAGGTAGACCAGGTCTGGCGGAGGATGTCGATGTCCTCAGTAGGGTTGCACCGGGTTGACATGGCCCAGATCACCTGGTCCATACTCGTCGGGTCAACGTCCTCGTCCACGGCGATGATCCATTTCGTGTAATAGGCACCGCCAGGGCACTGCGCCGCCAGGGCCAGCACCTGGGGGGCGTGGCCGGCATAGCGCTGCTCCATGCTGATCACGGTTACCCCAAACCCACCGGCAGCCGCCGGGTGGCAGTATACACCCTTGATACCAGGTACGCCGAGCGCATCCAGGTCATCCCAAATCCGAGCAGACCGGATGATGGAGAAAAATACATTCTGCTCACAGGCCGGATAGTCAGCCATTAACGCGTTGGTATGAATGGGCTGGTTCCGGAAGTGCAGTGCCTTCACCTCGACCAGCGGGGCCACGGCCTCAGGGCGGCCATAGTAGCCCTGGAATTCGCCGAACGGCCCTTCCAGCCGGCTGGAGCCGGGATGAATCACGCCCTCCATGACAATCTCAGCCTGGGCCGGGATCAGAAGGTTAGTCACGGCGCCCTGAACCAACTCCATGGGTGCGCCCATGAGGCCGCCGGCATAATCCAATTCGGACATGGTCTTGGGGAAGCCCTGGGATGCCACCATGAACAGGGCCGGCATGATGCCCCACACAGCCGCAACCTCAATGGGCTTGCCCAGTTCCCAGGCGCGGTCGATGTGCAGGCGGGCGTCCTTGCCCGGAGACATGTACAGCCCCACATGGTTCCGGTCGTGCACCATCATGCGGTAAGTACCGTAGTTCAACCAGCCGCCGTCGGGATCACGTGTGATGACCGCATCGGCTGTGCCAATATACCGGCCGCCATCCAGGGGCCAATGCTGGGGGGGCGCAAACCGAAGGACGTCCACCTCATCGCCGAGCAGCACATTCTCGTTGACCGGGGCGGTGCTTCCGTCAACAACCACCGGCGGGATCCGCCGCTGCAGCCGCTCCCGATAGGCCAGGATCAGGTCCATGGCCTTCATTCCCGTGGGCAGGCCAACGGCCAACGCAATGCGATCCAGACTGGAGCCCAGAATGTTCCACAGCGAACGCGCTCCCGGATGTCCCTTGATGTTCTCAAACAGAAGGGCCGGTCCGCCGATGGTCTGACCGACCATGTAAGTGAGAGCACTCATCTCCTGATTGGTGTCCACGGGAGCTTGAACACGGGCCAGCAGTCCATGGTTGTCTACCAGTTGGAGCCATTCACGCAGGTCTCGGGGTGCGCTGTTGTCCATTTGTGGGGTAGGTGGTGTCGTGTCAACTTCGGTCGCCATGCCAGTTCCCCTCTCAGAGAATTTCCCCGTCCATATAGTACGGTTGTGTACTATTGTGCTATGATGGGACTGGCAGAGCAAATACTGAATACAGTGATTTGGATTCGATATCACCCGTTTTCGACGATATCCTCAGATTGCCAACGTTTTTCACCCTTGGCTGCTTCTTTCATCACTTCCGTCAAACTCCTATTTATCTGTGCAAGGAGATGCACGAACTGTTCCTGCTCTTCAGGACCCAACCTCCGCAGCATGGCTTCCAGTAACCGGCGATGCGCGGGAACCACCTGATCACGCAGGCGGCGGCCGGTATCGGTAAGCCGTACCAGGCTGGAGCGCTTATCACGGGCATCGACCGTGGTTTCCACCAGACCCTTCCGTTCCATTCGTGGAATCAGCGTGGTCAGGTTACTTTTTCCCTGGGTCAGACGGCGGCTTAATTCTGACATAGGGATCGCTTCGTCGTTATGCAGGTAACGGAGAACGGTGTATTGCGACGATGACAGATCGAAATTGCGAAAGTCACTCTCAAATACCTTGTCTGCCAACTTATAAGTTTCCCTCAGCAGTAGATAGACCCGTACCGCCAGTGTCGGGGGAAAACGATCCGCGTTTTCAGCCTTGGTAATGGTGCGCTTGGTTTTCATTCGTATTCCTCCTGTGAGACTTCGTCATATTCACTACATAAAGAATAGCAAGATAGGAATAGTTCGTGTTTGCATCTAATAATCAGGTCTCAGGTTCCCTTAATTGCCCATTTCATTTTTCTTGTCACAGGGAGGCGATCGAGTGAGCATCGCAATGCCAATCAAAGCAGAAAACAGCATCAAGATCAAGATCAGGGAGCTTAACAAGGATTTCCGCACTTCGTTTGGCACCCACACCGCTATCAAGCCGATTACCCTTGACATCAGACGGGGGGAGTTTTTCGTCATTGTTGGGCCCAGTGGCTGCGGAAAAACGACACTCTTGCGGATTTTGGCCGGCCTGGAAACAGCCACGGCTGGCACCGTGCAAATCGAACAAGGTGATTCAAAGCGCCCTCAAAATGCCCTGGTCTTCCAGGAAGAATCGATTTTTCCCTGGATGACCGTCGCACAAAACGTTGGTTACGGCCTGGACAATCGCCGTGTTCCTGCCCACGAGCGGAACGAACGGGTTCAATTCTGGGTGGACAAGGTTGGCCTGACCAGGTTCCGAAACGTATATCCTCATCAGCTTTCAGGTGGTATGAAGCAGCGGGTAAGCCTGGCTCGGGCATTTGCCACCGACCCGGAAGTGTTGCTGATGGATGAGCCTTTCTCGGCGCTGGACGAGCAAAACAAGACGATCCTGCATCAAGAACTGCTGCGCATCTGGGAAGAGACACAAAAAACGGTCGTATTCATTACCCACTCGCTGGATGAGGCGATTATCCTCGGCGACCGGATCATGCTGATGACGGCTTCACCCGGAGAGGTCAGGGATATCATGAACGTCCCGTTTGCGCGGCCACGCAAAGTGTTGGAGATTCGGGCCGATCACAAGTATGGCGAACTGCAGGCGCGCATGGGCAGCCAACTGCACGAGGAAATCGAAAAAGTGCGGGCGCAGGAGGGCAAGCAGAAGTGACCAGATCAAAAATTGAGCGACTTATTTCCATCTTGTCGCCCCTCTTACTCCTGTGTATCTGGGAACTTGCGACTCGATTCGGTCTGGTCGACACCCGATTCTTCCCGGGCCCGTCCACTGTGCTGGCATCGCTGTGGTTAATGCTGATTTCGGGAGAGTTGTGGCGCCACGTCTCCGCGAGTCTTACCCGCATTCTGGCCGGATTCGTCATCGGCGCCGTTCCTGCGATCGTTCTCGGCATTGCCATGGGCCTTTCCCGCTGGTTACGAGCCGCGCTGGAACCCATGATCGCCGCAACCTACCCGGTTCCCAAAAGTGCGATTCTACCCTTGATTCTCTTGATCTTCGGTTTAGGCGAGGCCTCAAAAGTTGCCATGGTCGCTATTGGTGTGTTTTATCTTGTAGTCATTAACACCATGTCCGGTGTCATGCATATTGCCCGTATCCATTTTGACGTAGGGAAAAACTACGGGGCTTCCCGACTGCGGACATTTACAACCATTGCACTGCCGGGTGCCTTGCCGCTCATTCTGACCGGCTTGAAGCTGGGAATGGGGATGGGCCTGGTTCTGGTTGTTGTGGCCGAGATTGTGGGCGCCAAGAGTGGTGTTGGCTATATGATTCAAAATGCCTGGACCGTCTTTGCCGTGGAACGAATGTACGCCGGGCTGATCGTGATCTCGATTCTGGGTTACGTTTTCAGCCTCATACTGGACGAGCTTGAGCGCGCGATTGTGCCCTGGAAAGTCCGCTGAGGGGGCGATCGGTGCACAAGTCCCCGGACTCAGTGAGTGCCGGGGACTTCGTTCCAAAAATACCCCTGGGCTCAGTCCACCCCAGCCCGCTGCTTCAGCGCTGTCAGGGTCCGGCGGGCGGCCGCGGCGATCTCGTCGGCATCCACGGTCAGCAGTTGCCGGCCCCGCATGAGGATGCGGCCGTCGACCATGGTCAGGCACACATCGGTGGACCGGGCGGCGTAGACCAGCCGGGAGATCAGTCCGGCGGTGCCGTCTTCCGGCTCCGGAGCTATATGCAGCCCGCGCAGGTCCACGGCAATGAGATCGGCCCGCTTACCTATCTCCAGGCTGCCAATCTCGTGCGCCAGGCCCACCACGCGGGCGCCGCCGATGGTCGCCATCTCCAGCACTTCGGGCGCCGACAGGGCGGTGGGGCCGGCCACCACCTTCTGCAGCAGGGCGGCCAGCCGCATTTCCAGGAACCCGTCCAGGTTATTGTTGCAGGGGGCGCCGTCGGCGCCCAGGCCCACCTCGACCCCGCGCCGGCGCAGCTCAGCCACCCGGGCGATGCCTGACGCCAGTTTCAGGTTGGAACTGGGGCAGTGGGCCACCCGGGTGTGTGTACGGGCCAGCAGGTCCATTTCGCCATCGCTCAGGTGCACACAGTGCGCCAGCAGCAGCCCGGGACCGGTCAGGTCCAGCCGGTGAAAATACTCCACATTCCGGCAGCCGCGCTCAGCTTCCACCAGGGCGCACTCGCCCCGGTTTTCAGCGGCATGGGTATGGACCAACACCCGGCGATCGGCGGCGATCCGCTGTACCTCCCGCAGCAAGCCATCGCTGCAGCTCACGGCGAACCGGGGGGCAAAGCAGTAGCGGATGCGCCCGTCCGCCGCGCCGTCCCAGCGCTCCAGCAGGTCCAGACTCTCCTGTAGCGACTGTTCCGGTCGTTCCCGCAGGCCAGGGGGCACCTCGTCCCCGTGGTCCATCATGCACTTGCCGCCAAAGGCGCGCAGGCCGCTGTCGGCGATGGCCTGGAAGACCTCATGGGTATGATGCACCGTGCCCATGTCCACCAGAGTGGTGGTGCCGCCCAGGATCAGTTCTGCACAGCCCAGGCGGGCGGAAGCGGACAGGCTTTCCGGGTTATGGGCGGCTTCCAGCGGCCAGATCCGCCGCTTCAGCCAGTCCAGCAGTTCCAGGTCGTCGGCCTGGCTGCGCAACAGGGTCTGGCACAGGTGAATATGGGTCTGCACCAGCCCGGGCAACACCGCCATGCCGGCGGCGTCAAACACTTGGTCGGCGGTCGGCGGAACACCCTCCCCCACCGCGGCGATGCGCCCACCAGCCACGTACAGGTCCCCGCGCAGCACCCGGCGCTGCGGGTCCATAGTGACCAGCGTGCCGCCGCGGATCAGGACCGAGTGACTCATGCCTTATCCCACTCCCTTGGCTCCCAACTCCCGGGCACCGGTCAGGGCCGGGTGCATCACCCGTTGGCCCGGGACTTCTGCACCGCCTGCAGCAACTGCTCGGTACTGACCAGCCCCTGCAGAACGTGGCGTCCACCCACAATAAACGTGGGCACAGCCGTGATCCCATATTCCCGGCTCAGCGCCAGTTCTTCGGCCACCGCCGCCTGAAGCGTCCGCCGCTCCAGACAGTCCCGTAAGGCCACCGGGTCCAGGCCAACGGAGCCGCCAATCTCGCACAGGACCCCGATCTCGCCGATATCACGGTCGTGTTGAAAGTAAGCGCGCAGCAGGGCATCGGCCATGACGCCCATCCGGCCCTGGCGCTGCGCCAAGGCGGTCGCCTCGTGGGCCAGCCGGGTGCGGGGATGAACCGTTGGCCGGATCATCTCCACCCCCATTGCCTGGGCCCGGGGCGCCACGACTTGACGCCAGACTCTGTCCAGATACTCTGCCGCGGGCATGGGTGCCGGTTCCGGGCGCAGCTCGAACGGACGCCAGACAACATCGAGTTCCTCCATCTGGCCGGCACGGGCCAGGGGCGTTTCCGCCAGAAAGCAAAAGGGTCAGACGTAGTCCGAAAAGACTTCAATCCGTACAGCCATGGTCAATGACCTCCTGCTGGGAAACTCCCGGTGGCCCGGGTGACGCGTCAGTGCCGTTGGGCCGAATCCTCCTGGTCCATTATTCCCATTGTAGGAAGCGGGTGCTTGCCGCAGTCAAGTGATTTCGCTGCCGGGCAGATCTGGCTCCGCTACGACCAGTCTCTTTGCTATAATGTAAAACTGTGGTGTAGTTTTTATTGGCCTTAGTCTTTACATTCCTTACTCACCACAAAGGAGAAGTTTGATGGCTCGTCACTCAGGGGCGCAGGAATCGATTCTGGTCTGGCATGAGCAAACCACCGATGCGGCTCTGGTCAAGGCGATCTGGTACGTCTATTTCATCGCCGGCGGCCTGGTCGGGTTGATCATGTACGCCACCACCGGCCCCGCGGAGATGCCCAGGTATTATGTCTGGATGGCGGTGACCGCCGCGGCCATGGCGGTGCCCGCCGTTTTCCACCGCAAGCGCTGGCTGCCGGGCAGTGTGAAGTACCTCGGGCCGGTCAGCGTGGCCGTGGCATTGGCAGCGATGCCCCTGACCATTCACATGAGCCGGGCCGCCTGGGCAATCTGGCTCATGCCCCCGGCCGTGGCCGCCCTCTACTTCCGGCCCCGGGTGGTCTGGGCCGTGAACGCGGTCAGCATCGCCGGTATGCTGTTCGCCATTCTGTGGGACCCGAATACAGCCATTGCCCTGGATGTGGCCAGCCACGGCTACTTCTGGATCACCACGGGCGTGATGATGGTGCTGATTGCTCAGTTGGCCAAAAAGGCCGCCGCCGTCCTCTCCCGCGCCGAAAACGAGGCGGCCGCCCGTACCACCGCCCTGGGGGACCTGCAAACTGCCATGGCCGAGATTCAGCAGGCGGCTAACAGCCTGGTGGGAGCGTCCGGCGAACTGACCGGCGCCTCCGGCGATGCCCGTGTCTTCCTGGAGACTGATTTTGTCCATACCCTGACTGCGGTGGTGGGGACCAGCCGCCAGGAAGAAGAGCGGGCCGCCGTTGGTAACCAGGTGATGAATGAACTGGGACGCGCCATCAGCCATGTGGCCGCCGGGGCGGAAACGGACGCCGCGGCGCTGGCCCACGGGGCGCACCTGGTAGACAGCATGGCCCAGGCCGCCGGCAGTGTCAGCCAGCGGGCGGGCAGCGTACTGGCCGCGTCGCAGCAGGCCGCCCGGGTGGCCCAGGAGGGCAGTGCCGCCATGACCGGGATGATGGACGGAATTTCACGGCTGCGACTGGCTTCGGATTCCGCCGCCACCGTGATCCGCAGCCTGGGCGACCAATCCCAGCGCATCGGCGGCATTGCTGACACCATCAGCCAGATTGCCGGGCAAACGAACCTGCTGGCGCTGAATGCCGCCATTGAGGCGGCGCGGGTGGGGGAACACGGCCGGGGTTTCGCCGTGGTCGCCCAGGAGGTGCGCAAGCTGGCCGAAAGCTCCATCAGCGAGGCCAGGAATATTGCCGATCTGCTGGCCGAAATCCGTGGCGGGATCGAGGAAGCCACCGCGGCGGTGCAGATCAATGCCCGTGAAGTGGAGTCCGGCAGTACTCTGGCTGCCACTGCCCGCCAGGCCCTGGATCAGGTCATGGCCACCACCGGGGAGACGGTGGGGCAGATGGAGGGGATCGCCGGCGAAACCCACCAGCTTGCCGCTTCTGCCACTGAGCTGGTGCAGTCCTTCCACGACCTGGCCGACGCCGCCCGCACCAACAGCGCCGCCGCTGAAGAGATGACCGCCGCCTCGGCGGAGGTCACCCATACCCTGGCGGGGATCGGCGAGAGTTCCGGGAACAACGCAGCGGCGGTGCAGCGTCTGGAGACCGGTGCCGAACGCCTGCGGGCAGATCTGGGGCACATCGTGGGGGTCAGCACGGAACTCAGCAGTCTGGCGGAACATCTGCAGGGTCT
>JAKFDK010000113.1:0-22527 GCA_036676195.1 Clostridia bacterium | reverse complement strand
CAAAGTTTCGGGTGTCTATACCGCAGCGGACCCGCCCGTTCCCATTCCGAACACGGAAGCGAAGCGCTGCAGGGCCGATGGTACTGAGGGCGCAAGCCCTTGGGAGAGTAGGTCGATGCCCGATCTAAATTTGCGGGTTTAGCTCAGCTGGTAGAGCGCCACCTTGCCAAGGTGGAGGTCGCGCGTTCGAATCGCGTAACCCGCTCCAATATGGTGGCCGTAGCTCAGTTGGTTAGAGCGCCAGGTTGTGGCCCTGGAGGTCGCCGGTTCAATTCCGGTCGGTCACCCCATCTGTCCCGTCTAGTTTCATGGTGGCAACAATAATTGCGGATGTGGCGGAACTGGCAGACGCGCTAGATTCAGGTTCTAGTGGCCGCAAGGCCGTGGGGGTTCAAGTCCCTCTATCCGCACCAGTTTGTGTGCCCGTAGCTCAGTGGATAGAGTATCTGACTACGGATCAGAGGGTCGGAGGTTCGAATCCTTCCGGGCACGCCAATTAGCCTGTAGCATATGCTACAGGCCTTTTTGTGTGGCTGTGTTCTCTACACCTAAAATTAGCCCCGATAGCGAAAAGGCACTCCGCAACCCGAGGTGCCGTAACCGTCTCTCTTTGAGGCCGACCGGCAGCCATAAACGGGGGCCGCGCCAGCAGGATCAGGGCAAGCCTGGTACGCTGGACAGGGCGATGCCGGGCCGGATGTGTGTGCGCGTCGAAATTGTGCTGCTGGACACAGGGTGCGAACTTACCTTGACCCATGAGATGCAACCAAACTGGGCGGAAAATGCGAGCGGCATCGAGGCAGGCTGGGCCGGCATTCTCGACGGGCTTGCCGCGACGCTCAGCTAAAAAGCTCCGGACGGAAAAACCGCCCCCCGGACAGGCATGGTGGCCTGGACCGGGGGGCGGTTGTATGCGGTTGCCGGACGGCGTTACTGAACCTTGTGGGGGCCGGTCTCCTCGATGGCTTCCAGCAGCAGTTCGGCAATATCCTTCACCTTGGGTCCGGCATCGCCGGCCACGGTTTTGACGCCGTCCTCCATCATCTGCATGCAGAAGGGGCAGGAGACGGCGATGGTGTTGGCACCGGTCTCGACGGCTTCTTTGGAGCGGATCTGGTTGATCCGCGGGCCGTCACCGTGCTCCTCCATCCAGGCGTGGCCACCGCCGGCGCCGCAGCAGAAGCTCTTGGACCGGCTGCGCTCCATTTCCACCAGGTTACCGGCGAACTGCGCCAGCTCACGGGGGGCCTCATATTCGCCGTTATAGCGGCCCAGGTAGCAGGGATCGTGGTAGGTGATGGAATCCACACCATTGCTGTTCACCTTCAGCCGGCCCTGGTCCACCAGATCCTTCAGGAGCTGGGTGTGATGGACCACTTCGAATTCCCCGCCAAACTGGCGGTATTCGTTACCCACGGCGTTGAAGCAGTGCGGGCAGGCAGTCACGATCTTCTTGGGGTTATACTGCTTGATGATGTCGATGTTCGAACGGGCAATCATGTCATAACTGAACTCATTGCCCATGCGCCGGGCCGGGTCACCGCAGCAGGCTTCTTCGTTGCCCAGAATGGCAAAGTCGACGTCGGCTTCCTTGAGCAGGGTGGCGAAGGCACGGGCCACCTTCTGGTTGCGGGGATCAAAGGCCGCCGTGCAGCCCACCCAGTACAGGACTTCGACCTCGCCCTTGTCGGCGGCAATGGGGATATCCAGGCCCTCGCACCAGTCAGTGCGGCTGGCGCTGGCGCCCTTGTACGGATGGACGCGATCTTCCAGCGACTTGAGGGCGTCGGCCAGGGTGTCCGGCATGCTGGCCTGCTCCATGACCAGGTAACGCCGCATGTTGACAATCTTGGGCACGTGTTCGATAAAGACGGGGCACTCTTCCATACAGGCGCGGCAGGTAGTGCAGGCCCAGAGGGTCTCTTCTTTGATGACGTCGCCCACCATGGCTTCTTCACCGGCCTGACCGGCGGCCACGCGGTCCAGATGATCCCGCAGGTCCAGGATCAGGTTCCGCGGGCTGAGGGGCTGTCCGGCGGCATAGGCCGGGCAGACGGCCTGGCAGCGCCCACACGACGTACAGGCATCGAGGTCGAGCAGGTCCTTCCAGCTAAGGTCGGAAAGGGCGCTGACGCCCAGCCGCTCGGTGTTCTCAAAATCGATCGGCTGCAGCGTGCCCAGTCCGGCCGGCTGCAGATTTGCTGTGTAGACGTTGGCCGGCGAAGTGAAGATGTGCATCATCTTGCTGAACGGCACGTAGGCGATGAAGCCGAAGGTGGTGAGCAGGTGGAACCACCACGTGCCCTGGTACAGACCCACCAGCACTTCCACGTTAACGTCACGCAGGGGCAGCGAAAGCCAGTAACCAAAGGGAGACCAGTGGTCGTAAGGGTCAGGGTTGGCAGCCAAACGAATGGCCTGCAGTGCGAAGCCCTGAGCCATGAGCAGAAAGATCAGCGCCAGGCTGGGGCCGTCCGAGGGGTCCTTGGGCACCCCCTCACGGTTGTGCTGAAGCCGCTTCACCCGCGCCACATACCGCCGATAAATCGCCATGGCAGAACCCACCAGCAGGAACACACCGGCAAAGTTCAAGATGAGCTTCTGGAAAAGCAGGTAAAACCATCCACGCATAATGGGGATCTTCAAGTCTGTATCGATGGCGACAACCGTGGTGCCAAGGAACAGAAGCAGGAACGACCAGAAGATCATCCCATGCATCCAGCCGGCCGTATTGTCACGGAACAGCCGCCGATGCCCGATAACAAAAGTCCAAACCCGGCGGAGTCGCTCTCCGGGCTGGTCGAGGCGGTCGATTGGTTTGCCAATGCCCACCCAGAGGCGATACCGCCGATACATGCCATAGAAAAAAATTCCGATTGTGGGGATCAGCAGTACATACATGAGCCAGACGGGGTGAATGTTCCAGTATACGATGCGCGTGGGGGTATCCACCAGTTCACCTCCCGGAGTGCTTTGAAAGGTGCCATTAAAGCCGGTTCACCGGCACCCGCCACCATTGCGGTTGCCGGGCGCCGGTGAACTTGACGCTGTTTACTTTCCGAATGCCTTTTTCAATTCTGCCGTCAGGCTGGGCAGTACTGTTTTATAGTCCGCCACAATACCAAGGGTAGCCCGCTTGAAGATGGGGGCTTCGGCATCCTTATTAATGGCAATGACGTTTTTGGCACCGGTGATACCGGCCAGGTGCTGGCTGGCCCCGCTGATGCCAACGGCGATGTACAGGTCAGGTGCCACGATGGTACCGGTTTGGCCCACCTGCATGGTTGGTGCGACCCAGCCGGCATCTACGGCAGCACGGGAGGCGCCCACGGCACCGCCGAGGACAGCAGCCAGCGCTTCCAACTCCTTGAACGGCTCGGGGCCGCCCAGGCCGCGACCGCCGGAGATGATGATCCGGGCATCGGCCAGATTGATACCGCTGACCGCTTCCTGGATCTTGTCGACGACCCGGGTGACGGCAGTGGACTCCGGCACGGTAAAGGACACCTTGACAACCTCGCCGGTGCGGCTGTTGTCCAGGGTGGCGGGATCCTGGGTCTTGGCGCGCAGGCCCACCACCTGGCGGTCCTTCAACGCTGTATAGACGGCCATGGCCTTGCCGCCGTAGACCGGACGGGTCCACTTGAGGGTCCCGCCCTCGGCGGCAAAGGAGACCACTTCGGTCAGGGCGGCGGCGCCCAGGCGGCTGGCCAGGCGCGGCACCAGGTCACGGCCGGCGCCGTCCAGGTTCAGCAGAACGATCCGGGCATCCGCCTGCTGTACGGCTGCCGCCGCGGCGGCTGCATACAGGGCAGGCTGGAATTCAGCCAGAATGGGGTTTTCCACCGCATAAACCTTATCCGCCCCGGCGGCAATCGCCTGAGCGGCTGCGCCGGAGGCATCAACCCCGGCGACGATGGCGGCCAGCCCCTCGCCGAGGGCGTTGGCCAGCTTCCGGCCGGCAGCAAGCGCCTCCAGGGCCGAGCGGTTAAGGCTGCCGGCTTCGTGACCGGCGTAGACAAGAACGTCGCGCATGGTGTGCCTCCTCTTACAGGACCTTGAGGTCCTTGAGCTTGTTTGTCAGATTGATGGCCTTGGCGGCGCCGTCATCACCCTCGATGATTTCGCATTTAGCATCACTGGTGGGGACAAACAGCTCCTGCAGGGCCACACCGGGGGCCATTTTGGCGTCATCCAGCGCCAGGTCACCCGCGCCAAGGGTGGTGATGGGCTTGCGGGTCGCCATCATCAGGTCCTTCACCTTCGGCAGGCGGGGCACGTTGGTTTCATCATTGGTGATGCTCACAACCGCTGGCAGTGCGGATTCAATCACGTTGAAACCGCCCTCGACTTCGCGGCGGAGGCGGATACGGTCACCGCTTACTTCAACCCGGGCGACCACCGTGGTGCAGGCAGCACCAAGGTCCTCGGCGAGCATGGGCCCGACCAGGCCGCGTTCCACATCACCCGCCTGGCGGCCGCAGACAACCAGGTCGGCGCTGCCGAGCTTGCGGATGGCGCCGGCGAGCACGTGGGCCATGGCACCGGCGTCGAGATCAGCCCAGGCGGGGTCCCAGACGCGGACCGCTTCGTCGGCGGTCAGGGCCAGGGCGCGCCGGAGGACTTCTTCAGACGGCTTATCACCTACGCACAGGGCAGTCACCTTGCCGCCGGATTTTTCCTTGAGCTGGATCGCCACCTCAAGGGCGTTCTCCGAGTAGGAGTCCATGACCAGCTTGGCGTTACCCTGGACAGGGCGCTTCGTGGCTGGGTCAATCTTGAAGTCCTTTGGCGCTACCTCGGGGTCAAGGATCTGCTTCAGGCAGACTACGATGTTCAGGATCCTCTCCTCCTTACGAAGGCTGGTGTCAGGGAGACAAGTCTTGACTCTCAGACTACAGCTTAATGGGGTTGGTCGGTCAGGTATGTGACGACGCGCACGAACGCGGACCGAGCTACCAACCGTTCGTCACCGGCGGCTTAAACTCCTTCTATCAAGTGGATTGGGAATCGCAACGAGGCAATGAGCCTTTTATTTCGCCGTTTGCGAGCATAAGGTTGCGCAGGAGTTCTCTCGCCCGTGCAGCGAACTCAATGTTTAGATTGTTTGTAGGGGGGAAGGTATGCCTTTCAAGCTGACGGAAGAGCAGGAAATGCTTTGCCAAATGGTGCGTGAGGTGGCTGACAAATACGTGGAACCCCGCGCTGCCGAGATTGATCGCACCGACGAGTACCCGTATGATCTGATGCACGCATTTGTGGATCATGAACTGATGGGTCTGGGAGTACCGGAGCGGTATGGCGGTGCCGGAGCCGGCGTCCTGGGGGCCTGCCTGGCGGTCGAGCAGATTGCCCGGGTCAGTGCCACCGCTTCCCTGATTGTAGCGGTACAGGAGCTCGGCCTGCTACCCATTTTAGTTGGCGCGACAGAGGAACAGAAAAAGAGCTGGCTGCCACCCATTGCCGGCGGCGAGCGCCTGATTTCCTTTGCACTGACCGAACCGGAGGCCGGGTCTGATGCCGGCAGCCTGCAAACAACGGCTCGGCGGGAAGGCGACTTTTACATCCTGAATGGACAGAAGCGGTTTATTACCCAGGGTGGGGTATCGCACTGGTACACCGTATTTGCTGTGACCGACCCGGCCAGGGGACCCAGGGGTATCTCCTGCTTCCTGGTGGACAAGGACACTCCGGGTTTCTCGGTTCCCCGGCACGAGGACAAGATGGGCGTCCGGGGCTCACCCACGGCAGAGTTACTTTTTAGCGAATGCCGGGTGCCTGCGGCCAACCTGGTGGGCCGTGAAGGCGACGGTTTCAAGTACGCCATGATGACCCTGGATCAGAGCCGCACCACCGTTGCCGCACAGGCCATCGGGATCGCCCAGGGTGCCCTCGACTATGCCGTCCGGTATGCCGGCGAGCGGAGGCAGTTCGGGCAGCCGATCGGTGCCTTCCAGGGGGTGCAGTTTCTGCTCGCCGACATGGCGATGAAAGTGGAAGCCGGGCGGGCGCTGTGGCACAAGACTGCCTTCATGATCGACGAACTGGGCATTGAAAACCGCGGAGCCGAGCGGCTGCCGGCCGAGATTAACCGCTTCAGTGCCATGGCCAAGTGCTTTTGCTCCGACGCCGCCATGGCGGTTACCACCGATGCGGTGCAAGTGCTGGGAGGGTATGGCTACAGCCGGGAATACCCGGTGGAGCGAATGATGCGCGATGCCAAAATCACGCAGATTTATGAAGGTACCAACCAGATCCAACGGCTGGTGATCGGCCGCAATCTGCTGGGGCTGTGAGACGCCGAGGTGGCAGAACCGGCCACCCCTGTCAGGCTACCGGTCTATAGAAAATAGTCGCCTTTTGTTTGTTATCTCAATAAGATGTATTTATAACGTGCACAAGGAATCCTTCTGACCCCGAACAGTGTTCGGGACTGGTCGGGCCTCTGGCGGCGCGTGATATGATTTTTGGTAGATGCATCGGTCTTTCGAATATTGTGGATCGAATATTATGGATCACGAGAGCGGCCGGGGGTCTGAACCGGCTGTCTTTTCGTCTCTCAGGGGCCAGGGAACTTCTGCCATAAGGGGGGAGAACTGGTGGCTGAAGTCCGTCGGATTGGTGTCGTCGGTGCCGGTGCCATGGGTTCCGGAATCGCCCAGGTAGCCGCCCAGGCCGGATACGAGGTGGTGCTGCAGGATGTGGAGCTCGCTCGGGTCGAGCACGCTGTTGCCAGAATGGACACGCTGCTGCAACGGGCGGTACAGAAGGGGCGCCTGAGTGAAGCGGAGTGTCAGCAAATCCTGGCCCGGCTCACGCCCAGCGCTGACTTACAGGACCTGGCCGGCGTTGATTTTGTGGTGGAAGCCATCTATGAGGAGCCACAGGCGAAAAAGGCCCTGTTCGCTGATTTGGACCGGATTTGCCGGCCGGACGTGGTGTTGGCTTCCAATACATCGTCCATTTCCATCACGGACATCGCCGGTGCTACCCAACGCCCGGAACTGGTTTGTGGGATGCATTTTTTCAACCCAGTGCCGGTGATGAAGTTGGTGGAAGTAGTCCGCGGCCACTTTAGCGCCGAGGCGACCATTTCCCTGGCCTGCCAGATCGGGGAGGCCATGGGCAAGACGGTGATTGAGGTGAAAAAGGATACCCCGGGCTTTGTGGTTAACCGGATCCTCATGCCGTTTATGGTAGAGGCAGCCCGGGTGGTAGAGGAGGGGATCGCCAGCGTTGATGACGTGGACAAGGCCATCAAGATGGGCTTGAATCACCCGATGGGGCCGTTCGAGTTGATGGATTTCACGGGCATCGACATTTGCTACAACGTGATGGACTACTTTTGGAGCGAGTTCCGGGATGCCAGGTACGCCCCTCCCCACCTGATCAAGAACATGGTGCGGTCAGGACGTATCGGGAAGAAGGTGGGCAAGGGCTTCTATAATCATAAGTAAACAGGGCTCCAGGGGAGGGGGTGCCCGGGAGTGGATAGGGAGAACCGCACGGGTATCCGGTGGCAGTCTTAACGAGTTCTTCCGGAACAGAGGGACGCGCATGCGGAGCACCTATGCCCCACGGACAGGTCGCCGCACAGGCTGGCGGCGGAGCTCGGTTGACTTTAGCGGCGTAACGGTTCTGGTAGACGGAGAGGGCATTCATTACCGCATGGCCGGCAGTGCCGAGGCGCAGGGGCACACGGTGATTTGCCTGCATGGAATGGGCGGATCATCGCGGTGCTGGGAGGACCTGCTGCCTCCGCTCGGTGCCAGTGCATACGTGGTGGCCGTGGACCTGCCGGGTCATGGGGGTTCGGAGGGCAACGGAGCACCACGGGTACAGCCCTACCGCCATTTCCTCAGTCGATTCTTGGCCACGATGGGTGTACGCCAGCGTGTGGTGCTGTTCGGGCACTGCATGGGCGCTGCCATCGCACTGGACTTTGCGGCCCACCACCCTGACCAGGTGGCCGGGCTGGTTCTGGCCGGAGTCGGGCCGCGGTTGCACGTGGCCCAGGACGTGCTGGAAGCAGCCCGGTGCGGGGAGTTCCCCGATCGGTTCGTTGGCAGTCTGCTGGCACCGGATTGCAGTCCGGTGGCGGCGGGCAAGGTTGTGAATGGTTGGCTGACCACCCGACCTGAGGTCAGGTATCTCGACCTGTTGGCTACCTGCCAGTTTGATTTTGCCTCGGCTGCCGATCAGGTGAATATACCCACCATGTTACTGGTCGGTACCCAGGACGGCATTGCCCCGATGGAGGCCACCCTGCGGATGGCCGAAGGGTTGCCCTGGACTACCGCACAGGTGTTACCTGGTACGGCGCACATGCCGATGCTGGAACAACCGTTTTCGGTGACCGAAGCGGTGATCCAGTTTCTTGCCAGTGTGCGACCTGCCCGCCCGGTGCCGCTTCAAACCTGGTAGTGTACGGTAAACGCGGCAGTGGATTGCAGCCAGGAAGACCTGTCCTTCTGACGGGTCTTCCGGCGTTCTTGCAGGACTAAGGTTATTAGCTAAAATGTTTGAGAACACGCATATTTCTGCTTGAGATACCTGGTCCGGGTGTTGTATGATGTACATAGTGGATATTGAGGTGGCCGCGGGAAGGAAGGCCGGCGATGGTTCTGATCCTCTTGGTCCTGGGTCTCAGCGTCATCATTGGATTCCTGCGGGGGGGCCGCCTGCAGCTTAATCTTCCCCTGCGCGGGCTCTGGCTGGCGCCGGGAGCCTTTCTGCTCCAGGTCAGCATCATGTGGTTTCCCGGCACTAAACTCGCCCTTGTGCTGATGTTAGTCACTTATGGGTTAATCATTTACTGCCTGGCGTTGAATAGCCAGCACCAAAGCCTGCGGATGCTGCTCCTGGGCGTTGTGCTCAATCTGGTTGTGATCGCGGCAAACGGCGGGCGCATTCCGGTGGACGTGGATCTGGCACGCGGACTGGGGATTGAGGTCGAGGCGGTCGTGAACGGGACGGACTTCAAACACGCGCCCATTTCCGACACCTCCCACTTGGCCTTTCTTGGCGATGTAGTGCCCCTGCCGGGACCGATCGCACGGGTCATCAGTATTGGCGATGTGGTGGTGATCTTGGGGTTGTTCCTGCTGGTCCAGGACCTGATGGGCAAGCGGGTACATATTAGCTTGGGTCCCCGAGACTAGCGGCCCAAACAGTTGAACTTGGTGTGAAAGGAGGGGACATGATGCGGAAATTCCTGGGCGTGGCGATCTTTGTGATCAGCCTGGCCATGACGGCGGTAGCGGGCCTGAAGTGGGGCTAAAGCTGATCTGTCGCAAAGGTTGGTCGTGATCCCCGGACCCTTCTCATTCTGGGGGCGTGATGCGTGCGGAAACCCCTGTTAGCCTACATTTACATCCTTTCCGTCGCTGCCTCAGCCTTGCTAATGGTGTTCGGCCGGCACATGGGGCGAGGGGACTGGCCCTCGCTCCTTTTGCTGTCCGGTGCCGTTGTGTTTTTTGACTTAAATATTTCCCGGATGCCCTCGGGGCAGAGTTTTAGCTTCAGCTACGCAGTCCAATTAATGGCGATCTTTTTGAGTGGACTCCCCACGGCCTTATGGGTGGCGGCCATCGGCAATACGGCCGATGGGCTTATTCGCGGGCTGCGTTCGGTGCAGGTGGTTTACAATTCGGCGCAGATGGTTACTGTGGTATGGCTTTCGGGCAGCGTTTTCACCTGGCTGGGCGGAGAGTACGGGGCGCGTTTTGACCATCCCCTGGCCGCCCTGGTTGCAGGTGTTATTTTTTTGGTCGCCAACCTGGGACTGATTGGCCGCCTGTTTGCATTTATTCATGGCAAGCCTTTTTTTGCCGCCCTGCGGGAGATCATGACCGCACAGTTCATCCTGACGTTTTCCATCGGTGTCGTTCTTGGCACTATGGGGGCGTTTCTGATTGTGCGTGGCAATTGGATCTGGTTCCTGATGGCGGTCACCCTACTGGTGCTGGTACGGTTTTCGTTCAGTAACTACCTGCACCTGTTGGAAAGCGCCAATCTGCGCGGACAGGAACTTGAAGCGGTGCTGAACGCCGCGCGCAGCGCCATTCTCGTTCAGTCCACCGACGGTTCAGTCCGCCATGTCAACCGGCAGTTACTGCAACTGGTCGGACTGGCAGACAGCCCGGACACCTGGATCGGCGTACCCTACCAGGAACTGGCCAACCGGAGCGGCCCCCTGCTGGTCATGGCGCAACGCGAGTCCATCCAGGAGGCGGACGGACACACCCAGGCCATCTTGCGGGTGGATCTGGCGACTCCTGTCTTCCTGGACTATTACCGCGGGCCCATCGGTGCCGGCACAGCCGGCACCATCGAGGTGTTTACGGATATTACGGCCCTGAAGGAGGCGGAGGAGCGGCTGCTAGCCGCCCACGCCGCGATGCTGCGCGCCCTGACGGCGGCCATTGACGCCCGGGACCCCTATACCCACGGGCATTCGGCCCGGGTCGCCGATTATTCGGTTCTGATTGGCCGGCACCTCGGCCTGAGTGAGGAACACCTGCAACGCATTCATTATGCAGGGCTGATGCACGATATTGGGAAGCTGGGTGTTGATGACCGGGTGCTACGCAAGCACGGACCGTTGACGCCGGAGGAAAGGGCGGCTATGATGGAACATCCGGTCATCGGGGCCCAGCTTCTGGCCAAGGCCGGTGTGTTTCTGGAACTGGACGCCGGCGTGCGGTATCACCATGAATGGTATAACGGCGGCGGATATCCGGAAGGGCTCAAGGAGGCAGAGATCCCCTTTGACGCCCGGATTATCGGGGCGGCCGATGCCTTTGACGCCATGACTTCCAATCGGCCCTACCGGGGGGCACTGGCTACCGAGGAAGCCGTGCGCCGGCTGAAAACCGGACGGGGCATTCAGTTTGATCCGCTGGTGGTCGATGCCTTCTTGCGTGCCTATGAAGCCGGTGAGGTGAACGTCGAGCGCGTACCTAAGCAGGAGGCCATGGGCACCCCGGCCCAGAGGCCGAATGAGTCCGTTGAGTCACTCTCGCCCGATGCCGGTATCATTCGACCAGTGCATAAAAAGGAACTCAGCATTTTTTATCGCGTGGCTCGGGAGAATTACGCCGGGTTGGACTTGCCGCAAATGCTGCGGCGGATTCTACAAATCTGTTATGATACAGTGGGCAGCCACAATTACATGGTTTTTCTCTTTGAAGATGAAACCAGGGATCTGATTATGATGGCCGCTTTGGGACATGCCCCCGACCTGGGGGGCATCCAGCGGTGGGAGAGCGGCCAGGGCCTTGTGGGACAGGTCGGTGCCACCGGCAAGTCGCTGATGGTGGCGGACGTGCAAAGCCCGCCGGGGCATGTGTCTGTTTTGCCCAACACCCGGTCCGAATGTGCCGTCCCGCTCCTGCACGGTGGCCAGGTGGTTGGGGTTTTGAACGTGGAGTCCCCCTTGTCGGGTGCCCTTACGGAAGACGATTTATATCTGTTCGAGGCGCTGGCCCAGCAAGTCGCTGGTACGGTGGAACTGGCCCGCTACCACGAACGGCTCACCCATGCCGCCAGCCATGACGGACTCACTGGAATCCTGAATCACAGCGTCTTTCACGAGCGGCTCGCCAGCGCGTTGAAGCAGTCCAGACGGCTGGGACAGTGCGTGTCGGTGGTGATTCTCGACTTAAATGGCATGAAGGCGGTAAACGATACCTACGGTCATCTGGCCGGGGACCGGGCCCTGCAGGAATGGGCCAATTTGTTGCGCTCGCAGGTGCGCGAGGGAGACAGCGTAGCGCGCTACGGTGGCGACGAATTTACCATCATCATGCCCGGCGCCGCCCGTCCTCAGGCCAGCCTGGTGGTGGAGCGTCTGGCCCGGGCGTCGGTCCGTACTTTTTCCTCTGATAACCGCCAGATTCCCCTGCCCCAGGCCAGTTATGGGGTGGCGACCTACCCGGAGGACGGCGAACAGGTCACTGAACTGGTGGAGCGGGCAGACCAGCGCATGTACGACGATAAGGGGCGCAGGGCACCCTTTCCCGGCCCCGGTGCCCCTATACGACCACGTCTGCACTGACGGCGTCAGCCGGAGGAGGTCTTGTCAATGGCAACGATTCGGGTTTATCATTACAACGGCTGAACGTCGTGTCGCAAGGCCCAGCAGGTGCTGGGTGAGACCGACGCACCGGTTGAATACCGTCATTACTTCAAGGAGAAGCCCTCAGAGGCTGAGGTGCGGGAACTGGCAGCCATCGCCCCCGGTGGGGTTCAGGCCCTGGTCAGTCCCCGCAGTGTCCGGTATCGGGAACTGGGGCTGGCCACACAGACCCTCTCCGACGACGAGTGGGTGGCACTGTTGGCCCGGGAACCCGGTATCTGGCGCCGGCCGATTGCGGTGAAAGGGAACCGCATGGTGATCGGGTTTGACCGGGAAGCCCTGGAGGCACTGACGAAATAATCGAGTGCCGGCGCGCAGCCCCGGTGGGCTGCGCGTTGCGCGTTCGTCCTACCCCTGATACCCGAGGTGGACAATTGTGCCGTTGGATTTATGGGACCCCCTGACCGGCCGAACGGCAACGTCCGGACCGGTCTTAACCAGTGTGGAGATTACGGTGACGAACCAGTGTCACCTGCGCTGTGTCCATTGTGCCGTCGGCGAACTGCTGGCGCCCCGGGACCAGGCCCGGCTGCCGCTGGCAGCCATCACGGCGGCGTTGGATCGGGTAGAGACCCTGACGACGTTGAGCCTGACCGGCGGCGAAGTCAGCCTCAGTGACGAACTGGTGGATGACTGGGTGGTGCCTCTGCTGCAGTATGCGCACCGTCGCGGCCTGCAGACGCAGGTGAATACGCACTTCACCCACGACCTGGAGCGCTATCTGCGCATGGCGCCCTGGGCGCCCCTCTTTCATATGACCTGGAACTACCGGGACGCGGCTGATTTTGCCGCCATTACCCGGGTGGCCCCGGCCGTGGCGGCACGGCTGTATGACCGGATTCAGACTAACGCCGCCACTCTGGCCGGTCAGGGTTTGTTTGTGTCCGGCGAAACCATGATGACGCCGGAAACGCTGCCCCACCTGGGGGAATTCAGCCACCGCCTGGCTGCCCTGGGCTGCAGGCGGATGGAGGTACACCCGCGCTATCCGGCTGATTTCGCCCGCCACCTGCCGGTGGTGGATCTGGACACCATGCGGACGGGGATTGAACAGTTCCTTTCGGAGCGGGTTCCCGGCCTGTGGGTCCTGTTTGGCACCTTCCCCTTCCTGCCGTGCAGCCCCGATCCCCGAGACCGGGCGCTGTGGCATCAGGTTCAGACGGCAGCGGATGTCACGGTCCGCAACGATCCCGACGGCCGCAGTCGCATTAACCTGGATGCTCTGACCGGTGACATCCGGGTAAGTGATTTTGCCGATCTGGCGCCTGTGGGCAATGTGCTGGCCGGAGACGACCTGGCGGCCGCACTGGCGGCCTGGCAGGATCATCCGGTGTTTCGGCCCTATAATTGCTGTTGCCCGGAGGCGGGCTGTGCCGGACCCAACCTGATCGTGGCCCAGACCTGGCTGCCCGGGGTGGATTTCCGCCAGCGGCGGGCTGTGGTCGAATCAAGCCAGGCTGGAGGCTGAAGTGATGGATTTGCAGCAATCGTTCGCACCCCTCTGGATCCTGGAGTGGCAGGGACAGTGGGAAGGGCGCCGGCTCTGGAGCCTGCTCCGGGAGCGCGCACTGCCGCTGCTGAGCCGGGATGGCCAGCCACTACAGTTCCATGCCCTGATCTCCGAGCCGGCCGCAGTCAGGGAAGCTCTGGTGGCGGAAATGGCCCTGGAGTTAAACGAGGAAGGCATCATCCACGAGATCCGTGTGGGCGCCGCCTACCGGCAGGGATACCACTGGGTCACCGAAGAGGTGCTGCCGGCGTTGCGGGCACGGCCGGGTGTGGCTCGCGTGCAATTGGCCTGCCGCCCGTTTCCGACCGCCGGTGCCCCGCCTGAGGCCCTGGTCACGGTTGGCGAGGGCGCCGGGCCCAACCGGGAATCTCCCGCCCACTGGCTGCAGGAACTGCAGCCGGCTGAGCAGGTACTGGCCCGGGAACTGGGGCTGCCGGCAGGAGCTGTTACCCTGGAACTGACCCCGGACCTGGCGACTACCTACCGTGTCAGGGCCTGCGCGGAAGAGGGGACAGTGCTGTACAGCAGCGACTTTACCGCCGCCTGTGCCCGCCATCCGTACCTGGCCCAGGACCCGGCCGCCGGCTGGGTGCACCCTGCCACCGGGCGCCTGCGCGTGCGCCAGGGGACGCTGGCGCTGGAATGGCGGATTGCCACCGATCTGGAGCAGTTCTGGGAGTTCTACCGGCAGGA
The DNA here is from genome assembly GCA_036676195.1 of Clostridia bacterium. Lineage (GTDB taxonomy): Bacteria > Bacillota > Sulfobacillia > Symbiobacteriales > ZC4RG38 > JAKFDK01. The sequence goes on along the minus strand of JAKFDK010000113.1, from coordinate 8,185 downwards.
GGTTCTGCCGCGGCTGGTCCAGGCCAGGTGCGCAGCGGCGAACCGGCAACCGGACGGGGGCGCCGGGCTGTCTCCCGGCACCCTGCAGGTGGAAGTGTGGGCCAGTGAACCCGGGGGCGTGGACGTGCCTGCGGAGCCCGGCAATACCCTGGAAGACCTGGGCGCCGAACTGATGGCGTATACCGGCGCCGTGCTCTCCGACCCGGGGCCGGAGGTATCGGTAGAGCCCCACGCGTACCGCGCCGACGGCAATCCCGTCGGCCGGGTGCGGCTGTTCCCACGCCGCTAGCCAGCGTGTCGCAGGGTCACAACCACGGGCCAGAGCCGAGCGGTGGCCACGACGTATCCGGGCATCTGTCAGCGGAATATGCTGGCAGCACATTAACCCCAGCGGGAGGCGTGACTTGTGGAACCCCACCCGCACTGGTGGACCGGAAACGCGGATCCCCTCGTGATGTGGCTGTTGACCCCGGGCTGGCGCAATCAATCCAGCGGTTCCTTTTGGACCGGTATGGTGGCAGCCCGACCGGGCATGGCTGCCGCCGAGACGCAGGTGCTGCAGGCAATTCATGAGTTGCAGCCTTTTCTGGCCGGGCTGCTGACCTGTCGCTGAAGGGAACAACCGGGAGCGGCTGCCGCCACTGCCACTGTAACCGGGGCGCAGGAATGCGCCCCGGTACTGCAGAAACCTTCAGGACCCATCCGGATACCGGGAAGGTGTTTCACTTTGCAGCGGCTGTTCGTACTGGATTATACCCACGGCTATTTGTCCACGCTCTTGCTGGCGGCGGCAGCATACGCCTCAGAAGGCGCCGACGCCATGCTGGCGGACCTGAGCGGGGATGCCGGCCTGATTCACCAGGCGGTGGCCCGTTTTACCCCGGCGGAAGTGCTGGCCATGGGTGACCTGCCCGAGGGTGCTCTGCCCAGGGGTTATGGTCCCAGGGTGCAGAACTTGCCGGTGAGCCTGAACCAGGTGCTGGCCTACCTGGTGGAAGACCATTTGCCGCAGGCGGCGGGTGCGGTGCTGTTTCCCGCCCACTCTCCTTCGTGGGCCATCAAAGCGGCAGCTCTGGCGGCCCGGCTGGGTTACCTGATCTGGCCGGTGGAGGAAGCGCTTGGCATGGCTCTGGGCGGCCCGCCCAGGATGGATATTCTGGTGGTGGGCGAAGCCCCGGGCAACCTGACCGATACCCTGCAGGGGCGCCAGTGGACCCATCTGGCCGGCGACCGGGCCGTGGCCACCTACCTGCAACAGCGCGGAGTACCGGTGGACTACCTGGTGGTGGTCAATTCCGCTGACCTGACGCCGCCCCAGTACCACGAAGAGGGGCTGGCCGGTTACTGGACGCCGTCCCTCAGTCTGCTGGCCCCGGCGATTGCCTCTTACCGGTCGGCGCTGGTCATCGATGCCCGTACCCCCCGGCCTGACGCACGCCAGATCGAGGCCATCGTGAATCTGAAGGTACGGGATGTGGAACTGACCCCCCGCTACATGGCGGTGCTGGCCAGTCCCGGGGCAGTCCCCTTTGTGTTTGAGCCACAGGTGGAGTTCAGAAGCACCCCGGAGGAATACACCCGCGATATCCACCTGCGCCTGAACGGCGACGGGTTCATGGATTGTGCCGAAGGCCGGATTTTTGCCCGGCAGACCGGCCGCGCCGCCCTGCAGATCCTTTCCACCAAACACTACGAGAGCCTGCAGGGGGAGTGGAAGCACCGGGCGCTGGTGGCGGCTCGCCCGCATGTGCATACTGGAGTGACCTTTGCCATCGATGAGGCCGTAGGCAAGACTCAGGTCACCCCAGTGTTGACCGACGGTGGCTTCCAGGTTACCGAACTGTACGGCCTGGACTGCACCCCGACGCAGATTGCGCCGGAACTGGCCCGCACCGGTCTTTTCTTCTACGGGGGGCACGGTTACCCGCTGGGGCTGTCGACCCATGGGCGTCCCTTGACCGCTGAGCTGTTGCCGGACCTGCCACCCCTGGTGGCCTACGCCTGCGCCTGCTCCACCGTCTGGCCCAAGCCGTTTCTGGTTAGCGAGGACGGTGGCCTGAACTACCAGCCGGAGTCGGTTCCCCCGGAGGAAGTCATTGGACCGGCCCTGATCGAAAAGGGAGCCCTGGCCTTCGTCGGCGGGCTGACCTCCGAGGATGTGCTGTTGAACACACCCATGTATACGGTGTTCCTTCAGAAGCTCGTGCTGGAGGGTGAGACCCTGGGCAACAGCCTGCGGGCGGCCCGCAACTATGCCCTGCTGCTGGGCCAGATCATCAGCCAGCAGGACCCGGCGGAGTTCCGCCGGGCGCGCCCGAACCTGGCTGAAACCGTCGGCCAGCAACTCTTGCTGGGCGATCCGGCCTTCGCTCCCTGCCGGGGGGCGGCGGGCCGCAGCCTGGTGCCAACTGTCGTCGCCGAGGGCGCAGAAGCACTGACGGTGCAGGCGGTCCTTCCTGATGCGGCCTGGCGCCGGGAGACCGTGCCTATTGACACGGATCCGTGGAGCAAGGAATACCACCGGGCGACCCAGTTTGACCTGTGGTTGCCGGTGGCCGGTAACGTGGTGAACTACGGCGAGTGCTACCCGGTGGCACCCGATGCCGAAGACGTCTCTGTGAAGGGGATTGCCGGCGGACACCTGCACCTGTGGGTCGATCTGCCGCCGGGCAAGGTGCCGGAACAGATCCTGCTGACTGATGCCGAACTGACCGATGCCGAATGCCTGCTCTGCGGCCACGGGCAGCCAGGACCGGCCGACCCGGTCAAGGCGCTGACTGCCTTCCGCCAGCACTTCAGCGGTGAGCAGCCCATGCTCAAGTATGACTATACCCGTGGTTGGGCGTTTGCCCTGGAAGAAATGGTCGGGGGCACGCAGCGGGCGCACTGGCTGCTGCCCACCCTGATGGTGGACGAGCCCGCCCGCCGGTCGTGGCGGGTCCGGCGGGCGACCTTCAAGGTCGGCCTGACGGATGCCGTCCGGGTCGAGGGCCGCCTGGAATTGCCCGGACCAGGAAAGTTGCCCGAAGGGATCTTCCTGACCTTCGGCCGGCCCTTACCCCCCGACGCCGATGCCAAACCTGGCGATGAACCGCGCCTTCGCCCCCTGAGCCAGGTGATGGCCTGGGCCGACGGACGCTTTCAGGCCTGGCTGCCTGCCGGCGGGGACCTGTGCGTAAAGGTGGGCCGTCCGTTCCCGGCCTACGATCAGTGCTACCAGGCACCGGCGAGCTACCAGCCCTGGACCTTCACCGGACTGGAGGCCGGCGACGGGCCGCTATTTGTGCGGCTGGCCCCCCCAAAGACCGGCACCCTGGTGGGAACGGTCATGGACGCCCTGACCGGGCGTCCGCTGGAAAAGGCGCTGGTGCGGGTGTGGACCGGCGGTGAAGGCGGCAAACACGGCCCCTTCAAGACCGGCTATGTCCTGCAGTTGGTGGCCGACCATAACGGTCGCTTTAAGCAGGAATTACCCTTCGGGGAGTATGTGGTGGCGGCTCAGACCAGCGGTGAGTACCATTTTTTCGCCGATACCCGGACGGTAACCGTATATGCCGGGTACCCTTCGGCGGTGGTGCTGGGGCTGGCGCCCGCAGCGGAACTGCGCGGCCGCGTCAGATTCGGGGGCGATTATCGGCCGAAGGTAGCCCGGGTACGGGTGGTGCCGCTCAAGGGCAAGGAGCACAAGGCGCTGAGCAGCGGTCTGGTCCGCCGGGACGGCACCTTCCATGCACTGGTGCCCACGAACCAGCCGTGGGCCCTGGTGGTGCACACCGAAGGCTTCAAAAAGCTCCGGGATGACAACAACGGCCAGGGTTATCGCCTGTCACCCGGCGAACAAATGCTGAAAGAACTGGTTCTGGAGCCAGACCCGGAGGGTTAGCGGCAACTCAGTGGTGGAGAGTCGGCAGCACCCGGTCGGTCAAACAACCGGGTGCTGCCGGCCCCTGGTATCTATGTGGGGCGTAGTAAATTCGGAGGTGACAGTGTGGCGCTGTTAGAGGATATTCTGGCCCATAATGCCCGCTTTGTGGAGGAACGGAAGCGCCCGATCACCAAATTACCGGCCAAGAAGGTAGCCCTGTTCACCTGCATGGACACGCGGCTGGTCGAGTTTCTGGAACCGGCGCTGGGGCTCGGGCGCGGGGACGCCAAGGTGATCAAGAACGCCGGAAACACCCTCATTGATCCGGCCGGTGGTGTGATGCGCAGCCTGGTAGTGGCCATTTATGCGTTGGGCTGCGAGGAAATCTTCGTGGTTGGTCACCGGGATTGTGGCATGTCACAAATTGACGATGACGACCTGGAACGTCGGATGCTGGACCGGGGCGTGCCCAGGGCAGCGGTAGACGCCCTCCAGCCCAGCTTGCGGGACTGGCTGGGTGCCTTCCATGACCCCATTGGCAACGTGCGGCGGGTATGCGCAGAAATTCGGCAGAGCCCGCTGATTCCGGCCGATGTGCCGGTGCACGGGCTGATGTTCGACCCGCACGGCGGGCAGTTGGAATTGGTGGTCAACGGTTACACCGGCGGCGTCTGAGTCCGGCCAGGCGCGGAAGCTGCTCCGCGGCGGGCCGGTCGCGGGGCAGCTGGACAGGTCAGCTTAGCTGCGTAATCAGGCGTAGCACATAACGGCGCAGGCCTCCCGCGGCCAGCGGCGGTGGTCCAGTTCCGACCACGGTTGCGTTGCGTTCGGTGATACAGGTCGGTAACGGAATCGTGATGCAATTGTTACGGAAGCGCCCTTAAAAGGTTAGCGGTTTGGTGTGAAACTATTAGTACACGCATCAAGCTTGGGGCGCAGACGCCTGGTCGGAATGACTGCAGGCCGTGTATCCGCCGATGGAGGGACGCCTATGCGGCGCTATACCCTGCTCCTGCTCCTGTCCTCGGTGCTCTGGCTGACCGGCTGCTCCTCAGGTCCGGCTGATTCCGGTTTTCCGGCGCCGGCGGCACCGGAGCCGGGCGCCGGTGTACTGCTTCGGGATGGCACTTCCGTACGGATCGGCACGTTTAACCTGGAGCGGGCCGTGGTGGTGGTCGGGGAAGGTTCGATTGCCGAAACACGCCGGTTTACGGCCACTGACCAGTTCGCAGCTTACTGGCGCGAGCAATTGGACAATATTCGTCTCGCTGCCCGGCAAGGATGGCAGTTGGAGGCCCGGGATGAAGGCAATCAGATGGTCATCACGATGACCCGGGAGTATTCCAGTGTGGCTGAGTTTAACCAGGAGACTGGCGGCAGTATTGAGGTTATTGAGCACCCGCTGTTCAGGAAGATGATTTTCAAGCAGTCCCTGGTGTTCGATCCTCAGGCCCTGGCCAGCGAGTTACCGGCTCCGGAGGGGGTAACCGAAGAGGAGTGGACCACGTTTCTGGCCGGGCAGGTGCGCTGGTCCCAGCAGGTGACCCTGCCCAGCCGCATTACCAGCCATAACATGGATGCGGCTCAGGGGAACACGGTGCAGTGGGCCAGGTCGGCCGGCAAAATCAAGCGGCAGGCTGATCTGGTGGCCGAGACTCGTGTCTACCGTCCCCTGCCCATGGCGTTCGCCGGCCTGCTGGGCGTGCTATTGATCGGGGGACCCATTGCCGTTCGGGCTACCCGCCGCTGGTGGGATGCGGAGCGGGAGTAAATAGCAGACAAAAACCCTGGCCAGATAGCCGGGGTTTTTGTTTGATTGATGGGGAAACGGTGAGTAAAGGCTCTGCGGGTGTGATATGGTAGAACCATGGTGATTGGGCCCGGCGCGACCGGGAGTTGAGGGGGCGTTCACATGAAGCGGCTGCCCAAGCGGCAGGAGTTGCCAAAGGAGTTTACCTGGGACCTGGAAGCGATTTACCCCACCCAGGCGGAGTGGGAACAGGATTTCGCCCTGGCCGAATCCCTGATGCCCAAATTAGAGGCGTACCAGGGCACCCTGGGCCAATCGGCGGCGCAGTTGCTGGGTTGTTTGCAACTACGGGAAAAAGGCAGCCTGATCTTTGGTAAGCTGCTGGTCTATGCCCACATGCGCCAGGACGAGGACAATACCAACAGCTTTTATCAGGCACTGAACGACCGGGCCATGACCCTGGCTACCCGGGCCCAGGGTGCTCAGGCCTTTATCGAGCCGGAGATCCTCGCCCTGCCCGAAGGTACCCTGGAGCGGTTTCAGGCTGAAGAACCAGGGCTGGCCCTGTACGCCCATTACTTGGACGACCTCCTGCGGCAGCGGGGCAATGTCCGGTCCGCTGAGGTGGAGCAGTTACTGGCCCAGGTGGGCGAGATTGCCCGTGGACCGGACCAGATCTTTAGCATGCTCAACAACGCCGACATTAAGTTTCCCGCCATCAAAGATGAGCAGGGGAACGAGGTGGAACTGACCAAGGGCCGGTACATTCAATTCATGGAGAGTGCCGACCGCCGGGTGCGCCAGGATGCCTTCATGGCTCTGTACGGCACCTACCGCAAGTATTTGCATACTGTGGCCGCCACCCATTCAGCGAGTATCAAGAAAGACGTGTTCTTCGCCCGGGCCCGCCGTTACGAGTCGGCCCTGGCCGGTGCCCTCAGTGGCAGCAATATTCCGGTCTCGGTTTACCATAACCTGTTGACTACGGTAAACCGGAACCTGCCCCTGCTGCACCGTTACATGGGCCTGCGCAAGCGCCTGCTCGGCCTGGAAGAGTTGCACATGTATGATCTCTACACCCCGCTGGTCCAGGAGGTTAGCCGGCGGATCGAGTACCCGGAGGCTCGGGAGCTTGTGACCGCGGCCCTGGCTCCGTTGGGCGCCGAGTACCAGCAGGCGGTGCAGATGGTTTTTGAGAGCCGCTGGATCGATGTCTATGAAAACGAGGGGAAGACCTCCGGCGCATACAGCGGCGGCTCGTATGCCACCCCGCCCTTCGTTTTGATGAACTACGACAACAACCTGAACAGTGTGTTCACCCTGGCTCATGAACTGGGCCATTCCCTTCATTCCCACTACACCCGGCGGCATCAGCCCCACGTTTATGGTTACTACACCCTGTTCGTGGCTGAGGTCGCCTCAACCCTGAACGAGGCCTTGCTGACCCACCACCTGCTGCAGCAAACCACGGACAAGAGGCTGCAGATGTATCTGATCAACCACGACCTGGAGGCGTTCCGGACGACCCTGTACCGGCAGACCATGTTTGCCGAGTACGAACTGCTGGTGCATGAAAAGGTTGAGAAGGGTGAACCCCTTACAGCCGAGAACCTCTGCCAGGTGTATTACGACCTCAATGTCAAATACCACGGTCCCGATGTGGCGGTGGACCGGGACATCGAGTTGGAGTGGATGCGGATTCCCCACTTCTACCGGGCTTTTTACGTGTACCAGTACGCCACCGGTCTGTCCGCCGCAACGGCCCTGTCCCAGCAGATCCTGCAGGAGGGCCAGCCGGCGGTGGACCGTTATCTGGGCTTCCTCAAGGCTGGTGGCTCCGATTACTCCATCAACCTGCTGCGGGGCGCCGGGGTAGATATGGCTGCGCCGGAACCGGTCCAGCAAGCCCTGGATCAGTTTGGCCGCCTGCTGGACCAAATGGAGGCCCTGGCCGGGAACAACGGTTAGCCGACCAAGCACCAGACCCGCCGGAGCACGTCCGGCGGGTCGTCTATTTGTACGGCAGGCGGCGTATCGGTGTGGGAGAGGTGAGCAGCCTTGGCGGAGCGCGCCGAACCAGTGTGGCATGAATGGACAGGGGCACAGGCAGTGGCTACCCTTGGCACCGATCCGGACCGGGGCCTGACCGGAGCCGAGACCGGACGGCGATTGGAGCAGGTGGGGCCGAATCAGTTGCGGGAGCGACCGCCGGTGCCCTGGTGGGTCTTATTGCTGGCGCAGTTTCAGGATTTCATGGTGTTGGTGTTACTGGGCGCCACGGCGATCTCCTATGTACTGGGGGAGCGGGCTGACGCCATCACCATTGTGGCGATCGTCGTCCTGAACGCCGTGTTGGGCTTTATTCAGGAGTATCGGGCGGAAAAGTCCCTGGCGGCACTCAAGCAATTGGCTACACCACTGGCCCGGGTCCGGCGGGAAGGGCGGGTGGAAGCGGTACCCGCCGCCGAACTGGTGCCCGGCGATGTGCTGTTGCTGGAGGCAGGGGACCGGATCCCGGCTGATGCCCGTCTGCTCATGACCCACAGCCTGGGGGTGGAGGAGTCCGCCCT
>JAKFDK010000112.1:0-32801 GCA_036676195.1 Clostridia bacterium | reverse complement strand
GCGCTCACCCCTTTCGGGGACCTGGCCCGCCGTGGCTCCCAAAATCAGGATAGCACAGAACACGCTTTCGGTTTGTCGAAACCTGAAAGCGTGTTCTGTTTTCGCTCGCCAATCTTCGACATGGTGGGTTGGCGCTCGGTAGTCGGTGAGTCCGGGTTGATGACCAAGGGGGTACGAGGGTGGGTATCGATTGGGATTGTCACTGCCCAGGTAGATTTTTGCCTTGAATCTGTGGGGTTGCCGGACCACAGATGTCTGCGTGCACCCGGTAATCCGGCCTTCCTGACGACTCCTGATGAACCCTTGGATGGCTTTTTGCTGGCTCTTGATGGCTTTTGTTAGCCTTTGTTAGCTTTTGTTAGCTTTTGTTGGCTTTTGTTGGCTTTTGTTGGCTTTTGTTGGCTTTTGTTGGCTATTGATAGACCGTTGATGAAGCATGGGTAACCCTTGACCGACCCATAGGGAGCCCTTGATGAACACTTGGTGACCCTTGACCGCCCTTGTTGGCTTTTGTTGGGTCAATGTGGCCTGTGTCCGGTTTCTGCTCCGCTGATTCGACGGGCGTGCACAGGCGTAGTCGACAGCCTGGGCGGGGACAAGGTGGACACTGGAATCGGCCATGCCTGATGGAGCAGGGTGCCAGGGGCATCTCAGCCGGGGTCGGCGGGCCGCGACGATCCTGGGTCTGCTGTAGCAGCCATATGGCGCTTTTGACCGTGATTAGTGGCGATTGTTGAAGTTTGTTGGCGTTTTACCGTTCAGTGGCGGAGCAGGTATTGCTCCGCCAAGCCCAAGAGTGACGAACGGGCCAGGGGTTTCGCTGGGTGGGGCAACAACCGCCCGAATCATTCATTAATATACATATGTATGTTACATCACAATAATTAAGACTGTAAACCGTCTATTAGTTCCGTTTAATGGTTTTCCTCTTAAAGAATGGCATTTCCCTCTTGTTGCGTACACTGCGAGGCGTACGCCAACCAGGCGCCGCCCCCCGAGGGGTGACGGCGCCTGGTCAACACCGGCAGCCAGCGCTCAGTCTCCGGCGGCTACCGAAGCCGAGCCACCGGACCGGACTGCCCGGTCCTTCTCCACGCCGTACCAGATCGAACAGAGCAGGCCGAGAGCGCACAGCCCGGCCATCAGGTAGAACTGGGTGGCAAAGGCCGACACCAGCATATCCCGGCCGCCGGCCCCCTTGCCGGCCAGGGCGACCCCGGCCCCCAGCATGGTGCCGACCAGGGTGGTGGCAATGCCGTGCCCGACCTGCCGGGTCGTTTCCAGCATGCCAGAGGCAAAGCCGCGGATCTCGGCCGGCACCGAACTCATCAGGGCGGCGTTGTTGGCGCTCAGGAACAGGCCCATACCGGTGCCCATGTAGAGGCCGAGACCCAGCAGGCCCATAAAGGACAGGTTCACGCCCAGGAGGCCGAAAAGGAACATCCCCGAAGCAATGATGAACATGGCCCCCGGCAGGAGCAGCTTACTGTTGGCCCGGTCGTATAGCCACCCGCTGACCGGCGCTGACACCAGGCTGAGGATATTCAAAAACACCAGCACGTTGGCCGTATGGGTGGGGGTCAGGCCCATGCCAATCTGAATCATGAAGGGCAACGTCCCCGTCGAGCCCATCATGGTGGTATGCAGGATAAAGTGGGCGCTCAGGGCGGCCAGGAACATCCGGTTCTTCAGGTAGTGCAGGGGAATAATCGGCTCGGCGACCCGCTGCTCCACCCAGACAAACAGCAGGAGCAGGGCGGCAGCCAGCACATGCATGGGCAGGTGCCAGCGCCAGCCGTCGGCAAAGGTTTCGCCTCCATCATGCAGGTGATTCAGGCCCAGGGAGAAGGCCACCAGCATGGCGGCCAAAATCGCCGCCCCGATCCAGTCGATGCGGCTGCGGGCCGGCGCAGTCACCGGCCTGGGGTCGCGAATGCCTACACCAAGGACCAGGCCCAGCAGCCCGATCGGCACCAGCATCCAGAAGGTCCAGTGCCAGGTGGCATGCTGGATCGCCCAGGTGGCCAGATACGTGCTGGCGGCACCGCCAATGTACGAGGACAGGGTCACAAAGCTGAGCACGCGGCCGCGGACACGGAGAGGGAAGGCACTGGTGACCATGGCCATGGTGGAGCCCAGGATAAGGGCCGAAGTCAGGCCCTGGCCCAGCCGGGCCATCAGGAGCATCCAGTAGGTATTGGACACCCCGGCCAGGGCCGCCGTGAGGGTGTAGCCGGCCAGGCCCCACAGGAAGACCGGCCGGTGGCCGAGGCGGTCGCCCAGGCGCCCGGCTGGGAGGATCAAGGCCGACAGGGCCAGCAGGTACCCGGCCAGCAGCCACGACGCCGTACCCAGCGATACGCTGAAGGTGGTGGCCAGAGCGGGCATGATGGCATTGACGGGGACCAGACCCATCTGGACCATGGCGTAGCCGAGCATGGCCACGGTCAGTAGCCGCCAGCGTTGCGGGTGCCCCTCTGCTGCTTCGTTATGCATCGGTGGTTCCGGCCTTTCCCGTGAAGCATTTCCTGGAATATTGCCTCCAGGTTCACTCGCAGATACTTCGTCATACTAATAAATTAGTCCTGCGCCTTCTCGCCGCAGTTGGTCTGCCACATGAATGAAACAGGGCGCCCGGCCTGTGTCTGGCCGGGCGCCCTGCCTTGAAACTCTTGCTTTTAACCCTCGGCTTCCCGCCGGTAATGTTCCCAGGCCCGCAGAATGTGCGAGGACTCCAGCAACTGCTGCCCGCGGGCGCGGGTCTCCTCAGGCGCAAAGTAGCGGGGGTCACCTAACTGCTGGGCCTGAAGCTGCATGACGGCCGACTCTTCCAGGTAAACGGCGCGGATGCAGGTCTCGATGGCGTCTTTGCCGACGATGGCTGTGCCGTTGCCCCGCAGCAGCGCGCCGGGACCCTGGCCGATGAACGCGGCCAATTCCTGGCCCAGCGCCTCGGTTTCGATCAGCTCCGAGTGGGGGAAGACCGGTACTTCATCCAGCAGGATCGCGCCAAAGTCGTGCACAGGGCGCACGGGGCGGCCGGCCACGGCGAAGGCCGAGGTCGTGAAGGAGTGGGTGCGCGCCACCGCCCCGACATCGGGCCGGGCACGATAAATGCAGGTATGTATCCAGGTTTCCAGTGGCTGGTCGGAGCCGCCGGCTACCTTGCGCCCGTTCAGGTCCACCGTGACCAGATCGTCCGGACTTTGCACCACTGCCATGCTCCGGCGTGGTGAGATGACAAACTGGTCTGTCCCGGGGATCCGGGCGCTGAAGTGCCCAAATGCCTCGCAAAGCCGGCGCTGCACCAGGATGCGACAGGCAGTCACAACCTTTTCAGCCACATGTGCGCGTTCGTCCGTCATCGGTTGGGTTTCCTCCTTCAAGTGGATCCGGGCTGCAGCAGCACCCTCCCCCGCCGCTTCAGGACAGGGCGGTCAGCGCGGCCTCAGCCACCACGTCGTCCTGGCTGTAATGGCCCCCGGAAACGCCGATGGCGCCCACCACCTGGTCACCAACCCGGATCGGGTATCCGCCGGCAAAAGGCACGGCCCGCTGGATGGCGTGAATGTTATCCCACAGTGGCTTGTCGTTGCCGAAGTACTCGGGCCAGGCCTTGGTGGGCACCCCAAACCCAACGGCGGTGTATGCCTTGTCCTGAGCCACCTGGGCCGCCAGCAGGGCGGCCCCGTCCATCCGCACGAAAGCCTTCAGATTCCCGCTTTCATCGACCACTGCAATGGCCATCGGGACGCCAATTTCCTTTGCCTTGGTCTGAGCGGCCGCGATCAGGCGGGCCGCCGCCTCAGCGGTGAGGGACTGCTTGGCGAAGGTCGACATCAGGAATCCTCTCCCCATATTCCGAATTCAGAAATAACAACCTGCTATTTCACTGTTTGCAAGAATCGTTCCAGTCCAGATTGGCGACAGGAAGCAGGTTAGGGAGGCACAGGCCTGACTTTGATCCCTTCAAATTTGTAATCGTCTTTTCAATTCTGCACCCACGCATTCGCCCCCGGGACCCGGGCTGCGGGCCAGTCTCCCCAGCGGCCCCCCCAGCCCCAGCAGGCGCGAACAGGGCGCCCCACCCAGCGGCAGAGCGCCCTGTTGACCATCGGGAACCGGCTCAGGTGAGCAGCTTGGCCAGGAAAACCACGGTGAAGCCCAGCACCAGCAGGACCACGTGCAGGATCTGGCCGAGCTTTTGCTGCCAGGGCGGACCGGCCATTTCGGTCGGGCAGTCGTGCGTCCCCCCGCCACCGCCACCAGCCCCTGCGGCGCCGGAGGCCGGTGCCGACAGCAACAGTCGGGGCACCACCACGTACAGGGCGATCATCAGGGAGGCCAACACCACCTTGGTCAGCAGGATCCCCCCCCAGTTGCCGGACCAGAAACCACTGGCACCGTCCAGGCGCACCCAGATCATGTAGATCCCGGTCAGCGCCTGCGTTGTCACCACCACGTTAATCACCCGGCGCATCCGGGCCACGGTCTGGCCCAGGACAAACCGGCGCACATGGAGTTCCGGCACCGTCTGCAGGGCGGGCCGCAGCATGAATACGACAAAGAAAACTCCGCCCAGCCAGATAATGGCCCCCGCCACATGCAGCCAGTGGACCAGCGTCCAGATTCCCACCATCGGTAACTCCTCCCGCCGTTCGTACACCGTATGTCGCCCTGGGTTTGCCCCACCCGGCGATAATGAGAATCATTCTTCCGGTGAAAGATAGGTCGATGCTATCATTTACCTCACACCAGAAACAGTGATGGGCGTCACGGTCGCGGCAACGGCGGCGGCGATCGGCCGCAACGAGAAGGGCCCGGTATGTGCGACTGGCGCACACACCGGGCCCTCTGCGTAGGGAGCATATCCACATCAGGCCCGGGCGGACTAAGCGGTCACATCGACCACCTGGTAACCGGCGTCTGCCACGGCACCCTTGATCATTTCTTCGCTGACCTGCCCCGGTTCATAGGTAACCACAGCCGAACCGACATCCACCTTGGCGTCGGTTACACCGGCCAGTTCCTTCAGCGCCTTGCTCACGGCAAGGGTGCAGTGGCCTCAGGTCATTCCCTGGATCTTCAGGGTCATGCTCGCCATTTCGCTACCTCCTCAGGATGGGGCGCAATGCCGTTGGTTCACCATTAAATAGCTTCGTCATGTCTGGCGCAAGACCTACCGATCCGGCAGCCAAATCTGCACGTTTTGTCAGGCCACACCCCGGCAGGAACCGGGCCGGTGATGGCGAACACCGCCACCAAGGAGGTATCCACCCGCGCATGCCCACAGACGAATTTCCGCCCCCCGGCGGCCCGGCCGGTGTACCGGCGGCGCCGGAGAAACGGCTGGCGGAACTGGCCGCCGTGTTTCTGAAGCTGGGTACGATCGCCTTTGGCGGCCCGGCCGCCCACATTGCCATGATGAACGAGGAGTTTGTCACCCGCCGCCGCTGGCTGGACCGGCAAACCTTCCTGGACCTGCTGGGTGCCACGAACCTGATCCCCGGCCCTAACTCCACGGAACTGGCGATCCATATCGGCTACGCCCGCGCCGGCTGGCGGGGCCTGATTGTGGCCGGGTCGTGCTTTATTCTGCCGGCCATGCTGATCGTGTGGGCGCTGGCTGCCCTGTACGCCCGCTACCAGACCGTACCGCAGGCCGGGTGGCTGCTGTATGGGATCAAGCCGGTGATCATCGCCATTGTGGCACAGGCCCTGTGGGGGCTGCGCAAGTCGGCCATCAAGGGGGTGCCCACGGCCGTGGCCGGTGCCGCTGTGGTGGGACTGTCATTTTTGGGCGTGCATGAAATCCTGCTGCTGCTGCTGGCCGGGCTGGCAGTGATGCTTGCCGCCAACCGCGGCCGCGTGGGTGGGGCCGGTGCGGCAGTCGCCCTGCCGGTGCCAGGGCTGCTGGCGTTGGGTCCGGAGAGCGCCGCCGCCATGGCCACCGGGGCAGTGGCCGCCGCCCCCACCTGGGCCAAGGTGTTCTGGTTTTTCCTGAAAATCGGCTCGGTCCTGTATGGCAGTGGCTACGTGCTGCTGGCCTTTTTGCAAAAGGACCTGGTGGAGCGCTGGCACTGGCTGAGCCCGCAGGAACTGCTGGATGCCGTGGCCATTGGCCAGTTCACCCCCGGCCCGGTGTTTACCACGGCAACCTTTGTCGGCTATCTGCTGGCGGGCAGCCCTGGTGCCATTGTGGCCACTATCGGGATTTTTCTGCCGGCCTTTCTGCTGGTGGCTGCCGTGAATCCGTGGGTGCCCAGGCTACGCCGGTCCCCATGGGCCGCCGGCTTTCTGGATGGCGTTAACGCCGCCTCCCTTGGCCTGATGGCTGTGGTGACCTGGGATTTGGGCCGGGCGGCGCTGACGGACTGGCTCACGGTGGCCCTGGCCCTGGCCGCCCTGGCCGCCGTTTTGCGCTACAAGGTCAACTCCGCCTGGCTGGTGGCGGTGGGCGGGGCGGTGGGCCTGCTGTCGCACCTGGCCGGCCGGTGACAGACCTTGCCGCCCCAGTCTGCTGCCCGCAGGCTGCGTCTACTTACCGCCGTAGTAAAACCCGCTGTCCGGCAGGTCCCCGCCGATGATGTCCGGGGACAGCTCCTTCAGCCGGGAGAAGAAGAATTCCAGCTCCTCCCGGGCTGCCGCCGCCGGTACCATTTCCATGGGCGTGCGGGCCAGCGACTTTTCGATTACCGGCGCCTGCAGGTCGCCCAGGTGCTTGCTGCCCAGTTCGGCGGCGGCCGCCGGGTTGGCCCGCACCCAGTCGGCGGCCTCCTTGATGCCGGTCTGAATGGCCGCCACCACCTCCGGGTAATCCCGGGTCAGACTGGCCATGACGATGGTGCCGGCCTGGGGAATCCGGGGCGCCCGGCCGGTGGCCTTGGCCCACTCCTGCTGCAGGTCGAGCACCGGGCGTACATTCAGGCCCTTTTGCTTGCCCTGGACCTGCGCCGCCGTGGCTACCGGTTCATGGAGCACAACAGCCTTGGCCTTGCCGGCCAGGAGCATCTGCAAGGCTTCCGGCGGGGCCGATGTGTACTGCAGCTTCAGGTCTTTGGCCGGGTCCAGCCCATTCTTCCCGGCCAGGTAGCGAAAGACCAGGTCCGGCATATCCCCCTTGAAGGGGATGAACACGTCCTTACCCTTCAGGTCGGCCCAGCCCTTGATCCCATCGTCGACCGTCAGCACGTGCAGAATGCCCCAGACCGTGACGTTCAGCAACTGCACCGGAATCCCGCGCCGGTACAGGTTGGCCGCCAGGTAGGTGGGGACGGCCGCCACCTGCAACTCGCCGGAAGTAATCCCGGCCCGGACCTGGTCGGGGTTCTTGTAGGTGCTGAAGGAGACGCCCGGCACGGCCTTTTTCAGCGCTTCCTGCTGTAGCACCAGGTGGGCCAGCAGGATGGTGGGCGGGGCCATGGGGCCCTGGATCACCAGCTTATCCAGCGCCGGCACCGCTGCCGGTTGCCCGGCGGCAGGGGCTGCCGGAGCCGGGCCTTCGGCGCGTCCGCAGCCAAGCAGGCCCCCGAGCAGGGCACTGCCGCCGGCCATGGTCGCCAGGTGAACAAATTGCCGTCTGGTCATGTTCATGGGGAGAATCGCTCCTTCACTACTGTTACGACTCACGGAACCAGGGCCGCCACCGGGCCGCCGCCGCCAAAGCAAGCCGCCACCGCTGGCTCACGCAGCAACCGGGACAGGGTCTCGTACACGTACGGGTCGTCGCGCTGGGCCGGCGGCCGGTCCAGGATCTGCCGCTGCCGGACCCGCCCGGGCGACGGGGACAGCACCAGCAACTCGTCTCCCAGGCGGACCGCCTCGGCCAGGTCATGGGTGACGAACAGCGCCGCCAGATTCCGTTCTGCCAGCAGGCTGAGCAGCAGTTCCTGCAGTTCCCGTTTCAGCCCCAGATCCAGGGCACTGAAGGGCTCGTCCAGCAACAGCAGATCCGGTTCCACCGCCAGGGCCCGCCCCAGGGCGACCCGCTGCCGCATGCCCCCGCTGAGCTGATGGGGGTACTTGCCCTCGGCTCCGGTCAGCCCCAGCCGTTGCACCAGCTCCATGGCCTGCCGGCGCCGGTGGGCAGGGGCAACACCCTGGGCCTTCAGCCCGAAGGCAATGTTGTCGGCGGTGGTCCGCCACGGCAGTAGGCGGGGCTCCTGGAACACATAGGCCGCCCGTCGGAACCGGTTATCAACCGTCCCTGACCCGGGACGGACCAGCCCGGCCGCCATGTGCAGCAGCGTGGTCTTGCCGCACCCCGACGGACCGGTCATGGACAGGACCTGCCCCGGGCGCAGGGCCAGGCTGACCCCTTCCAGCACGACCGTCCCGCCGTAGCTGTGGCGAATGTCATTCATCACGAGCATGGCTGGCTTCAGGTCCTCCCCACGTCAGGTTGCGCACCGGCGGAGCCGGCACCGCCCCCCGCCGCCAGTTCGGTCTGGCGCCAGGGCTCCAGCCGGCGCTTCAGAGGATGCAGCACCGCATATTCAAAGGCAAACAGCAAGCCCACCACCACGGCCACCCAGGCCAGTGCCCTGGCCGTATCCAGGTTGACCCGGGCCGCGGCCAGCCCGGCGCCAATGCCGGTGTCGGTCGCCAACAGTTCCGCCATGACGGCGACCTTCCAGGCCACCGCCAGTCCGGCCACCACGGCCGGAAACAGGTAAGAGAGCAGGTGCGGCAGGTACAGGTCCCAGAACAGCATACCGGGTGGCGTCTGGAAGGAGCGGGCCATTTCCAGCAGGCTGCGGTCAGCGGTGCGTACCCCTTCCACGGCGCCCACAAAGACGATGGGCAACGTGGCTACAGCCACGGTAAAGATGGGCGTGCCCGAGCCGGTGCCGAACCAGATCAGCGCCAGGACAATCCAGGCAATGGGCGGCATACCCTGCAGTACGGTCACCACCGGCCAGACCAGACGGCGCACCACGGGCTGCAGTCCGGCTGCCACGCCAAGGCTCCCCCCGGCCAGGCAGGCGATGGCAAAACCGCCCAGGGTGCGGATGGCGGTGGCGGCTGCTGCCTCGGTCACCTGGCCTGTGGCCACCAGGTGCAGCAGTGCCGCCAGCGTCTCCCGGGGGGAAGGCAGAATGATCGGGTTGTACAGGCTGGCCCCCCACTGCCACAACAGGAGGAACAACAGCAGGCCAAGGCTGCTGACCCACCTGGCCCTCCCCCACTTCATTTGACCACCACTCTAGCTATCATTTGATACTGATTATCATTCGCAAGTGAAAAGAATGCGCTTATGGTAGCATTTGCGAGTTCGATGCGGATGTGACAAATGTCACTGCCTGATCTGGCGGGCACGCCGGGAGATGACCGGCCGGCCGTCCCAGACAATGGTGCTGGCGGCTGCCCGCGCTTTGACGGCCGGCTCCTCCAGCAGCAGGAAAAAATTCTTCACCGGCAGGTCACCCAGACCATGCTTGCGGGCCAGCACGTCCAGGTACAGCCGCATCTCTGCCTGGGCCTCGCCGGACAGGTTGCCGCCGGCCGCGGAAAAGGCGTACAGGGCGCTGGCCACCGGCACCCGCTTCACCCGCAGGCAGGCGGCCGCCCGCAGGAAGAAGTCCCAGTCCCAGTAGTGGTATACAGCCGGATCGAAGGTGCCGATGCGGTCGTGGATGGCCCGCCGATACAGGCAACCGGATGAGACGAAGGTGGAAAACTGCCGCATGCCTGCCAGGTCATGCTGATAGGCAAACAGGCGGCGGGCGGTGGCAATGCGGGTACCGTCCCGCACCACGTAGTCGAAGATTTCTACATCGGAATAGACGAGATCGTGGTCCCGGATCTCGCCCAGCATCCGCTCCAGGTGGTCGGGTACGATCAGGTCGTCGTCGTCACAGAGCATCACGAACTCCCCGGCGGCCTGCTGCAGGCCGCGGTTGCGTGCCCGCACATGCTTGCCGTTTTCCGGCATGTCCAGCACCTGCAGGGCCAGCTCCGGGTACAGCGTGCGCACAAAACCCACGTTTGTCCCGGCATCGTTGACGACGATGACCTCGAAGTCCGGGCAGGTTTGCCGGGCCAGGGATTCCAGCAACTCGCACAGGGCATCGGGCCGGTTGTAAGTGGGAATCACGATGGAGACCGTCGGAGTCGGCATGTTCCTGCCCCCTGGGCTTTGTTGGCGCTCTGCCCGCCGGGGCAGTGCCTTTGCCCAGTATAGCAGGCCCGCCCACCGGCCGGGGGAGTTGGACCGATGCCACTTTTGACACCCGCACCTCTGTTGACTAAACTACGATACAGGAACATACCTGGCTGCCCCCGGCCGGGGCACACGGACGGGAGGGGATAATCTGGACCCGGTAACCGAGTATTTTGGGCGCACAGGTGAACTCCTGTGGAGTCTGGCCAGGCCAGGCATGCAGTTTTTTTCCACCAGTTTTCTGAGCGTGCTGGTGGGAGCACTGCCCTTTATTGTGGTGGCAGTGTTCGCATCGGCCTTTCTGGAAGTGTTCGTTTCCCGGGAGGCCCTGGCACGCTGGATCCCGCGGAACCCGGTGCTGGGCGTGCTGCTGGCCCCGCTGGCCGGGCTGCTCATTCCCATGTGTGAGTGCGGCATTGTCCCGGTGGCCCGGCGGCTGATTGCCAAGGGCGCGCCCCTGCCGGTGGCCATTGCCTTCATGTTGGCCAACCCGATTTTGAACCCCCTGGTGTTTCTGAGTACGAAGCTGGCCTTTCCCAACACCCCGGCCATGGTCTGGTGGCGAATGGGCCTGGGGTATGCGGTTGCCGTACTGGTGGCCCTGCTGGTGGCGCTGTTTGCCCGGCGGCCCGGTCCGGCCTATCTGGTGGCTGATCCGGCGGCAACCGTCGCCTTGTACGACGGCGCCCCGCTGCCCATAGCCGGCGGGAGTGATGCCGAGCCGCCCTGTGCCTGTGGTCATGACCACCACCGGGCCACCCTGGCCGAAAAGGTCAGGCACCTGTTTGAGCATGCCGGTGATGAGTTCTTCAGCGTGGGGCGCTACTTTATCACCGGTGCCCTGCTGGCAGCCCTGGCCCAGACCTTCATCAGCCGCAGCCTGCTGGAGGCCGTTGGCCGGGGGCCGCTCTTCTCGGTGCTGACCATGATGGTTTTTGCCTATGTCATCTCCATTTGCTCCGAGGCCGACGCCTTTGTGGCGGCAACCTTTGCCTCCACCTTTGCCCCCGGCGCCCTGCTGGCGTTTCTGGTTTTCGGACCGATGACCGATATCAAGAACACCCTGATGATGGTTTCGGTCTTCCGGCGCCGGTTCGTGGTGGGCCTGAATGTCGCTCTGGTCGTACTCTGTCTGGCGGCCGGGTATCTGATGAATCTGACCCTGGGGCAAGGAGGCTGAGGACATGCACCATGCGGACCCCTGTGAGCAGGAGCGCGGGCGTGACTGGGGCGCGGCAGCCCGCGGGCTGTTCCTGCTGGCTTTTGCCACCGGGGTATTTGCCCTGGTCTTCAGCGGTGATATTAAACTGTATATTCACCCGCGCTTTGCGCCCTATTCCCTGATGGCCGCCGTGCTACTGGTGCTGATGGCCCTGGCCCAGTTTGAACGGTTCCGGGCTCCGGGCGAGGATCTGCCCCTCCTGCGCTGGGGGCGGTATGCCCCCTTTCTGGTGCCGCTCGTGCTGGGACTGGCCCTGCCGCCCGCCACCTTCGGCGCCGACCTGGCCGCCAAGCAGGGGGTGAACCTGACTGCCCGCGGCCGGCACGGCGGCCCTGCCGCCGCCACGGCGCCCGCGCCGGCCGACCCGGCCCCGGCCGGGTCGGATACCCGGCCGGAGACCGCACCGGTGATACCGCCCGCCGCCGGCCCACCGGCTTCGACCGCCGGTGCGCCGAGCACAGCAGCCTCTGGCGCAGCCCCCGCCGGCGCCATCCCGGAGGTGATTCCCCCCACCGTTGCGGCCCCCCCCGCCACCGCCCGGCCGGAAGCCGCCGCTTCTCCGCCGCCCCCGGCGGCTGCAGATGGGCAGCACCGTGCCCCGGCCCTGGTGAACGGACAGGTGGTGCTGGACGACAAGACGTTTGCACCCTGGCTGCTGGCCATTTACGGTAACCAGGCGGCGTATGTGGGCAAGCCCGTACAGATGACCGGCTTTGTATTCCGGCCCGAGGGCCTGACGCCGGAACAGTTTGTGCTGGCCCGGCTGATTGTCACCTGCCATGTCGCCCATGCCGCCCCCGATGGCTTTCTGGTGGCCTGGCCCCAGGCTGAACAGCTCCAGACCGACTCCTGGTACCGGCTGGAGGGCGTGTTTGAAATGGGAGAGTATCAGGGCCAGGATACCCTGCAAATCCGGGTGCGCACCCTGACCCCGGTGGAAAAGCCGGCCGACCCGTATATTTACGCGTAGGAGATTGCTGCAACTTCCCCAGGTTGTTCCGAACGATCCGCTGGGGCCGTGTCGCCGGTTGGCGGCACGGCCCCACAGCTATTTTCATTCATGCCATGCTGAGTAGCAATGGACAATGTGGATGATATTGATTATCATTAGCATTGCTTGACTGAAAGGAACTCTCCGAGCCTGCATATCAGAACCTCAGGGAGGTTGGGCCTGATTGCCGGGTTGTTTAGACAGCCTGTTCCTTCCCAATGGGAGTGCCAACTTGCATTCTAACCCTTATTCTGCGCTCGCCCTGGTTTCGGAAGTCCATTCGGGGCATGTAGCCTTCCTGGCCACGTCACTGGCCCGTGCACTCTCCGTCAGTGAATGGGATCTTGCCCGTCTCAGCCTGGCCGCTCTGTTGCATGATGTCGGCAAGGTCTATGTACCCACTTGCATCCTGGGCAAGCCCGGACCACTCACCCCTGAGGAATGGGCTCTCATCAAGCAGCACCCAGCCAGGGGGGAACAGACCCTGAGGGGCATTGGCATCACCGATTCGTACGTGTTGGCCAGTGTCCGCCATCATCACGAACGAATCGACGGGCAGGGCTACCCTGACGGCCTCCGGGGCGGACAAATTCCCCTTGGGGCACGGATCATTGCCATTGCAGACGCCTGGGAAGCCATGACGAGCACGCGCCCGTACCAGCCGGCGCTGTCGTTGGCCGCAGCCAAAGCGGAACTGATCCGCTGCAGCGGACACCAGTTTGATAGCGAGTACGTGCATGTGTTTCTGAACCAGGTGGTGGCACCAGCCGAAAGGGCGGGCTTGTAATGCCACAGCCAGCCCTGCTTTCTAGCTGGTTCCGGGTAGCTCGGCCGGACCCCAAGCGGCCGTACCCGCTCGTAAAGTACTTCACTTGGGCGAGTGTGGCCGCGTTCGTGATCGTCGGGGTGGTGGTGACGCTCATCATCGCCGTACAGATTCGCCGACACTTGCTCCAGCAGAAGGTGGACTTTTCGGTGGCGATTGCCCGCAGCCTGGTTGACGATCTGGAAGACCAGGTGTTTCAGCCAGCCATTGGCACGGGCGACCCGCTGGATGCCTCGTCTCCATATGGCCGGATGTTGCAGCACGTCATTAACAATTATGTTCAGCGCTACGCGCTGCGCCAGATCAACCTGATCAATCCGAACCGGTATATCGCGTATAGCACAAACCCAAACTTGAAGGGTTTCGTGGGGCGGGACTCCCAGGCATTTCAAGCGGCCGTGCAGGGCGGAGTTGGCAGCAAATTCATGTACTATCCGGACGATCAGGCAGAGACCAGTCTGGAGGTGTTTGTCCCGGTCAAGCGGGACGGTCAGGTGCACGGCGTGGTGATGATCTATCAGAACATCCGCTACGTACTTGACGCGGTAGACCGCGCCCTGTGGATAGCGGTCACGGCGATTTCTGGCGCCCTGACTCTATTATTCGGCTGCATCTCCCTGATCGTCAGGCGGGCCGCACAGATCATGGAGATTCAGCGCCAACACCTGCATGACTGGGCGACAGCATTGGAAGAACAGGTAGACGCCAGAACCACTGACCTTGCCCGCCTCAACGGAGAACTGGAACGGTTGGCTCGAACCGACAGCCTCACGGACTTGGCCAACCACGGCCAGATCAAGACCGATCTTGTTGTCGCATTTCAAAGAGCACGGGAGCAAAACCGCCCGTTAAGCTGCCTGATGATGGACATCGACCACTTCAAGAAGCTAAATGACAGCTTCGGGCACCAGTTTGGTGATGAAGTACTCCGACGCGTGGCTGTTGAGATTCGGGAGAACCTGCGGGAAGGGGATCTTGTCGGCCGTTACGGGGGCGAGGAGTTCCTGGCCGTGTTGCCCGGCACTGACCTTGACTCGGCGCGGCAAGTCGCAGAACGGCTCCGGCGGGCAGTTTCCCAGCTCCGCATCGCACACCCTGGCGGAGTTGAAACTGGGATCACCCTCAGCATCGGTGTGAGTGCCATGCTGCAAAATCCTGTTGACGGACCCGATCACCTGTTGGGTATGGCCGACCAGGCTCTTTACGCGGCGAAACGAAATGGGCGCAACTTGGTGGAGGTTGCAAGGGGATAACACCGCCGACAACTCTTCGACGGACGCCGAAACTTCTTCCGTGGCGTCGGCGTTCTTCTTCGAGACCTCGGCGATGCGGTTCATCCCCGACGTCACCGTCCCGAGTCGAAACGTCCGCCCAGCCCCGGGCCCTCTCGCCGGCCTTGTGGTTCTTGCTCGGCTATGGGGTGACGTTTGGATCGCTGGTTGCGCTGATCCTCCTGGCCGGTCGGCTGTGGCCGGGCTGGCGCCCGTGGCTCGGCGCCGGCGCCGGCCTGATGCTGGCGGCTGCGGGGATCAGCCTGCTCCGTCCGGCGGTGAACGGGCATGCCTGCCGGGGACCCGGCGGGTTCTTGCTCCGGTACAGCCGCTGGCATCCCACTGGCATGGGCGCCGCTTATGCCGTATATTGCGCAACCTGTTGCTGGCCTTATCTGGGCGGACTGAGTTTGTTGCTGGCAGAACGAGGTCTGGCGGGCGGGGCGCCGGCCGGCGTTCTGGTCTTGTTGCTTATCATGGGCGCTCCGGTTCTGGCCCCCGTCCTATTCCGTACCGGTGGCGTGCAGCGTTTCCTGTCCCACCACGATCAGACCCTGCGGTTTGCCGCCAGTGTGTTCCTGATCGGAGTGGGTCTATACCAGACCCTGAGTCGCTGACAAGTGAGCGAATTTGGCTCCATGCCGTGGGTAATCCGGGCGGTCGCCATGTGACCGTCCGGTTCGGTTTTTTTGGCAGAGGCTATTGACCTGCACGTTACGTCATGCCTCAATCGCGTCGTGATGGGGCCGGCCAGGCCACCAAAGGCTGCCGACCTGCCGGCGCCCGTGGCAGGCCGGGCCGCTATTCATGCGCACGTCCAGAATGCCCTGGCACCGGCGGGTCAGCCGGTTCTTTGTCACGCCCCATCCCGCCTTGAGTGGTGGGCCGGCCGCGGCCCGAAGAAACGCTGGCCGCCCAACACCGCCAGCAGTATGGCCACGGCGGTCAGCACCACCGTACCGCCGGGCGCCAGGTCCAAATAGTAGGCGCTGAACAGCCCGCCCAGCACGGCGACTTCGGCAAACAGCACGGACAGCAGCATGGCACTGCGGAAGCTCCGGGCCAACTGCAGGCTGGTGGCCACCGGCAGGACCATGAGCGAGGAAATGAGCAAGACCCCCACCACCCGCATAGTGGCCGCCACGGTCACGGCGGTCAGCACCGTGAACAGGATGCTCAGGGCCCGCACCGGCAGCCCGCCCACGCTGGCCAGTTCCTCGTCAAAGGTAATCAGGAACAGTTCCTTGAACAGCACTCCCACCGCCAGCAGGATCGCGAGCCCCAGACCGGCAATGATCCATACGTCCTGGTGGGTCACCGTCATGATGCTGCCAAATAGATACGAAAACAGGTCGGCGTTGAACGACTTGCCCAGGCTGATCAGAACCACGGCCAGGGCAACGGAAAACGACAGGGTAATGGCCACGGCCAGTTCGGCGTAACGCCGGTACGTCTCGCGCAGCTTCTCGATGCCGAGTCCGGCGGCCAGGGAAAAGCACAGGGCCGTCACTACCGGATGCACTTTCATAAGTAAAGCGGCGGCCACTCCGGCCAAAGAAACATGGGCCAGGGTATCGCCAATCAGCGACAGGCGCCGCAGGACCAGAAACATCCCGATGACCGGGCAGATCAAACCCACCACCGCTCCGGCCATCAGGGCCCGGTTCATGAATCCATACTGAAGAATCTCCGGCATGCCGCCACTCCTTCTTCGTCCTGTCCTTTCTTGCTGTCAGTGCCGGTGCGCCACCATGGTGACCCGGTGGCCGTACAGTTCAGAGAGGGCGTGCTCACTGAATTCTTGCGGCGGCCCATGGAAAAAGAGGCGGCGGTTCAGACAGGCCAGGTGGGAAACCTCGGTGGTGACCACGCCGATGTCATGGGAAACCAGCACCATGGTCAGGCCGATTTCCTGGCGGAGCCGGCGCAGCAGGGTATAGAACTGCTCCTGCGCAGCGCTGTCCACCCCCACCGTAGGCTCATCCAGAATCAACAACTCCGGCTCAGAGGCGAGCGCCCGGGCAATGAACACCCGCTGCTGCTGCCCACCGGACAGCCGGCCGATGGGGCGGGTGCAGTAGTCCTGCATCCCCACCAGTTCAATGGCGCGGTCGGCCATGGCGTGGTCGGCGCGGGTCAGCCGGCGGAACAGGCCGCGCCGGGGAACCCGCCCGGTCAGCACCACCTCGCGCACCGTCGCCGGAAAGCCGCTGTTAAAGGAGGCCGCCTTCTGGGGCACATACCCGATCCGGGCCCACTGCCGGAAATCAGTCAGATCCTGTCCGAACAGCTGCACCCGGCCACAGCAGGCCCGCTGCAACCCCAGGATGATACGCAGCAACGTGGTTTTGCCCGAACCGTTGGGTCCGACCAGCCCCACAAAGTCCCCCTGTCGTACCACCAGTGACACATCCTGCAGGATCTGTTCACGCTCATAGGTAAAACAAACGTGGTCCAGTGCCACCACTGCCCCGTTCTGCACGCATTTCCACTCCCATTCTGGTCCCCTGCGTGGGCGGGCTGGCTGCCTCCCGGTGCCGCCGTTGACACCTGTGCCTTCTGCCCACTAGACTACGATATAGGAACATTCCTAGATACGAGGTGGGCAGGTTGAACTTTGACGGCGTCCTGCACCGGCTGAAACAGCAGGGGCTGAAACTGACCCCGCAGCGGCTGGAAATCCTCCGCATTCTGGTGGAAGCTCGGGAGCCGCTGACGGCCCGGGAAGTCGCCCAGGCGGTACGGGCCACTCATCCCCACGTCAGCCTGGATACGGTTTACCGCAACCTGACCACGCTGACGGAATGCGGCCTGGTAAATCAGGTGAACCTGCAAAACCGGGAAAGCACCCGCTTTGAGTTTCAGGGGGAGGGCGGGCACCACCACCATTTTGTTTGCCTGCGCTGCGGCAAATCGTTTTGTGTGGAGTCGTGCCCACGGCCGCTGGTGACCCTGAAACCGACCGCGGACCCGGGCTTCAGAGTCATGGGCCATGCCTTTGAAGTATACGGCTACTGCACGCCCTGCCAGGGCGAGGCGTTCGGCCCGCCGGCGGATCAGCCAAATTGAAACGGTGCAGGAGCCACTGGCTGGCCATGGCTCCTGCGCTTTGCTGCTACCGGCATTCCAGGGCAGTCTTCAGGTTGGCCAGGTTGGCCCGGGCCAGGGTCAAATAATCCTCACCCTTTTCCTGCTGCTCCCTGGTTAAACCCTCGATCGGGTTCAGCACCAGCGCCCTGGCTCCCGTTTCTTTGGCTATAACCTGGGCTACCTTGTCACTGATCAGGGTTTCAAAGAAGAGATACCGGATCTGATGCTGCTTCACAAATTGGACCAGTTCGGCGATCTGCTTCGGGGTCGGTTCAGCGTCCGGAGACAGGCTGGCGATGATGGCGACCTGCTGCAATCCGTAGCGTTTGGCCGGGTAGGCAAAGAAGGCATGTGAGATGACGATTTCCTTGCGGCTGCAGCGGCTCAGGCCGGTGTATTCCCGGTCCAGTGCCCGGAGCTTGTCGGTCAGGGCTTTGGCGTTGGCCTCATACGTGGCCTTGCCGTCCGGGTCGGCCTGGATCAGCGCAGCGGCGATTTTCTGCACCTGGTGCTGAGCGTGAACCGGATCGAGCCAGACATGCGGGTCAAACTCCCCGTGTTCTTCCGCCTCGTCCGCATGGTCGTCCTCTTCGTGGTCTTCATGCTCTTCCGCCTCGAGCAATTCCAGCCCATGGCTGCTGTCGACCACAATCAGGTTCTTGTTCTCCAGGCTGCCGAGCACCCGCTCTGCCCAGGGTTCAAAACCCGCCCCGTTGTAAACCAGCACCCGGGCCGTGTTCAGCGCCCTCATGTCCGACGCCTTCGGCTCCCAGTCGTGGGGCTCCACGCCTGCCGGGACCAGGCTGGTCACTTCGGCCCGCTCACCGCCGACCTGACTGGCGAAGTAATACATAGGGTAGAAACTGGTAACTACCTTGACATGTGCGGCACCTTGCGGCGTCGCCGGCTCCGCCCCACAGCCTGCTACCGTGAGGGTCGCCGCGGCCAGGGACACGGCCATACCTTTCCAGGCCCATCCTGCCATACCGTTCCTCCTCCAGATTCCACTGCGCTCCGGCACGCCCGCGTTGAAGCTCACCCGACCCGAGGCGTCCGGCTGGTTGCAGTTCTTAGGAATATTCCTAGCTAGCATTATGCCCATCCAGGATAATGATGTCAATAGGAATCTTCTTATCCATCTTGTCGGCCAACCCGATGGTGTTTCGGAGCACCCACGGCGGCCAGGCCCCCGGCTTCAGCCATCAGAATGACGCCGGCCCCCACTGGGAGCCGGCGTCATTCAGGCGGGCGCGGCTGGTAGCGGGCCGTCTCCCCGCCCCTGCCGGCCAGCATCAATCGTGGTGGTGATGGTGGTGCCCGGACCGCCTGCCTACCGCAGCGAAGTACGTGTGGGCGTCAAAGGGCGGAGCGGCCAGGGCGGCGGCGGCCCGCTCCAGTACCAGGTTCACCAGGTTGTCGTGCGCGCCCAGGTATCCCGCCTGGTGGAAAGCAACCCCGGGTGATTCCGCCTGGGCCGCTGCCGTCCAGGCAGAAATGCGGTTGACCAGCACACCGGTGAAGAGGAAGTAGGGCACCACCACCACCTGCCTGGCCCCCAGCCTTACGCAGCGGCGCAGGCCAGTGGGGACATCGGGCTGGGTGACGCCGGCGTAGGCCACCTCGACAAAGGCAGGGCGGTTCTCTTCCCAGAACAGGCGGGCGGCCTGCCAGACCAGGCTGTTCGTCTCGGCGTCAGAAGTGCCCCGGCCCACAAACAGCACTCCCGTCTGCTCCGGGTCGTGGGCGCCGGTGGCCTGGTAGCGCTCCCGGAGGATGCCGTGCAGCAGGGGATGGATCATCAGGGGCCGGCCATAGCGGAAGGCGATCTCAGGGAACAGGTGCTGGGCTGCGTGGATATGCTCGGGGATTTCAAAGCGGGCATGGCCGCCGTTGAAGAGGGTGACGGGCAGGAGCACGATTTCCCGGGCGCCACCGGCCACGCACTGGGCAATGGCGGCGGGGATGTCGGGCTGGGCCAGTTCAATGAAGGCATGGGCGACCGGGCGGCCCCCGGCGGCGGTCCGCACCCGTTGCACCAGCTCCAGGAACTGTTCGTTGCCGGCCGCCTCCCGGCTGCCGTGGCCGACCAGGAGCAGGGTTGGAGCCATCACTGCTCCCTCTCCCGCCCGGGGGCCGTCACCAGGGTGCGGCCGGGCCGCTGCCCGGGCTTGACTGCCTGGCCGTCGCCGCTCAGTTCGTACTTGTTGCCGTAGCCGCGGGGGGTGACCATGCGGCCCTGGTACACATAGGTCTGGGAGTTGCCCACGATCACCGTCGCCAGCATGCCCAGTTCGTGGTCGAGCAGGTGGTCCAGGTCGGTCACGGTTACCTGCTGGCCGGGGCGGTAGGCGCTGGTAACGATGGCCACCGGCGTGGTGCCGGCCCGGTGGCGCCGGATGATGTCCCGGCAGGCGGCGATCTGCTCCTTGCGCTTGCCGGAGGCCGGGTTGTACAGGGCGATGACGAAGTCGGCCCCGGCGGCGGCCTCGATGCGGCGGGCAATCAGCTCCCAGGGCGTGAGCAGGTCAGACAGCGAGATGTTGGCATAGTCGTGCATGAGCGGGGCACCCACCAGGGCGGCGCAGGCATTGGCGGAACTGGCGCCGGGGATGACCTCCACGGCGATGCCGGTTTCCGGAGCCCAGCCGCGCTCCTTGAGCACCTCGAACACCAGGCCGGCCATGCCGTACACGCCGGCGTCGCCGGAGCAGACCAGGGCCACCTGCTGGCCGGCCTCGGCCAGATCCACCGCCTCTTTGGCCCGCAGCACCTCCTGGGTCATGCCGCTGGACTGGACGATTTTCCCGGTGCACAGGTCTTTGACCAGGTTGATGTAGGTGGTGTAGCCGGTGACGACGTCGGCCTGGGCCAGGGCTTCCCGGGCCCGGAAAGTCATGTGCTCCGTCGCGCCCGGGCCGATGCCCACCAGCAGCAGTTGTCCGCGCTTGTTCATGTGTGTGCACCTCCGTTGAATGGGATCCGGGCCACCGCCACGGTGCAGTTGCCCAGCTTCTGTTTGGGCACCACCAGTTCGGCCCCCGCCCCGGCGCTGACCAGGGCGGCCGGTTCAGCCACGCCCTGGGCGCCCACGTAGCGCAGGGGCGCCGCACTGGGGTTGGGGACAGTGACGGCATTCAGTGGCTCCTTGGCGAAGAAGGCCAGTTCCAGCCCTTCCGCCCTGGCCGCCGCCAGCAGTCCGGGTTCGTCGGCCTTGGCGTTAATGCTGGCCCAGTTGCGCACCGCCGCCGCCGCCAGCCCGGCGGCGGCCAGGGTTTGCGCCACCGCCGCCCCGATCTCCGCAGCCGCGGTGCCCCGGTTGCAGCCCACCCCCACCACCAGGGAGCGCGGCCGGTACAGCACGGTGTGCGCCGGCAGCCCCGCCGGGATCTCGGCCCGGTCGGTGATGATCAGGCCGGCGGGGTAGGCGGCGCAAGCGGCCAGGTCGCCCACCGGGCGCAGGTTGGCGGGTCGGGGCGCATCAGCGGGCCCCCAGTGGCGCTCACCGGCGTCCTGGTACACCGCCACCGGCTCACCGTTGACCACAGCGGCGCTCACGCCGGTGACCGGTGTGAAGTCGGCGATTCGCCAGCCGAATTCCTGCCCCAGCAGGTCCACGGCCAGGGTACCCTGCACATCGCTGGCGGTGGTGATGACGGCCTGCGCACCCAGGGCCGCCGCCACCTGCCGGGCCAGGGCGTTGGCCCCGCCCAGGTGGCCGGAGAGGATGGGTACGGCCCACTGGCCGCAGTCGTCCACCGCCACTACTGCCGGGTCGGTATGCTTGTCACGCAGGTGGGGTGCGATCAGCCGCACTGCCCCGCCCACGGCGAGCAGGAAGATCAGGCCGGTATACCGGGCGAACAGGTCGCCGATCAGGGCGGCAGGCGAGCCGGTGAAGGGCACCCGACGGCCGGGCGGGGCGGATGGGGCGGCGGCGGTGGGCGCCGAGGCGGTGGCAGGCTCAGCCTCGGCCCAGCGGGCGGCCACCCACAGGTCCAGTTCCGGCAGCGCCGCCTGCAGGCGGGCGCCCAGGGCGGCGCCGCCGCGGGTGACGGCAATGGCAGCGTAGCTTGGGACACGGGCAGGGGCAACCTCAGTCATGGCCTACCCCTCCCGGTTCGGACCGGCCGCCCGCCGACGGCCGTGGGCAAAGTCCCGGTCGTACAGCCGGGAGTTGCCGGGGGGGCCGGCGGTGGGCAGGGTCGGGTCCAGGGCCGGCCCGACCAGGATCAGGGCGTGGTTGCGGATGCCCGCCGCCGCGGCGGTGGCGGCGATATCGGCCAGGGTGCCGCGCAGCACCTGCTGGTCGGGCCAGGAGGCCCGGCGCACCACCGCCACCGGGGTGTCAGGGGGATAGCCGCCGACCTGCAGTTCAGCCGCCACCCTCTGCATCATCCCGGCGGACAGATACAGCACCAGTGTGGTCCGGTGCGCCGCCAGCAGCCGCAACTGCTCCAGTTCCGGCACCGGCGTCCGCCCTTCCAGGCGGGTGAGGATCACCGTCTGCGCCAGCTCCGGCACGGTCAGTTCCGCACCCAGAGCGGCGGCGGCGGCGAACACGGATGACACGCCGGGCACCACCTCGTAGGAGACTCCGGCCGCATTCAGCCGTACCATCTGCTCCAGAATCGCCCCGTACATGGCCGGGTCACCGGTGTGCAGGCGCACCACCGTCTGCCCGGCCTGCGCGGCGGGAATCAGTTCGGCCATGATGGCGTTCAGGTCCATGGCCGAACTGCCCAGCACCCGGGCATCGGCGCGCACCCACTGCAGCAACTCGGGGCTGACCAGGGAATCGGTCCAGACCACCAGGTCGGCCGCACCCAGCAGCCGTTGCCCCTTCACGGTGATCAGCTCCGGGTCGCCGGGTCCGGCACCCACGAAATAGACCTTACCCGCCATAGGGCTTCCTCACCAGCAACAGGGAGAGGTAGTCCAGCTTGCGGCCGCGCAGAGAGCGGATATCGGCCACCACCTCTTCCTGACCGGGAGCGGTCACCCGTCGGACCCAGCGGGCGCAGTCCACCAGGTTCAGTTCCTCCAGGGCGGCCAGCACGGCGTCGAAGACAGCGTTCACCTTCAGGAAGGCCACGGTGTCGAACTGCTCCAGCACCCGGCGGGCGTCGGCGGCATCGGCCACATCGGGAATCACGGCGATGCGCTCGTTCTGGGTGCCCAGGGGCAGCCCGGTGGCGGCGCCCGCCGCCAGGAAGGAGGAGACGCCGGAGACCACCTCCACCTCCACCTCCGGGTGGGTGCGGCGCATCTGGTCGTAAATATAGAAGAAGGTCGAGTACATGAAGGGGTCGCCTTCGGTGATAAAGACGCAGTCCAGCCCCCTGGCCAGCCGTTCATAGATGGCGGCGGTGTTCCGCTCCCAGTAGGGCCCCAGCCGCTCCCGGTCCCGGACCATGGGAAACTCCAGGTTCAGAATCTCCTGTCCCGACCCGCCCCCCAGGTAGGCCCGGGCGATCCCGGCGGCATAGCCGTCGTCGTTCAGGCTGCGCTTGGGCACGCAGATCACCGGGCAGGTGGTGAGGAGCCGGTGGGCCTTGAGGGTGATCAGTTCCGGGTCGCCGGGGCCCACGCCCACGCCGTAAAAGCGGCCGAGCCGGGCCGGCGCTGCTGCCTGTGTCATGCTTCGTCTCCCTCCGCCGGCGGCGCCGGAGCGGCGGTGCCGGTGACGATATAGACCGGGTCAAACGAGGCCAGCCGGGTCAGGTTCAGAATCGGGCGGGAGCGGGCCACCTGCAGCAGTGTGATGTCGGCCTGCCAGAGACCGGCCCGCAGGGCCGCCACGCATTCGTGCAGGTTTTCGAGGGTGGCCACGTTGGCCACCAGGCGGCCGCCGGGACGCAGGCGCCGCATCGCCAGTTGCACGAGTTCGGCCATGGCGCCGCTGGAGCCGCCGATGAAAACGGCATCCGGGTCGGGCCAGTCTGCCAGACCGGCCGGGGCCTGCCCGTGCACCACCGTCACGTTGGCAGCGCCAAAGCGGGCGACGTTGCGGCCGGCCATGGCCGCATCGTCGGCGTTCTTTTCGATCGCCCAGACCGGGCCGGGGGCCACCAGCCGGGCCGCCTCAATGGCCACGGAGGCGGTGGCGGTGCCGATATCCCACACGGTATCGCCCGGGCGCAGGGCCAGCCTGGCCAGGCTGACCACCCGCACCTCCAGCTTGGTGATCAGCCCCCGGCCGGGGCGGCGCTGCTCAAAGCAGTCATCGGGGATGCCCAGGGTGAAGTTCATGACTGCCCCGCCTCCCGCGCCAGGATCAGCACGTTCAGCGGCGCCCAGGTTCCGGCCGCCAGGCCGGGCAGGTCGGTTTCCACCACCCGTTCCCGCTCGCCGCCCAGGTGCTCGCAGACCCAGGCCCGGTAGCCGGTCACCCCCGCCGCCAGCAGCAGGCGGGCGATCGCCGCCGGGGTGTTGGTGGCATCGGTGAACAGGCCGATCTTGTCCGCCCCCCGCACCCGCTCGGCCAGCCCGTCCAGCGGGCGGCCGTGCACGGAATGCAGCACCGCCCCATCCCAGGTCACCTTCGCCCGGGCAAAGGCCAGGGCCATCGCGCTGACGTTGGGATGAATGCGAATGCGCTCCCGGCCCAGATGGCTGACCAGGTAACCGGCGATACCGTAAAAGCCGGGATCGCCCGAGGCCAGTACCACCACCCGCCGCGTCTCAGCCTGGATCCGGTCGGCCAGTGCGTCCAGGCCGCCCTTGATCGGCCACTTTTCCGCCGGGTGGTCGGGGAAGTACTCCAGGTGGCGCACCCCGCCCACCAGCACCTCGGCCTGCTGCACCAGGCGCAGCAGCTTCAGGGTCAGGCTATCCGGGCCGTCGTCGAGGATGCCGACGATCTCCACCAGCGGCTGCGCCTTCATTCGTCTTCATCTCCGTCCGGAATGGCGGCATGGGCCGCCGCCACCTCTTCGGGGCTGTAGGTGCCGCCGGGGGCGTCCGCCCGCCCCCGCAGTTCGCCGTCGAAATCGATCATCAGGGCCTCGATGGCGTAGGGGGCCTTCACGTACTCCCGCATCTGCCGCGCCCCGAGGGCGCAAATGCGGTCGAATACGCCGGTCAGGCCGGCCTGCAGGCACAGCTCCTGGAAGTGCCGGGCAGTGTTGGCCACCCGCAGTTCCGCCACCAGCGCCGGGGCGGCGCCGCAGTCAGCGGCCAGAGCGGCCAGGAATTCCGGATCGACCTGAGAATTGCTCACATGCAGGTGGAAATGCCCCTGGGCGATCTTGGCCCACTTGCCCACCATGCCGGCCACGCTGACCCGGACCACCTCCGGGTAAGCGCTGATGGTCTTGAGCGACCAGCCGAGGAACTCGCCCATCTGAATAAAGGCCACCTCGGGCAGGTCGGGGAGCAGGCGGCGGGCGAAGCGCTCACTGCGGCCGCCGGTGGTCAGCACCAGGTGGGTGGCGCCCTGGCGCACAGCCACGGCAATGGTCTGGAGCACCGAGGCCCGGTAGGCGGCGGTGGACCAGGGCCGGACGATGCCGGTGGTGCCGAGGATGGAAATGCCGCCGATGATGCCCAGGCGGGCGTTGAGGGTGCGGCGGGCGATCGCCTCGCCGCCGCTGACCCAGATTTCCACCCGCAGCCCCCGCCCGGCGGGCAGGGCCGCCCCGGCGGCAGCGGCCACGTGTTCGGTGATCATCTGCCTGGGCACCGGGTTAATCGCCGGCCCGCCCACCTCAAGCCCGAGGCCGGGCCGGGTCACCCGCCCCACCCCGGGACCACCGGCCAGGACAATGCCAGGGGTGTCGGTATAAGTAACGGTGGCGCCGATCTCGGCCCCGTGGGTGGCGTCCGGGTCATCGCCGCCGTCCTTGATGGTGGAGCAGCGGCCGAACTCCGCCCCGAAGTTGCAGGTGTGCAGGGCGAAGGGCGCCTCCTGCCCGCCGGGCAGCCGGATAGTCACGGTGGTGGCAGCGGCCTGGGTGAGCAGGGCGCGGGTGGCGGCCAGGGCGGCGGCGGTCGCGTTGGCCCCGGTGGTATAACCGGTGCGCAGTTGCTGGCGGTTGCGTCCCCGCCGCCGGGGGGTCTCTGTACTCATGCAGGGCGCCTCCCGGCTAGCGGTCCAGGATATGGGCGCCCGGTGCGAGTTGCCCGGTGGCCGCCTTGAGCAGGGCGTTTACCGCCGCCACGGCGGCGGCGCTGCCGCCCCGGTAGCCCTGGATGGTGACATAAGGCACGTCCCGCTGCATCAGTTCGTCCTTGGATTCGGCGGCGTTGATGAAGCCTACCGGCGTGCCCACGATCAGGGCGGGCCGGCAGACCCCGGCATCCACCAGGTCGAGCAGGGCCAGCAGGGCGGTGGGAGCGTTGCCGATGGCCACGACCGCCCCGTGCAGTGCGGCGGCATGCAAGCGGACGGCGGCGATGGAGCGGGTGGTGCCGTCGGCTTTGGCCCGGGCCGGTGCCTCCGGGTGGTCCATCAGGCACGCCACCCGGTTGCCGTGACGGGCCGCCATGGCGGTGCTGATGCCAACCGAGATCATGTGTACGTCGGTGAAGATCGGGCAGCCCTGCTGCAAGGCCGCCACCCCCGCCGCCACCGCCCCGGCAGAGAGTCGGACCGAGCCGGCAATGTCCGGGTCACCGGCGGCGTGAATCAGCCGCCGCACCACCGCCCCTTCGGCCGGGTCGGTGGGGATCAGGTGGGCGGACACCAGTCGGTCGACGGTGTGGAAGGACTGGATTTCGATCTCGGCCGGGGGCAGGCCGTAGCGTTCAACCAGGGTCGTTTTCACTGAAGGGCCACCTCCTGATGCATCAAGCGCTGGCGCCGGGTGCCGTTATTGCCGAGCCGGAGGCCCACAACCCCGCCCAGCAGGAAGAAACCGACCGCCACCAGCCAGCCCCGCCACAGTTCCCAGGTGCCGGGGTGCACCGGGGTCACGTCCAGGACTTGCCGGTACTCCACCGGAGTGCCGCCGCCGGCCGGAGTGGCAGTAAGCTCGACGGCATAGGGCGCTCCTTCGGGGAAGGTATAGGTGAACTGGGATTGCCCGTCGGCCTGGAAATGGCTGTGCACCAGATCCAGATCGTCCTCGGCGTGCCGGAAGGTCAGGTCCACATTCTGGCGGCCCGGCGGCAGGGCAAAGGTGAGGGTCGCCGTACCGTAGGCCTGGGGGGACCCGGCCACCGTCACCGCCGCCGGGGCGGAGTCTGCGGTGGCTGCGGGTGCTCCGGCCGGGGCGCGGGCCGGGCCGTGGGCGGCAACGGTGCCAGGCCGCAGGGTGACCGTCAGCAGGGTCAGGACCGCCAGGGCAGCGATACCGGGGCGGGGCAGCGTATAACTCACATAACCGGCCAGCACGCCCAGGGCCACCAGCAGGGCGGCGAAGCCGGCCATGCGCGCCCACTGAGCGGCCGGCGGCCACACCTCCACGGCCTGCACCAGGGTGGGCTGCCCGGGCACGGCCACCTGCAGTTCATAACGGCCCGCATCCCAGAAGGTGAAGTCCAGGTCCAGCCTTCCGGCCGCGGACCGGAAAGGGGCCTGGTACACCGTACCCTCAGGCAGGTAGGCCGGGAACAGGAACTGCGGGCTGCGGGCGGCCGTCTTCACGATTCGGACGGTCCCGTCTTCGCCGGCGGCCACAGCCACCGAGAAGTGATGGAGCCGGCCCTGGGCCACCTCCGGCCAGCCGGATACGAACAGGGCAGTGCCCAGACCGAACAGGACGGCGCCCAGCAGAAGCAATTTGCGCATGGTTGTACCTCCCAGAACAGGGTGGCGGGACAAAATTCGCCGGGAAAGGGCGAAGTGGGTGGGCTTAGTGGCACATGAACCAGCCGGCGCCATGCCGGGTGGCATGGGCGGCGTTGTGGATAGCCGGGATCTGGCTGATAAACACCACATACAAGGCCAGTGGGACGGCCAGCCACAGGAATGCCTGTTGGGCGATATAGGCCAGACTGGCGCCGGCCGGCAGTGCGGTGGCAACGGGTTTAACCGCAACCTGTTCGTGCATACTCTCACCTCCCTTCAACCTGTGTACGGGGCCAGCTTGGACTGTGAACTGCCCTTTCCCGGCAAAATCCTGGCAACACAAACAGGCCCGGTCCCCTTCGAAAGGAGACCGGGCCACGCAAGAGCAAAGCATCAAGGTACACGAATGCCCGAACCAATGCCGGACAAACTGCCTGCCTGCCGCCCATTGCGCGCGTTCCCTCAATCCCCGAAGGTACTCTCGCACGCAGTCAACAGGCAGGTTTCCTGGCTTCCGTTCAGCGTACTTGCAGCCTTCCCATCCGCCGGGCGGACAGTGGCATGTCAGCAAGCACTCACGGTTACAGTGGCGGGACCGCGCCGGAATTGCAGCATTCTGCTCACCGGACTTCCCTTTTACCCCCTGACGGGGGCTCCTGTTGCCTTAAATAGCTATACGGTTGTGAGGCTAAGTTTACCAGGACCGTGCCACCGGTGGCAAGACGGCATTTTCACAGTCGGCCGGGAGATCAGCGCACTCCGGCCAGGTATAGGCTGGGTACAATCAGCGTGAGCACCATGGCCGCGGCCAGGGCCAGGGCCAGCCAATGCAGCCAGCGGTAGCGTAGCGACGGCCGGGCCACACGGGGGCCGGACCGTCGCCGGCCGCTACGGTCGGTGATCCGCAGGCGAAAAACCTCCTTTACGGGTTCAGCCAACACCGGCTACAATTGCTGCCAGTGGTTGTCGGCATGACTCGGGGGCGGCGCCAGGGGTTGATGAACCTGAGGCTGAGGATCGGCGCCATGCCCGACCTGTTCGGCCGCGGCGGCACGACGGCCGTCC
This sequence comes from Clostridia bacterium, assembly GCA_036676195.1. Lineage (GTDB taxonomy): Bacteria > Bacillota > Sulfobacillia > Symbiobacteriales > ZC4RG38 > JAKFDK01. The sequence goes on along the minus strand of JAKFDK010000112.1, from coordinate 4,444 downwards.
CGCCGCCCCCAGTGATAAACTATAACGTTGCTGACAAAGCCCAGCAGTCCAAACAATACCAGCAGTTTCATGACGACGGCCTGTGAAATCATCGGAATCACGCTCCCGGTCTGTACGCTACGGAACGGGGAGTTGCCGCCGACGGTACAGGCCGCCAGAAACAATCCGTAGAATGCCACGCGTTGTGTAGAGGGAATTGATGTACCATTTATTGAATATGTCAGTTGTATATCATTTTCACAGTGACAGGGATCACGATCAAGCGGCGCCCCCCGTTGGTTACTCCAGTTACGGGCAGACATCGCTGCAGTCTTCTATTATACCAGATCCCCGTGTCAGGAACGGCACCGCACAGTTACGGAAGGTGAGAATGTGAATCGCATATGGCTGCCCAGCCAGCCGGCACCGCGACGGCGGCGATACCTTCCGGCTGGTGCTCACCGACCGCGTGGCCCCGGGCGGCCACGACTACTACCCCACCTACTGGGACAGCGTTTCGTACCTGACCTTTCCCTCCGCCGGCTGCTGGGATCTCACCCTGAGGGCCGGCGAGCGGGAGGAACAGATCAATCTGCAGGTAGACTGACACGGCGGCAGGTCTTGAAGAGGGTGATATGTATTGATCCGCTTTCTGGCTTCGATACTTTTGCTCCTGCTGGTGTCCGGATGCGGTACAGTGGCCCGACTCCTGCATGACCCGATCACGGATGTGGAGGAGCGGCTGGGTGTACCGGTGCAAATCGTGGCCGAGGACCAGTTTCCAGGCGGCAGAGTTACGTTCTACACCTTCACTGACGGAAAGCAGTGCGGCGAAGGCTATGTCATCAAGGGCTCCAACGGGGGCGGGGGCGGGTCCGCTGCCCGTCCGTGTAATGGGCCACAGGAGCCCTTTGATGTCGGTGTCGGCGGATCGGGCCGGGACTCGGGGGCGCTGGCCGTGTTGTACGGCCGCATCAGCGATCCCCGCATCACCAGGATACTCGTCACATTGCAGGGCCGGGCGCCGACAGAGGCCAGGGTGGTCCATGGACTCTGGTACCTGTTGCTTCCGGGCGTGGCTCCGGGGCCTGGACTGGCCCGCGCCCTCCCGGACATTGAGCGCATCGTGGGGCTGGATGCCACGGGCGCGGAAGTCCACCGCTTTGAACCCGCCAGCGCGGCGCCCAAGCAGTAGCGGGCGGCTTCCTCGTTCAGGGATCGCCCAGCAGGCGCCAGGCCTCCAGGGCGCGCTGCCCGACGGTGAACAGCACCAGGGCCGCCGCCACATAGCACAGGGGCGCCTGGTAGGCCGGGGCCAGAATCAGGGCGGTGAAAGCCAGAAAGCCCTCGGTCCGCTCCATCAGGCCGGCCTGGTAGTAGAAGGACTTTACCATCGGCCGGTTCTGCACCAGGGCGCCGGTAGTCAGAAACACGGTCAGGGACAGAATAAAGGACACGGCCAGCACCAGCAGGGGCAGGGCCGCCTGCGGATCGCGCCCCGCCAGCCCGACCAGCACCGCCCCTTCCACCAGCCGGTCCAGGGTGATATCGAGCAGGGTGCCCCGCGCCGTGGGGCGCCCGACCTGGCGCGCCATCTGCCCGTCCAGCGCGTCGAGCAGGCCGGAACACCAGAGGGCGGCCAGCGCTGCGCCCGGCTGGTGCAGGGCAATGAGGGGGCCGGCGGCCACACCGGTCAGCCCGGCCAGCACCGTTACCTGGTTCGCCCGCAGGCCGCGGCGCAGCAGAAATCCGGCCAGACGCTGCAGCAGGGGGTCAAGGTGACGGCGGGCGCGGGTATCGAGCATCGGCCATGTCCCCTATTCGTAAACGTACCAGCAGGTTGCAGAGGCCCACGTGAGGCCCACGGCAGCACCCGCCGCCGGAATTGGCGCATCGGCGGCCAGCCGGACGGTCAGGGTCTGGTCAGTAGCGACTACCTCCACCAGGTGGCCGCCGCGGTCAGGATAAGCCCGAACCACCTCGGTGGGGGCGCCCCGGCCAGGCGGACACAGCGCCAGGCGCTCGGGCGGCACCACGGCCCAGGCCGGTCCGTCCGGCCAGCCGCCCGCCCGGTCTGGCAGCGGGCCGCTGCCCAGTGGACCGGTGAAGATGCCGGCGGCGATGCCTCCGGGCAGCAGGTTGCCCACCTGCATGAAACTCGCCACTGCCCGGCTGGCCGGCTGGGCCAGCACCGTGGCCGGCGGCCCGGTCTGGACCAGCCGGCCGGCCAGCAAAACGCCAAGGCGGTCCGCCAGTTGCAGGGCCTCGTCGTGGTCATGGGTGACCAGCAAGGTGGTAACAGCACTCTCACGCTGCAACTTACGCAACAGACGGCGCATTTCCTGCCGCAGCCCGGGGTCGAGGTGGCTGAAGGGCTCATCCAGCAGCAGGATGCGCGGCCTGACCACCAGCGCCCGCGCCAGGGCCACCCGCTGCTGCTGCCCACCGGACAGTTCAGTGGGGTAGCGCCGGCCCAGGTCGGGCAGTTGCACCTGGGCCAGGGCTGCCGCCACCTGCCGCTCACGCTCGGCCGCCGTCACCCCGCGCATGCGCAGGCCGAACCCGACGTTCTCGGCCACGCTCAGGTGCGGGAACAGGAGCGGCTGCTGAAACACCACCGCCACCCGGCGCCGTTCCGGTGGCAGCAGGGTGGCAGGCTGGCCGCCCAGCCGGACTGCACCAGCCGCAGGCTGATCCAGTCCGGCAATCAGGCGCAGGAGGGTGGTCTTACCGCTCCCCGACGGGCCAAGGAGGGCAAAGAACTCACCGGGAGCCAGGCGGAAGGAAACGTTCTCCAGGACCGCGTGGCCGCCGAACCGGCGGCTCAGCCCGACCACTTCCAGTTCCGACACTAGATCTGGGCGTCCTTGACCTTGACGGTGATGGTCAGCGGCGTGCCGTCGGGCGGCAGCAAGTCCATGTTGCCGCGGAACTCCACCTTTTTGGCCTCAAACTCGCCAAACGCATGATTGTGGTTGCTGGCAATCCCCACCGGGCAACTGTCCAGGCAGAGGAAACAACCGGTCAGGTACTTGCGGGACGCCTCCAGGTTGCCGCCAAAGCGGTACTCGATCTTCGTCCCGGTGCTGTCTACCACAACCTCGTTGATGTCGTACTCCTTCTTGGCGTTGGCCCAGGTCACGGAAACGTCCAGGGGCTGGCCCTCCACCTTCTGGCCCTTGGAGTCGATGGTGAGGTTGTTGCCGGGCTTGGCCTGCAACCCCACCAGGGCGTGATAGAAGTCATCCTGGTCGACCGGGGTGATGAACAGCGCGTGCGGGGCATTCTTGCCGTCCTTGAAGTTCAGGCCATGCCGGGTCGGCTCGATCAAGTGCTTGCCGTTCACCGTGGCATAGATACGAATCGTCCGGGTGGCGGCATCCACCACCATGGGCTTGTCGGCGGTCGGGGCGCCGGCGGCGGGGGCGGCTGCTTTCTGCGCCGGGGCGGCGGCAGGGGCGGAACTGCAGGCCGTCAGGGCGAGGGCGACGGCCACCAGGGGGATGGTCAGCAGGGCAGACTTACGCAGGCACAGCTTCTGACTCATTTAATGTCGACCTCCATCCAGTTTTTCCAGCGTGGGACCGCAGCAATAGCGCTCAGGGTCAAAAAACAGCACCGGCACCCCCAGGATCAGGAGTACCAGGAGCCCACGGTTGATGGCGGCCAGGGGGGCGAACCCCGGCAGGGCGTCGCGCACCAGGGCCGCCGGTATGACCGGGATGGCGTCCCGCCAGTTGCCCCACGCAGCCAGCAGCGGCACCGCCACCAGCGCCACCAGGGTGAACCGGCCGAGCCGGTGCGAGGACAGGTTGCCGGTGCGCCGCCGCAGGCGGTGGGGCCGCCAGGCGGTATGTACTCCCAGTGCCAGCCCGGCCAGAGCAACCCAGGGGATGATGGCCCCGGTCGTTACCCGCATGTCCAGCCAGGTGTTCTTGCTCAGCAGCCAGGCCATCGCCAGGCCGAGGACAAACCCCATGAAGGTGCACTTCCACAGATACAGCACGGTACGCAGGGTTGGGTTCATGGCGCCCACTCACCCTCCTTGGCCCTGTTTCAGGTGCGCAGCCAGAGTCCGCCGCTGCCGCCGGTACTGCGACGAGCCAGGGTATCCACCAGCCACAGGAACAGCCCGCCCACGGCGCAAAAGACCAGGCTCAGGGCCGCCGCCAGGGACCGATCCGGGCCGGTGAGAAACGGCACCAGCACCATGGGCAGCGTGAGCACGGCGCCGCCACCGATGAACAGCGTGAGCAGATACTGGCTCAGGGAAACCAGAAAGACCAGGATGCTGCCCGCCAGCAGCGCCGGTACCAGCCGGGGCAGGGTAATGTGGCGGAACACCTGCCACGGCCCGGCCCCCAGGGTACGCCCCACCTCCTCGGCGCCGGTGCCCAGGGTGGCAGCGGCGGCGGTCACTGCCCGCACCATGTAGGGCAGGGTGGGCACCAGGTGGCTCAGCCAC
>JAKFDK010000111.1:0-19581 GCA_036676195.1 Clostridia bacterium | reverse complement strand
CACCAATCAGCCCAAGCTCAATCTGTACGTGAAGGGCCAGAGCAGTTCCGGCTGGTCGCTGGCCGAAGTAGTCAAGCCCAGCGCCTCTGACTGGTACAAACCGGGGGAGTTCCATGCCTTTGCTGTGAGTTGGTCAAATGGCAGTAACTTCAGGGTGTACATGGATGGTCAACTGATCGGCGGTCCGTACACCATATCGGACCCGATTACCACCTGGAGCGGAGGGAACGCCTACTTTCCCGGCGACGGGGACGGCGGCAATTGGCTGGGGACGACCAACGCCTATCTGGGTGACCTGCGGATCTCGAAGGGAGTCCGTACCGGCGGGCAGATTCTTACCGCTTACCAGGCCGGGCGGGGCTTCAGTTGGGATGCCGACACGGCGGCGCATATCGTGCCGCAGGATCTGGTCGCCGGCCCTCGGATGGCAACCGCCACCGGACAGGCCGTGACCGCTCGGGTGGATTCCTGGATCACGAACGCCCCGGCAGCGGTGACCGAGATGCGCCTGAGCAGCGACGGTATGATTTGGGGAGCCTGGCAGCCCTTCGCCTCGCCTGTACTGTACGCCCTTACGGGCGGTGACGGCACCAAGACTGTGCACGTGCAACTGCGCGATACGGCCGGTAGCATTTCCACTTTTGCCGACGCCATCGCCGTTGGCTCCCTCGTGAGCAGTGGCACCATTACGCCTGCGGTGGGTGCCACGGCTGGGCCGGGAGGGACACTCAGCCTTACCGTCGGCAGCGCCCTGGCGACCTCCTGGTCCGGGGTGGAATGGCGGGCGGCCGGCGCAACGGAATGGCAGTCGACCGGTCAATCCGGGACGGCGATACCCGGCGTGCCCTTTAACGTGAACTGGCCGGTCCCGACCACGCCCGGCGACTACGATGTCAGGGTCAGACTGGCCGACGCCAACGGCATTACGGGTTACACCGACGGTATTCGGATGACGTTACCCGAGGTGCCGGTGGTGTCGGCGACCAGAGGCAGCGTCTCCTGGACGGCCGGCGGTGGTGCCCTCTTTGACCTCTGGCGTTCCACCAATCCCGCCTTTCCCACCGAACTGACCGAAACCCTGGCCGTGCAGACCGTTGCTACGTCCTGGTCCGGCGCCTTTAACGGCGTGGCCAACGGCAGTTTTGAGCAGGCACCGGACGGAGCGGGCATGCCTCCGGCCTGGGGCATGTACGGTTCCGGCACTCATGGCGTGGATGGGACCACTGCCCACTGGGGCACTGCCTCTGTGAAACTGAGCCGGACCGCCGGCGGGGATGAGCGGGCCACACAAACGGTGTTCACCGGCCCGGGCCTGTCCGGCAAGCCCGTCACGCTGAGCGGCTGGATCAAGACGGAAAACGTGACCGGCCCGGCCGGAGCGGGGGCCAGGCTGACCGTGGAATTCCGGGACCGTTCCGGCAACCTGTTGGACACGGCTGCCAGTGCGGCACTCCAGGGTACAACCGGCTGGCAGCAGGTTGCGGTTACCGCCTGGGCACCGGAATCGGCCTGGGTGGCTGAGGTCAGTGTCCGTCTGGATCAGGCGGCCGGTACCCTGTGGGCAGATGGCATCCAGGTGGAACCCGCCCTGGCGGCCGGGGCGACCTTCACGCCTGAGCCTGCTGACCAGCCGGTGTACCACTACCGGGTCGTGGCCTGGAACAGACCGCTGTTCAGCAGCCCGGGGGAGGGGTCAGGAGCGGCCCCGCTGGGGTTCCCTCAGCAGATCGGCGTCTGGCGTGGTGCCGGCGAATAGGGAGGCGACAGACACTTTGCGGAAGTCGATGCGAACCCGGTCCTGGTGCCGGACGCTGCTGCTGCTTTTCATCACCAGTACTGTTGTGTCCGTTCCGGCTGAAGGGGTGTACGCTCAAGGCACTTTCCCCTCTGCGGGTGCAGTGATCATCAACGATGATGCAGGCGCTGCAGCGCCATGGCGCCATCAATCCGGGACTTTTGCCCGGCCTTCGGTAGCACATAACCCGGCAACCGGCAACCAGGTTCCGAGCGGCGTGCCCCGCGTGATGGGCGCGGCCGGGAAGGTCGGCTTCCTGATGGAGGATTCCACGCAGAACCTGGTCGCCGATGCATCGTTTGACAGCGGCACGGCCATTGCCGCGGCAGGCTCCAAATGGCTCTATGTGGCTGGCCCCAACACAGGCATCGGCGAACGGGTGGCCAAGGATACCGGGCAGACAAACTCTGGGCCGGCATCGCTGAGCATTGTGGCCAGGGGTACCTCGGGGATCGGGGCGCAGCAACGACTCACCAGCGGATGGACAGCGGGGAGCACCGTGACCCTTTCCGGATACATCTATGTTCCGGTATATGCGTCTGGGCAGGTCAATCTTGACCTGCTCGGCATGAACAGCAGCAACCAGGTGGTGCTGGACACGCCGGGCATCTGGCGGCGGGCTACCACTGCCGGGTGGGTCCGTTTTGCGGAAACCGTGACCATCCCTGCCGATACGGCGACGTTATGGGTACGCGCCTTTGCCGACGGCGCCGCCGACCTGACCGCCTATTTTGATGATATCCAGGTCGAGGCCAAATCCTACGCGACCTCCTTTACCGGTACGGCCGATGATACCACGCAGGCGGCGCGGGCGGCCGAAACGGTGACCATCCCCACTGCCGGGGTGGTCTCACCGGCCGAGGGAACAGTGGAATCCTGGGTCTTTGTCGACTCCCGCATCCGCAGCCAGGCACAGACAGGGTGGCCAAAGCTCTGGGGGGTTATGGGCGGGAATGCATTGCAGTGGCGCAATGGCCTGGGGCTGCAATTGACGCCAGAGGGGAAATGGGCATTGTATGCCATTTCCGACGGCCAGGGCGGTAATTCGGCAGCGGCAAATGATACGCTGTCGGAAGGCTGGCACTATTTTGCGGGCCGGTGGTCGGCCAATGAACTGGCGCTGTTCATCGACGGTGTGAAGTTTGCGGCGGTGGCCAATCCGCTGTTGCCGGCCGTCATGCCCAGTGCATTCGGCGTGGGTGTGGTGCAAGGGGAAACGTGGATTGCCGGACAGGCCAACACACTGATCGGTGATGTGCGTGTGTCGTCCCGCGCACGGACGGACGCAGAGATTGCCAGCGCCTATGCGGCCAGCCACGTGCCCGGAAACCGGTTGACCTGGGACTTCGGCACCACGGCGCTGATTGTGCCCGAGGAGTTGGCGGCGACGCCGTGGACCTACGCTGGAGGCGGTTTCTCCCGTGCTTCGGTGGCCTATAATCCGGCCACAGGCAACCAGGAAACGAGCGGTATGCCCCGGCTGGTGGAGAGTGCCGGCATGACTGGGTTTCTTGTGGAGCCTGCCGTGCAGAACCTGGTCGCAGATGCTTCGTTTGGCAGTGGCACTGACATCGCTGCCAGCAGTTCTCCGTGGAAGTACGTGGTCGGCCCAAATACCAGCATCGGCGAACGGGTGGCCAAGGATACCGGGCAGAAGTACTTCGGCGCGGCGTCGCTGAACCTGGTGGCCAGGGGTACTTTGGGGATCGGGGTTCAGCAAAAACTTACCAACGGTTGGACCCCGGGGAGCACTGTGACCCTGTCCGGTTACATCTATGTTCCGGAATACACGGCCGGGCAGGTGAATCTTGACCTGGTTGGCAAGAACAGCAGTAACCAGTTTGTTCTGGACACGGCGGGCATTTGGCAACGGGCGGCCACTGCCGGGTGGGTCCGTTTTACGGAAACAGTGACCATACCGGCCGATACGACGGCGTTGTGGGTACGGGCGTTTGCCGGGAGTGCCACTGACCTGTCCGCCTACATTGATGGGATCCAGGTTGAGGCCAAATCCTACGCGACCTCCTTTATCGGTGCGAACGATGACGCCACGCGGGCCAGCCGGGCCGCCGACAAGGTGACGATCCCCACTGCCGGAGTCGTCTCACCGGCCGAGGGAACAGTGGAATCCTGGGTCTTTGTCGACTCCCGAATCCGCAGCCAGGCGCAGACGGCGTGGCCAAAGGTGTGGGGGGTTCTGGGCGGGGACTCATCGCAGTGGCGCAATGGCCTGGGGCTGCAGTTGACGCCAGAGGGGAAATGGGTGTTATACGCCATCTCAGATGGCCAGGGCAGCAGTTCGGCAGCCGCCAACGATACGCTGTCGGAAGGCTGGCACTATTTCGCCGGCCGGTGGTCAGCCACTGAACTGGCGCTCTTCATCGACGGCGTGAAGGTGGCGGCGGTGGCCAATCCGCGCTTGCCGGCGGCCATGCCCAGTGCATTCAGCGTGGGTGCGGCCCAGGGGGAAACTGCAGTTTCCGGACAGTCCAACACACTGATCGGTCATGTGCGCGTTTCGTCCCGCGCCCGTACCGATGATGATATTGCCGCTACCCATGGCAGCAGCAGGCTCACGCAGGGCGAACTCGTTTGGGATCGTGACACGACCGCACTGGTGGTGCCCGCGGATGTCGCCATTGGTTCCCGGACGGCGGTTGCAGCGGGACAAGCGGTAACGGTCCGGCTGGACCTGCCGGCCCTGGACCCGGCGTGGGGTAATACCAGCATGCGGCTGAGCCATGACAACAGCACCTGGGAATCATGGCAGCCGTACGTGTCGCCCTTCCTTTATATATTGCCAGCCGGGGATGGTCTGAAAACGGTTTACGTACAGCTACAAGATGCAGCAGGTAACCTCAGCCCGGTCTATCAGGGGAGCATCACGGTCCAGACTGCGTTCCCCACCGGCCGCGTAGTCGTGAACGATGATGCCGGAATCGTTGGGGCCTGGTCCTACCGTGCAAACAGTTTCCTGCGCAGTTCCGACGCCTATAGCCCCGAGATCGGCACTCATGTGGTCGCAGGGGAGCCGCGGGTGTATACCCCCTGGCCTTCTGCCCGAGAGGGGTTCCTCATCGAGGGTCAGACAACCAACCTGCTGTCTGCCAACCAGGCCAGTGCGGAGACCGGTCTGACCGGACTCCAGGCATGGTCGGCCAATGTTTCGGTGCCGTTGGCGACTGACCAGACCCGGGCGGGGATCGGCGTGGCTTCCGCCCGGGTCACGGCCACCGCCGCCGGGAATCTGGCCATTCGTTCCGACAGCCAGCGCATTCCGGTTACCAGTGGTACCATCTACACCTTCAGCGCCTACGCCTGGGCCCAAACCACCGCTGCCAGAGACTGGGTGGCGATCATCTACTGGTACGACCAGAATGGGCAGTACCTTTCCGGTCAGTCCAGTCCACTCACGCCAGCCACCGGGGAGTGGACCAGGCTTTCGGTCACCAATACCGCACCGGTAGGCGCGGCGTCGTGCTACGTGGAACTGGCCTTGCTGGCTGCCGCCGCCGGCGAATCACTGTGGTGGGACGGAGCGCAACTGGAGGCAGGGTACCTCACCTCCTGGACGCCGGGCGGCACCACCCGGGCGGCCGAGACGCTCACCATCCCAACCGCCGGGCTCCTGTCGGCAGCGGAAGGGACTGTTGACGGCTGGGTGTGGGAAGATGGCATCGCGACTGGCCAGAACCGTCACTTGTTTACAGTCCGTGATGCCGCCGACACCATGAACGCGCTGGTCTTATGGCGCGATGCCGGCGGCTACTGGAGCGCCCGCACAAGGGACAGCTCTGGGACCGACTCCACGGCTACCTTCGGCACCCGCCTGTCCGTTGGCTGGCACCACCTGGCCATGCGGTGGGCCAGCAACGAACTTGCTCTGTTTGTCGATGGCACCCAGGTCAGTTCCGTTGCCAGTCCCCGCATGCCTTCGGCACTGGGGCCGGTCGCGTTCGTGGGCGCCAGTGGCTCCAGCACGGGCGGCGTGGCCACCACCGGATGGCATAACGGCCTGATCGGCGAATGGCGCACGTCCACCCGCGCCCGCGGCAGTGATGACCTGGCTGCGGCGGCGTCGGCCAGCCGGTTATCCTGGGACATCCACACGACGGCCCGGTTGGTGCCACGGGACCTCTCCCTGGGCACGCGCGCACTGGGCGCTGCCGCTCAGGCCGTGACGGTCCGGGTGGACCTGCCGCTCCAGGGTGCAGCGGCGCAGGTGACAGAGATGCGTCTGAGCAGCGATGGAATTGCCTGGGGGGTCTGGCAACCCTACGTGACGCCGGTTCTTTATACACTGGCGGCCGGGGATGGCCCGAAATCGGTCTATGTCCAGTTCCGGGATGCCGCCGGCAATGTGAGTCCCGGGTATTCGGCCCGGGTCGAGGTGGTCACTGCACCGCCCCTGGGGATGCTGAGGCCCGCCGCCGGGAGCACAGCAGGGGCAGGCGGCACGCTCGGTCTTACGGTCAGCCACCATCAGGCTGTTTCCTGGTCAGGTTTGGAATGGAAGCGGGCGGGCGACTCGGTATGGCAGTCAGTCGGGACCGGTGGAGCTGTCACCCCCGGCGTCCCTTTCACCGTCAACTGGTCAGTACCGACCGCACCCGGCGCCTATGATATCAGAGTGAAGCTGGCCGATGCGTCCGGTCAGAGCCAGAACAGCGAGACCATCTGGCTGACACTGCCCTCGGCACCGGTGGCATCGGCCAGGGGGGGAGGAATCGAATGGACTGCCGGCGGTGGTACTGGCTTTACCCTCATCCGGTCCGCCGACCCGGCATTCCCGGCCGGAGCGAGTGATACGCTGCCGGTGTTGACGGCTGCCACATCCTGGCCGTATCCCTTCAACGGGGTGACGAACGGCAGTTTTGAACAGACAGCGTCCGGCGGTCTGCCCGCACACTGGGCCATGTCTGGTACCGGGACGCATGCTGTGGATCCGGCTAACGCCCGGTGGGGCAGCATGGGTCTGAAGCTCAGCCGCACCACGGCCGGGCAGGATGGTGCCACGCAGACTGTGTTCACAGGTCCTGGTTTGTCGGGCAAGTCTGTGACTGCCAGTGGCTGGTTGAAGGCAGACAGTGTCACCGGGACCATCGGGGCGGGTGCCATACTGACCCTGCAGTTCCTCGACCGCTCCGGCCAGTTGCTGGCACGTGTATCCAGCACCCCTGTGCAGGTTACCGCCGACTGGCAGCAGGTATCGGTCAGCGGGTGGGCGCCTGAGTCTACCTGGGCGGTTGAAGTCAGTGTGGAACTGTTCCAGGCCAGCGGCACCCTGTGGGCCGATGGTATCCAGGTGGAACCATCACGGCTCCCCACGGCTGTATTCACGCCTGAACCCACTGATCAGCCGGCTTATTACTACCAGGTCACGGGTTGGAACGGGCCATTGTTCAGCGGCTCAGGCACAGCTACGGGAACGGTGCCGCCGGCGTTCCCGGAGAATCTGGGAGTCTGGCACAGTTCCACCCCATGAGACGTGAGCTTGCGGTCCGGCTGCGCTGGCAGGTGACAGCAACGGGACTGGAGGAAAGACAGCCATGAAAGGGATTGTGGCCTCCGGAAAGGGGCGAGCCCGTGCACTGGTCCTGATCTGGGTACTGGTGATCTTGATGCTGCAGGTCACTGGTGGCGGTTCGCACCTGGCCCATGCCGGGGCAAACGCCATCATTGATGCGGATCTGGCTGACCTGCACGGGTGGAACGTGACCGACTTGAACAATTCCGCAGCGGTCCGGCAGTCGGATGGATTCTGGCGTGTCCAGCGTACCAACGCTGCCACCGGCCGGCAGAACAGTGAAATCCTGATGGATAAGTACTACCCAGCGTTGGCGGGTCAAACCTGGACAGAGAGTTTCAAATTTCGATCTGACAGCCCCAACGTCGGTTTCAAGATCTCTTTTTTCACGAACAACGGGCATCATACCGTGGTTCCGGTCATTACGGATCTGGGCAACGGGATGAAGCTGGCCGTGGCCACCTACACCCTGGAGAGCGGAGCTTACCATCTGCGTGCACTTGACCTTCACTACTTCACCGGTGACTGGACCTACCTGGATATCGGTGCGGCGAGGTTGGAACAGGACAGCACGGCACCGACAGGAGCCATTCGACTGAACGGCGGCGATGACTATGCCGGAAGCTGGACGTATCAGACCGGTACCTTTGCACGCGCCACTCCAGCCACCAACCCGGTGACCGATCAGCAAGTCATGGCCGGGGTACCACGGCTGGTTCCCAACACGTCCAACGTGATTGCAGCCTCAGATCTGGCTGACCTTCACGGTTATAACGGTGAAGATTGGAACAACTCCTATGCTACGGAGCAAAAGGACGGAGCCTGGCGCGTCCAACGTACCAACAATGCGACCGGGCGGTTGAATGGTGAAATCCTCATGGAACAGTACTACCCAGCCGCCGGCGGTCAAACCTGGACCGAGTTCTTTGACTTCCGGACGGATGGCACCTCGGTTGGGTTCGCGTTCTCGTTCTTCACGAACAACGGGCACCACGTAGTGCCGGCTACCATTGAGGATCTGGGTGCTGGTTGGAAGCGGGCGCACGCCACCCGTACGCTCGAAGCAGGAGCGACCTACATCCGCGCCCTGGACATCCTCAATTTCACTGGGAATTGGACATACATAGATATTGCCCGTCCCCGATTGGCGCAAGTGCCAGGGTTCCTGGTTGAAGGTTGGTCAAATAATGTGATATCCGGCCCGGTCCTGTCTGAACTTCATGCCTGGAACGCGACAGACTTGAACAATTCCTCTGCCCTTCAGCAGAGCGACGGATCCTGGCGGGTTCAGCGGACGAACAGCCAGACCGGCCGTGCCAACACGGAAATCATTTTGGAAAGGAATTTCTCGGTTTCTGCCGGACAGGCATGGACCGAAAGCTTCTTCTTCCGAGCGGACGGCAGTAGTATTGGCTTCCAATTCAGCTTCTTCACCATTAATGGGCACCACCACGTTACACCTGTGATCGAGGACGTGGGCATGGGCATGAAGCGGGCCTATGCCACCTACAGGGTCCAAACTGGCGATACCTTCCTTCGTGGTCTGAATATCGGCAACTTCACTGGCGACTGGACGTATGTGGATATCAGTCGGGTCCAACTTGAGCCCCGGGATTTCGTCAGTTCGTGGATTGCGCCTGGTGGCGAGCGGGCGGCCGAAACGGTATCGGTTCCCACTTCCGGTGTGCTGTCGGCGAGCGCAGGCACATGGGAGCAGTGGGTCTACGTGAACGCGGAAACGCGGCAACTGACCTCATCCCGCTATGGCCGCATCTTCGACATCCCGCGTGCCGTGGGCGGCTACGGCGTCGCCCTTTGGCATGAACCTGCTTCCGCTTATTGGGCCCTGTCGACCCGAGCGGATGACGGCACCAGTTCATACACGTGGTTTCCCGATACCGATACGCCCGATGGCTGGAATCTCTTTACCGTTACCTGGAGTACCGCTGAACTCAAGATGTACCTCAACGGTGTCCTGTGGAGAACCGTGGCGAACCCCAGGCTGCCCTCTGCCTTTGGCGGTGCTGCTACGGTTGGCTCCGAAGGAACCGGCCAACATCTCAATGCGACGCACGGGGAGGTCAGAATATCGGCTCATGCCCGGGACGCCGCCGGCATCAGCGCATCCTTCACCCGGGGGCAGCCGTTCACATGGGACGGCGATACCAGGGCCCTGGTCGTGCCCGAGGATCTGGCGGTGGGGACCCGGGTCGCCCGTACGGCGGGCACGGTAACTGTGCGGGTAGACCTGCCGGTCGCGGACGACCATTCCGGGGTTACGGCCATGCGCTTCAGTGTCGACGGGACGACGTGGGGCGACTGGCAAACCTATGCAGCCGCCGTTTCTGTCAGCTTGCCGACCGGAGATGGAACCAAAACGGTATCCGTCCAGTTCCGGGATGCGGCTGGCAATATCAGCCCAGTCTATTCCGACAGCATCGTGGTGGCGACAGAACCCACCATGGGTCTGCTTTCACCCACGCCTGGCAGCACGGCGGGTCCGGGTGAATCCCTCAGCCTGACGGTGACCAGTCCCGGGGCGGTGGCGTGGAATGAAGTGCAGTGGCGAGCGGTCGGCAACTCCGTCTGGCAGTCGGCCGGGCCGGGGGGCGGGGTCACACCTGGCCAGCCTTTCACCGTGAACTGGCCGGTTCCGGTCAGCCCTGCCACCTACGATGTGCGGGTCAAATTGAGTGATGCCGGCGGTCAAACCGGTTACTCCAATCTGATCAGTCTCACATTGCCAGCAGCGCCGGAACTGACGGCCAGCTCGGTGGGCGGGGCGCAGGTCCGGCTCGCCTGGACCGGGGAGGCCGCAACCGCTTTTGCCTTGACCCGCTCCCGGGACGCGGCCTTTCCGGCTGCACTGACTGACACTCTCACGACGCGGACAACGCAATTGACCTGGCAGGATGCCGTTAACAGCGTGCGCAACGGCAGTTTTGAGGCGGTCGTTGGTTCCTCCGATCTGCCGGAGGGGTGGAGTCTGGTCGGCAGCGGGAGCCACACGGTGGATCACTCTGCTTCCAAGTGGGGAACATCATCGCTCAAGATGAGCCGCACCAGTGCCGGTGACGATGAGGCGATCCAGACGGTGTTTGGTGGTCCGGGGTTGGCAGGAAAGCCACTTACCATCAGCGGCTGGTTCAAGGCGCATGGGATCAATGGGGGCGGGGGAGCTGTTCTCACACTGAATTTTGTAGACAGGGCCGGGAATGTCCTGGGGCAGGCATCCAGCAATCCGCTCTGGTGGTCGTCGAACTGGCGCCGCCTGTCCGTCACGGGGTGGGTACCGGCAGGAACGTGGTGGGTCGAGGCGCGGGTTCAGCTCAGACAGACCACCGGCACCCTGTGGGCCGATGGTATTCAAGTCGAGCCTTCCACTATGGCCGGCGAAGCCTACTCGCCCGGAACCAGGGACTGGCAGCAGTACTTTTACCGTGCAGTTGCCTGGAACGGTCCCCTGCACAGTCTCCCCAGCGCAAACGCCGCGGCAACGCTGGCCGGGTTTTCTGACCAGCTTGGCATCTGGTATCGGGCGATCGACTGAGATCGGGGCCAGCCTCGGGGAAGGAGCTGGCCCCATCTGTGAGTAGGAGATCTGTGAGCACGAGTTTACGGGCGCCAAGTGCCCACGCTGGCGGGCATGCCGGCAGTCCCGGCGAGAACGGGCTCGCTGGCACCGTACAGCGGACCGTTCCACCCCGTCACCCGGTAATAGTAGGCCTGGTCTGGATCAGGCCCCGGGGAAAAGGTGGTGCTGGCGACAAAGGACGGCTCGGCCTGGATGTCGTCAAACCATGCTACACCGGTTTCCGCTGAAACCTGCAGCACCAGAACGACCTCCCAGGTGTCAACTGGTGCGACAGCGGTGATCTGTACTTGTTGCCAGTCAGAAGATTGGAGGAGGGTATATTTCGCACCGCTGGCGAGGGTAACGGGGACGCGGGCATAGGCCCCCTGGTTGGAGGAAGCGCTTACCACTTTGAGGGAAGCGTTTCCGGTCCAGGCCACCGAGGGATCTTGTGCGATGGTGGCGCTATTGAAAGCTGACCACCCACTGGCGTCGGTTTCAAGATCAGACTGGTTGGCAGAGGCGCGATTGATGGTCCCCTCTTCAATCAGGATTCCCTGGCTGAATCTGCCGCTGCCGTATCTGGCGTCATCAACGGGCTGACGCAGTCCTGTAGCGGGATGGTAGGCCGCGCTGCTGCGCGAAAACGTTGCTGCACTCACCAGGCTGCCAGCTGCTCCCCGGCTTGGGAACAACATAACATGAAGCGCTGACGCGACAGCAACGGAAAGCAGAATCCTGAGGAATAGCTTGTACACCTGTCTCTCCCTGCGGGATGATCTTTCAGCCAATCTGGGGGCGTACCCGTCTGAAAGAAGCAGACTCACTGGCTGCGCGGGGGAACACGTCCTCCGGGCTGGATCGGACGCTGCGCCCCAGGTGAGCGTGGGGCTCGAAGGGCTTCTGCCAGGCTTGTGTCAGCGGGGGCCGGGTCGGCAGCCCCACCGTGGACAGCGGGCCATTCGGGCCGTCTGGCTTGCATATCTGTGCGCAGCAGGTTCATCCTGTCCCGGAAATCGGTCAGTGGGTCGTGGTTCTGGCTTGAATCTGCTGGTGTTTCGTCCTCGCGGAAGCCGTTCGCCGGCAGGAACGACCCGGTCGGTGTCTCGGTGGCTGGGAAAGGAGACCGGAGGCGCTCGACCGGCTGGTGACCCGCCGAACTTTCCGTAGTTGAAACCATAGCCCAAAGATGGACAGGCCGTTCTGTCGGCACAGCTACCGATCGTGGCCCAGCAAACTGGGTATGCCCAGTGCGAGTAACCGTTCTGCCTCTATCCCTCGCCATGATGGACCGGAGGCGGCCGGAAAACAGGTACAGCCATTCCTGGCGATAAAAGTACACAGCCAGACTGACGGTTGCCTGCAGGATCGCCGTTACTACCCAGCCCCAGTGGGGAGCCAGGTCCGCCGTTACCATCAGGAGCAAGAGCACAATGGCCAGCAGGAGCCCGTAGACCACCTGCATCACCAGCGCTCCCAGTCCGCGCCAGAGCAGTTGCCTGAGCAACCGCCCCGCCGCACCCGGCCACCACAGAGCCAGCAGCAACCAGACCGGTGCCAGCATCAGCAGCAGAACGAAGAAAACCTGGTATAGCACCAGCCCACCGGCCAGCAGGAGAAGGGGGCCGGCCGCCAAGACGGCCAGGAGCAAACCCACCGCCGCCAGAACGAGCCGGCGCACCGTGAAGTCGGCGCCCCACCAGGTAAAGTCCCGCTGGCGCTGGCTCACCGGTAACTGGAAGAACAAAGCCTGGCGTGCACTGGGGGCCAGGTTGAGAAACGTACCGCCCGGCATGTCTGCAGCTGTATACATCCTGGCAGTTTCCATGGAGGCGAACTCGAGGTTCGCCCAGGGCTGCAGCACATGAGTCTCCCACAACGCCTCGCCGCCGGCACGGATCAGCCAGCCGGGTCGGCCGGTGGTTGCAGCCTGGCCGCCGCTCGGCTGCAGCGCGGCCGCACCGTCTGCCACTGCCCGCAGCCCCACATCGGTGGCCCCTGCTGCCGACCAGACCGCCGAGTTCAGCACCGCATCCAGCCGCCCGGCCAGCCACGTGCTGGCCACCAAGACCAGAACCGTACCGACCAGGAGACTGTAGGCCCGGCTGCGGCGGCGGTACACGGCTCCCGCCAGCAAGGCCGCCAGACCGCTCAGTGCCAGGCCGCCGGTCACCCAGGGCTGCGTCCAGAACTCCGCTGACAGGCGCTGGGATACTGCGGCCGCCGGCCCGGCCAGGGGCTCCATCAGATGCAGTCCGGCGGCATACTCAGCCGTGCGGATCGCTGTATGTACCAGCCACGCCTTGGCAGTCAGCAGGGCATTGACCGTTACATACGTCTGTTTGCCCGGTGCATCCTGGTATGAGTTATCGCCGTCGATCGTGTAGTTCCACAGGGGTATCCGGTCATAGAGTGCAACCGCCTGCCCGGAAGCAGGCTGCGGCGGCGGAATGTCGCCATCTGCTGCCCGGACCGGGTCCGCTGCCCGGGCGGGTATCGCGCCCACCAGGAGCACCAGCAGCCATGCAGCCGCCGCCAGGGCGGACCAGCGCAAGCGCCGACTGCTCATGGCCCGCCGCTCCCCGGTCCCGGCGGCGGCGGCGGTGCCGGCGGCCGGGTATCGAAGGCGCGGGCCAGGTGGCTCAGAACCGCGTCAATCTGCACCACGCCCACACGCCCGTCCAGGTCCTGCAGCAGGGCGGCGCCGGTCTCAAGGCCCCGGACGGCGAGGGCGTTCTCCTCGTTTGGCTCCAGGTTCAGAAACTGCAGAACCCGAGCCACCTCTGTCTGGTCCTGCGACCGGAACACCAGCCTGGCGCCGATGTTGTTGCGGATCGTTTCGTCCAGCAGGTCGGCCGTGTTCTGGGTCACCAGGTAGACGGCGTTGTTCATGGCCCGGCCGGTGCGCAGCAGGTTGGTCACCAGGGCCTTGCCCTGGGCACTGGCCAGCACCGACCACGCCTCGTCCAGCAGCACCACCTTGAACACCCCGCGGTCCCGGCGGGTAAACAGCGTGGCAAAGGCCGTAATCGCATGCATCAGGGCGACCGAG
Organism: Clostridia bacterium; assembly: GCA_036676195.1. GTDB lineage: Bacteria > Bacillota > Sulfobacillia > Symbiobacteriales > ZC4RG38 > JAKFDK01. The sequence continues at coordinate 5,633 of JAKFDK010000111.1, read as the reverse complement.
AGCAATTCTTCCAGGCTGTAGTCCCCCTGGGGCTTGCCCGCCGGCGGCATGCTGAGCCGCTGCAGTTGCAGAATGCTCATGGGGGCCGTTACATCCAGCCCGGGCTCATGGCCCTGGCCAAAGAGCAGGTTGGCATACGCCTGTTGGCTCAGTGCCTCCAGGTAGCGGGCCAGGGCGGCGGCCACCGGCTGGTCACTGCCCATGGCGGCCAGTTCAGCCACCACCCGGCGCAGGCTGCGCACCGGGGATCGCTTGACGCGCTCCACGGCTTCCATCAGGGCCAGGAATTTTTCGTCGCCGGTGCCGGCGCCCGTCAGGAAGCTGAGCAGGGAGAGGGCGAGGTTGCCGATCTCCTTTAACTCTTCCGCTGGCAGGGCCTGGCCCATGATAAACGGATCCAGCTTGCCGTCGTCGTCGGCGCCGGGCGTCAGGCGGATCACTTGCAGGTGCCCCTGCACATCGGGCAGCAGGTCTGGCCAGGTGCCGCGCTCGCCCTTGGGGTCCAGAATCAGCACCCGGGCACCCCGGGTCAGTACCGCCTGGTACGCCAGCAGGTTGGCGGCAAAGCTCTTGCCGCTGCCCAGGGTGCCCAAAAAGGCCACGCTGGCGCTGCGGTTGCGGCGGGGTGGCAGCGCCGGGTCCAGATACACCGGCTTGTTCAGCAGGCCGATCCGGCCCAGGTAGGGGCCCGAAAGATCCCCCAGGGAGCGGGTGGCCAGAAACATGGAGGCAGCCACGACCTCCGGCGGCAGCCGGTGGGTGTAGTCGATCAGGTGGCAGGGGGCGCCGGGCAGGAAGTCCATCAGGGCGGCGAGCTGGTCGCCGGTGGGCACTTCCACGGTCATCTGCAGACCGGCGAAATGGTCCCTGAGCCGCTGCACCCGTTCATGCAGTTGCCGCGGGTCAGGGCTGGAGACGGCGAACAGGCAGGTGGCCTCCAGCAGCGGGAACTGCCGCCGCTTCAGGTCATGTTCCAGCAACTGCGCCTGATCATGGGCGTCCAGCAGCGACAGGGGCAGTTCCTCGCCGGCCCGCCGGGTGTGCTCGCCCTGGTCGGTGATATCCAGCTTCTTGCGGCGCACCAGGGTCAGCGCCCGGCGGGGGCTCACGCACTGCCAGCGCAGGCAGACCTCAACCGGAAACGGCAGGTCCTGCAGGTGGTACAGCCATTCACCGCCGGGAAAGGCCAGTTCATCAGGCAGGCCGGCCAGGGCCGCAAAGCTGGTGTATCCGGTGCGTTCATCCCCCTCATGGATCTGGGTCACTCCCACCCGGCGGGGATTGCGCAAATCCAGTTCGCCCTCGGCCAGGGCCTGCAGGGTGGCGCGGCGCATCTGCAGCTTTAGCTGGCCCTCCGGACCCGGCTGTGCCTCCACTTCCGGCTGCCATCCGGACGGAATGGCCGGTTCACCCACGGCACGGAAAAAGGCCCGCCGGATCAGGTAGGCCACTTCGGCCGGGGCCGCCCGCTCGGCCCTGAGCAACCGGGCGACACGCTGGTACAGCAACGCCTCCCGCTCCAGGGCTGTGGCCACCTCGGTTTCGGTACGCACATCACTGGCCACACCGGCCCACTCTTCCAGCAGACGCTTTGGCCCGGACCAGACGCTGCGCCAGAAAGCCTGATCGCCGGCGGGATCCGCGGTGGCGGTCAGGGGCAGGCGCAGGCACAGGTAGTAGGCATAATCGGCCGATTCCGGCGGGAGCGTCTGCGCCAGCCGGTCCCCCACCGTACAGCAGTAGGCCCGGGCCGGTTCCGCCAGCACCCCGGCCGCCTGTGCCCCCAGGGCCGCGAAATGCTCCTGTACCCGGTGGGGCCGGGGAACCAGCAGGATCTGGCCGTGAAACTCCTCCAGGCTGCCGAGCAGGTGGGTCAGGCGCTGCAGCAGGGACAGGCGCTCGTCGGCGCTCAGGTGTTCATAATGAAACGGCTGCAGGCGGTAGACGGCCCAGATGTCCCGTTGCCGGTTAAAGACCAGGTTGGCTTCAAGAAAGGTGATCGGAAACTGCACCCGGATTCCCCCTGCCCGTGCTGCCAGTGCGGGTCCAAACAGAGGCGCGCATGCGCAGCCGCTGCGGCTCCCGGGCAGGCGCCCGGAACCGCAGCAGCCGCCGGGGGCCCAGCCAGAAGCGGATCTGGACCCACAGCCACCGGTGCGGCGGCCGGCCGTCCAGGGACTGTCGGGTCAGATACCAGGTCACCAGCGCCGGCACCAGGATGTATCGCACGGCCGGGGAGACCGCGCCGATCGCCGACACCCGGCTGAGAATGGCCATGGCGATGGCGGTGGCGGCGAACACACCCGCCTGCCGGAAGGAAACCGCCATGGGCAGGCGCACGCCTTCAATTTTGTAGATCACCCGTTCCAGGCTCCAGACCTGCCGGTAGGTGGGTAAGCGTAACCGCTCCATGGCTACTTGCCGATGACCCATTTGGCCAGGCTGACGGCGGAGTCCTTGAACTCGGTCCCGCCGTAGATGAACAGGCTGACGATGACGGCGAAGACGGCGAAGGAAAGGAACTGGGTAAACTGCCGCCGGGCCAGGTAATACAGGCCGATGACGCCCAGCAGCGGGGCAAAGAGGGCACTGACGTTATGGGTCACCCAGGCGCCGATGCGATCTCCGGGGTTGATGCCACCGCCCACCTGGCCGGGGGCGGCATAGGGGCCTGATGCGGCGGCGGCCAGGGCCTGGCCCACGGAGACCTGAAAAAACGCAGCGGCGGCAGTCATGGCAGCCAGCAGGCGGTGTTGGCGGCGCAATCGGTTCAGACCCCTTTCTGCAGCAGATCCTTGATCAGCCAGCGGTCCCGGTGCACCAGTTCCAGAGCATACCGCTGGCGAAACTGCGCCTGCGTGGGCACGTCTTGCCACACCACCTCGGCCATCGCCCAGGTGGTGTCGGCTGTCTTCAGTACCTGTACCCCTGGCACAGCGGCCAGGGTCAGGGTGCCGCCCGGAAATCCGGTGATTCTGGTTTCGGGCAGGAGGAAGAAGCGGGTGTCTGCCCCCTCGGCATATGCCTTGAAGAATGCCTCGACCAGGGTCCGTACTTCGCCGCCGGCATCAGGCTGTTCCTGACCGGTAAGGGCCGGTCCCTGGGCTGGGGCCGCAACGGCAAAGGGCACAAAGGAAGGGAGGTCATACACGGCAGGTCCGGCCGGCGTATTCAGCACCGGTACGGTGAGCAGCAACAGGCGGGATGAGTCCGGCTGGTCCCCGGCTCTGGCGATGACCTCGGCCAGCACGGTGATGAGGACCCGGTCGCTGCTCAGCGGGGTGGTGCGGTAAACCCAGGCGTCCCGGACCGTCTGGTCTTTTTCCGTGTCGCGCACGTTGACGGTTTCCTCGGGGTCAGCGTCAGCCGGCAGCCAGGGGTGCAGGCGCTGCGCATGTTCGTCCGGCTGCCCCCGCTGCCAGGTCAGGTATTGGCGGGCAAACAGCATGGCGTGGACCCCTGCTTCAGGGCTGGGCGCGGCTGGCTGTGCGGTGACGCCGGCCGGGGGAGCGGTGGCGGGGGAGGTGGGGACAACGACTGAGGCGATGCCCCGCACCACGAGCCAGGCCAGGATCAGCCACAGGAGCCAGCGTCCGGTGAGTTTCAGGCGTTCGGTCAGCAATGCGAGCAGGCTCCTTAAGCATAAAAGTAGCACTAAGAGATTTGGATTAGCTTAAGTATAGCCTTACAGCTACTATTTTTGAAGAGTTTCAATAGAGCAGACAAATTGTTTGAGAACCACAACAATAGAGATATGAGTATTCTGTATTGTCGATTAGAGGCGATCGGACCTATCTATCTTAGGTGAGTTGATGAATGGTATGTTTATAGTGACTATTTTGGTTTGGCGAGAACATTTGACGCAGTCCTGATACGATTACTGCTTCTCCAGGAGCATGGTCATGAAACACATGTGGTTTGTCCGCAGAGCCCGGGGATTTCGCCTGGCTTTGGTTTTGGTCTGGAGCCTGGTCACCTGTGTCTACCCACACATATCGGTTGCGGAGGCATCAGCCACCTTCGGTTCGGTGACGATCAACGGCGGGGCTGGCACGATCGGGGGGTGGACGTACTCCCCCGGTGGATTCATGCGGACAAGCGAAGCCTACCATCCCGCCACCGGGATGCCGGTGGGCAGCGGGCAGCCACGGGTGGTCACAACGCAACCTTCGGGCAGGCAGGGGGTTGTAATCGAACGCTACACCAGCAACGGGCTGACTGCGAATCAGGCCAGCGTGGAGACGGATACTACCGGTTTGTACTACGGCGGATCGGTGCCGACCACCGTTACCCGCGATACGTCCAACGCCTGGACCGGCTCCGCATCAGCCAAGGTGGTTGCGGCCGGAAATGGGGATGTGACGATCAACACCGGTTACAGCAAGACCAATATCGAGGCCGGTGCCACCTACACGTTCAGTGTGTATGCCCGGGCGCAGGCCGCCGCAGGCAGGCAGTGGACTGCCGTCATCTACTGGTTTGACGACGGGGGTTATCTCTCCACCAGTGCAGGCACCACTACCAACGCCTCTTCAGCCTGGAGCAGGGTTTCGGTGACGGGGACGGCTCCTGCCAACGCAACGAAATGCTATGTCGATCTGAAGCTGCTCGGTGCCGCCACCGGAGAGAGTCTGTGGTGGGACGGGGCACAGTTGGAGAAATTGCCTTACGCCACGACCTGGACACCGGGGAACAGCAGCCGTGCGGATGAGCTCCTGAGCCTGCCGACAGATGGGGTTATATCTACTGTGGAAGGGACGATAGAGGGCTGGTTTCAGCTCAACGACGTATCTTTCTCACATTATGGCGCTGTCTTTTCGACCGGCAGTTACTTTCCCGGACCGCGACTGCTGATCATGCGGGGCATGAGCACACATGGGGGTAGACTCGCGGTCTGGGATGGCAACGGGAGCAACGAGGATGCGTACGCCGGAACGACCGTGATTCAGCCCGATACCTGGTACCATTATGCTTTTGTCTGGTCACCGGCCGGGCGCAAGCTGTATGTGAACGGGAATCTGGAGGCGACTTCGACTCGCTCTGTTCCGCTTGGAATAGGTGCAACGGCTTTCGTCGGTACCTGGTCAGGTAGTTTCGCTAACGGCCAGATGGGCGATGTGCGCATTTCATCCCGCGCCCGGACCGACGCCGAAATCGCTGCCGGCTACAGCAGCGGCGTACTGAACTGGGACCAGGATACCACAGCGATGGTAGTGCCGCAGGATGTGGCGGCGGGGAGCCGGCGGGCCACCACCCCAGGCCAGGCCGTGACCGTGCGGCTGGACCTGCAGGCGCAGGATGGCGGCGCCGGAATCACCCAGATGCGCCTGAGCAACGACGGAGCCACCTGGGGTGCCTGGCAGCCCTATGCCACCCCGGTGCTGCATACCCTGCCGGCCGGGGACGGACCGAAGAGCGTCTACGCCCAGTTTCAGAACAGTAGCGGTAACACAAGCCCGACCTATCCAGCCGGCGTCATCGCTGCAACCGCGACCCCAATGGGAACGCTCGCCCCCACCCCCGGCAGTACGGCCGGGCCGGGCGAAACCCTCAGTCTCACCGTGCACAGCCAGCAGGCGGTTTCCTGGTCTGGGCCGGAGTGGAAGCCGCTTGGGGCTTCCACCTGGCAGGCG